>JADJLG010000001.1:2758329-3495272 GCA_016710235.1 Saprospiraceae bacterium
CTAATAAGCTGGACAACCAATGATGGTAACATTAAAGATTTGAAAGATCCTTTGAAGCCAATTGTGGACAATGCTGGCACATACAAGTTAAAGATTACTGATGGTAATTGTTCAGACAGTATTGAGATTACAATTGTAAAAAAAGGTAAAATTCCAGATATTAATATTCAAGGAGATACCTTGACATGCGACAAAAAGACAATTAGATTGTCAGGGATTACATCAGTTTCTTCGCCACAGTACACTTGGCAGTTTCAAGGAAATGACGTAGGAACTTTAGACTTCTTGGATGTGACTTCACCGGGAGTATATAGTTTAATAGTTACAGAATCATCGGGATGTACTAACAGAGCTAATTTTCAGGTGATTGAAGATTTATCGAAACCAGATTTTAATATCATTGCGACCGATTTGGATTGTAAACTCGATAGTGCTGCTTTTGAAGTGCAGTCAAACGTAGATTTACATGATTTTATTTGGAGTGGACCTTCAGGTTTTTCTTCGATTAATGAGAACCCTTTTTATTTTTCTCCGGGCAAGTACTCTTTGACAGCAAAATCAAAAAATGGGTGTTCCAACACTGTTAGTGTTACCGTCAATTCTACGAGAACCAAACCGAGTTTTGTTGCCATTTATAAACCAATTACCTGTCGTGATACAGCAATTGTTATTTCGACTCGATTGGGATCTAACATCGATACTATTTTATGGCGTGGACCAAATAATTTTATATCTACGGCAAAGGAACCCCTGGTAACTTTTGCTGGAACATACTCTGTACATTTAGTTGACAGTTTTGGATGCACCCTGGACACTAGTATTGCAGTGTTATTAGATACCTTGAAAGCTGATTTAGGTTTACAAGTCGATCTGCTAGATTGTTTGAATGACAGTGTACAAATAAATTTTAAGTACTTAACCGGGGATTCCACTAAGTATAGCTTCAATTGGTCAGGTCCTACTGGGTTTGTTTCTTACCAAAAGCAACCCTGGGTCAGGGAAATTGGTTTGTATACGATTCAAATTGTGCAACAAAATGGTTGTATTAAATCAGATACGATAAGTGTATTCCAAGATAAAGATAAACCTGTATTACAGATTAACTCGAGGTTGATTACCTGCAAAAACCCAATTGTTCCTATAAACGCGACGAGCAATATCTCCATAGCAAGTTGGCGATGGAGTACAGCTTTTGGATTCAATAGTAATAATCAAAATCCATTGGTAGATACTTCGGGATATTATCGACTCGTGGTGACTGCAACCAATGGATGTACAGCGGAGAAAACTATTTTTATTGATCAAAATAAGCGCAGTCCATTTGCTAGTTTGATCTCTGATACAATAAATTGCATAAAAGATTCTATTTCCCTAAGATTCAGGGGTAACAACGTAATCATAGACAGTATTTTTTGGAAAGGGCCATCCAATTTTGCATCAATTGATTCAAGTCCAATTGTTAGTATTCCCGGGATTTACACATTATATGCCATTGGGGATAATGGATGCATACATGTCGATAGTTTTGATCTGCTGGTTGATACGATAAAACCTAACTTAATTGTTGACTTTGACAGTCTGACATGTAAAAAACCTACTGTAGATTTAAGAGCTTCTTCGTCGACTTCAAATGTATATTTTACGATAAGAGATCCATTTTTTGCTATGGATACAACAGCATTGAAAAAAGTAACCATTCCAGGATTATATCGTGTTACTGCTATACGTACAAATCATTGCGCTACATCCGAAGATGTTATCATTCCCTCTTCGATACATTTGCCTCAAACAGCAGTGACATTTGATACAATAACATGTTTGAAGAAGCAAGCCACATTAATTCTGATCTCTGGAGATATTGATATTGATAAACAATATTGGCAACTCCCGGATTCAAGCATTATTAATAAAACGAATTTAATTACCTCAACTCCCGGTACTTATTTTGGATTTACGACAAATATAGATGGATGCATCAAAATTGATACAATTCGGATTTTAGCAATCATTGACACTCCCAAATATACATTACCCGATCCTGCAATACGCTGCGATTCAATTTTAAATAAGGATATAAGAATAATCACAGAAGATAAACTTGCATTAGTTGAATGGTTAAGCCCGTCCGGAATGAAGATCATTGGTCCTGTAGTGACCCAGCCTGGACAGGGCAAATACAAAATAATGATCACAGGTAGCAACGGATGCTTTATTGAGGATTCATTATTTATCCATTATGATACATTGCATCCAATTTTACAGAACTTGATAAAAGATACTATAAATTGTAAACAAAAGTCCGCAACTGTTAAGATTCAAACTAAAAACACGCAAGTAATAGATTGGAAGGGTCCTTTGAATTTTAGTTCATCTGATACAATCATTTCTGTTGCAACTCCCGGGCTTTACTTGCTTACATTAACTTCGAAAGATCTTTGCCAGAATACTTATGTTATGGATGTAGTTGCAGACACATTACCTCCAAACTTGATTACCACACATACTAATATTAATTGCAAAGAACCGAGAGCTGTACTAGAGTCAGTTGCACAATCCTCCTTGGAGGAATTTTATTGGTTAACGCCTTTCGGTGATACTTTACGCAATTCTCGAACACTTGTTACTGAGGGAGGTGAATTCGTCTTTTATGCTCGAAATAAAAATGGGTGTGTGACAAGGGATTCAGTGAATGTTATTGTTGATACTATTGTTCCAATTTTAATCACTTCTAACGTGAACTTACCTTGTAGTTCTGATAGTGCTCAGTTAAAAGTCCAAAGTCAACTTAATAGTTTGAATTTTTTCTGGTCAGGGCCCAACCAGTTTTTCAGTGCTGAACAGAATCCATATGCGAAGGATACCGGTGTTTATAATGTAATTGCTGTTGCGGATAATTTTTGTTCTTCAAAGGCATCACTTAGATTGACTGATCAACATATTTATCCAACGGTTACCCTCACAGGAGGGGAACTGAATTGCAGAGATTCATCAGTACAATTGATTTCTGTTTTTAGCTTGCAGGACACAAATTTTATTTGGTCGGGGCCGGGTCAGTTTTTGAATAAAACTGATAGAAAACCTACCGTCCGCCTACCGGGAGTTTATCACATCAAGGTGACTAACCAAGAAGGATGTGTCACGGATACATTTACCACTGTTACGACAAATTTTAATTTTCCACAAATTAATATTCTTCAGAGTGATAGTTTGCGCTGTGATTTAAAGAAAGTTCAGCTAGCAGCAAAGTCGGATTCTGTTAGACGATTTAGTTTTAAATGGATGACCATAGGTGGAATTATCGAAGGTGGTACTGCAAGTTCTCTGATTTATGTTAATAAAGAAGGCGATTATATTGTTACGACAACAGATTTGGATAATGGCTGCAGTTCCATCGACACTATACATGTGAATCAATATGGCTCGACTATATTGGGATTAAACTGTGATATTAATAAGCCAAGCTGTGATGGTTTGGAAAATGCATCATTAAAAGTTACAGAAATTTTTGGTGGTGACGCACCTTTCCTTTATTCAATTAATGGTTTGACTTATAATCGGAATCCAAATTTAAATAATCTTGAACCTGGTAGTTATACTCTTTATATAAAAGATAAATTTGGTTGTACATATGATACATTAATTTCAATTGAACCGGCTACAGAACTTCAACTAGATCTTGGCCCCGATCAATCGATCCATCTTGGGGAAAGTTTTTTGATAACCGGATCGACAAATGTGGATACCAGCAATTTGATAAAGGTAAAGTGGGTGCCATTAGATCAATCATTTCTTTGTGACACTTGTTTTTCTATTGTGGTTAAACCTCACCAAACCACCGTTTACAAATTGTTAATTCAGGATGATCATGGATGTATTGCCATAGATGACATTCTCATAAAAGTAAATACTGCCCCGGGAGTTTTTGTCCCTAATGTGTTTTCTCCAAATGGAGATCGATTGAATGATTTTTTAAAGTTTAATACTGGCCTTGACATTCAAAAGATTGTGAAATTCAGTGTTTTTGATCGTTGGGGAGAGCTGGTGTATTTTAATTCTGATTTTGACGCCAATTTGGATGATTACGGTTGGGATGGTAAGTTTGAGGGTCAGGATATGAATCCGGGGGTTTTTATTTGCCAGATTGAGGCACTCTCTGTAACCGGAAAATCTGTTTTTTTTACTGCGGATGTGACCTTGGTGAGATAAAAAGTATCAAATAAACTTCTCGTTTGAGAATTGTTAAGTTGTTTTTTGTTTTTTATCGATCATTAATTGTAATAATATATTTGTATTCAGTATATAATTAGGAAAATTGCATTATTCCAATATAAATATTTTTACAGCAGATTCATCAAAATAATTCTCTTGCAAGGCAGCATTTTAAGGTAGTTTCGTGTCGTATATTTGAATTTTCCAGTATTTAAATATTGGTTCGGTTATTGATTATGGCAATATGTTGAAAATTTGATTATGACCAGAAGGCTTCTATTTTTTATTTGCGCTAGTATCTTTTCTATTGAATCAGGTTTGCTCGGGCAGTGTGTACCGCCCGCTACGGATGAATGTTCTGCGGCAAATGTGTTATGTTCATTGGATGAAGTGAATGGATATTCTTGTCAAAATACTTCAGATATACACTCTGATTTGTATCCTTGCGGTGCAAATTTATTGTGCCCTAGTGCTGGAGGAGCATATGTTCCACATAATACCAGTTGGTGGGCTTTTGTTACAACTGGAGGAAATGTCACGATTACAATAACTTTTAGTAACTGCAGTGGGGCAGGTGTTCAGATGGGATTGTGGGGAGACTGTAGTTGTGGTGAAGAAGTAGCATGCAACCCTTTTTGTAACGGGGGTGGCTCTTTTACAATCACAGCTTATCTCACCCCATGTAAAACATACTATTTGTTTGTAGATGGTTGTAGTGGAGACGTATGCCAGTTTACTTTAACAACCTCAGGCGGAGGTGCGCCAAATTTATCGCCATTGAGCAATATCATGGGCAAGGATAAGGTATGTGAGGGATTTTGTGGAGAGAAATGGAATGTCAACGATCAGCCGGGCGGTTGTGATCCATATTATGAGTGGACCTGGGATGGAGTCCCTGTAGGAGGCAATGAAAGTGAAGTGACGCTGGATGATGAGTGGGGTCCTGGAACATATACATTATGCGTGACAGCTTTTATCGGCAATGAAGATAAAACCAGTATCTGTGACGAAGAGGGTCCAAAATGTAAGACGATTACAATCCTTCCGAAACCAGAATACAAAGGACCGGATAAGTACATCTGTCTGGAGGATGTGCCATATGATTGGCATGGTACAAGTATTTTTGCGGATGGTGAGTACAAAATTGAATTCACAGGTGCAAATTGCTGTAAGTTCGACTCTGTGAGACAGTTTTATATCTTGCCAAAGCCAGATGAACCTAATGTATATTATATAGGTTGCGATCCCGGGGATACGTATATAGATCCTACCACCAACAAGCGATTCAGTGGCTGTAATAACTATGCAATAGTGGATTTGCCAAATTCAACATCTCCGAATCGCTGTGATTCTGCGTACCATTTATATACTATCTATCCCCGATTTGCTCCAAGTTTTCAATTGGAGTGTTTAAATGGCGAGATTTATTTAAAGTCTTACATTACTGATATTACAGATTATTGTGGAAACAATACAGACGTAAATTATAATTATGAGTATAAATGGTATAGTAAAAAGAATCCGGGTAAAGTAATCAGTTTTGATGAAGATCTGGATGTGACGAATTTAGGTAAAGATGATTATTGCCTGGAATTGTCTATTCAGGTATCATATGGAGACGCTACCCAAACCTGTATCCGAACCTTTTGTGAGACCTTGGATGAAAGCAAGTTGAAGCCGGGTCCGGTGAATATAGTAGGCGATACTGTGATATGTTTGGGCCATAGTGCACATTACCAAATAGACACGATATTGTCGGATGTGATCTTGTACAACTGGATAGTGATAGGGGAGTGATCACGACAAAAGATCCATTCAACTCCGCGTCAATTGACGTATTGTGGAATGGTGCGCCAGGGAAAGGCACGGTATGTTTCAGTTACCAAAGCAGCTGTGGGGTGAGTCCGGAGACATGCCTGGAAGTAGAATTGTACCCAGCTCCAAATCCAAATGCAGGCCCCAACGACAGTATCTGTTCGTTGATCAATCAATTCAATGCCCGTCAGGATGTTGGAGGATCGTGGAAGCAGATCTGCGGCCCCGGGACGAGTAATTTGAATAGTACAGACCCGAAATCGAACGTAGATGTGAGCCAGTACGGAAAGTACTGTTTTGAGTGGACAGAAACCAGACAGGGCTGTACGACAAAAGATACAGTGGAGTTGTGGTTCAACTCAGATCCGAACAAGGACAAGGAGGTGATCATTTGTGCCGGAGATAATAATGGATATACGTACAATTTCAAGATCACGGGAGGAAGTCCCAAGTATCGGGTACTGAAAGGGAACGGAACCATAGACAGCACGACGAATGTATATACGTCGAAGTATGTGAAGAACCTAGTGGATGATACAGTGATGATATCAGATGCCTTTGGCTGTCAGTTCACGTTTATATTGAATCACGAGTGCAAGTGTACCAATGCGATTGGGAAGGTAAACAGCGTATCAGAAGATCTATGTGAGGACGGAATCTTGCGAATCAATCCGGATATCTATGATCCGAATGGACAGATGCTGGATGCGGAAGATACGGTGATGTTTTTCATTTATACGGACCCATTGAACCCATTGGGCAGCATCGTGAGATATATAAGTGGGAATACGGTGAGTTATGACCCTAGGCTGCAGTACGGACAGCAGTACTATATCGGAGCGATATTGGGAAGGCGAGACAATAAAGGAGGAATAGATCGAGCTGGTGGCTGTTTGCGGGAGAGCTATGGCAAGCCATTTACATTTTACGAATATCCACGGCCTGATGCAGGTCAGGATGATGCAGTGTGTGGTTTGGTGTATGACCTAAGGGGCTTGCGAACGAGCAGCATACCGAACAGTCAGTTGAAGTGGCGAGTGACAGGTGGAGGCGGAGTCGTATTCAGCAATACCGACGTGGAGACACCTACGGTGACAGCACAGGGTGGTTATGGAACGTATAGCTTTGAAATAGAAGAGACAAACAATCAGTGTGTGCGGACGGATGTAGTGAATATCACGTTCAATGCACCACCTGAGATAGACAATATAGAAAAGATCTGTGTGGACAAGAATGTGAATTTTACATATCGTGTGGAAGCGACGATCAAGAGCGGCAAGGGCCCTATACATTATTGACAGGAGGCGGCAAGTTGGTAGGCAACCTGTATATGTCAGATACATTGGTGAGTTTGGATACCTTTAAGATCCTTGTACAGGATGCGAACGGCTGTGTAAGTGAGCTGGTTGCAGATATCCACAATTGTAATTGCGGAATTATCTCAGCGGGAGATCTGGAGCAGCGCGTGACGCGTGTATGTGAAGACCAGTGCGTGACGATTACGGAAGTAAATCCGGATACGATAGTAGCAGGAGAGGATATAAGGATGTATATACTATCCAATTCGCAGACAGACTGGAAAGCTAAAGGGGCGAACACCACGACAGTGTTGTATGATACCTTTTACACTTCAACGGCTCAGATTTGCTTTGATGCGAGTCGTATGAAGACAGAGCAGATCTATTATCTGATCAAGGTAGTGGGCAATGACTTGGATAATAATAATTTGGTGGATGATGATGATGATTGTTTCAGGATAAGTTCGCAACCCTTTGTGTGGACAGCGTATCCATTGGCAGATGCTGGAAAAGCGGATAGTGTGTGTGGATTGAACTATGTGATGCAAGGCAATCTGACATTGGGTCAAGGGAGCTGGCGACAAATCGGGGGTCCGAGTCCTGTTGTGATAACAGATCCACGGCTGGACAATACAGGGATCAATGTAAGCCAGAAGGGTACGTATATGCTGGAGTGGACGGTAGACAATCAAAATTGCGTGAGGAAGGATACGGTACACATCAGTTTTTGGGATTCCCCTAACTTTAAGGGTACACCAGTGATTGAGTGTGACAACACAGCGGAGAACTATCGATTTACGATAGGAGTAGAGAATGGGGAGTCGACGACCTGGTCAGTAGAGGCCTATCGCGGAGGGACAGTAGGAGTTGTGATGACGCAGATCCAGAACGGAGTATACCAATCCGGGTGGATACCCACGGGAAGCAGTGTAGAGCTGTCAGTGAGGGATAGACATATCTGTTCTACGGATACGACGAGTCTACAGCACGAGTGTGTGTGTATTACGGATATAGGAGATTTGGATTTGACACCGATAATATTGTGTGCGGATGGAACAGCGCGAGCGCAGTACGATGGAAGCACAGGGATGAAAGACGGAAATGACGTAGTAAGGTACGTATTGTATGACGGACAGTCGAATGATCCGTTGAATGGGACGATAATCGGGTTCAATGACAATGGAGTGTTTGTATTCGATGGCAGTAAGATGCAATTGGGCAAGACGTATTACATAGCGGTGTTTATGGGCAATGTTGATCCGGTGACAGGAAATGTAAACTATGGAGACAGATGTATCCAGAATACACCCGGAGTACCGGTGACGTGGTATGCGTATCCGGTAGCGGAGATCAAAGGGTCAAAGATATTGAGCTGTAAAGTGAAGAGCATAGATTTGGATGGAAGGGGCTCACTAGCGGGCTCAGCGGGTGGCTTGGATTATACATGGAGTACAATAGACGGCGGCTTTGTAAATCCAGGACAGGTGAATGGAAGTACCGTTGAGATCAATAAGAAAGGCACGTACAGATTGTCGATAAAAGATCAGGTATCAGGTTGTACAAATGAGATCACGTATACGATCTCGGAAGATATCACATTGCCAGTATTGTCAGTAGCGACACCGCAGGAATTGACGTGTGAAATTACACAGGTAGCCTTGGATGCGAGCAAATCAAGTCAGGGAGTGAATTATGAAGTAGAGTGGAAGGGAAGCAGTGTGGTGACGAATGCCAGGAGTTATATAGGGAATGTAAGCAGTCCCGGAAGTTACACAGTAGTGGTGACGAATCTGACGAATGGCTGTGTGGATTCAACGACGGTGCAGGTGAGCCAGGACATCAAAACGCCGAGCGCACAATAGTTCAGAAGGGGACCTTGACGTGTAGTGTGGATCAGGTGAAGTTGGATGGGTCCGGCTCACAGGGAGCCAGTGGCCAGGTAAAAGAATACAATTGGCGAGCGTTGAGCGGAAGCATAGTAACTGGTCAAGGCAGTCGGGAGATCACAGTAGGTAAGCCGGGCGGAGAATATGTATTGGAAATCAAGGATGGAAAGAATGGGTGTCTGGATTACGACACGATCCGAGTGTCAGAAGTAGGAAATCCATTGGCATTGATCTCGACGGAGGGAAAGAATCCACGATGTTATGGAGAGAAGAATGGGGTTGTGAGCATACTGGAAGTATTGGATTACAACAATCAGGTATTGAGTGGATTGATGTATTCGATCAATGGCGGGCAATATGTCAGTGCGGATGAGTTTCCGAATCTTGGACAGGGAACGTATAAGATAAGCGTAAAAGATGCGAATGGCTGTCTTCGGGATACGACGGTGACATTAGTAGAGCCGAGTCCGATGGGCATAGAAGTAGTGAAGACAATAGTAGTAGATCAGGGGACACGAGTAGATTTGGACAGCATGGTATTGGACGTCTCAGGCGGAACGGAGCCATATAAGTCAAACGAGTGGTACAATACGAGCATAGAGAAAGACTGGACATCGAACAAAGTGTATACAGCGGATACGTCGTATGAGTTCAGGGTGACGGCAGTTGACGCATCAGGCTGTGAGATCACAGAGCTGGTACGGGTTTTGGTGAAGATCAGCAAAGATGTGTGGTGGCCGAATGTGATCAGTGCAAATGGGGACAAGATCAACGATTATTTCAATGTATATGGCAAGCGAGTTAGAATAGTGAAGAGTCTGGCGATCTATGACCGCTGGGGTGAGCAAGTATACAAGGCAGAGAATTTGTTGGATGCGAACAAAGGAGGAAGAGAGATAGGCTGGAATGGTAGCTTCCGCGGGGAGTTGGTAATGCCGGGTGTGTATGTGTTTGTCGCCGACATAGAGTTTGAAGGTAGTAGCGGCAGTGAGATCTACAAAGGAGACTTTACTGTGATCCGCTAGGTCAGAGCAAAGAAAGAAAAGAAACAGGAATCAGAAGCCGGGGCATTCGCTCCGGCTTTTGTGTTTAGGAGAATGATTCTGCACTATAAATAAATATTTTAAGAAAAAAGTTTGTCTGAAGAAGCGTTTTTGCCAGCTTGGGAGTCTGCGGTGAGAGATGGACAAAGTGGGCTGCAAAGTTTATCATTGATTCAATGATTGTAGTTTAAAAATAAGTTTGTTAATAATTGTAAACAAGCGTATTTTTATCTGTTCAAAAAGTAAAAATTAATTAATTTATTAATATTTAAAACAAACAAAAACAACATGTTCCAGAAAGTACTCATTGCTTTAGTTGTATTTTTTGCATTCCAGTCAAGGAGTTTGCACGCTCAGTGTGTACCACCTGCTACAGATGATTGTTCTTCTGCGAACGTCCTTTGTTCCCTCGATGAAGTGAATGGATATTGTTGTCAGAATACTTCTGACATCCATTCCGATTTATATCCATGCGGTTCTGGATCATTGTGCAGTAGTGGTGGAGGTCCACATAATACCAGTTGGTGGGCTTTTGTGACCACTGGAGGTACAGTTACTATCACCATTACTTTTAATAATTGCGTAAATAATCAAGGTGTCCAAATGGGTATTTGGGGAGACTGTAGTTGTGGTGAAGAAGTAGCCTGTAACCCTTTTTGCAGTGGCTCTTCAGGATCATTTACAATTACAGCCAACCTCACACCATGTAAAACATATTATTTGTTTGTAGATGGTTGTAGTGGTGATGTTTGTGACTTTTGTTTAACAACTTCAGGTGGAGGTGCGCCAAATTTATCGCCATTGAGCAATATCATGGGCAAGGATAAGGTATGTGAAGGATTTTGTGGAGAAAGATGGAATGTCAACGATCAGCCTGGCGGTTGTGATCCATATTATGAGTGGACCTGGGATGGAGTCCCTGTAGGAGGCAATGAAAGTGAAGTGACGCTGGATGATGAGTGGGGTCCTGGAACATACACATTATGTGTGACAGCTTTTATCGGCAATGAAGACAGAAGCAGTATCTGTGACGAAGAGGGTCCAAAATGTAAGACAATTACAATCCTTCCGAAACCAGAATACAAAGGACCGGATAAGTACATCTGCCTGGAGGATGTGCCATATGATTGGCATGGTACAAGTATTTTTGCTGATGGAGAGTACAAAGTAGAATTTACAGGTGCAAATTGCTGTAAATATGATTCTATAAGGCAATTTTATATATTGCCAAAGCCGGATGAACCTAATGTATACTATATCGGTTGCGATCCCGGGGATACATATATAGATCCTACCACCAACAAGCGATTCAGTGGCTGTAATAACTATGCAATAGTGGATTTGCCAAATTCAACATCTCCAAATCGCTGTGATTCTGCGTACCATTTATATACTATCTATCCCCGATTTGCTCCAAGTTTTCAGTTGGAGTGTTTAAATGGAGAGATTTATCTATATTCCAACATCACTGATATTACAGATTATTGTGGAAACAATACAGACGTAAATTACAGCTTTGATTATAAATGGTATAGTAAAAAAGAATCCTGCAAGAATAATAGGTCAGGAAGAGAATCTGGATGTGACGAATTTAGGTAAAGATGATTATTGCCTGGAATTGTCTATTCAGGTATCCTATGGAGATGCATCAGAGCTTTGTATCCGCACCTTTTGCGAGACATTGGATGAAAGCAAGTTGAAGCCGGGTCCGGTGAATATAGTAGGCGATACTGTGATATGTTTGGGCCATAGTGCACATTACCAAATAGACACGATATTGTCGGATGTGATCTTGTACAACTGGATAGTGATAGGGGGAGTGATCACGACAAAAGATCCATTCAACTCCGCGTCAATTGACGTATTGTGGAATGGTGCGCCAGGGAAAGGCACGGTATGTTTCAGTTACCAAAGCAGCTGTGGGGTGAGTCCGGAGACATGCCTGGAAGTAGAATTGTACCCAGCCCCAAATCCAAATGCAGGCCCCAACGACAGTATCTGTTCGTTGATCAATCAATTCAATGCCCGTCAGGATGTTGGAGGATCGTGGAAGCAGATCTGCGGCCCCGGGACGAGTAATTTGAATAGTACAGACCCGAAATCGAACGTAGATGTGAGCCAGTACGGAAAGTACTGTTTTGAGTGGACAGAAACCAGACAGGGCTGTACGACAAAAGATACAGTGGAGTTGTGGTTCAACTCAGATCCGAACAAGGACAAGGAGGTGATCATTTGTGCCGGAGATAATAATGGATATACGTACAATTTCAAGATCACGGGAGGAAGTCCCAAGTATCGGGTACTGAAAGGGAACGGAACCATAGACAGCACGACGAATGTATATACGTCGAAGTATGTGAAGAACCTAGTGGATGATACAGTGATGATATCAGATGCCTTTGGCTGTCAGTTCACGTTTATATTGAATCACGAGTGCAAGTGTACCAATGCGATTGGGAAGGTAAACAGCGTATCAGAAGATCTATGTGAGGACGGAATCTTGCGAATCAATCCGGATATCTATGATCCGAATGGACAGATGCTGGATGCGGAAGATACGGTGATGTTTTTCATTTATACGGACCCATTGAACCCATTGGGCAGCATCGTGAGATATATCAGTGGGAATACGGTGAGTTATGACCCTAGGCTGCAGTACGGACAGCAGTACTATATCGGAGCGATATTGGGAAGGCGAGACAATAAAGGAGGAATAGATCGAGCTGGTGGCTGTTTGCGGGAGAGCTATGGCAAGCCATTTACATTTTACGAATATCCACGGCCTGATGCAGGTCAGGATGATGCAGTGTGTGGTTTGGTGTATGACCTAAGGGGCTTGCGAACGAGCAGCATACCGAACAGTCAGTTGAAGTGGCGAGTGACAGGTGGAGGCGGAGTCGTATTCAGCAATACCGACGTGGAGACACCTACGGTGACAGCACAGGGTGGTTATGGAACGTATAGCTTTGAAATAGAAGAGACAAACAATCAGTGTGTGCGGACGGATGTAGTGAATATCACGTTCAATGCACCACCTGAGATAGACAATATAGAAAAGATCTGTGTGGACAAGAATGTGAATTTTACATATCGTGTGGAAGCGACGATCAAGAGCGGCAAGGGGCCCTATACATTATTGACAGGAGGCGGCAAGTTGGTAGGCAACCTGTATATGTCAGATACATTGGTGAGTTTGGATACCTTTAAGATCCTTGTACAGGATGCGAACGGCTGTGTAAGTGAGCTGGTTGCAGATATCCACAATTGTAATTGCGGAATTATCTCAGCGGGAGATCTGGAGCAGCGCGTGACGCGTGTATGTGAAGACCAGTGCGTGACGATTACGGAAGTAAATCCGGATACGATAGTAGCAGGAGAGGATATAAGGATGTATATACTATCCAATTCGCAGACAGACTGGAAAGCTAAAGGGGCGAACACCACGACAGTGTTGTATGATACCTTTTACACTTCGACGGCTCAGATTTGCTTTGATGCGAGTCGTATGAAGACAGAGCAGATCTATTATCTGATCAAGGTAGTGGGCAATGACTTGGATAATAATAATTTGGTGGATGATGATGATGATTGTTTCAGGATAAGTTCGCAACCCTTTGTGTGGACAGCGTATCCATTGGCAGATGCTGGAAAAGCGGATAGTGTGTGTGGATTGAACTATGTGATGCAAGGCAATCTGACATTGGGTCAAGGCATCTGGCGACAAATCGGGGGTCCGAGTCCTGTTGTGATAACAGATCCACAGCTGGACAATACAGGGATCAATGTAAGCCAGAAGGGTACGTATATGCTGGAGTGGACGGTAGACAATCAAAATTGCGTGAGGAAGGATACGGTACACATCAGTTTTTGGGATTCCCCTAACTTTAAGGGTACACCAGTGATTGAGTGTGACAACACAGCGGAGAACTATCGATTTACGATAGGAGTAGAGAATGGGGAGTCAACGACCTGGTCAGTAGAGGCCTATCGCGGAGGGACAGTAGGAGTTGTGATGACGCAGATCCAGAACGGAGTATACCAATCCGGGTGGATACCTACGGGAAGCAGTGTAGAGCTGTCAGTGAGGGATAGACATATCTGTTCTACGGATACGACGAGTCTACAGCACGAGGTGTGTGTGTATTACGGATATAGGAGATTTGGATTTGACACCGATAATATTGTGTGCGGATGGAACAGCGCGAGCGCAGTACGATGGAAGCACAGGGATGAAAGACGGAAATGACGTAGTAAGGTACGTATTGTATGACGGACAGTCGAATGATCCGTTGAATGGGACGATAATCGGGTTCAATGACAATGGAGTGTTTGTATTCGATGGCAGTAAGATGCAATTGGGCAAGACGTATTACATAGCGGTGTTTATGGGCAATGTTGATCCGGTGACAGGAAATGTAAACTATGGAGACAGATGTATCCAGAATACACCCGGAGTACCGGTGACGTGGTATGCGTATCCGGTAGCGGAGATCAAAGGGTCAAAGATATTGAGCTGTAAAGTGAAGAGCATAGATTTGGATGGAAGGGGCTCACTAGCGGGCTCAGCGGGTGGCTTGGATTATACATGGAGTACAATAGACGGCGGCTTTGTAAATCCAGGACAGGTGAATGGAAGTACCGTTGAGATCAATAAGAAAGGCACGTACAGATTGTCGATAAAAGATCAGGTATCAGGTTGTACAAATGAGATCACGTATACGATCTCGGAAGATATCACATTGCCAGTATTGTCAGTAGCGACACCGCAGGAATTGACGTGTGAAATTACACAGGTAGCCTTGGATGCGAGCAAATCAAGTCAGGGAGTGAATTATGAAGTAGAGTGGAAGGGAAGCAGTGTGGTGACGAATGCCAGGAGTTATATAGGGAATGTAAGCAGTCCCGGAAGTTACACAGTAGTGGTGACGAATCTGACGAATGGCTGTGTGGATTCAACGACGGTGCAGGTGAGCCAGGACATCAAAACGCCGAGCGCAAAAATAGTTCAGAAGGGGACCTTGACGTGTAGTGTGGATCAGGTGAAGTTGGATGGGTCCGGCTCAGGAGCCAGTGGCCAGATAAAAGAATACAATTGGCGAGCGTTGAGCGGAAGCATAGTATCTGGTCAAGGCAGTCGGGAGATCACAGTAGGTAAGCCGGGCGGAGAATATGTATTGGAAATCAAGGATGGAAAGAATGGGTGTTTGGATTACGACACGATCCGAGTGTCAGAAGTAGGAAATCCATTGGCATTGATCTCGACGGAGGGAAAGAATCCACGATGTTATGGAGAGAAGAATGGGGTTGTGAGCATACTGGAAGTATTGGATTACAACAATCAGGTATTGAGTGGATTGATGTTTTCGATCAATGGCGGGCAATATGTCAGTGCGGATGAGTTTCCGAATCTTGGACAGGGAACGTATAAGATAAGCGTAAAAGATGCGAATGGCTGTCTTCGGGATACGACGGTGACATTAGTAGAGCCGAGTCCGATGGGCATAGAAGTAGTGAAGACGATAGTAGTAGATCAGGGGACACGAGTAGATTTGGACAGCATGGTATTGGACGTCTCAGGCGGAACGGAGCCATATAAGTCAAACGAGTGGTACAATACGAGCATAGAGAAAGACTGGACATCGAACAAAGTGTATCCCAGCGGATACGTCGTATGAGTTCAGGGTGACGGCAGTTGACGCATCAGGCTGTGAGATCACAGAGCTGGTACGGGTTTTGGTGAAGATCAGCAAAGATGTGTGGTGGCCGAATGTGATCAGTGCAAACGGGGACAAGATCAACGATTATTTCAATGTATATGGCAAGCGAGTTAGAATAGTGAAGAGTCTGGCGATCTATGACCGCTGGGGTGAGCAAGTATACAAAGCAGAGAATTTGTTGGATGCGAACAAAGGAGGAAGAGAGATAGGCTGGAATGGTAGCTTCCGCGGGGAGTTGGTAATGCCGGGTGTGTATGTGTTTGTCGCCGACATAGAGTTTGAGGGCAGTAGCGGCAGTGAGATCTACAAAGGAGACTTTACTGTGATCCGCTAGGTCAGAGCAAAGAAAGAAAAGAAACAGGAATCAGAAGCCGGGGCATTCACTCCGGCTTTTGTGTTTAGGAGAATGATTCTGCACTATAAATAAATATTTTAAGAAAAAAGTTAGTCTGAAGAAGCGTTTGTAATATTTTCTGTGTCTATATAGGTATTAAGTCATTGTTAACCGCAATGATTTATAAATATTTATTGATTAAAATTGTAATATTATATTTTTAATAATTATTAATGGAAAATTAATATTTGATAATAATATAAAGTTACTTTTTTTTACTTCTGTCAAAATTAAACATAACCAATATGTTCCAGAAAGTCCTACTTGCATTAATGGTTTTCTTTGTATCCTTACATGGGAGTCTGCATGCACAATGTGTACCGCCAGCCACAGATGAATGTTCTGCGGCAAACGTTTTGTGTTCATTAGATGAAGTGAATGGATATTGTTGCCAAAACACATCCGATATTCATTCAGCCTTATATCCATGTGGTTCAAATTCTCTTTGTAGCAGTGGTGGAGCGCCGCATAACACCAGCTGGTGGGCTTTTGTTACAACTGGCGGAAATGTCACGATTACTATAACATTTAGTAATTGTGTAAATAATCAAGGTGTCCAAATGGGTATCTGGGGAGACTGTAGCTGTGGTGAAGAAATTGCTTGTAACCCTTTTTGCAGTGGCTCTTCAGGATCATTTACAATTTCAGCTTATCTCACACCATGTAAAACATATTATTTGTTTGTAGATGGTTGTAGTGGTGATGTTTGTGACTTTTGTTTATCAACCTCAGGTGGAGGTGCGCCAAATTTATCGCCATTGAGCAATATCATGGGCAAGGATAAGGTATGTGAAGGATTTTGTGGAGAAAGATGGAATGTCAACGATCAGCCTGGCGGTTGTGATCCATATTATGAGTGGACCTGGGATGGAGTCCCTGTAGGAGGCAATGAAAGTGAAGTGACGCTGGATGATGAGTGGGGTCCTGGAACATACACATTATGTGTGACAGCATTTATCGGCAATGAAGACAGAAGCAGTATCTGTGACGAAGAAGGTCCAAAATGTAAGACAATTACAATCCTTCCAAAACCAGAATACAAAGGACCGGATAAGTACATCTGCCTGGAGGATGTGCCATATGATTGGCATGGTACAAGTATTTTTGCGGATGGAGAGTACAAAGTAGAATTTACAGGTGCAAATTGCTGTAAGTATGATTCTATAAGGCAATTTTATATCTTGCCAAAGCCGGATGAACCTAATGTATACTATATCGGTTGCGATCCCGGGGATACATATATAGATCCTACCACCAATAAGCGATTCAGTGGCTGTAATAACTATGCAATAGTGGATTTGCCAAATTCAACATCTCCAAATCGCTGTGATTCTGCGTACCATTTATATACTATCTATCCCCGATTTGCTCCAAGTTTTCAGTTGGAGTGTTTAAATGGAGAGATTTATCTATATTCCAACATCACTGATATTACAGATTATTGTGGAAACAATACAGACGTAAATTACAGCTTTGATTATAAATGGTATAGTAAAAAGAATCCCGCAAGAATAATAGGTCAGGAAGAGAATCTGGATGTGACGAATTTAGGTAAAGACGATTATTGCCTGGAATTGTCTATTCAGGTATCCTATGGAGATGCATCAGAGCTTTGTATCCGCACCTTTTGCGAGACATTGGATGAAAGCAAATTGAAGCCGGGTCCGGTGAATATAGTAGGCGATACTGTGATATGTTTGGGTCATAGTGCACATTACCAAATAGACACGATATTGTCGGATGTGATCTTGTACAACTGGATAGTGATAGGGGGAGTGATCACGACAAAAGATCCATTCAACTCCGCGTCAATTGACGTATTAGGAATGGTGCGCCAGGGAAAGGCACGGTATGTTTCAGTTACCAAAGCAGCTGTGGGGTGAGTCCGGAGACATGCCTGGAAGTAGAATTGTACCCAGCCCCAAATCCAAATGCAGGCCCCAACGACAGTATCTGTTCGTTGATCAATCAATTCAATGCCCGTCAGGATGTTGGAGGATCGTGGAAGCAGATCTGCGGCCCCGGGACGAGTAATTTGAATAGTACAGACCCGAAATCGAACGTAGATGTGAGCCAGTACGGAAAGTACTGTTTTGAGTGGACAGAAACCAGACAGGGCTGTACGACAAAAGATACAGTGGAGTTGTGGTTCAACTCAGATCCGAACAAGGACAAGGAGGTGATCATTTGTGCCGGAGATAATAATGGATATACGTACAATTTCAAGATCACGGGAGGAAGTCCCAAGTATCGGGTACTGAAAGGGAACGGAACCATAGACAGCACGACGAATGTATATACGTCGAAGTATGTGAAGAACCTAGTGGATGATACAGTGATGATATCAGATGCCTTTGGCTGTCAGTTCACGTTTATATTGAATCACGAGTGCAAGTGTACCAATGCGATTGGGAAGGTAAACAGCGTATCAGAAGATCTATGTGAGGACGGAATCTTGCGAATCAATCCGGATATCTATGATCCGAATGGACAGATGCTGGATGCGGAAGATACGGTGATGTTTTTCATTTATACGGACCCATTGAACCCATTGGGCAGCATCGTGAGATATATAAGTGGGAATACGGTGAGTTATGACCCTAGGCTGCAGTACGGACAGCAGTACTATATCGGAGCGATATTGGGAAGGCGAGACAATAAAGGAGGAATAGATCGAGCTGGTGGCTGTTTGCGGGAGAGCTATGGCAAGCCATTTACATTTTACGAATATCCACGGCCTGATGCAGGTCAGGATGATGCAGTGTGTGGTTTGGTGTATGACCTAAGGGGCTTGCGAACGAGCAGCATACCGAACAGTCAGTTGAAGTGGCGAGTGACAGGTGGAGGCGGAGTCGTATTCAGCAATACCGACGTGGAGACACCTACGGTGACAGCACAGGGTGGTTATGGAACGTATAGCTTTGAAATAGAAGAGACAAACAATCAGTGTGTGCGGACGGATGTAGTGAATATCACGTTCAATGCACCACCTGAGATAGACAATATAGAAAAGATCTGTGTGGACAAGAATGTGAATTTTACATATCGTGTGGAAGCGACGATCAAGAGCGGCAAGGGGCCCTATACATTATTGACAGGAGGCGGCAAGTTGGTAGGCAACCTGTATATGTCAGATACATTGGTGAGTTTGGATACCTTTAAGATCCTTGTACAGGATGCGAACGGCTGTGTAAGTGAGCTGGTTGCAGATATCCACAATTGTAATTGCGGAATCATCTCAGCGGGAGATCTGGAGCAGCGCGTGACGCGTGTATGTGAAGACCAATGCGTGACGATTACGGAAGTAAATCCGGATACGATAGTAGCAGGAGAGGATATAAGGATGTATATACTATCCAATTCGCAGACAGACTGGAAAGCTAAAGGGGCGAACACCACGACAGTGTTGTATGATACCTTTTACACTTCGACGGCTCAGATTTGCTTTGATGCGAGTCGTATGAAGACAGAGCAGATCTATTATCTGATCAAGGTAGTGGGCAATGACTTGGATAATAATAATTTGGTGGATGATGATGATGATTGTTTCAGGATAAGTTCGCAACCCTTTGTGTGGACAGCGTATCCATTGGCAGATGCTGGAAAAGCGGATAGTGTGTGGATTGAACTATGTGATGCAAGGCAATCTGACATTGGGTCAAGGCATCTGGCGACAAATCGGGGGTCCGAGTCCTGTTGTGATAACAGATCCACAGCTGGACAATACAGGGATCAATGTAAGCCAGAAGGGTACGTATATGCTGGAGTGGACGGTAGACAATCAAAATTGCGTGAGGAAGGATACGGTACACATCAGTTTTTGGGATTCCCTAACTTTAAGGGTACACCAGTGATTGAGTGTGACAACACAGCGGAGAACTATCGATTTACGATAGGAGTAGAGAATGGGGAGTCGACGACCTGGTCAGTAGAGGCCTATCGCGGAGGGACAGTAGGAGTTGTGATGACGCAGATCCAGAGCGGAGTATACCAATCCGGGTGGATACCCACGGGAAGCAGTGTAGAGCTGTCAGTGAGGATAGACATATCTGTTCTACGGATACGACGAGTCTACAGCACGAGTGTGTGTATTACGGATATAGGAGATTTGGATTTGACACCGATAATATTGTGTGCGGATGGAACAGCGCGAGCGCAGTACGATGGAAGCACAGGGATGAAAGACGGAAATGACGTAGTAAGGTACGTATTGTATGACGGACAGTCGAATGATCCGTTGAATGGGACGATAATCGGGTTCAATGACAATGGAGTGTTTGTATTCGATGGCAGTAAGATGCAATTGGGCAAGACGTATTACATAGCGGTGTTTATGGGCAATGTTGATCCGGTGACAGGAAATGTAAACTATGGAGACAGATGTATCCAGAATACACCCGGAGTACCGGTGACGTGGTATGCGTATCCGGTAGCGGAGATCAAAGGGTCAAAGATATTGAGCTGTAAAGTGAAGAGCATAGATTTGGATGGAAGGGGCTCACTAGCGGGCTCAGCGGGTGGCTTGGATTATACATGGAGTACAATAGACGGCGGCTTTGTAAATCCAGGACAGGTGAATGGAAGTACCGTTGAGATCAATAAGAAAGGCACGTACAGATTGTCGATAAAAGATCAGGTATCAGGTTGTACAAATGAGATCACGTATACGATCTCGGAAGATATCACATTGCCAGTATTGTCAGTAGCGACACCGCAGGAATTGACGTGTGAAATTACACAGGTAGCCTTGGATGCGAGCAAATCAAGTCAGGGAGTGAATTATGAAGTAGAGTGGAAGGGAAGCAGTGTGGTGACGAATGCCAGGAGTTATATAGGGAATGTAAGCAGTCCCGGAAGTTACACAGTAGTGGTGACGAATCTGACGAATGGCTGTGTGGATTCAACGACGGTGCAGGTGAGCCAGGACATCAAAACGCCGAGCGCAAAAATAGTTCAGAAGGGGACCTTGACGTGTAGTGTGGATCAGGTGAAGTTGGATGGGTCCGGCTCACAGGGAGCCAGTGGCCAGGTAAAAGAATACAATTGGCGAGCGTTGAGCGGAAGCATAGTATCTGGTCAAGGCAGTCGGGAGATCACAGTAGGTAAGCCGGGCGGAGAATATGTATTGGAAATCAAGGATGGAAAGAATGGGTGTTTGGATTACGACACGATCCGAGTGTCAGAAGTAGGAAATCCATTGGCATTGATCTCGACGGAGGAAAGAATCCACGATGTTATGGAGAGAAGAATGGGGTTGTGAGCATACTGGAAGTATTGGATTACAACAATCAGGTATTGAGTGGATTGATGTATTCGATCAATGGCGGGCAATATGTCAGTGCGGATGAGTTTCCGAATCTTGGACAGGGAACGTATAAGATAAGCGTAAAAGATGCGAATGGCTGTCTTCGGGATACGACGGTGACATTAGTAGAGCCGAGTCCGATGGGCATAGAAGTAGTGAAGACGATAGTAGTAGATCAGGGGACACGAGTAGATTTGGACAGCATGGTATTGGACGTCTCAGGCGGAACGGAGCCATATAAGTCAAACGAGTGGTACAATACGAGCATAGAGAAAGACTGGACATCGAACAAAGTGTATCCAGCGGATACGTCGTATGAGTTCAGGGTGACGGCAGTTGACGCATCAGGCTGTGAGATCACAGAGCTGGTACGGGTTTTGGTGAAGATCAGCAAAGATGTGGTGGCCGAATGTGATCAGTGCAAACGGGGACAAGATCAACGATTATTTCAATGTATATGGCAAGCGAGTTAGAATAGTGAAGAGTCTGGCGATCTATGACCGCTGGGGTGAGCAAGTATACAAAGCAGAGAATTTGTTGGATGCGAACAAAGGAGGAAGAGAGATAGGCTGGAATGGTAGCTTCCGCGGGGAGTTGGTAATGCCGGGTGTGTATGTGTTTGTCGCCGACATAGAGTTTGAAGGTAGTAGCGGTAGTGAAATCTATAAAGGAGACTTTACTGTGATCCGCTAGGTCAGAGCAAAGAAAGAAAAGAAACAGGAATCAGAAGCCGAGGCATTCGCTTCGGCTTTTGTGTTTGTGGGGGGCAAAGACTAAAACGGAATCAGACTTTTACTTTATTGTTGTAGCTTTATGCCTCAAATAGATTTGATGAGATTTAGACTGCTTATTTTCTGTTTTCTGGCTGTTTTTCAATCATTTTCACAAAAAGCCACGATAAGAGGTCATGTTTATGACAAAAGTAATGGGGAGCCGTTGGCATTTGCGACAGTAGTTGTAAAAGGTCTTAATCAAGGCACCAATACTGCTCAGGATGGATTCTTTTCTATTAGTTCTTTGCCGGGTGGAGACCATATTTTACAGGTCAGCTATCTGGGTTATGATACAGCTGTTTTTGAACTTAGAATTGGACCTAATCAAATTATTAATAAACAAGTTTATCTCATTGAAAGTGGTATAAACCTAGGTGAAATATCTATTTCCGGCAAAAAAGAACAAGCAAGAACCGAGGTTAAAATTTCTACTCTTACAGTTACACCAAAAGAAATAAAAGCTTTACCTGCAACAGGGGGAGAGCCGGATATTGCACAGTATCTTCAAATTATTCCAGGAGTGATATCCACTGGAGATCAAGGTGGTCAAATCTACATCCGGGGTGGTTCTCCGGTTCAAAATAAAATATTGTTGGATGGGATGACTGTTTATAATCCTTTTCATTCTATTGGGATATTTTCTGTTTTTGAGACAGAGGCAATACGAACTGTGGATGTTCTGACAGGCGGCTTTAGTGCCGAATATGGAGGAAGAATTTCAGCTATCGTTGACATGAAAACCAAAGACGGGAACAAATCAAAATTCTCAGGTTTAGTTTCAGGTGGACCATTTATGACCAGAGCATTGTTTGAAGGTCCTTTAAAAAAACTAAATGAAGACAACAGTGGATCTTCAATATCTTATCTGCTAACCGCAAAACATTCTTATATAGACCAAACAAGTAAAACGCTTTACAAATATGCTATAGATGAAGGGAATAATAATCTTCCATTCCAGTTTACAGATTTATATGGTAAAGTATCTCTTTTATCGAGTGCCGGAAGTAATTTTAATATATTTGGATTTTCATTTAATGACAGAGTAAATTATAGCAATCTAGCCGATTTAAATTGGAATGCTGCGGGGTCAGGCGTAAATTTTAAATTGATTCCGGCGAATTCAGACATCATTGTGGGAGGAAACGTAGCATACACGGATTATTTTATTAAGCTGAACGAGTACAATTCTTCACCAAGAGATAGCAGGATCAAAGGTCTCCAATCAAATGTAGATTTTAGTGTGTTTGGAAAGAGATCTGAAGTCAAATACGGAATTGAATTTAATGCTTTCTCCACTGATTTTAATTTTATCAATTTTCTCAAAATTCCATTTAAAGTAAACGCCAATAATACAGAGATTGCTGCTTATTTTAAGTATCGGTTAGCCACCAAGAAGATCGTCTTAGACCCAAGTTTAAGGGTCCAGTATTACGCATCACTTGCCAAAGCTAAATTAGAGCCTAGACTTGGCTTGAAGTATAATATGTTCCCGCATTTTAGATTAAAAGCTGCAGGTGGATATTTTACTCAAAATCTTATGAGTTCTGTAAGTGAGCGAGACATTGTCAACTTGTTTGTAGGTTTCATTACAAGCCCAGATATTATTTCTGCCTGGCATGGAGTGGGCGGATTTGAATACGACTTGGGCGAGAGGTATGAGCTGAATGTTGAAACTTATTATAAATTATTCTCTGATCTTTATAATTTAAATCGCAACAAAAGATTTATTGCAGACCCTGATTATGTCACAGAGAAAGGAGAAGCATATGGACTTGACATACTACTAAAAGCTAAAGGTGTCAGCTGGGGAGTTTGGTTGGGATATTCACTTGGATTTGTCAATCGCGATAATGGACAGCAGGTGTATCCGGCATTATTTGATAGAAGGCACAATTTGAATTTTGTTTTGGATTATAAATTTGGCAGAAAGAAATTGTGGGAAAGCGGCTTAAGATGGAATTTAGGTTCGGGATTTGCGTTTACTAAAATTCAAGGATTTTTGCCGGATAACAAATTGCCAAACGGTATTGATAGTAAGTTTGGCATAGAGAATCCTGAGATCGGTATTTTATATTCGGATAAAATTAATTCTGGAAGACTACCATACTATCATCGCTTAGACTTATCACTCAAGCGAAAAATTATACTTAGTAAAAATGCTGGTATTGACATTACAGCGAGCGTAACCAATGCTTACAATCGAAAGAATATATTTTATTTTAATGTTGTCGAAAATAGGAGAGTGAACCAATTGCCAATACTTCCATCATTGGTAATTACTTTTTACTTTTAATTTCACACGAATTTAATTGCAGATTGATTTCTTGTAAGGTAAATCGGCTCCGTTGCCAAATTTTGCTATTAAGGAAGTTCAAAATATTACAGATTTCTATGTCTGATAAGTGACTGTGTGCTGGCATTTCAACAATGGATGGTCTACTGTTACTATCTATTGTATTGTATATTTTCCCAAATTTTATCCAACACGCTAAGTTGTTTCTGTAATCTGTAGCGAGCTGCTCGGACTGCAATGAAGGGTACAAATTTGCCCAGCCTTCAGCCTGATCTCCATGACAACCTGAACATTGGGTTTTATATAATATTTCCCCTTCTTTATAAGTATTTATTGAAAATCTGCACGAGAGCATACTCAAGCCAGAGAATATCAAAAGAAAAGAGATCCAATACAAGCAAAACTCATTTTTTCCCATGATTTTCCTGGTATTCTTTTAACAATAGTTCAACATCTTTGGCAAATTTTTCCATCTCTTTTGGGTCAGTACCAAGTGCATAAGATCTGATATGTTGTTCACCGTCTACCAATAGTATCCATCCACTATGGTCAAAGCCACCCGCTGCACTTTCATCTTCCATTGCAACACTCATATATCTTTCTGCAATCGCTTTGATTTGCGCATTAGAATTCATACTGAGTAAGTGAAATCTTGGATTTTGTATACCTAATTTACTGGCATAAGACTTAAGTTGCTGAACAGAATCTCTTTTGTAATCAATACTGAAGCATAAATAGATTATGGTTGGATTTGATCCAAATTTTTTCTCCAATTCAACCATTGATCTCATCGTTTTTGGACAGATGGTGGGACAAGAGGTAAAGAAGAAATTGGCTATATGAATTTTATCATTAATGCTGTCTTGGGTTATGACTATGCTGTCCTGATTATACAGTGAAAAATCTGGTGTCCGGGCATGCGTTTTTACACCATTTTCTTCCACTTCAATGCCTATAATAGGTAATTTTTTAGTTTGACATCCCGCAGCAAGCAGAAGAACAAAGAATTGAGCTAAATATTTCATAATCTAATGAACAGGAATATGCGAGCAGAGTTTTAGATCAGTTCATCAATTTTCTCCAAAAGCCATTCTTTAGGGATAGCTCCTGAGTTAGCAACATCTTGTTTGAATTTTTTCAATTTTTCTGTAGTTGCATTCTGCAAATCAAGAAGTGATTTGAAGTATCGAATGAACAACAAGTATGGGTCCTTCCTGTTTTTAGCTAAAGTTTTATTGCGCATTATATAAGTTCTAAAGCTTTCAAGATAAAAGGATAATGTGTCGAACTCCTTCAATTCGTAGTATGAGGTTGATGTAAAAAGCCTTACCCAAAGTGCATAAAATAATTCATCAAATTCAATATTCTGCACTAGTTTTAATACTTTGTTGAATTCTTTTTTGTGCCAATGTAAATTTGCTAAATTAAAGTTAATTACATTCTTTCTAAATTTTTCTTTTACTAATTGGCTATTAGATTTTATAAAATTTTCAACCCATTCAAATTCTTTTAATCTAATAGCCATAGATGCAATATTTTTAAGAGTCCATGGTGTAAGTTCTCCATTTACATAAATGGTTCCTAGCTCGATCGAATGTTTGTATAGTTCAAAAGATTCATTAAGGTATTTATCGTTTCCGTTATTAACTTGGCGAAGAGTATAGTTTAGAGCATAATCAAATATTTCCTTTCCTTCATCCAATGGAAAATGATGTATATGTTTTTGAAGTAAACTCTTTAATTCTAAATAATTTTCTTCATTTGGCTCATCGGTTAAAGTTCTAAAAACCCTAAGATAAATTGCTATTGGTGGTATATTGTTATATTTGTTTTGTTGAGCGCGTATTAATAAATCATCTATATTTTCCACACTAAAGTTTAGCTTGGTCATTTTATTCCAGCTTAGATACGCACATGTATATTTTAGTTTTTCAGAGATATAAAATATTTCCAGATTATCTAGTACTTCGTCAATATTTACTTTTTCGATAATTGTTTTTTGGGCTCTACTTTCTTCAAATCTAAGAAGAGTGTATATATTACGTTCAACATTAAATTTGTGCAAATAAAATAACGATGATTTATTTTGGTATTTTGCCAGAAAAGATCTAGCTTTAGATTGAGTAGAATTAAAAAGACCCTCTATTTGCTTTTGATGGATGCTCATCAAAAGATCATTTGCCTGGGATAATGGTGATTTCAAGTATTGTTCAATGGCCAAAAAACTTTCACCAAGGATTAATAGTTCAGCGCACAAGTTGGTAATTAATTTTTCATTATATTTCTTATCAAAATAGATCCTTTCCCAAATTTCCAACTTCGAATAGTTATGGTTGCTGTTTGATTTTAATTGCTTAATAATTAGTTCATTTAACTTAATAACAGAATTATTTACGTTGAAATAAGGTGATTCCACAAATTTTTTAAAGCGATTTAATTCTATCGTAGATAAGCTGCTCATGAATTCAAAGACTTTTAAATCTGCCAGTAGAGCATGTCCCCGTTGATTCTTAAGTTTTAACTTGTTCATAGATCAAAATTCAGGATTTTCGTTGATTCGCAATAACTTGTCAATTCTTTCAGCATTTGAATTTGTCATATTAAATATTTCACTAATTTATATAGTATTGTTAGCTAACAACTTGTCTAACATATTGAAAATAATGATTATATTAAATAAAAAAATATGAATATAAATGTTTTAAATATGAAAGCTTTTCTTATCTTTGCCTTATGCGTTTAAGTCTACACTTATATATAGTGATTATTCTCTCTATGTTAGGAGTATGTAATGCTTTGTCTGCGCAGGAAAGCCCATATCAGTACAGATTGGTACTGGAGAACACTGAAAAGACAGAAGTCTTGTATCCATGCTATTCTCCCATAATCATAGACCCTGCTGAACATGGGTCTGTAGAACTGGAGGATCTTAATGGTGCAAAATGGGGTGTAAGATATATCCCTGAATCTGGTTTTGTTGGAAAGGATACTGTAGTAGTCGAGTATAAGAATCGGAATGATCGTTCCGGGGTATTCAAGTATGCCTCTTTTATATTTGAATACGTCAGTTCATTTGTTGAAGCCAAGCCTGATTTTATTCAGGTTTATATGAATCAATCCGATATTGAGTTTTATCCACTGCAAAATGACTCCAGCACAGTTTCTGGTTCACAGCCTCTTTATCTGAGCAATGTTAGCCACGTTAATCGCCTTACTGCTGATATTCAAAACGATAGTACAGTCATTTTTACACCTGAAACGGATTATGTTGGATTTGCTTACATCAATTATTTGGTATGTGATGCATATAATGTTTGCAAAAACGGAGTGGTAACCGTTTCAGTGATTGACACGAATAATATCGATTCGGAATTAGATTATCATTTGATTCTTCCTGAAGACAGTAAAACTACTCAAGTTCATGATTTAGTAAACCCTATTATTTCTACTGCAGCGGCTCATGGTGTAGCGGAATGTAGTTCATTGTACTTTTATTATAAGCCGTATTCAGATTTTTTTGGCTTAGATACTGTTGTTATAAGTCAAGGAAATTTAGTCAGGAGATACTTTATTCAAGTGATTGCTCAGGATGAGCCTTCTAATAAACTAGCAAATGATAAGTTCCATACCCCAAGAAATAAAGAAATAGAGTTTAATGTTGCCTTGAATGATGTAGCTGCCATAGTCGATCGATTTGCGATCAGCATCGATCAAGGTCCAACCAAAGGGACTTTGCAAGCCTTGAATAATAAGGGATTGTTTCATTATACTCCACAGGCAAACTATGATGGTATTCAGACATTCAGCTATAAAATTTGCCCGAATGGTATATGTGAACGGGCAACTGTTACATTATTAATAGGTGATTATGAACCTAATACCAATGAAGAATACCAATTTAAAACTTACAAAAATCTTCCTATATTATTGAGTTATTCAGTGCCTGTTAATGCATATAATTTTAGTAGTAGCTTAGATAGAGTGGAGTTTTATCCAGGATGGGATACTGTGACAGTGAGCTATGGTAACAACTCCTGTACTAAAGATATAGCTGGGTATAATATGTTGGTGTATTACCCACCATTAAATACTGTTTTGACAGAATCATTTACCATATCGTATTGTATTGAAGGTACGAATCAGTGTGTGGATGCGGATTGCACTGTTGAAGTAATGCAAGAAACAAAGAATTGCCTAAAGCAATGTGTAGGAGACTGCGTTTGGCCGGGTGATATAAACAATGATGGGGAGGTGGACATGCATGATTTGTTAGTCCTTGGATATAATCTCGGATGTGCCGGAAGTGCCAGACCTTATACGGGGAGCTCATTTCGTTCCCATGCTGCGGACAATTGGGGAATGCAGTTGGCTAATTCTGACGTCAATAGCAAACATGCAGACACAGACGGAAATGGGATTGTAAATTCCAGTGACAGCGTAGCTATTTCGAACAATTATCGCAAAACTCATTCTCTTGTACCGAATCCGGTGTATGAACGTGGGGATTATCCTGTGGACTTTGTGATCTTGAATCCAGACGTTGACTCGGGTGATGTCATATTCATTGAATTCAGACTTGGAGATGATACATATCCTGCATTACGTGCTACAGGGTATTCTTATGAATTAGATTATAATAAAGAGGCGCTCTACGAACCAAGTCTAAGTGTTAGCTTTTATGAGAATGATTGGTTTTCCAATGGGGTGAGTACATTATCAATGTATAAGAAACCATGGGACGGACGGTTAGAATCTGGTGGAGTTAGAGCCAATGCCAATATGATCAGTGGAAAAGGAGGGGTAGAGCTGATTCAAAGTGTAATTGAAGAAGATTTAAATCCATTTGGTAGGGACGGTTTTGACAATGCGTTGATACCTTTTTATTTCAAGAATATTACCATAATGAATGGTGCTGGTGAGCTGGTGCAAGTACCGGATGTTACCGTCTATGCTAAAAGAAAGACCTCGCAGAAAGGAGTTTTGGACGATTCTAAATTGATTGTTCGTCCAAATCCTGCTTCTGATATTCTCAATATTCACTTGAATGGAGATAATGAACTTCAAGCTGTTCAAATTTTAAGTTTGGATGGTCGTTCAATTCTCCAGAATAAATGCACCAATAACAAACATTTTACACAGGATCTTTCCTTGTTAAATAATGGTCTGTATTTGGTTCAGATTCAAACAAAATTTGGACCATTACTCAGACGAATTCAGGTAAGCAAATAATCCCTGTTTTATACATATAACCAGTTCTATTCTGATTATTGTTAGATAAAGTAAGCCGCTATTGCGGCTTACTTTATACATTGTAGGAAATGCCATTAAGACTTGGCTTTATTAGTGTTGTTAGAGTTTTGACTGATCCACCAGAAGCTCTAAAGAATCCTTGTAGTTTTTACCTACAGGTAACAGTTTTGCCTGAGCTTTTTCGATTACTTCAACACCTTGACCAATGATGGAATTGATCTTTTTTAAGTTGACAATATAGGATCGGTGGATTCTTAGGAATAAGCTAGGAGGTAGTTTGTCTTCCAGACTTTTCATGGTTTGAAGAGTAATGACACGTCCTGATTCGGTGCGTATAATCACATAATCCTTCAAACCTTCTATATATAAAATGTCAGAAAAGTTGAGCTTGACAAGTTTTTTATCTGCCTTTACAAATATATAATCCTGAAAACTTGATTCTTTTTCAGGTGCTGCTTGCAGTTTGAGTTTTTCGGTGACTTTATTGATTGCTTTTAAGAACCGTTCAAATGAAATAGGTTTTAAAAGATAATCAATTGCGTTTAAATTAAATCCTTCAACAGCAAATTCAGGATATGCCGTAGTGAAAATAACCAAAGGAGGTGAGCTGAGTTGCTTCAAAAAATCAACTCCTCTGAGTATAGGCATTTCGATATCGAGTAAAAGTAAATCCACCCTTTCGTTTTGCAACATCTCATTCGCTTCCAATGCATTAAAGCATCTGCCAACTAGTTGTATATTTGGCAGTTGAGATATGTAAGTCTCCAATATTTCTCCAGCCAGTGGTTCGTCGTCCACGATTAAAGTCCTGATCATATTATATAGTTTCTTTTGTATTTAATGTCAAATGCACTCGAAATAAATCGGGTTGGTCATCGATTAATAAACTGTGTCGGGAAGGATATAGTATTTGCAGCCTTCGTTTTACATTGCTCAATCCAATTCCTCCCAACCTGTGATTGTGCATACTTCCCGCTACAACACTTTCTTTTGAGTTTTCAATAATGAGCTCCAAAACGTCCTCATGCATTTCAATCATGATATGGATAAAAGCATTTCCTATAGAATTTTTGATTCCGTGCTTAAAGCTATTTTCCACAAATGCAAGTATCATTAAAGGTGCTATTCTTGTTTTAGAAATATCTCCGGTTATTTGGATTGCAATATCTGCATTTTTATTCAATCGGATTTTTTCCAGATCTATGTAGTTTGTGATGTATTTCAAATCACGTTCCAGAGAAACTTTATCCTCATTGCACTCATACAACATGTATCTCATCATATCTGAGAGCTTCAATATAACTTCCGGAGCCATATCAGATTTTTTTAGAGTGAGTGCATATAAATTATTTAATGTGTTGAAAAGAAAATGTGGATTTATTTGGTTTTTCAAAGACTGAAGTTCAGTTTCAATATTTTTTGTCTCCAACTCTTTTTTCTCTGAAAGCATTTTGAACCAATCCAATGGAATTCTGGCTAGAGAGGATAAAGCCGGAATTATAATCAAGGAGATGAACGTTAATTTTGAATCAACGGTCCAACCGAGTAGATTATGATCGAAGCTCAGAGCTAAAATACGATTGACGTACACTTTGAGCGGTGTGGCGACAAAAGCAATTCCAATGATCAGAAATGTATAAATACCAAAGGACTGTTTTAAAAAAAACTGGGGTAATAAGTAGCCCAGATTGATATAAACCAGAGTAAAATAAAAGAGGGTATTAATGAAAGCCCACAGTAAGATGAACTCCCAAGGCCAGCTTGCCAAACTCAAATAACAAAATATAAGAAAGAAAATGAACCAGGCTAGCCCTTGCATCCAAGCCAAGGACCCTGACTTTCTTTGAAAAAGGGCCTGTAAATATTCCATTTCGCATGCAATATAGCTCTGCAACGGCTTCAAATCTGCCAGAAATCGACCAATCAGGTTAAAAATTTTATGAAAGGCAAGTTTTTGCCCAACCAAATCAAGCTGCAAGAGTTATTTTTGATCTTCATACAGTCATAAACAATGAATGAATCTTATAAATTGAAAAACACTGAACTAGCCGACCATTATAGGCAAATCCTAAGTGGGCTTGGCGAAGATCCTAATCGTGAGGGTTTGTCTAAAACTCCTCAGAGGGTGGCGAAAGCCATGGAGTTTCTTACCCAAGGGTATCACCAGGATGCCGCTGCGATATTGCAATCAGCACTGTTCTCTGAAGACTTTTCAGAAATGGTGGTTGTGAAAGATATAGAATTATATTCTCTTTGTGAACATCATTTGCTACCATTTTTTGGAAAAGCACATGTGGCTTATATACCCAGTGGGAAGATTGTAGGTCTGAGCAAAATACCACGAGTGGTAGATGTATTTGCCAGGCGGCTACAAGTACAAGAAAGGCTCACCCACGAGATATTGAATAGCATCCAGGATGCATTAAATCCTCTTGGTGCAGCAGTTGTAATCGAAGCTTTTCATATGTGTATGATGATGAGAGGCGTTCAAAAACAGAATTCAATGACGACCACGAGCGCATTTACAGGTATCTTCCGTAATGTAGAAACCAGGAATGAATTTTTAAATCTAATCAAGGACAGAAAATGAGCAAGACAGCATATTTATTTCCTGGTCAGGCCAGTCAGTTTCCTGGAATGGGTAAAAATTTATATGAAGAAAACCAGAATGCTAAAGAACTTTTTGAGCTTGCAAATAAAGTACTCGGATTTCGCATCAGCGATATTATGTTTAATGGAGGAGAAAACGAACTAAAAGCTACAAACATCACACAGCCGGCGGTTTTTATCCACTCTGTCATCAGTTTTCTCTGTCGCAAGAATATGGTTAGACCTGATGCAGTGGCTGGACACTCATTGGGTGAGTTTTCCGCGTTGGTTGCAGCGGAAGTACTTGACTTCGAGTCAGCGCTTCAACTTGTAGCATTGAGAGCAGATGCAATGCACAATGCATGCATATTGAATCCAGGCTCAATGGCTGCTATTGTAGGCCTGGAAGACCAGCAGATTGAGTCAATTTGTGCCTCCGTTACAGATGAGGTAGTAGTTCCTGCAAACTACAACTGTCCCGGTCAACTAGTAATATCAGGCAGTTTGAATGGATTGAAAAAAGCCGAAGAGAAAATGTTAGCAGCAGGAGCAAAACGCTTCATCCTCCTCCAAGTGGGAGGAGCATTTCATTCACCACTCATGGCTCCGGCTCAGGAAAAATTAAATGAGGCTATCAATCAGGCCTGTTTTCAAACAGCAAATTGTCCGGTTTTCCAAAATGTTGACGCCAGCCCACACCAGAATGCAAATGAGATAAAAGATTTATTGAGCAAACAACTAAATTCGCCTGTACGATGGACAGAAATAGTACAAAACATGATCCATATCGGTATTGAAGAATATTATGAGGTAGGAGGGAATGGGACCGTTCTTTCCGGATTTATGAAAAGAATTGATAGATCTAAAACTATAACTTCTATTTAAATGAAAGAATCAGAATCGCAACTCCGATTAGAAACGGGAAGTTTGTTAATTTCAGAGCCTTTTATGATAGACGAGCACTTTCGAAGGACAGTAATACTGATCGTAGACTATTTGAAATCCGATGGTTCAGTAGGATTTGTATTAAATAAAGAAATGGATTTCACAATTGAGGAGCTTATTGATGAAATTGATGAGTTTCCTTTGAAGGTACATTATGGTGGACCAGTGGCACCTGAAACCTTACATTTTCTGCACTGCAAAGGCGATATCATCGATGATAGCATTCTGGTAGGTCCAGGTATATATTGGGGAGGAAATTTTGACCAAATCAAATTCCTTATCCGTACCAAAGTATTAGGCCCATATGACATTCAATTTTTCTTGGGATATAGTGGTTGGTCTCCAGGGCAGCTGGAAGAAGAATTAGAATTGAAATCATGGTTTCTTGCTGAAGCTGATTCTAACTATATTTTTTCGCAGAAAAAGAGAGACATCTGGAAAACAGCCTTAGAACATAAGGGCGATCATTTTAGTATCATCGGCCAAATGTCTACTGACTCAATTCTCAATTAGCACCATTCTGATATGATCCGTCTTTCTAATGTAAGTTTATTTTTTGGGGAACGTGCCCTGCTCAAGGACGTAAATCTCACATTTTCTCCAGGCGAAAAAGTAGCGATCACAGGCCGGAATGGAACGGGAAAATCAACGATGTTTAAACTGATTACCGGAGAGTATAAAGCTGATGTTGGTTCTGTTGAAATTCCAAATGATTACACTGTTGGAATTCTAAAACAAGAACTTCCTGAAGACCGGGGACTAAGTGTAAGAGATGAGTTGATGCGTAGTCTTACGGAAATCCAACTACTGAAAGATGAACTTACCAGCATTGAACATAAATTGCATAATCCGGAATTGGACGCGGATGAAATGTCAAGATTGCTGGACAGACAAGAATGGATTCACCACCGTTTTGATATATTGCATGTAGACAAATTGGATGGAGAAATCGAAAAAATACTTTTTGGCCTGGGTTTTCAAAATCATCAGTTGGATTTACAAGCCAGCACATTTAGTGGTGGCTGGAGAATGAGAATTGAGTTGGCAAAACTATTGCTCTCAAAACCCAAAGCATTATTGCTCGATGAGCCCAACAATCATCTCGATATACTTTCAATCATTTGGTTGGAAAAATATCTGGCGGATTATCCCGGTACGGTATTGTTGATTTCACATGACCTTCAGTTTCTTGACAAGCTAGCAAAAAGAGTAATTGAAATTGATCGAGCAAGGATTTATGATTACAAAGGAAATTATTCTCAATATAAATTATACAGGGCCGAACGCAAAGAAATAGAGTTGAACGAATACAAATCACAACAACGTGTGATTCAGCATAAAGAAGCTTTGATTGACAAATTCAGGGCAAAAGCCAATAAAGCCAGTTTTGCGAAATCTCTGCAGAAAGAACTAGACCGCACTGAGATGATGGATGCTCCGGAAGAAGAATTGTCTTCAATCCGATTAAGATTCCAACCATCCCGACAAAGTGGAAGAGTAGTGTTGGAAGCTCATCATCTCAGTAAATCATACGGAGAGAAAAATGTATTTGAAAATATAGAAATGCTCATAGAACGTGGTCAGAAATTGAGTTTCGTAGGAGGAAATGGCAATGGGAAAAGTACCATGGTCAAATTGATTTGTGATGAAATTAAACCCAGCGAGGGTGAAATTAAAGTGGGTTACGAAGTCAAAATCGGATATTATGCTCAAGAACACACAGAAATTCTGAATGTTAATAAAAACGTATTGGAGACCATAGAAGATGCTGCAATTCCGACCATCAGACCTTTCATACGTAAATTGCTTGGAGGCTTAGGATTTGAAGGGCAGGATGTAGATAAAAAGATTAAGGTATTGTCAGGAGGAGAAAAAGCCAGAGTAAGATTAGCCATGCTTTTGGTTAATGAACATAATCTGCTAATTCTGGATGAGCCTACTCATCATTTAGATATCCCATCAAAAGATTCTTTAAAGGAAGCTATTATTCATTATGGTGGTACGGTAATCATTGTCTCGCATGATAGGGAATTTCTCAGAGGGATTGCCTCTCGTACAATCAGTTTTGAAGACCATACTATCAAATCATATGAAGGCGATATTGATTATTTTATAGAAAAATCTGGAGTAGAGAATACCCAAGGAGGGCTTAATACTCCAAAGTCAGTTCAAAAAGGATCAATGGAAACTTTGAAGTCTCCTGATGAAGGCCGGAAACTCCAAAAACAGATTCAAACAGTTGAGAAAAGTATTGAAAAGTTAGAAGAATCAATTAAAAGTATAGAGGTTAAAATGGCAAATGCAGATTTTTTTACTAATACCAGTTCCGACAAGATTATAGCTGAGTACGATTCGATAAAAAAGGACCTCAAGCAAAAAACGTCTGAATGGGAAGAATTAATGACTGCGTTGGAAATAATTTCGTGACCTTTATCAATTTAACTTAAAATTCCTTTCGAGTCGTCAATAGTGATTCGTGCGTTTTAATTCCATCTCAGTTTTAGGACTGATCAGGATAGGAACTATTTCATTTTCAACATTTGATATCTCTAAGCCAAAATCTTCATGGGTTGGCAAGCTAAATTTCTTGATTAGTCGATAACTCCTGACTACCCATCTCTCAAAACCACTCAGTTCTGAATCCGCAGATACTCTTGAGTTCAATATCATAAATTTGAAATCTGCCGGCATATGGTGCTTTCGCAAAGATGGGTAAGGACTGCGTGTATCTACTTCACCAGACTTCACCATTTGGTCTACGATTTCAAAGAACATTGCATTGACTTTGTGATCTACTTTGAAACCAAAGCGCAAATGAATGAAGAAAATTTCTCTTGGCACAATTGTATTTACCGTGTATGATTTTGAGTAGGGATCATCTAAGATTTCAACATGTACAAACCAATAAACATCTGCTCGTTTTGGTTTCTTACGAAGTATAGAATACATGATGTTGGAATCGATCATCCTTTTGTCATCAGCTAAAGCCATATACACTAAATGGCTCGCCTCTTTAGGTATAGTAAGGTCATCATTCAAGTCTTTGAGTGTAGATACAAAATCCGCAATAGGTACAAACTGTGTATGTTTCTGCCTTATTTTTTGGGCATTGTATAACACAAATACCATGATACCTATTCCAATAGATAGTACAAAAGAGAACCAACCACCATGGAAAAATTTATCGAGGTTCGCAATCAAAAATGTCGTTTCGATGATCATTAATATTGTTGTGAATAACATCACCCAAAAGAAATTATGGGTTCTGATCCGATAATAAAATCCTAATAATAATGTGGTCATCAACATATTCGCAGTAATGGCTAATCCATATGCCGCTTCCATGTTCTCCGATCTTTGGAAAATTAATACTACCACCATACAGCCCAACATCAAAAACCAGTTGATACCCGGGATATAGATTTGACCTTTTAGAGAAGAAGGATAATTGACCTTCATTTTGAACCAAAGGTGGAGTTTCATTGCTTCGTTTACCAAAGTAAACACACCAGAAATTAAAGCCTGACTGGCCAAAACGGAAGCAGAAAGCGAAATGATTACGCCAATTGGCAAAAACCACTTCGGCATCATGCTATAAAAAATTCTGGAAACAGTATCTCCAGCCTCATTAGTTAGGACAGCACCTTCATGGTGATTGAGTGCATATGCACTCTGTCCAAAGTAAGATAAGAGTAATGCAATTAATACAAATGTCCAACTCACTCTTACATTAGACTTACCTACGTGACCTAAATCAGAATACAGTGCTTCGCCTCCTGTAGTACAAAGGAATACTGCACCAAGAATCCAAAACCCTTTTGGATAATTAACCAATAACTTGACCCCATACACAGGATTTAAGGATTGTAAAATTTCAGGATATTCAACTATTTGTATGAATCCTAACACAGCAATCATGCAGAACCAAATAAACATTATGGGGCCAAAAGAAAAACCAACTTTCTTAGTTCCCACTTGTTGAAATGAGAAGAGGGCAAATATGATCACTAGCACAATAGGTACTGTATTGACCTCTACATCTGGAAAAATCAAATGCAATCCTTCTACTGCAGAAGAAATCGTGATCGGAGGAGTAATAAACCCATCAGCTATCAAGGTCGCACATCCAATAATCGCCGGATAAATCACCCAATTTGATTTGTACCTCCTAACTAGTGCGTATAAAGCAAAAATTCCACCTTCACCTTTATTGTCTGCATTTAATGCTAGAATCACATATTTTACTGTCGTGATTAGAATCAGAGTCCAGAAAACCAAAGACATTCCGCCGAAAATTAATTCCTTACTTACTTCCTTGCTCCCAATGATCGCCTGAATAACGTAGAGGGGAGAAGTACCTATGTCTCCATAAATTATTCCAAGTGCGATCAGAACCCCTGCGACACTCAGTTTACTCGTACTGAATCCATTTCCAGACATATCAATCTATTTCTAATTTGAACCAAAGATAGATAAAGGCTCCTTTCGCATGGTTAATTTTTGTTATATTTGTTTGTCAGACTTTGGTTCTCTTTTTACCAAGATAAGTTTCCCGTCCTCAAGTTGCATAAAGCCCTGATCATAACAAAATGTATACTGGTTGCCTTTTTTGGTTGTAATGATCTGAGTCATAAATTCAAATGAGTAACCCTCGTTTTCCAGCCGATCTCGATTGATTATTTTCTTGCCGTCTGGATTGAACCGAGAGAGTATTTTGTAATTTTTGAGCAATACTTTGTTGGTTTTCTTGACTAAAGCAGATACAGATTTATTTTCGGATTGATGAAAAACCGCCCTGCAATTATCAGAGCAAAATCTTTTATCGCTCCTGCCAAAAATATCTGACGAGCAAACTATGCATTTTTTCTTTTCTGACTTTAACATAGAGTGAATGTTTTATAATTGCGAAGTGTTACAATTTCATTTTATTGCATTAAAAATAGTAATAGCAACTAAGATTGATAATATATCACATGAAACTTTTATAATTTTTTACTAATCAACTTGAATTATTTTTGATTGTTATTTAATTTATAAATAAGCTAATGAAGCTCTATCCTTTATTTGCTAAAAGAAATATCATTATCTTTTATTCTTCGATCTGGATTTTTTGCTAAGATCCGATTTTGGATGGGTTAGTTTCATTTCCTGGATCAACTGCCCCGCTCCGGCGAATTTATCTATAATAAATAATATGTAACGTGCGTCCACCATTATATTTCTACATATTGATTGATCGTAATTGATGTCACTCATGGTGCCTTCCCAAACTCTGTCAAAATTCAAACCAATCAAATTTCCATAAGCATCAATTGCCGGACTTCCAGAATTGCCACCTGTTGTATGATTTGATGCAATAAAGGCAAGTGGCATTTTCCCGTTTTCACCATAAATGCCGTAATCTTTTTTCTTATAAAGATCTAATAATTTTGGATGGACATCAAACTCGTAGTCTCCTGGAATATATTTTTCTACAACACCATCGAGATAAGTTTGCGCCTGGTAGCATGCTCCATCTCTTGGATAAAATCCACTTACATTTCCATAGGTGACTCTGAGGGTGGAATTTGCATCAGGATAAAATCTCTTTTCTGGGAAGAGACGCATTAAAGCATCCATATGTTGTCGTCTTAGAATCGATATGTTGTTTTCGTATTCTGTACTGTTTTTAATTATATCACTGACTACAAAATAATTTAACTCGTCATAAAACTGGTACAATGGATCAAGCTTTAAAGCTGCATGAAATGAATCAAATGGTAGATTTAATAAGCGCGTTGCTTCATTAGCTGAAAAAAGCGCACTTTTAGTTACTAATTTGTCTGTGATTTGAGTATAATTGTTGAAATTTTCCTGAGAAATAGTCCTCAATGCCGGGAAGATAAATTGACTTGGACAATTTTTTTGGACCTCTGCTAACATCAATGCAAAAATCTCCTTCTCAATTTGTGGATTGAAACCTGAATACGTTTGTGAAATACTTACTGCAAGATTTGATTTTAATTTTTCAGCAGAGTCCTTGCCATGCTTTTCGTCTTCTGCCAGAATCTCTTGAAAGTTGGAATAGTTTTCATAAATTCGTGAGCTCCTTTGAAATGCTTCTGCATATGATTCTTTTGCTCTCAAGTAAGGTTCGTTCAGCAAGTATTGTTCTTTCAACTTCTGTAGAATATCACTTGGAATGCCTTCTAAGGTTTGCGAATTTATTTTGGATTGGAAATCATTATCAAATTTGAGTTTTTTCTCCAAGCCTTTTGTGAATTTTATTCCCTGATTTTCTCCGATCCACTTTTTCCAAGCGTTAGCAATGGAAGCATACTGGGCTGCATACTGTATTTTAACGCTTGCATCCGTTCTCATATACTTGTCCATAGTCTGCAAAATTTTATCTCTACATGAAATCCGAATCGGGTTTTGGACTTCTACGATTTGGCGCATTCCCTCTTGTGTGAGATACTCGTTAGTTCTTCCAGGATAACCAAATACCATTGTAAAATCACCTTCTTGTATACCGTCTAATGAAATAGGTAGAAAATGTTTTGGAATATAGGGTTTGTTATCTTCACTATACTCAGCCGGCATATTGTCACCTCCAGCATAGATCCTGAACAAAGAGAAATCTCCTGTATGTCTAGGCCAAACCCAATTGTCGGTATCAGCACCAAACTTGCCGATGCTTTCAGGCGGTGAACCTACCAATCTAACATCCTGGTAGGTAGTTGTCACTAGTGCAAAATATTGGTTGCCATTATAATATTGTCGAATCAACAATTCCTCAAATTGGTTGAGTTTGAATGATTTTCTAAAGACTGATATATTTTCATCAATCTTCGATTTGCGATTTTCTTCTGAACTTGTTGGTGAGACGTCTTTTAATATAGATGATGTGATATCCTCCATTCTCACCAGAAGTGTCGCGGTGAGACCTGCACACCTCAATTCCTGTGCATGAGTTGCAGCCCAAAAGCCATCTTTCAAGTAATTTTTTTCAACTGAACTATGTCCTGTGATGTAACCATATCCGCAATGATGATTTGTCAGAAGCAATCCTTGTGATGATATAATTTCTGAAGTGCATCCTCCACCAAAATGAACTATCGCATCTTTTAATGATCCTTTATTCACATTATAAATATCATCTGCTGACATTTTCATTCCCATATTTTGCATTTCTTTCTCATTCAAAGACTTGAGAAGCAGAGGAAGCCACATTCCTTCTCCTGCCCACAACCACGGGCTTTGAATAAATATGAAAACGTATACAATTGCTTGAGTAAAATACAACCTACATTTTTGAATTGCCATTATCGAATGATTTTAAAAGTTTTGTCTGATCTATATTTGTCTGAAGTAATTTCTAGGAGATATTGTCCCTGGTTGATTCCATCAAGTTTTATACTATATTTTCCTGTAAAATTTTCCATGGTCTTTTTGAGTATTGATTTACCATCATAATTTAAAACTTCAATTTGGACGTTTTTATTCCGTAAAAACATTGCTTCAACATTTAGCAGCTCTTTTGCCGGGTTAGGATACAAATACAGCGCATTTTTACTTACTTCTATATTAGAGTTGGGCTCTTTGATAATAAATCCTTCGAGTTTCCAAATGCAGTTATTATGATCTCTAATTTCAATATTATAAATATCTGGTAAAAGATTAACCAAAATGGAATCATTTCCTATAAACTCGTGCGTAATTGATTTTTCAATTAAATAGGTGTATGGCGCGGTGCCGCCGATAACTTGTAATCTGAGCTCATATACACCGGTAGATATTTCTGAAAGTGAAATATTTACTGAGATCGAATCCGGTTGATGAATGGATAGCGTATCTTGGACCATGCACTTATTGGCGTCTGTTACTATTATAAAATAATCTCCAGCTTCCAAATTTTGAATAAGGTTGGTGCTGTCACCATTCGAGCACATGATTTTGTAAGGTGCCTGACCATCCTTTACAGAGATTGAAAGGCTACCTGTTTTGTCTCCATAGCAGTTTACATCTGTAGTTTCATACTCTGTGGTAGGGTCTTTCACACTCGATAAGTGAATAGAATCAGATACAATGCAACCACTGAGATCATGCTTAATTTTTAGATTATAAGTGCCGGTGTCATTTACTGATATTTGGTGTTGTGTATCAGTAATTCCTCCATAATTCCAGTTGTAGGTATAAATTGAATCTTTACCGGCTGAAAGAGTAATGGACTTGTGGTTGCAATCAAAATACAAATGCGATGGAATTATTTTAACAATTGGTTTGGAATATACTTTAAGGAATATTGTGTCGGTTTTTACACAAGCATCTTTTGACGTAAATTGCAAAATGTAAAGTCCCGTTTGTGACAATGATTTGATCGCCAACTCCGGTGAAAATTGAGTGCCTAATAAGGTTGTATCAAGCTTTGAAGGACCCGTCCATTTATATTGACCATCAATATAGTTTTGAATTGTCTTAAATCTGATAGTATCACCAATGCAAACCTTTTGACTGTCTATTTGGACAAAGTTAGCTTTGTTTATTGAACAAGAAAGTTGTATTTCTGTCGGGTAGCAATCTGGTAAATTAATGGAATATACTCCCCTTCCAAAAGTTGATGCATACAAGGATCGAGTACCTGCATGGATATCTAAATCAGTGATGGATGTTTTAGGCATATTGTTTCCATATATCTGCCAATTAATCAAGTCAGCATCGGTATAGAAAACACCGACATCCGTGCCTGTGAATAATGTATTTGTAGGTTCATCAAAAGTGATAGAAAGTACTGGTGTATTTATAAAGTTCCCGGTAATATTTAACCAGGTTTTTCCTTTGTCTGAAGTAGTAAAGATTTTATTAGCCTGTGATAAGCCACTTCGTGTTACCCAAGCTCTCGTAGACTGCGAAGGATGCATTTCGATATCGCTGATTCTTTCTCCACTTGATAAATTCGTATTTGTCCAGGTTTTGCCATAGTCTTTTGAAGAATAGAGGATATTGCTATGAGCGGCTAAAATCCAATTGGAATCAGCAGCATTCAATTCAAGATTTGATAATTCTTTGTCAACGGCACCGGTAAGGTTGTTTGTCAACTTTGTAAAATGATCACCGCGATCATAACTCACAAAAATATCTTCATAACCAATAAAAAAAGCTTTTGTGTTTTTGGGATTAAAGGCAAAGGGAGTAACCCAATCTCCTTGTGGGGTTCCGGGTATATTTTGTGATATTTCCGTCAATGAATTAAATCCATTGGTAGTTCGATAAACCGCGGTACCTCCCCAATACTCTGTGTATCCCACATTTGAATTATTAGGATCAATCAATTGCCACATTGCATCTCCACCATTAGTATTGCCCCAAGATCCATTTGTTCGACGGACGAATCCACCATTATCTTGACTTCCCATGACCATGAGTGGTGGGGTACCACTTGATATTGCCATTTTGTAAAATTGAGAAATTGGCAATCCATTACACAATTCAGTAAATGAATTAGCAGATTCTGCATATCTGTATACACCTCCATCACAACAGAAAAAAAGATTATTTTTTTGAAGTGGATGGAACGCGGCATAGTGATGATCTGCATGCACTTCGGGTAATCCTGTGCCACCATACCAGTTTGATATTTGATTCCAATTTTTTCCTCCATCATCGGACCTGTATAACACTACGTATCCACAGTACAAAATATTTTTATTTGTAGGAGAGATTAAGAAAGTAAGATTTTCAGGCATTTCCGAAACAAATGAAATATTGGCTCCACTATTCTTAGACAGCAAAAAATTGCGCTTTCCATCTACACTTTGATTGATCGCTAAGTATTCAGGATCTGCGGGAGTTGTATACAGTTTGAGAAAAGCTTTTTGTTGATTAAAAATTGAAATTTGACTCCAGCTATTGCCTGCATTAGTAGATTTTAATATCTCGCAAGAACCCCAATAATCATTGATTGCTGCATAAATCGTAGTAGTATCACCAATTTTAAATTTGACATCGCTGAAATTTTCCGTTCTGATTCTCGTCCAATTGGTGCCACCATTGTAAGTACGGTATAGCCCAGCACTCGTGGCAGCGATCAGAGATTTGCTGTTCAAGGGATTCATCTCTAGCGCGAAAATTACCCTGGAGTCTGTCAACTTCCAATTTAAGCCCGTAGTTGTCCAAGTCTGACCACCATTTGTGGTCTTGTAAACTCCCAGACCATATTGCCACCAGCCCTCTTTCTCACCCAAGGTGATGTACATTGTATTAGTCTGGTTAGGATCAATGACTACAATTCCCACCGGCTGATACGGTATATTTTCGGTGATGGAGGAATAATTTTTTCCACCATCTACTGTTTTCCACAAGCCGCCATTAGGAGAAGCCACGAAGAAAGTGTTTGGTTCATATGGGTGAAACGCTATATGAGTTGTCCTGCCCATGCCCCAATATCCACCGGTGTTCCTGACAGGTCCTTCATGCTTCCAATTCGGAGCTGAGCGGAAGTGACCTGAGCGTTGAGCGTTTGAAAGAGCTTCATCATAGATGCTTGACAATCTCTGCAGATCAGGAAAATTTCCATTTTCATCCAAGCGATCCCTCCAGTACCATTTCCATCTTTCATATCTCATCCTGGCATTGTCTAAATTTGTTTTTTTTCTTTTGCCAAGATGAAAAAGCCTCCTGAATCCAAGATTTTCCAACTCATGCCTGGATAAAAGTTTGTCTGCTTTTTTGCAGATTTCATTAAAATTAGAAGAGCTATTCATGATTTCCTTCAGCTTGTGATTTTGACTGAAAGAATGAGCTGAGTAAAAAATGAATATCAAAAAGATGATACAGATCCGCATAATAGCTTTTGATTTTAATGCGAAAGTAATTCATTTAATAGTTAGATTTTGCATTTAAACTCATTAGCATTATTTGTAATCGTTGATATTTTTAAATAAAATGAGGATTCTAATCAGGATATCCACGATTGAATATTTCAAAGAATGGATCATGAGCTGCGAATTAGTATTAAAAGTTTGTAGGCATGAGATATTCGCATAGCAAAAAAGCAAAATGTATAAGTTTTTGACAATCATTTGAAGATTTCGGAAATTATACATAGTTTTGCGTGTTAACCGATAGTAGATCTAATGAAAAATATATTACTCTGTCTCCTGGTAATACTTATCGCTGGCTATGAAGCAAGTGCCCAGTATTTTGACTTTAAGAACGGATTGGTTGTCCGAAAGACTTTCATGGATTTTAACACATTTCAGGATAAGACTTCTTCTGCATTAAATACTTACCAAAATGGGTTTGAGCTTGGGTATATCCGTAATTTCGGATCAAAAATCAGCTTAACTGTGCCCTTTGGTGCAGGTATTTTGAAAGATACATTGCTAGAAGATATAAAGTTGCCTTACATTAATTTTGGAGTTCAAGGCCAATTTCACTTTTTCAAAAATTGCAAGTGGATCAATCCTTTTATCGTGGCTGGTATCAATGCTAATTTACCTAAGGGCAGAGATTTCGGTCTGGAAGCGCCAATCGGGATAGGATTTAATTTTATGTTTCATCCACAGGCTTATCTCCAATGGCAAAGTGATTTTCGTCTGTCGATAGCCAATTGGGAGAATCATTTACAGCACCAGTTTGGCTTTGTTTACCTACTTGGAAATAGAAAAATGACAAAACCTCAAACTGTAATGCCTGAAAAACTGGATTCTGACGGAGACGGTGTACCTGACGAACTGGATGTATGCCCTAGTGTATCAGGCTTGCCAAAATTTCTTGGATGCCCTGATACCGACGGAGATGGTTTAGAAGACACGAAAGACCAATGCCCAGAACTAGCAGGAAAAATCGAACTTAATGGATGCCCTGACTCTGATGGAGATGGTATTACAGATAATGTGGATGAATGTCCGCAGCTCAAAGGTACGGCCTCTAATAATGGTTGCCCGGATTCAGACATTGATGGTGATGGAGTTCCAGACAAAAATGATCATTGTCCTGATAAAGCAGGTATTGTTGCCTTGTTTGGTTGTCCGGACAGTGATGGCGATGGCGTGTCTGACAAAGACGATCGCTGCCCAACAGTTCCAGGTCTAAAATCCAAAGGTGGTTGTCCTGACTCAAAGAAAGATGCAGATAATGATGGAATCGATGACGAAATGGATGACTGCCCGTTTACTGCCGGTTTAGCTCAATTCAAAGGATGCCCAGATACTGATGGTGATGGAATACAGGACAAGCTTGATGCCTGTCCTAATAATGCCGGCCCGGCTTCGAATAATGGATGCCCTGTGATTGAAAAAGAAGATAAGGAAGTTCTTGAGTTTGCAATGAGGGCAGTTCAATTTGATCTTGGTAAATCGACTTTGAAACCGGAGTCTTTCAAAATACTCGATAAAGTGGCTAAAATCATGGATAAATATGATGCGTACAATTTGGCAATCGGAGGACACACAGATAATACAGGAAGCGCTCAGTTTAATCTGGACCTTTCTGAAAAAAGAGCCAAGATTTGCTATGAATATTTGATCAAAAGAGGTATTTCATCTTCTCGAATGAGTTATGCCGGTTCTGGCTCGAATAAGCCAATAGCTGATAATAAGACAGAATCAGGCCGTTTTCTGAATAGGAGGACCGAGTTCAATCTCATTCCGAGAAAGTAATTCTCTTCGGAATTGATCTTAACTACCTGAAGGTCATGGAACTGAAAAATCCATTTCCCGAACAGCGGAATCTATCGGAATTTGCCTGAAGAAGAACGAAATCTTTATCTTTGCCGAAAAGAAGCAATTATTTAAAATTTTATGGCAAATACATCAGATATCAGGAATGGCATGTGTATAGATTACAATAATGACATTTATACCATAGTCGAATTCCAGCATGTCAAACCAGGTAAAGGCAATGCTTTTGTTCGTACCAAGCTAAAAAGTATGACCAGTGGCAAAGTAGTGGAGAATACATGGGTTGCAGGACATACTTTAAACGAAGTAAGAGTAGAAAGACGAAAATTTCAATATCTTTATAAAGATGAAAGCGGATTCAACTTTATGAATACTGAAACTTTTGATCAAATAAGTTTACCTGAAAGTATGATCGAGAATGGTCAGTTCCTGAAAGATGGAATGGAAATAGAAGTCATATTTCATGCAGCAAAGGAACAAGCACTTACGGCAGAATTACCACCACACGTCATATTAGAAGTAACATATACCGAACCAGGTGCAAAAGGGAATACAGCAACCAATGCAATGAAGTTTGCTACACTTGAGACAGGTGCTCAAGTGAAAGTACCACTGTTCATCGAGGAAGGGGACATGTTAAAAATTGATACCCGTACAGGTGAATATTTAGAGAGATCAAAACAATAAACCAATGAACTTTAAAGAAATTCAAGAACTGATCCGTCAACTCAACAAGTCTGAAATTTCATATTTCAAGTACAAAAACGCAGATTTCGAAATTAAAATCAAAACTGGTAAAGGAGAAACGCGTACTGAAGGAAACGTGGTTTCGTATACACAGCCTCAGGTTGTTTTGTCACCTCCGGCAACCGTAATCTCTGCGCCAGCTGCCACTGAAACGAATAGTCAAGTGATTGAGAAAATTGCGCCATCTTCCAATCCTCCTAAGGCATCTGAAGATACATCAAAGTTGTTACAGATTAAATCACCTATGGTGGGCACTTTCTATAGATCACCTTCGCCTGATAAACCGCAATTTGTAAAAGTTGGTGACAAAGTAGATGTTGGAAGTACTGTGTGCATTATCGAAGCGATGAAGCTTTTCAATGAAATAGAAAGTGAAGTTAAAGGTACAATTGTTAAAATATTGGTTGAAGACGCTACTCCGGTCGAATTCGATCAAATTTTGTTCCTAGTTGAACCTTAATTTTTAAATTAATACTCAGATGTTTCAAAAAATCCTGATCGCCAATCGCGGTGAGATTGCCTTGCGAATTATACGAACCTGTAAAGAGATGGGAATTAAAACAGTTGCCATCTATTCTACGGCAGATCGCGAAAGTCTCCATGTGAGATTTGCTGATGAAGCGGTATGTATAGGTCCGCCTGCGAGTTCTCAATCCTATCTAAGCATACCTAAAATTATGGCTGCGGTAGAAATTACCAACGCTGACGCAGTTCACCCAGGTTATGGATTTTTAGCTGAAAATGCTGAGTTTGCTGAAATTTGTAAAGAGTATGGTATCAAATTTATAGGACCAACCCCTGAGCAAATCAGAAAAATGGGTGACAAAATCACTGCAAAAGAAACAATGATAAAGGCAGGCGTGCCTGTTGTGCCGGGTTCAGATGGTCTTTTGAAAGATGTCAAACAAGGTAAAAAGCTTGCTATTGAAATAGGTTATCCCATCATCCTGAAGGCAACTGCAGGAGGTGGAGGTAGAGGGATGCGGATTGTTTGGAAAGAAGAAGACTTCGAAGACATGTGGAACATTGCGCGGCAGGAAGCTAAAGCTGCATTTGCCAATGATGGAATCTACATGGAAAAATTTGTAGAAGAGCCGCGACACATAGAATTTCAGATAGTAGGTGATCAGTTCGGTAGAGTAGTTCATCTTTCAGAGAGAGATTGTTCAATACAAAGAAGACATCAAAAATTGGTTGAAGAGAGTCCATCTCCATTTATGACAGATGAGCTCAGAGAGAAAATGGGGGAGGCCGCAGTGAAAGCAGGTCAATCCATACGTTATGAAGGTGTGGGCACTGTGGAATTTCTGGTGGATAAACATCGTAATTTTTATTTTATGGAGATGAATACCAGAATTCAAGTGGAGCATCCCGTAACAGAAGAAGTCATCGATCATGACTTGATTAAAGAACAGATTAAAGTAGCAGCAGGCATACCAATCAGCGGAAAGAATTATTATCCAAACATGCATGCTATTGAAGTTAGGATCAATGCGGAGGACGTTTATGCAGATTTTAGACCAAGTCCGGGTAAAATAACATCGTTGCATACTTCCAAAGGCCATGGTGTTCGAGTAGACACTCATGTTTACGCTGGTTACTCAGTGCCACCTTATTATGATTCCATGATAGCAAAGTTGATTTGCAAAGCTCAAACTCGGGAAGAATGTATCACAAAAATGGAAAGAGCATTAGATGAATTTATAATAGAAGGAATCAAGACTACTTTGCCGTTTCATAAACAGCTCATGAAGAATGAGGAATTTCGTAAAGGAAATTTTAATACTGGATTTCTAAATACTTTCAAACTGGAAAAGGAATAGCAGACGATTGTTGTCTGTCTGGTAATGAAGGAATTTTTAAACTACCTCAGCAAACTCAAAAATTACAAATCTTCAGTGGTTTTGTATTTGATTTGCTATTTATTCACTGCAATATTCACTGTGGTCAGTATACCTGCTATTATACCACTATTTGAGATGTTGTTTTTTCAGGCAACGAATGCGGTGGAAAAACCTCAAGAGATTAATTCTGTAATGACTTTTATTCAATCGCTCAAATATCAGTTTTCAGTTTGGGTCAACGGCATGCCCAAGAAAGATGCACTCACCATCATTTGTTTGCTGATCTGTGGGATATTTTTTTTAAAAAATTTATTCAGATACTCTGCAATATATATAGTTGCGCCAATCAAAGCTGGATTAATTAGGGATACTAGATCTGAATTATTTAGAAAATTTGTCAATTTGCCACTTGCTTATTTTTCCGAAGAAAGAAAGGGCGATTTGATTGCGCGCATGACAGCTGATGTCCAGGATGTAGAATGGACATTACTTTCTACTTTGGAGTCTTGGGTGAAAGATCCACTGATAATAATTGGCAGTATTGCTTTTATGACATACATCAGTTTGCCCCTGACACTTTTTGTCTTAGTTCTGTTGTTTATTACAGCTTTTGTGATTGGAGGAATATCCAGATCATTGAAGAAGAATGCAGTGCTGGCACAGGAGGAATTTGGGGAGTTGATTTCAGTACAAGAAGAAAGTCTTGGTGGAATTCGGATAATCAAAGCATTTGGAAGTGAATCCTATATCATTGGTAGATTTGAACGGATTTTAAAAAAATATCGGGATCTTGTTGTGAAGATTCACAGACGAAGAGAACTTGCACCACCTCTATCCGAATTTCTCGGGATAGTGATCGTGAGTATATTATTATGGTATGGTGCCAGCTTAGTGTTTTCAAGTAAATTGGAGGCTTCGTCATTTTTAGCGTTCATTTACGCATTCTTTAATGTGATCGAACCTTCAAAAACCCTGTCAGCGTCTTATTTTAATGTTCAAAAAGGGATGGCAGCGCTCCAGAGAATTCAAGCTGTTTTGAAAGTTGAAGAAACCATCAGGGATCAAGACGACGCTCAGCCCAAGGAAACATTTGATTATGATATAGAATTCAGGAATGTGAGTTTTAAGTATCCGGGTACCCAAGAATATGTACTGAAGAATATAAATTTGAAAATTGGGAAAGGCGAAAAAATTGCCCTGGTAGGTTCTTCAGGGTCCGGGAAAACTACATTGGTGGATGTGCTGTCCCGATTTCATGACATTCAGGAAGGAGATATTCTGATAGACGGAATTGCGCTCAAAAATATTAAAATAGAATCCTTACGCAAAATTATAGGTATGGTCACTCAGGAGGCTATACTTTTTAATGATACAATTGAGGATAATATTTTATTTGGCCAACAGAGGAATAAAGCAGATTTGGAAAGTGCTATGAAATTGTCACATTCATTCGAATTTATCACAGAAGAGGGAAAAGGTTTAGATTTTAATATTGGTGACAGAGGTACCAAACTCAGTGGAGGCCAAAGACAAAGGTTGACATTAGCAAGAGCCATTTACAAAAATGCGGAAATACTTATTTTGGATGAAGCTACATCTGCATTAGATTCTGCATCCGAAAAGTTTGTACAAGATGCTATGGATGGAATGCTGAAGGACCGTACTGCTATTGTGATTGCACATAGATTATCTACAATCCAAAAAGTGGACAGGATATATGTGATGTCAGATGGCAGAATCGTGGAATCAGGCAACCATGCTGAATTATTGGACAAGAATGGAGAATATCGTAAATTTGTTGAATTGCAAACCATGTAAATGTAGTATTATGAAAATTTATAAATTAATAGCAGTTTGTTTAGCAATAAGTAGCATTTCATTTGCTCAAACCACTGTGACAGCTCGGATTTTACCTATTCCGGGGGACACCATCACATTTGTCGTTGATACAAATTTTAGCTCAGTAAAAGTCACGCCTGCAGGTATTGATCAATTTTGGGACTTTAGTTCATTAGGTGTAATCACATATAGAAAGGATATTTATCGAGAACCCTCACAAGGACAGGGGAGCGCAAGTTTTCCAATGTCGAATCTGATGTTGAGGTCAAACGGACAAGAAAGGTATTATATTTCTAGTTCTTCTGGTCTGAACGAATTAGGAACTTATACTCAAAGTGGAGGCCCAATACCTGGTTTTGGCGGCGCAAACATTTATCCGACAATTGTAAAAGTTCTAAAACTTCCACTTAATTATGGGGACACTTATACAGGAGACATTCCAAATTTGATCACTCTACCAAGCAATTTACTGCCTGATAGTTTATTGAATATGCTTCCATTGAAATTTGATTCTTTTAGAATTAAAAATGTTCAGTCTATTGAACACACCGTTGATGCTTGGGGTAAAGTAAAATTGCCGCGTAGAACTTGGAGTGTCTTGAGGGAGAAAGTTGTTACACAAAACAAAAATACAGTTGAAGTTTTGATAGGCTTCATAGGTTGGGTAGATGTAACTACGCTCGCGGAACCTCTTTTGCAAGGACTGTTAGATATAGGAACAACTTATAATTATAGATTTTGGAGTGATGAGGCAAAGGGACCGGTGCTTTCCATTTCCGCTGATTCTACTGGCAACATGCTTTCGATACAGTATAAAGGTGATCCATTTGCTGTTTCATCGGAAGACCTTAATTTCGGAAGAGTTTCTTTTTCGTTATTAAATAATCCATTGTATATTGGACAAAAACCAAAGATCTCTCTCAATCAGGGAGATGTCGATATTTGGAAAGGTGTGGTGAGTATAATGGACTTAAATGGAAGTGTATTAAGAGTGTTTCCGGAAATAACTATATCCAGTAAAGAACCTGTTGAGTTAAATTGGACTGGAGAAGTAAGTTCAGCCTATATTATCCAATGTAAATCATCCAACAACCAAGTTTACAACCTACCATTGATGCTAATTGGAAGGTAAGGAACAAATTAATTTTTAATATTAATTTTTTGCATTTGATGTAAGTATTTTAGCATCAAGTCATATTCTACATTTGCTTTCTCTTGTAGAGTCAGTTTTGACAAATTGGTTTTAGTCCAGGTGTGGGGAATGATGCTTACCTCAAAATACCTCTTATTATAGTTAACTTTAGAGACCGTCAAACTGACTCCATTAATGCAAATAGATCCCTTATGCAAGATAAATGGTATTGCTTTTTTCTGAAACCCGAACCGTAAGTTGTGACTTCCCTCATTTGTGATAATTTTTTGTAATTTTATCTTCCCATCTACATGACCTTGCACTGTATGTCCATGAAGATATTGGTTCATTTTCAGCGGGACTTCAAGATTTAGAACATCACCTACATTCTTTTCACTTAAAGTAGAAATCTTTAATGTCTCTTGGATAGCTTCAACTTTATAAGTACGTCCCCTGCGTTGGATAAGGGTTAGACATACGCCATCATGAGCTATTGAATCATTGACACCGATTTCTTTCGGTAAATCGGCAGATAATGTAAATTGAAGATTCGTACCTGATTTCTTTAGCTCTAGAATTTTTGCCTGTAAAGTAATTATTCCTGTAAACATATAAATTATTGGTGTAACAGTTCAATAAATCCTGACAAATTCAATTTTTGCTTACTAGTTGAAACATTGTAATATGGATCTATGCGACAAGTGTAATAGTAAGTTCCTGAAGCCAATAGTTTACCATTTTTGTTTTTTCCATCCCAGTTAATTTCTGGATCCTGTGTTTCAAAAACTAATCCACCCCATTGATTGAGCACCTTAAAATCAACAGATTGAACAAACAAATTTTGTGTCGGCACAAACATGTCATTATAATGATCTCCATTTGGTGTAAAGCTATTCGGAAGTTCATACTTAAAACACAAGTCAGGACATAATGCTGATTCTTGTGTGCATTTCATCCCATTTGCATCAAATGATGCTATCTTATAACATGCTGGGCGAGTTGTGTTGATTGGATCAATATATCCGCCTGTATGTGAGATGTCGAAATCCATAGAATCTATTAGTTGTGCGCTAAGAATATCTACTTTGTAAAGTCTAATGAGTGATGCAGATTTTTTTGGACAAGAATTATTTGGATTGTCCCAATCCAACTTTACCACAAATGAAGGCTTGTGTTCATCTATCTCATCACAGGGCTCGGATAGCTTTAGTTGTGCACAACATGGAGGTCTGTTGTCTTTGGCATAAACACAATTTATATTGGATCGATTAAAAGTAGAATCTTGAATATTTGAAATTCGAAATATACCCGTTGTCCTAATATAGTAACAATACTGACTGTCCAATGTCACATTATTGTCAATATAGTTTTGTTTGTTGGTTTCTGAAATTTTTTTAAAAATACTTGATCCGGGGTCTTTTCTAAAAACTTCATAAGAAATATTTTGCCAAGGTACTAATTCTTTCCAATGTAAATTGATGTTTGAATCCCCTGTGATTGCAGTTAAAAAAATGGATTGGGCCGGATTTGAATAAACCGTTTTCGAATTTTGATCTTTTACACTTACCCTAAACTCATGTTGTAATGATAATGTATTTGTATTGTTTAATACAAAACTGCTGTCCCAAATTTCATTTCTACTGTTGTATAGTTTTAATGAACCGGGTACTTGCATCCACTGCTGATTCGGATATTTTTCTTCAATGGATTGTTCATATGGTGCTTCAAAATTGCTTGTGTCAAGAGAGGATAAGAAATAGTTCTTCCATTGAATTATGATTTCACCAGTCAATGAGTTAGTCTTGTCTATATCCACCATTGTGATCGAAGGTGAATTTTCATTTTGAAAATAACAGACCTCATTTGAACTTAATGAATGAGTGAAATTATATGGGAAATTCTGTGTACTCAATTTCGAATACTCTGCCTGGATCCGATAACAATATGTTGATGTGGAAGTGATACTAGTGTCCTTATAGACATAAGTAGAACCTGATATTTCTTCGACTGAATAGGCGATTTGCTTGTAAGAGAAAACACTGAGATCGGCGTTGCAAGTATCTTGGAGAATATTTGTAGACCGATCTGAGCGCCAAATTGAAAATCCTCTAAAATCAGTTGCTTGGTCACATAAATAAGGAAAATTCCAAGTTAAAATATTACGACCCTGCTCACTGTTCAAAGACAAGTTATCAGGAGAAGGGGCTATCACTTTTACCCTGAAAGTATGGATATCTACAGCGCCAGTGCTATCTAGAAAGTTATCTGTAGCCTTTAGAACAAATACATAGTAATTGTTGCTTACATGATTACAATCTGGTGTCCATTGAAATCTGGCGACAAATGAAGTATCCTGATAAGAAGATGGGGCTGTGATCATAGGCGGATTATTTAAACCAAAAGCAGAGCCTGAGTAAACCAATTTAACCCTTTTGGAACCTATCGCGGTGTCAGGATCCGATATTCTAAATTTGATATCTATCGGAGTTCCGACGAGTATACAAGTATCAGTAACGCCAGCAATCGTTGGTGGTTGGTTATTTTTGCAATCGTCTTTAACCAGTATTTGCATATCTCGAATTGTTGATGCTATCAACACTCCAGCTCTCCACTCTTGCACAATGAAACTCAGATTATACTCACCGGGTTGTTTTGGCGAATTCCAAATGATAGTACCGGTTTTTGGATCAAGACTCAACTGGTTATCAAGACCGGGTCTAATTTGAGAAGGCAAAGAGTAATTGGGTGCTGGGCTGTTTTTATCCATCAAAGGAGTGCTTAAAACAAACGTTAAACTATCACTATCAGGATCATTAGCTGCGGGATTATGAACAAATACTTGATTCAGACAAGCGAAATCAATCGGGTATTGCACCAACTCAACCGTTTGATTGTATCCTTGAAATGCTGGATTCAAAATTGTAAAAACGGTCTGAACATAAAACGGAATATTTACTGAATTGGGTGGATCTAGATTAACAATATCAGAAATTCTGTTTGGGTCAAAAAAACCAATTATGTATGTTCCACGTCCAGCATAGTTATGTGTCGCCACGTAGGTATTTTTTTTAACATCATTTCCCAAAGATTCACCAAATTGATTTGATCTGACAACTTTGGAAAATGTGCCATCACCCCAATCAATGACTATACTATCTCTATCCGCCGCGAAACTTGATTCTTTTGTAAAAGTGATTACTGTGGCCTCCAGCGTATAATCTGAGAGCTGTTTTACTCGTATCTCACCAGCCCTATTGTGGGTTGCTAAAGCAGAAGTACTGATTATTAAATTTATACATAATATTGTAAGATTCAGGTGTTTCATTTATTTGGCATTTTATACAAGCATTGTTTCAATGAATCTTCCCATTGCGGTATTTTATAATCAAATGTAGATGTAAATTTATCACAATTTAAAACACTATAATGTGGACGACTTGCTGCAGCGTTAAAATCTGCTGTCGTGATTGGCAAAACATTAGTTTGTAAGTTCTGTATTTTAAATATTTCCTTTGCAAAATCAAACCATGTACTCGACCCTTGATTTGCGAAATGATATGTGCCGAATAGATCATGGCCTTCTGAATTTACAGTAGAAATGAGATGAATGATCCCTTTCGCGAGTTCAAGCGCATACGTCGGTGAACCCATTTGATCACTAACAACATGAATCTCCGGTTTACTTTGAGCAAGTCTGAGCATTGTTTTTACGAAGTTATGTCCAAACTCCGAGTAAATCCAGGACGATCGAATGATATAATGTTTTTCCCATAATTCTTTCAACGCGATTTCGCCTGACAATTTGGATTGACCATAAACTGTTTTTGGCTTGCATAGGTCTGTTTCTAACATTCCATCCACACGATGCGTTTCAGAGTGAAATACATAATCCGTAGATATATGTACCATCTGTGTGTTGTGCTCTTTAGACAGCAAGGCAAGAGATTCCACAGCCATATGATTAATTTCAAAACACTTATCTTTCTCCGACTCTGCTAAATCTACCTTTGTATAAGCGGCACAGTTGATGAGAAATTGGGGTTGTATTATTTCGAATATTTGTTTTGATTGGACACTGTTGGTAATATCCCAATGAGTACTATCCATTAGGAAAAAATCATGTTCAGGAGTATTTGGCACCAATCGTCCAAATTCCTGTCCTAACTGGCCATTTGATCCGCTTATTAAAATTCTACTCATTTGATTAAAACTGGCCAGGCTCTGTCTTTTTCAGAGATGATATGATGTTCTCTAGGAATTCTCCAATCGATTTGGAGTGATGAGTCCATTGGATTTATACCTTTTTCTGTTTCCTTGCGGTAATAATTATCGCATTTGTAAGCGAATATGCTATCGTCTTGCAATACTGAATACCCATGTGCAAATCCTCTTGGTATAAACATTTGAGTTTTGTTTTCACCCGAAAGTTCAATGCTAAAAGTTTGACCATAAGTCTCACTATCTATTCTAAGATCCAGTACGACATCAAGCACTCTTCCTTTGATGACTCTGACCAATTTCGCTTGAGCATAAGTCCCTTCCTGGAAGTGTAATCCCCTTATAACCCCATAATTGGAGCAAGATTCATTATCCTGCACAAAGTTTATATTTTTCAAATCATCCGGGCATTTCTCTTGATTAAACGTTTCAACAAAATATCCTCGTTCATCTTGAAAAACTTTTGGTCGAATGATGATAATTCCATTTATTCTTGTTTTTTCGAATAGCATAAGATTATTTTTCTTTGAAAACCAATCTGATTGGTACACCGGTAAGTTCAAATAATGATCTCATTTGGTTCTCTAAAAATTGTTTGTAACTTCCTTTTATCTGATCTGGATAATTCGAAAAGAACGCAAACACCGGATACTCTTTATCTATTTGTGTGACGTACTTGATTTTTATCAAATGATTGCGGTAGGAAGCCGGTGGAAATTTTTGGATTGCCTCCAGAACTTTGTCGTTTAATTCTGATGTTTTAATTTTCTGCTGTCTTAAGTGATAAACCTTAATTCCTAACTCAATTGACTGAAAAATACGTTGCTTTTCCAGTGCACTGATGAATAAAATGGGAACGTCTGTAAAGGGCGCCAATTTCAGTTTAATTGTTCTTTCAAACTGAACTGCAGTATTTGTATCTTTTTCAACCAGATCCCATTTGTTAACCAAGATGATTATGCCTTTGTTCCGCTTTACGACTAAAGAAAAAAGTTCCATATCTTGAGCTTCGATCCCCAGAGTAGCATCAATCACTAAAAAGCATACATCAGCTTCTTCAATTGCCCTGATGGCTCTTAAGACCGAATAAAATTCCAGATCTTCAGTCACTTTATTTTTCTTGCGAATACCTGCAGTATCTATTAAAATAAAATCTTTACCAAACTTCGTATATCTGGAATGAACCGGATCTCGCGTTGTGCCTGCAATTTCAGTAACAATGTTTCTATCTTCTCCTAGAAAAGCATTGACGAGGGAAGATTTTCCTACATTTGGCTGACCGATGATAGCAAACTTTGGAATGTCCTCAGGCAGTATTTCAGAAGCAGGAATGATGGATGTTATGGCATCAAGTAATTCTCCTGTACCACTACCTGAAACGCTTGCTATCGGAAACAACTCATCAAATCCAAGTGACCAAAATTCGTGAGACATCAAAAGTCTTTCGTGGTTGTCAACTTTGTTAACGGTAAGAAATACTTTTTTTTGTGAGGATCTCAGCATACGCGCGATATATTCATCCGCATCAGTCATTCCCGTACTCGCGTCAACAACAAATATGATTGCAGAGGATTCTTCAACCGCAAAATCTACCTGTTTTTTAATGTTTTTTTCAAAAATATCATGTGAACGCTCTACGATACCTCCTGTATCCACAACCAAAAACTCTTTTCCATTCCAGTGAGAACTCCCATAAATTCGATCTCTGGTGACTCCACTCACATCATCCACAATCGCTTGATTGCTACCTGTTAGTCTATTGAATAAAGTCGATTTCCCGACATTTGGTCTTCCGACGATTGCAAATGTATAACTCATGGTTTCATGCCAATTTTAGTAATAAACGATTGATCTTCACGCCAATTTTCTTTTAGTTTGGCAGTCAAGCCTAAATGAACTTTTTGTCTCAGGAATTTTTCAATTTCCAGCCGGCTTTGAATTCCTAGTTCTTTAATTTTTGCTCCATTTTTTCCAACTATGATTGCAAGTTGAGAAGATTTATTCACAAAAATACGAGCTTCAATTTTTGCCATCTCACTATTGTCATCCACTCCTTTGCAACTATCAACTGAAACTATTACACTATAAGGTATCTCGTCGCTGAATAATTGAAATATTTTTTCGCGAATTAGCTCTGCAATAAAAAAGCGCACTGATTTATCACTACTTGTCTCGCTATCAAAGTAGAATGGATGTTCCGGTAAGAAATCAGATAATTTTTGTAATAAGGGTTCTATAGCTTCCTGACTGAGTGCAGACATTTCATAGACATTGTCTCCAAGCTCCAATTTCTGCAATTCCTGTTTCAAATTCTGGATTTGTTCAGAATTTGCGATATCGATTTTATTGATAATTATAATAGCTGGAACTTCACTTTTTTTTAGCATGTTGACCAAATAGGGGTGGATACCGTGTTTATCTGTCGGATCAATGACAAGCAGAAAAACATCGGCATCATTTTTCATACCTTCAATTTCATTATTCATTGCATGATGTAGTTTGTAACTGGCACTTGCAATATATCCCGGACTGTCAGAAAATATAAACTGATTGTCCCCCTCATTTCTTACCACCAACAATCTTTGCCGGGTCGTTTGCGGCTTTGGACTCGTGATGGCCCATTTGTCCTGCATTAAAGCATTGAGCAATGTTGATTTGCCAGCGTTTGGGGAGCCAATTATATTTATAAATCCTGATTTCATTTTATTCTTTTCAATCATAAAAAAAATTAATACAAAGACTAAATTCTTTGAAGAACCCAATCGTATAAAGCATTTGGATTCATTTTTCTCCAATTGAGGTCATTCCATTTTTTCCCAAAATGAATGTGTCTTTGTAATCCAACTGTTTTCATTTCATCTGAAACATGATCCAGAGTATTTATAAAGCAAATCCATCCATTTTCTTCAGCTACTTCTTCATTCCACTCTTCATAGTATGAATCATCTGAAGCATGAAAGTTGAGCACATGTTCCATTAAAGTGATAAATTTAAATATTCCTTGATTCATTAATTTTTCTATAACATCTCTTTTTAAAAACATAATGTCATTTCCCAATGCATCATTCCATTCTCCTATGAATTCTATAATGGCAAAACCTTCTTCATAATCTGAATATATTATTTTTAAAAATAAATTCTCAGCTCCGAATTCATCCCAATGAGGATGAATAAAATAATTATAAACCTTTTTTTCATATTCGAATTCATTGTATGTTTGACCGAAGAATGGGGATCTTTCATCTTCAGTACTGTTGTACAAATCCATCCAAATGTAAAATGGTTCTATATCATGCATAAATATGGCAGGTAATTTTACAATTTCAGGTCCGGAATCAACCGGAAAAACATATTTGTCCATGAGACTGGCTACCTTATGCAAAGGTACATGGATTCCAGAATATTCCCGAAGCTATCTCAACCAATTAAGGCGTTCTTATGCACCAGATGATTTGGATAACATTGCAGATGGCCAGCTGGAAATGATATTGAGAGCGCATGAACAAAGTACAGGGAAACCTTTAATATTGGATACAGATTTACTCAATATCTTGGTATGGAGTGAGCTCAAATATGGAAAAGTTTCTTCGAAAATTGAAGCTTGTTACAGAAAACAACCACCAACACATCATTTATTACTTCAAGCTGATTTGCCTTGGGAATTCGATTCTCTGAGAGAAAATCCATTCGATCGCGCAGAAATTTTCAAATATTTTATAAAAACTTTACAATTTCGTCAACTTCCATTTACTATTATAGAAGGCTTCGGAGCCAAACGTATCAATCAATGTATATGGACTATGATTCAGAAGAGCAAATTTTTGTAACTTTGTGATCAAAGGGGTGCCGTATAAGTGATTTTCACCGGCTGAGAATATACCCTCAGAACCTGGGCAAGTAATTTTGCAGAGGAAAGAGAGATGCGTCAAAACACTCCTTTTGACGAATTATGCAGAGGTATTTATTTATTATTTCATTTTTAATTTCGGACTTTGTGTCATTTGGCCAATATAAAATCATTGGTCACGTCATAGATTCTGATCAAAAGCCCTTTATTGGCCTCGAAGTCAATCTGACTCAACTACAGCTTAGCAGCCATACAGATGAGAAAGGGTATTTTTATTTTGAAAACATTCCAAACGGAAAATACGCTTTAGCAATTGATTATCAATATGATGTAGAGTATAGGACATTGGTGGTTGATGGTAGCAATGTTTCAGAAGATTATATTTTAGAACGCAGGGTTCAGTTCGATGAAGTTCAAATTAGTGCCATCAATTGGGGTGCTGAGCGTAGCGCCAATAGGGTAGTACTGGATTCTGAAAGCTTGATCCAACGAGATGCAGACAAAGAATTTATATACAACATGAATCATTTGTCTTCAGTGCTTTTGAGCTCAGATGCAGGGAATGGTATAGGCTATAGTCAAATCAGAATTCGCGGTATTGATCCTAGTCATTTGCAACTTAATATTAACGGTATACCGATCACTGATGCCGAATCCTCATTAAACTATTATGTGGATTTTAGTGATATCATGTCGAGCGCTGAGCAAATTCAGATTTTCAAAGGAAACGCGCCATTGAGGTCCGGTCCGGGAGCATTTGGACCTGCAATTCAGCTCAACATCAATAAACTGCACTTGAAGCCATTTTTAGCTGTGAAAGTCGGTATAGGATCATACAATAGTCAAAAACTGAGCTTGGTGGCTAATTCTGGTTTATTAGAAAACAAATACGAACTGGAAGGTCGTGTGAGTCTTCAAAATTCAGACGGTTTTATTCAAAGATCCGACTCTAGATTGAGGTCATTTTATCTCAGTGTTGCAAGAATACATCCTGTTTATTCCTGGCGGATAAACCTCTTGCATGGCAAAGAAACTACAGGGCAAGCATGGTTTGGGGTTCCAGAAAGTTTCCTAGAGGACAAGAAAAAAATTACTTTCAATTTTGCAGGCACAGAAGCTCCTAATGATCCTTATCATGATATAGATCAATATAAACAAAGCCATTTACAGTTTTTCTTCAACCGAAAGGTCAGAAAAAAAGGACAGTTCAATTTTACATATAACATCACTTATGGTAGAGGATTTTATGAAAATTATAAACAAGGACAAAATTTAAGTGATTATAAAATTTATCATAAGGATTCTGCATCTGCTGATTTAATTAGACAAAAATGGTTGGAGAATATTTTTGGATTTACACAATTAGAATATAGAAATTCATTCACGAAAACCATCGATTATTCCATAGGTTTAACAGGTTCAATTTATTATGGAAAGCACTTTGGAATTGTGCCGACAGTATTTGTTTCTGAGCCTGAATATCTTAAGGATTTATACTATGATAATAACGGACTGAAACATGAAGTGAGCAGTTTCTTCAAAATACAGAAATTTTCTAAAGACAAGAATTGGATTTTTGGCGCTGAACTATTGTTCAAGACAGTTTCTTATTCAACACGGGGTAGTCATGACGATTATGGCAATATAACTTTACTATATAATACAAGTTACTTGAATCCTCTGGGTTTTATTCACTTTAATATTGGCAAACATATGACGCTAAGCGGAAGTATGGCTTATTACCAAAAGGAACCCTTTCGGGATGATTTATTAAATAATCCCGGTGTTCGAAATGAAGAGTTGTTGGACATCGAACTTGGAGTAGTAGGGGAGCGTTCCACAATAAAGTGGAGTGTAAACTTTTTTGGGATGAACTATTTTGATCTTTTAGGATATTCCGGTAAACTCAATCAAGTGGGTGAACCAATACGGATTAATTTGCAAAATGCACTGAGGTCAGGCGTAGAATGTGATTTAACTTATAAACCAAGATGGGGTGAAAGCTATTTTTCTTTTCAGAAAAGCATTCATCGAACTCGAGAGTATTTGTTTTCATACCCAGTATATGATGACGATTTCAATGTCATCAGGAACCAGGAAATTGAAGTTAAAAATGCACCTTTAGCATATTCACCGGAAACCATGATGTTTTTCTCACAAAATTTAAAATGGAAAGGATTAAAATCATGGAAGACCGATTTCAGTATTGGATATGAACACAAATTTGTCGGACAGCAATATCTTGATAATTCAGGCCGAAATTCAGTTCTAATACCTTCTTTCAATTATGGAAATTTCTTTATTTTGGTAGATGGTTCCAAATGGTTTAAAAATCCATTGTCTTTAAAATTTGTGTTGAACAATCTTTGGGATCAAAAATACTCTTCAAATGGTTGGACATATACATACGGTACAGTCAATCCTATCAAGGACAATGATCCTTATATCATACAAAAAGATGCTGATTTTTTGCACATAGCAAAAGCAATTTATCCACAAGCTTTGCGCCATTGGAATCTAAGTCTACATTGGTTAATACAATGAACCGTAATTTCAGAGCTAAGCTAAAATCTATAGGTCAATCCTGCTCTAAACGTTATCGGTAATTGAATTGTATTGTCTTCAGCTAAGAAATCGTACAGGATATAGATTTCGTATCCGAAATCCGAATCTCCGGAACTGTTATAACCTAAGCCTCCATAGATATGGTCTTTTCTTACTCCGATTGTTTCGAGCTTGTTGTTTGAGGTAAGGTAGCCGGTCAGTTCTCGTGTCCATGCAGACTCGTATTCTCCATGAACAAAGAAAAGTTTGAAGAATTTTAGGCGGGTAAAAAGTCCTGCTCCAACGTCATGAATCGAAAGTTTCAATATTTCGCCATTATCAAATCTTGCATTGGTATATGAATAAGAAATCCTGGGACCTACAGACCAAAAGGATTTAATCTTATAACCTGCCATTGGAGAAAGAGATATATTAAACACTTGACCTGGTGCATTATTCGAAAGGTATGCACTGCTAAAACTCAATCCCAGGCCTCCTCCGAACCATACTTTTTCCTGCCAATCAAAGCTTTTGGATTTTGACTTTTCTTTGCTCAATTGCTTCTTACTTTTCTGCGCATTTGCAGGTAGACAGAATAAAATACTTACGCCTGCAATAAGAATTGCTACCCTAAATATTTTATTGATATGTAAATGCCTGATAATCAATAACATAAAAAAATTATAAATTTAAATAATCTTAAAATAAAAATGAATGCAAATTTAATTTTCAAAAATTGAGTATTTTCGCATTTGCTAACTTTATTTCAGAAAATTAACAAAAATCTTTATGCACAAAAGTTCCTTTTTTCTATTATTTCTGATCCTCTTGGGAGTTCAATTGAATGCCCAGAAGTTTTTTCCACTTCCACCAATGACACAATCCCAGGTTGAAGTTGATAAAGTTTTCAGAGGTGCAAAAATGTTCTCTATTAACGTTTCTGATATCCAGAAAAGTTTACAAAGAAGGGGAAATCAGCAGAAACTTCATCTAGATTTTGATGGGCTGGTATGGGATTTGGATTTATTTGAATTTGACATGATGTCTTCCGATTATAAGTTGCTTATTGGCAAGGATGGGGGAGTAGATGTTAGGAAGAAAGATCCTAATTTGAAATTTTACAGAGGTTACAATAGAAGTTCTGACAATGGTGTAGCTTTCATAGCTGTTTCAAATGGTTTCTTATTAGGCTCCGTTAGACATGAAGGAAAATTATATTTGATCGAGCCAGCTCGTTATACTGCTGGGAGTGCCGAGGATAATCAATTTTTAGTTTATTCTGAGGAAATGGTTATTCCTCATGAAAATGTGTCTTGCGCCTATGACATGTACAAGTCAGAAATGGACAAGCATCGTGATTTTGGTGATGAACATGCTGGGAGAAGAGCTGGATGTGTTAGTGTGGAAGCAGCACTTGCGAATGACATGACCATTTTTACATGGCAAGGAAATAATTCTACAAATGTGGAGAACTGGTGTTCAGGTATTCTGGCTTTGGTGGAGACGAATTATGATACAGAATTTTCTACTGATGTAGAAATGTCAGTTTCTGCTATTTATGTAGCTACTAGTTCTGGGTCTGACCCTTGGAATTCTGTGAATAATATAAATACGCACCTGAACACTCATCTCAGTTGGGCAAACGGTGGAGGATATGGTGGGGCAAGCTATGATTTTGCAACTGCATGGACAAGAAAGTATACTTCCGGAGCTGTTGGTTTGGCTTGGGTAGCAGTCGTTTGTACTTCGAATCGATATAATGTATGCAGTGCATACACTACGGCTTCAGGCACTTTACGTCAACTTCAAGCTCATGAAGTTGGCCATAATTTTGGAGCTGGACACGACGCAAGTGGTAGCCCATATATAATGGCTCCTGCAGTAAACGGTTCTAGTACCTGGTCTTCAGCTTCAATTACAGATATTGATAATCACATTAATAGCAGGTGGTGCTTGGACCCTTGCAGCTCAGGGACACCTCCAACGGCTGGTTTTTCAGCTGATCCAAAGATCGGATGTGCACCTTTGAAAGTAACTTTCAGAGATTTATCTATTGGCGCTCCAACTAGCTGGTTGTGGACATTTGACGGTGGATCTCCTGCAACTTCAACTGCTCAAAATCCTGTTGTTACTTACTCCACAGGTGGATTATACAGTGTAACTTTAAAAGTGACTAATGGATATGGAGATGATGAGACTACTTTTACTGATTACATTCAAGTTTATGATGCAGTAGTTCCTTATTTTGAAGAAACTATCGATGGTAGGACGGTTTATTTCAATAATCAATCTTTGTTTGGAGACACATACAGATGGGAGTTTGGCGATAACACTTATTCTAATGAAGAGCATCCGGTACATGATTACCTCAAAGACGGTACATACACAGTTAAACTTAAGGTAACTAATTTTTGTGGTACCAAAGAGTATGTGAAAAAAATTATCATCGTGACACCACCGGTGCCTGATTTTGAAGCAGATACTATTTATGGTTGCACACCTCTGACAATTAGATTTAAAAATCTCTCTTCAAACAATGTAACAAGATACGAGTGGGATTTTCCTGGAGGAGAACCAAATTTTTCTACCTTACAAAATCCCGTAATAACCTATAAATATTCTGATTCATTCTCTGTAAAGTTGACTGTAGTCAATACGAATTATACCGTAAGTAAGTATCGTAAAAATTATATATATGTAGATACAATACCGAAGTCGGCATTTGACTTTAACCCTACCGGCTTGAATGTTAATTTTATTGAGAATGGAAAGCGCGGCAAGAATTATAAATGGGATTTTGGTGATGGTGGTACATCAATTTTAAAGAACCCAGACTATACTTATTCTGCTTCCGGGACTTATCGTGTACGCTTGATTACCGCAAATTCTTGTGGAAGTGATACAAGTTATCAAAATGTCACAGTGACTAATGGTTTATATTCTGTGTTTGAGTCCAACGACAATAATTCATGTGCTCCTGCTACTGTACATTTTACTAACAAATCCCCAGGTGCTACTGCTTTCAAATGGACATTCCCAGGAGGAATTCCTTCCAGCAGTACCGATCCAAATCCTACTATTCTATACCAAAATGCAGGCAATTATAATGTTTCTTTAGAAGTGAGCGATGGTGTGGATTCGAAATTGTCTGCCCAACAAGATTTTGTAAAAATTAAAGCTTCTCCTGTATCATCGTTCAACTTTTCAGTGAAAGCTTATAAAGTTAGCTTCAATGACTTATCCACTGGTGCTAGTTCATATGAGTGGGCTTTTGGAGACCAAACCTTTAGCAATTTAGCAAATCCTACACATGAGTACGGTGCAGAAGGAGAGTATCAGGTTTCTCTTAAAGTAACAAATGAATGCGGTACACATACTTACAACGAGATTGTGGCCGTTTATCTCGTGCCAAAAGTTGATTTCTCTTCTAATACTATTAGCGTATGTGCTGGAAAAGAAGTTCAGTTTAATGATAAATCTTCCAGAGATGTAGTGGATTGGTCTTGGCAGTTTGGTGGTGGCGTACCTGCATTGTCAACCGAAAAAAATCCAAGTGTCACTTACTGGAAAGCCGGTTTGTACACAGTTAAACTTGCTGTAAAAAATTCAAACGGAACAAATTCAGTTACAAAACCAACTACATCAAAGTTCTATCTCCAATTCGTTGCCCAGAATACTCTTCTGAGTATAAAGAATCTGGTGATGTTGATGGAGATCCAATTGTTGATGCTAAACCAAGGGAAGTTCTATCTAACCGCTGGTCGATTGTACCAAATCCAAATTTCGGAAATTTTAATATTAGTTCTGAAGCTTCTGTAAAAGGAAATGTCGAATTTGAAATATATGATTTGTTTGGAAAGTTGGTGTATAAAAACCAAATTTCAGATCAAAATCAGGTATCAATTGATCAGGAGCAACTTTCTGGAGGCACTTATCTGCTAAAAATTAAACATGGTTCTGAAGTCAGTATCCATAAAGTCTTTGTTCAGAAATAAAAAAATAGTCTAGGAAATACAAAAAGAGGAGTCCAATTGCGGACTCCTTTTTTTTTTAGGCTGCACAAGAGATATTGGCTTTTTTATCATCTGCAAAATAAAAATACTGGTTAACATAATATAAATTATAGGACAATAGCAAGGCCTGTAATTTAAAGTGCCTGTAAATTCAGATATGAATAGGCCATTATAGCAGTTTTTACATTTACTGATCAAATTCTGCTTACCAGACAGCAGGACCGCTGGTTTATATAATATTAGTGTTCAAACAGAAATGATTTTTTCGTCAAGCCTGGAAAATCGTTTAAATTTAATTTAAGCAAAGTCAGATGATGGTACTTGGTCAATGCCTCTTTAAAAATTTCGGAAATTTGTATTTCCCATTGCTGCGTACTAATTTGTAAAGGAAAGATAACACTTGACGACTTGGCACAATGGTGGAGGTAGATAATTTCATTCTGATTTGGTGATTCAAAACTGTCAAAATTTTGATTAACATAATATGTGATTTTTTTAACGCCAAGATCGGCAACATGTTTTACAAGCGGCTCTAATTCAAAATCATTAATCTGGTGTATTATTGGACCTATTTCGGCAATGACAGGAATTCCCTTTGTGGAAAGAGAATAAATCATCTTAAGGACAGCCTGAACAGGGAGCATTTCTTTTGAAATCATCTTACGAGTTGTCTCTTTAAGAGAGCAAATTTGAATTCTAACTGCAATGAGCTTTTTTAGTTGTAAAGCAGAAATACAATCTATAATTGAGGTAGATATCATCGATTTTACTTCCAGGATTACAGGATGTCGATAATATAGACATAGTTGAAGTATGTCAGTCAACTGCGATGTTGACATTTGTTTTTCGGAGTAAATTATTTCCAATGGCTCAACGTGATAATTTGGAGATCTCCACTTTTGTTTTAAATTCATAAGTGTTTGAGAATCAATATTTTCAATTCTTTTATGATCCATAGAGCCTTTGTCCGGCATGTCATAAGTACATTTTTTATTCCGTTGGATGGTAGTTACAATCGGCATTGGCAATTCATTTGGAAATAAAAGAGTCGGTTTTATTGACATATAATGCTGAATTATTCGACAAATATATTATAAATTTCTAAAATATGTAACTCATCTTTAGACATAAATTAAATTAAATATGATTTGCGTTGATTACTAATGAATTAGTGCGTATTTTTGCGTAAATCTATACAGGGATGGGAATCTGGAATTCGATTAAAAATTTATTTAGTAGTAAAAACACTGATTATGTCCCTGATTTAGGCAGCAATCCGGTAAAGCGTACACAGGTGAAAGAGGAGCAGTCCCCTACCCCTGTGCGTACTTTCGATTCAAAAGCTGATAGTTTCTATACAAAAGAATTCTCACTGGAATCAGAGAAAGTATCGGAGTCAGGGTTCAACGGTAAAGAAGCGGTTGAAAAAGTGAAAAACTTTGTGACTGAAACCGGCAAAGAAGTCAAAGAACAAGGAGAATATTTATTTGGTTTGGCAAAGGATAAATTAGACCAGTTAGACGAAAGCACTCAAGATTTTAGAAATCAGGCCAAAGCAAAAGCTAATGAGGTAGTTGAAAAAGTAGATGATTTCATTGATAAAACCATCGAAAAAGGCAAAGAAATGGATGCCAAAGAAGCTGAGAAAGATATAGATAAAGATGGATTTGCAGATAAACCAATAAATTTTGGAGACAAGTTAAGCGAAAAGCACAGTGATTTTTTTGACAAGGCTGAGAAGTTTATTAAAAATCATGAAGCTACTCCTGAAAAAATCGACAATACAAAGACTCAGGCTCAAGATCGATTGGAATTACCTAAAGAATAATCTGTTCAAAATCAAAATTAACAATAATGGGTATTAAGAATTTTTTTAGCGGTTTATTTGGAAAAGCAAAGGAAACTGCTTCTACTGTAGTTGACAAAGCCGAAGAAATGGCTGACAAGGCTGCTGAAGAAATAAAAGAAACAAGCGCTGAGCTGAAAGAAAAAACAATTGAAGGTTATAACAAAGCCAAAGACTGGACAAAGGAAGCAGTTGAGGAAGTGAAAGAAACCGGAAATGAATTGAAAGACAAAACCATGGAAGGTTACAACAAAGCTAAAGAATGGACCAAGGAAGCAGTCGAAGAGGTTAAAGAAACTACAAGTGAGACAGTGGATAAGGTTCAGCAATCCGATATTTACAAAAAAGCCTCAGGATATGTGGATAAAGCAGTAGATTCGGCTTCTCAAATGGGTGCAAATATTGTAAACGAGGGTAAAGAATTTGTTTCTTCTGCTGAAGAAAAGATGAATCAGGTTACTGACTCCATAAAAGAAAAATCCACTCAACTTATGGATAATGTGAAAGATAAATTCTCAGATGTTGCTGACGAGGAATCTGCAAAATCTCAAAACAACGAGGAATCCAAAACGGATTCTAATTCATAATATTTTGAGTTAAATTTTAATTCACTAAAGTAAGCTCAATGATTGCTTGACATTTTATTTTTGAGCTTACTTTTATTATTTTGTGAGGATACTTTGGAGATTTGCAGGAGAGTAACTGATTGATTTCAACACCTTGTTATCTTCTGTTCGATATAATATAAATTTCCCTTCTTTTGGTTTTAAATAACCATCTGTATTTTTTTCGATCTTGTACCAGCTGAGACTTGCCTCTGCATCTTTTTGATCTGGACATGCCTTGCTCATGTTTGATCTTTGAACTTCAGTAAACATTTCAGCAAATTTTTCTCCCAAACCAAATTCCAGAATGGCACCCGAAAGTACATACTGCAAATCGCAAAATGCATCTGCCGCTGCAACAATATCATTCGCTTGAATCGCTTCTTTCAATTCATTCAGTTCTTCCTGGAGCAATGAGACCCTCAGCTCACATCTTTTTACATCCGGAATTTGAGGAGTAGTTTGCACAGGTAAATCAAATAAATGATGAAAATCCGCAACACTATTAAGTGCTTGTGCTTCAGCAAAAATTATTTCATTCATAATTAATAAAAAAAAGCCACAAAAAAAAATGTGGCTTTAGTATTTTGAATTTAGTTTACATTTTTTCTAAGCGAGCTTTGTAAAGATTGGACTTTTCAAAATTGCCTTTTCTAGCATAAATTTCTTTCAATGCAATTATTGTATTCTTGTCTGACGGATCTATTTTTTCAGCTTTCTCAAGATAAGGTAAAGCTTGATCAAAAATAGCACCCATTTCTGCAACTTTCTCTTTATACTTTTTAGTACCTTCAGCAGTATAATCTGAAGATAGCTTATTTACTTCTTTCCCAACTTGTGCAGCTTTGTTGTAATGGAGTGCACCTAAACTATATACAGCAATAAAATTATTCGGTTCTTTGGTCAATGCATCGTTATAATGATTTATTGCTTCAGCCATATACTCATTCGCTTTAGCTGCATCATTTGCCTCCCAAGCTTTCTGACAAAGATTGTCATAAACGTTTCCTAATGTATTATAAATCGATACATTGTTTGGTTCGATCTCTTTAGCTTTTTTCAGCTTATCAATCAATTCAGTAAGTTTTCCTTTCTGAAGGAAAAGATTGATTTCAGAAAATAGTAGATTGTTGTCGTTAGGAAACTTTGTTCTTCCCTCAGCTAAAACTTCTTCTGCTTTTGTGTCTTCCTTTGTGGATTGATAATATTCGAATAATCCCTGATAAATGGTTGCTCCTGAACCATTTTTATCATTGAAATTTCTTTTTTTCAACTCTTCCAAATATGGGACTGAAGCAGCTCGGTTGCTGATATTCATGCCTGCAAGTGCCGTGATATACAATTGATTCTGGTAATCATCTGCTTGGTTAAACACCGATTTCATACCATTGTCTTGTAACATTTTGTCTATTTTTAAAACCGCTTCAAAACAGTTGAATGCATTTTCGTAGCCGTTCTCGTTTTTACCGTTGGAAAAATTATTGTATCCAAAACTTTGTAAATACGCTGAAGTCTCTTGTAATGCTTTCAAGGCATCTTTAGTTTCGAAACCTTTTACTGCCGTTTCTTTTGCTTTGATGAATGATTGATATGCCTTCCAAGCAGCTAGAGGATCTTTTAATTTATACTTGTTTTGTAGTGTTTGCATAGAAGCGTTTTCGATAGCACTTAATGCATTGTAGACATTGCCACGCACCATCCATGTTTTATGTTGTGTGGTCACTGCAGGGTCCATATATACTGCATCGATGATTTTTTGAGCTTCGCTGAGTTTTCCAGCACTATTGACTTGATCTAACTGGTATAAACCATAGAGCTTGTCTGCTTTCTTGACATCTTTTTCTGGTTCTTGAGCGAAGGCTATTGATAAGCCAAGAAACATGATTAAACTGACTAAAAAAGTATTTTTCATTCTGTATGATTATGATAGTTTAAAACTTTTGTTCTGGGGAAAAAATTCAAAAAGGAATTTGAATTTTGGTTAAAATAATTTTAATTATTCTTCAGAATCTTCGATTTCACCTTCAATAATTTCAAATTGATCTGCCTTTGGATCGTCTTCATCCCTTTTAACGACAGCCACATCGCCTATATTGTCACCTTCATCCAGTCTTATCAATCGAACGCCTTGTGTTGCCCGTCCCATTATGCGAAGTGTGTCTAATGCCATTCTGATCATTACCCCATTGGTTGTGGTGATCATTAGATCATCAGTATCATGCACTGATTTGATGGCAACCAATTGTCCGGTTTTGTCAGTGATGTTTATTGTTTTAACACCCTTGCCTCCTCTATTCGTGACGCGATAGTCATCAAGAAGCGATTTTTTACCATTTCCTTTTTCAGAGACTACAAGAATTGAAATGTCCTTGTCTTCAGGATCGACACATACAAGCCCAATAACGCAATCATCAATACTAGAATTCAGTTGAATTCCCTTGACGCCTGCTGCACTCCTACCCATAGGTCTGACTGTTGATTCTGGAAAGCGAATCGCCCGGCCAAATTTATTGGCAATCAGAATTTCATTATTTCCATTAGTAAGTTTGACCTCCATGAGCTGATCTCCTTCATTAATTGAGATGGCAATGATACCATTTGCTCTCGGGCGGCTAAAATCTTCCAAGGATGATTTTTTAATAATTCCTCTTTTTGTACAAAATACGACATAATGATTATCCAGAAACTCCTTATCTTCTAGGTTTTTGATATTGATATATGCTCTGACTCTATCCTCTTTTGGAAGGTTAACAAGATTTTGAATGGCACGACCTAATGAAGTTTTTGCCGCTTCAGGTATTTCAAAGACACGCAACCAATAACATTTGCCTAGTTCTGTAAATAAAAGCAAATAATTGTGATTGGAAGCAATGAACATATGTTCGATAAAGTCTTCATCTTTTGTTTTACTTCCTGCCGAACCTCTACCTCCTCTACTTTGGATACGGTATTCACTAGTTTTTGTTCGTTTGATATATCCTTGGTGTGAGATAGTCACAACAACCTCGTCATTCGCAATAATATCCTCAATATTAATATCTCCATCGACATGTGTAATTTCAGTCTTTCTCGCATCGCCAAATTTGTCAATAATGGTTTGAAGTTCTGTTTTGATGATATCTTTTTGAATGTTTCTATCACCAAGAATTTCTTCCAATCGTTTGATTTCAGCTATTAATTCATCATACTCTTCTTTCAGTTTTTCTCTTTCCAGGCCTGTTAGTTTTTGCAATCGCATGTCTAAGATTGCTTTTGCTTGAATTTCCGAAAACTCAAATTTAGAAACAAGGCCTTCTTTTGCATCTTCAACTGTGCGTGATGCACGAATAAGTGCTATGATCTCATCCAGAAAGTCAAGAGCCTTCAGGAGGCCTTCAAGGATATGTGCTTTATCTTGGGCTTGCTTGAGCAAATAGTTAGTCCGACGTACGATGACTTCTAACCTAAACTGTATAAATTCAGTAATCAGATCTTTAAGTCCCAATGTTTTAGGACGACCCTTGACCAACGCAATATTGTTGATCCCGTACGATGTTTGCAACGAGGTATATTTGAATAAGTTGCTGAGTACAACAGAGCCAATTGCATCTTTCTTGAGTTCGATCACTATTCTTACGCCTGTCCGGTCAGATTCGTCTCTGACGTCAGAGATTCCTGTAATTTTGTCTTCATTGACTAACTCGGCAATTTTCTCTATGAGAATTGCTTTATTGACCTGAAATGGAATCTCAGAAACGATAATCGATTCGCGATTGGATTCAGTAACGATTTCAGCCCTCGCCCTGACGATACATTTTCCTCTACCTGTATGATAGGCTTCTTTTATTCCTGATGTGCCATAAATAATTCCTCCAGTTGGAAAGTCAGGGGCGGGAATAAATTCCATCAATTCGTCTACTGTTATGTCTTCATTAGCCAAGCTTGCTATCACAGCACCGCATACTTCGCTAAGATTATGAGGCAACATATTTGTAGCCATACCTACAGCAATTCCTGTAGATCCATTGATCAGCAAATTGGGCAATTTGGCAGGCAATACAGTGGGCTCCTCTAACGAATCGTCAAAATTGAATCTAAAATCGACAGTATCTTTGTCGATATCATCCATAAGTTCATCTGAAAGTCGTGAAAGTCTTACTTCGGTATATCGCATGGCTGCAGGCGAATCTCCATCCATTGATCCAAAGTTACCCTGACCATCTACGAGTTTATAGCGCATGGACCAATCTTGAGCCATTCTAACCATAGCATCATAAACTGATGAATCCCCATGAGGATGATACTTTCCAAGTACCTCCCCTACGATTCTAGCAGACTTCTTGTATGGTCTGTTATAAGCAAGCCCAAGCTCGCTCATTCCATAAAGAACTCTTCGGTGTACAGGCTTTAATCCATCTCTCACATCGGGCAATGCTCTTGCCACAATGACGGACATGGAATAGTCAATATATGACGTCTTTAACTGGTCTTCAATCTGAACAGGTATAATGCGATCTTGCATAAAATCATCCTTTTCTAAAAAGCTCACAAAAATACAAAAAAGTACCCGAATCTGGTAAAATATAGCCATGAAAATCTATAAATATTTGATTGATTTTCTGTGTTTTATAATGATTTCTTAATAATAGCAACGAAAAACCATTTCCACATCCGAAATATTATCTTTGAGCCATAAAAGGTATGCAAACTGTAAGACCATATAAGGATTCTACAGATTCAAAATCTGAACAGGTGGAACGTATGTTCGATCGCATTGCGCCTACTTATGATTTCCTAAACTCCTTGCTCAGCGTAGGTATTGATCATTATTGGAGGAAAAGGGCAATCCGAGAATTAGCTCCTGTAACGGATAATTTAAATATCTTAGACGTAGCAACAGGTACTGGAGTTCTAAGTTTTCAAACATTGAAATCTTACCCGAAGGCGCAGATCACAGGCATTGACATCGCCGACAAAATGTTGGACGTTGGCAGGGTAAGATCTACAAAATCCGGACTTGATTCAAACCTCAAGTTTTTAAAGGCGGATTCATTGAATTTACCTTTTGAGGCGAATACTTTCGATCGCACGATGGTTGCTTTTGGAGTGAGAAATTTTGAAAATCTGGATAAAGGCCTAATGGAAATGTACCGCGTATTAAAGCCAGGAGCGAAATGTGTAGTGCTTGAATTTTCTAAACCCCGCACATGGCCTATCAAACCTCTTTTTGGATTTTATTTTCAAAATATCCTCCCTCTAATTGGAAGAATATTGTCAAAGGATCCTGCAGCTTACCAATATTTATTTCAATCTGTGCAACAGTTTCCTGATTTTGACCGTTTCGTAGACACTATGGCTCAAGCGGGCTTTAAAAATTGCCGATTTCAATCATTGACCTTTGGAATATGTTGTTTATATACAGGAACCAAATAATTGTTTTTTTACTGACCATCTGTATCACTTCCATGCTGTCTGCGCAGTCGAGCTACAAAAGTTACAATTATTTGGGATTTAAGAAAAAAAACCACTATTTTGGGTTGACGGTTGCTTACAATCAAAGCGGCTTCAAAATTGAACACTCAAAACGATTTATCCAAAACCCGGTTTACAAAATTAATGAAGGCATCAGTAATCCTGGATTAACATTAAGCATGGTCAATAATTTTAAAATTGGAGATTATTTTGACTTCAGATTATTGCCATCAGTTTCGCTTTCATACCGTAAAATAAATTATACCTTTATCGCATCAGGAGAGCAAAAAACAGACCTGATTGAATCAGTATTTGGGGAATTACCTATGTTAATTCGTTTCACTAGCGCCCCATATAAAGACAAGCGGTTTTATGTGTTGGCCGGAGTAAAATATTCATATGATTTTTCTTCAAATAGTCGATCTGATAAAAACAAGTTTGAAATAATAAGGATTTCTCCCCATGACTTTCAAGTAGAGGTTGGAATAGGAATGCAATTCTATATGCCGTTCTTTATTTTCTCTCCTGAATTCAAGTTTTCTCACGGGCTTGGAAATCTCTTGATTTATGACAAAAACCTTGTTGAATCAACGATTATCGAAAAATTATTTTCAAAAATAATTACTTTCAGTTTCCATTTTGAGGGTTAAGCCAGTTTTCTTTTTCCTTTACAATTGCCTCAAATAATTTAATGAACTCTTCATTCAGAAATTCAGAATGAAGTATAATTTCCGGTATTGTTTTTGTGAAATCCACATCGAACTTTGCTTTCCGGTTCATTCGATCCAATACGAATTTCATCTCATCCAAATTTGAATATCTCCTGAGCCACCTGTCTTCAACAATTTTTAAAATGAACAATTGAATTGAATCTGGAAGTTTGCTGGCATTTTGTTTTAGCATTTTATAAACTAGATCACTAAATATCTCATAAGGTATAGTGTAAAAATGTGACCAGTTTTTTGCCAGAAAATAATCCAGAATAATATCTAAAGCGACAGGTGCATATCTACCCACAGCCGGTTTGAAAATGGGTAGCATAGTTTTGTAAGATTCATGCGCATCACAAAATGCATCCAATTTTCTGTGAAAAACTACTCCGGCTTTAATATCCTGATCCAGTGCATCTATCTGTTTCAACGAGAGTAGATCTGCTGTTAGATTTCCTAGAGTTATGCTTGTAGCCGGAAATGTTAGAGAAATGTGACCCAGGTAATTCAATATTATTTTCTTGATGAAGCCAAAATAAATTATGCGTCTTGTTTAATATTTGCAATTCTCTAACAAAAAAGAATAATTTGAAGTTTACCTTTGCCCAAAATTTAAAATATGGGTTTGCAATGTGGAATCGTGGGCTTGCCAAATGTCGGTAAATCAACTTTGTTTAATGCGTTAACATCAGCTGGTGCTTTAGCTGCCAATTACCCATTTGCGACCAAAGATCCAAATGTTGGAGTAATTCTAGTGCCTGATTATCGCTTGCAAGAGTTAGCAGCTATTGCGCTGCCACAGAGAGTAGTCCCTACAACTGTTGATATCGTCGATATAGCCGGTCTAATCAAAGGAGCATCTAAAGGGGAAGGCCTGGGAAATCAATTTTTGGCTAATATTCGAGAAGTGGATGCAATCATCCACGTTGTAAGAGCTTTTGATAATGACAATGTGATTCATGTGGATGGCTCTGTGGATCCCATTCGCGACAAGGAAATTGTAGATATGGAGCTGCTACTCAAGGATTTGGAATCTCTGGATAAAAAGCTCGACAAGTTGAGAAAACAAGCAAAAGGAGGTGATAAAGAAATCCTTCGTGAAATCGACTTCTTGGATTCTCTGAAGGTAAAAATGGAAACTGGTGTTCCGGCCAGAACATTTATAGTAGACGATGAATCGAACAAATTTATTCAATCAGCACAGCTGCTCACCGGCAAACCAATCGTATATGTTTGTAATGTTGATGAACAATCAGTGAATACTGGCAATGATCATACAAGAAATTTTGAGAATGCTGTTAAGAATGAAAATGCAAAAATTATTTTAATCTGTGCGGGGATTGAAGCGGAGATTTCTGAATTACCCGAGGCAGAGAGAAGTGATTTTTTTGTTGAGATGGGACTAAAAGAACCAGGTACGCATAAAATAACAAGAGCAGCTTATGAGTTATTGAACTTGATTACTTATTTTACGGTTGGTGAAAAAGAAGTGAGAGCCTGGACTATTGAGAAAGGTCATAAGGCTCCACAAGCAGCAGGAGTGATTCATACTGATTTTGAGAAGGGTTTTATTCGTGCAGAGGTAATACAGTACCATGATTTTATACATTATAAATCAGAATCAGCTTGTCGTTCTGCCGGAAAATTATCAACTGAAGGTAAAGAGTATGTAGTCAAGGATGGCGATATCATGCATTTCCTTTTCAATGTGTAGATGACAATTTCAATAAATAGGCTTTTTATTCTTTTATTTTTAGCTTTATTTTCTTGCTTTAACTTTAAAGCATATTCGCAGTATTTTAAGTCTGCTGCCGGGATTCGGATCAGTGATAACTGGGGAGTTTCTATTGTTCAAATCTTGACAAAGCGCTGGACCGCAGAAATGTTACTTCAACCTGATCCAGTAGAAGACTTTGTTAAGTCCAATTTGCTGATCAGACACCATCTACCTCTCATTACACGAAGATTCAACTTATATTTGGGTGCCGGTCTAAATTTTAGGCTTGGAAAATCAGAAGTAGATTTCGCCAAAACAATTGGTGCGTCAGGAATAGGCGGTCTTGAACTGAAACTAGGTCGATTATTAATTTCGTATGATGTTGTTCCTGAAATTCCACTGCATGCGAGCAGTGATTATCTCAGCTTGCAAACCGGATTGAGCCTCAGATATATTCTGATCAAAGCGAACAAAAAAAAATGGAATTGGAAAAAGTTTAAATTTGAATAAACTTCAATTTTAAGTTAAAAAAAAAAAGGAAAGCCTGTAAAACAAGCTTTCCATTGCGTTCGTTTTTTCATTCGTTTCAATAATCAGGCAAACTTTCTGCAAGTTGAAAATAGGAGGAAAAAAAATCTCCGACTAAGTTTACTTTGCAGGACTATAAATCATACTTCTTGATTTACTCTTCTCCCCTACCTGAAGTCTATAATAATACAGCCCGACACTTGCAAAAAGGTCTTTATCAAGATTTACTATATTACTTCCTTTGACAGCTTCGATTGGTTTTCTGAATACTATCTGACCTGTGGAGTTATAAACCTCTAATAATGCAGTTGTCTCAATTGAGATAATAAATTCTATTTGGGTAGACTGATCAAATGGGTTTGGTATGTTCTGCTTCAAGCTGAAATCTATATTTTTTCCATCCTGATTGTCAAACAAATAATTTATTTGAACAGATCCAATTTCGTTGTTTTCGTCACTTGTCTCTCTCAATGTTATCTTGTCACTAGCATTTAATCCGGCTGAGATGAGATCTCCTGAAATTTTTGATTGCATATCTATATAAAACAAGATATCTCCACTCTTGAGCTTTAATGGTTCGACTGAATTCCAACTCATTGTAGCCAAACCAGAGCTATGAAATTCAAGATTGATATTTTGCTCTTGAAGTTCAAATTTTTCACCAATGAAACTCTTTACATCAATAACTTGATTGTCCCATTCTAAAGTAAATTGAACAGAATTAAGAGTGGCATTACCTACGGCATAAACAGGAATTTGATGGGCAGAGCCGCTTGCTAAACTCACATTTTCTATCCCCATTTTCAGTCCAACTATACTTCTGGAGTATGCATTTGTGAATCCATTTGGCAGTGCAGAATAGTTCAAGTCGCCCATTTTTATTCCTCTGAATTTGGCATCTCCTTGAAAATTAATTAAATTGACTTTTTGTTCAGAAACAAAATCATATGGGTTAGTGGGATCAGGAAAGTCAGTTTTCTCAGGCATAAATTTCCAAGATGGAGACTTCTGAAATTGTGGAATTGCTCCCAATATCAATTTCCTAATTTCACTCAAGTCACTTGCTGTAATTGTCTTTGTGTTATTGACATCCGCGGCAATAAGTAAGTATGGAGAATTCAGTGATTCCTTACCAAGAATGTGTTTCTGTATCTTGACAATATCAGCTGTAGTTACCCCATTTAAAGGGTCATCATTTTTATTAGCCTTGACATAGTAATTGTCTGAATAATTTAGTGCTGTAAAAGCATAGTCTCCCTGTTTTTTGTTAATTATACTTTGCAACAAATTACTGTTTTCATACAATTCCAATTGAACCGGATGGATGCTTGCATCGCTTTGTGTTTTGGTAAATCCGGTTATAACTACGTTATTGGAAGTTGGATCTGGACATATATCATTATTGTCTTGGACATTAATTACAGTTTTGCAAAAATCGCTATTTCCTTCCAAATCCATAACATAGACTTCAACATCAACATAAATATTGTTTGCTGCTTTTGCCTTTATAAAATCCTCACAACACAAACGGATAAATGGTTTTAACGTATCACCATTGAAATAAAATCTAAGATTTTCATTTGGAGTACAGTTGTCATAACTACCTCTGTCCAGATCTTTTGCCCAAATATCAACACAGCCTGTTGTCGGCATCGGAACAGTAATGATGCCATTCAGACAATATGGTGTTGGAGCTTTGCAATCTTTAACTTGAAATACAGTATCGATTTTACGGATATTTCCACAACCATCTTCCAAAAAGAATTGGATTCGGTGTTTGCCTATTGGGTACGTTCCGCTCGCATCAAAAGCTTTATCAGCATCATCAGCATAAGGGTTGTTGGAGTGATTTGCATGATAACCTCTGTTGTATTGATTTCTTGATAAAGTACCAACTCCGTATTCAAAAATACCATCGTTATACAAATCAAGTTTGTATTCATAAAAAATATCTCCAGTCACAGTGCATGTATCTGAAGCATCAACATTTATGGTAAGATGTCCCGAACAAGTTGATCTCCCATTCTGTTTGAACGCTGGTTCGCAATCTCCCAAAACAACATGGCCATCAGGAGATATGGTATCTCGTACTTTAATGACTTGCACAATTTCCCACCTACCCTTTTCTGTGTCTACCAATGGATCATACTGACACCAATCCACTATTTTCCAAGTACGTAGGATTTTGAAACATGCATTTTCAGCTATGTCAAATTTTTCATCTGAATAATCAATAGAAATCAAAGCACAAGCACTGTGTGATCTTGGATCTACTGAAGGCCTACCAAGAACAGGATTATCAGGACTTAGATTTGCGCCACATCCTTGGAGTATCACTTCGTTGAGGTCGCAATCCCATATCAAATCATCTTCTGTATCACAATAATCATTTCCATTTACAAAAAACGGATCACAATTTACTACCCATATGGTCTGAGTAGATTTGATTAAAATATTATTTGGACCCCGTACCAGAAAATGTCTCAGTACTTTGCCTTCTCCACATTGTCTTCTATCCTCAACTTCTATGCTAGGCATGATTTCACAGGCTGCTATTGAATAGCCATCATACCCCCAAACAATATCATATTTATTATCTGGATGGTTGACATCATACAAATTATTATACGCTTCGCAAGCTATATTTGATGCAGGATTTAAATGTGGAGGTATTCCGGAGATATATCCTGGATAACCAGTATATGGATTTTCGACACAAAAGTTCGAACATACGATATCCTTTGTGCTCAGCTTTGTTCTTTTCGATAAATCTGTTACAATCTTACCAAAAGTTGTATTATTTGGATTTTCCAATTCTTTCAAATCAAACCAAAACTCACAACTCACCACCACATCTGCTGGAGGCACAATAGTAGGAACCGCCTTGTTCTGAACTTCTACTTCAATCATGCAATCGCTAAAATGTCCAAATAAGTATCCACCTTGTTCCATATCTGAAGGTTTCACCGGACCTGACAGAGTACTTACATCAAAAACCCTGAAGACAACCATAATTGTTTTGCCAACGTCATCACAACAGAACTTGACATAATCATCAAAATAAATTTGATTGCCCTTTTCAGTGAGATCATCATCGCCATTCACACCATCGCAATTGAGTAAATTGTCATCCGAGCTACCGTTATTTGTTCCAAGCAATTCATCCATACGGATAGCTTTGAAATATACGTGTGGAGAACAGTTGTCAAAAGATCCATCATCAAAAGAAGATACATTGATTTTGACATAATTTGTGCCTGGAACGATTGCATTGGTGAGACTCACTGTTGTCCTTTTTTCGCATACTGCCACCGGTGGTACATCATCAACAACGTCAAGTAAAAATTCCTTCCTTGATATATTTCCACAACAATCTTCAGCTACAATATATGCTGTCTGGAATCCAAATGGTAGATTGAAAAGTATATATCCAGCACTATCGCTACCAATGATATCGCCTGATTCTAATTCAACAGTATAATGCAATTCTTTTGAGCAATTGTCTGCCAGCCAAGGTTCTGGTAGTTTTATTTTACCCTTACATTCCCATATGTCAGTCGATACAGTTATGCTTGAAGGATACAATATTGACGGACCTTTTGTGTCCATCACTTTGATCAGTTGATTCTCTCTTCGAATGGTAGAGCTGCACCAATCTACCATTATCCATTCTCTAATTATTTTATAACAAGGTGGTTCTTCAGCAGTACAATTTGTGGTACTTAACGGTATCTCTGTATCCGAAAAGCTGATATTGATATTTCTGCAAGATCCAATATTTGGCTTACCTGTTCCTCGCCACATAACCCAGGTATTTGCAGTACTCCAACATTCTGCATCTGGATGAACCGGATAATATACATCGTCCGGACTCGGATGACCAGCAAACGAGCCAAAGCCAATAATATTCCAACCTAATACACGGGGTTGTCGTTGACCACTCAAATCATTTCCCGGAATTCCACCAGTTCCAACCCAAACAGCAGAATCTAATAAATAACCGTCAACACACAAAGGGTAATCTAATAAATGACTGCTAAAATTAAAATTATTGTGCAATCCTTCATCACAATTGAGTGGTTGGGGATTAAGTTCCAATCCATCAAAATTTAGAGGAATTGCAATATCTCCAACATTACCAAGACCTACAAATATTCTCTGTGTACATGATGATTTATTTCCAAATTGGTCACTTGCTATCCATTCTCTTTCTATGATTTCGCTGTAGCCCAAATTGCATGATCCCAAGGTAGATCTATCCTTATAAACTAAAGTAAAAGTGGAACAATTTTCTCTTACTAAAGGAGTACCAGTGAATATGGGTAAAGTCTGAGCTAAGCAGCCAAAATTTAATGTGATGTCAGATGGACAGCTTAATACAGGAGCAAACTTATCTTCAACACTAATGGATCCCCAACAACTATTTCCTGTTGCCGGATCTAAAATAGTTACCATAAAATTTTTTCCGACTTGATCAACTCCAAGCTGAGGCCAAGCTGTCATAGGATCGATATCAATCAGTTGATTGGTTTTCCAGTCACGAACTTCCACTATAAAATCTCCAGGAGAACATCCTTGCGAATAATCGTCTTCCAGAATCATATCTGGTAGAACGCTAGCAACACAGTTTTCATCAAGACTTACTTGCACTAGGTCATCACATGCCAATTCACCATTGGGGAGATCCACATATATACCAAACTCTCCAAAAGCCATTCCATTCGCTGATACTGGAGAATATACTCTAATAGTCGTGAGTAAGCAACTTGGGTTTGTTGTATAAAATCCAAAATATTTAGCACCTGAAGTACCACTGACCGGAATGATACCGGAACTCGTTCCATCATTTGCTATAGCTTGAATATTAAAAACATCAAATCGCTTGGGCTCTACATACAAATAGAATGCTCTGGTGCCCGCAGGCAATGTAATTGCCCTAACAGCTGTGGATGTATAATAAACATCCCCGGTATATCCATGCGACCATGTCAACCAACCCTGACCTATGCGTACGTGATGAAAATCAACGTCAAATCGAATCTCGGCAGGACAAGCGCCACCAACGGGTACAAAGTTTACCAGGCCGTCTAAGGGTCTTGTATCCGGACTAAATGGTATCATTGGAAACCCGCCAAGAGATCCAGGAGGAGCGTTGGTACCTGGACTGCCATCAAAAACAATCCCGGCTTCAGATTTAACTGATATAATTAAACAAAAAATGATCATAAATGTACGCAATACATGATTGCGCACAAAACTGCTGCGTTTTTTCATACGAACGGTATTTAGCAAGAGAGATATAACTATTTATACCGTTTTGAGTGGGGGGTTATTAAAAAACGCTTCGAGTTAAAGTTATAAATATTTCGAATCCTTCACTATCGAAGAATTTCTCAAGGGCAAAGCTAAATCACAGGTCCAATTTTAAGCTCAAATTGTAAACATATTTTTTTCATCCATAAATACTTTTATTAATTTATGAATATCTACAATACATAATAATTACAATTAAAGAATTTTACACCTACCTGACAAATTTCATTCTATCATAGAGCATTTGTCATTTCATTTCAATTTACTTGTAGATTCACGTTCATATTCTCTGCAAAGGTGCAGCCAATAGGTCAATTATACTTAACTGTATATCAAAATTTGTTCTTATTTATATTAGTTTTATCTACATATAAACTAAGAATTTAACTTAGCATAGCTATTATCTATTGTGGATAAATCAAGTAATTATTCCTTTTAATCATAAAGTTTCTTAATGCCGGTTCCCAAGATCTGCGAATTTCATTTTCTGTTATCCCTGATCTAATTTGCTGGATTAGTATAGTATTACCAGCAAGCTTATTGAAAAAATCTTCTTTGAAGAAATGATCCTTGTCCGGATATAATTCATATGCGTGCATCAAATAAGATAAATCTAATTTTGATTTATTATAATATTGACTTAAAGAAGCTTTCTTCACTAGAAATCCATAACATTTCATCCCTTCATGTGGAGGATCCATTGCTCCCTCCACATCATAAGGCACAAATTCAACTTCCCCTCTGGATTTAAACGAAGGATGTCCATAAATTTCAAAAGGGCGATCAGTACCTCTGCCAAGGCTAATATCAGTACCCTCAAATAGACATAAAGATGGGTAAAGCAATATACCATCCATATTTTTTAAATTGGGAGATGGTTTAGAATTCAATTTATAGTGGTCCTGTCTAGTATATTGTAAACAAGGTACTACGTATAGGTCTAATTTTGATGAGTTTGCGATCCAATTTTCCCCTTTAATCATTCTAGCAAGTTCACCAATGCTAAGACCATAAATGATTGGTATAGGATCTACTCCGACAAACGACCTGAGGTTGGTGTCTAGCACCGGGCCATCTACGTAGTGAATATTGGGATTTGGTCTATCCAAAACATATAGAGGAATTGAGTTTTCTGCACAGGCTTCCATGATATAATGCAGACTGGAAATGTAAGTGTAAAATCTTACGCCAACGTCTTGAATATCAAAGAGGAATATATCTACATTGGATAAATCCTGAGCATTTGGCTTTATCTTTTTTGAACCATATAGAGAAATGATAGGCAATCCGGTACGGCTATCTTTTTGGTCATCTATATGCTCTCCTGCGCTTTGAACTCCTCTGATCCCATGCTCTGGCGCAAACAACTTGACAATATGAACACCTGAGTTTAAGAGAGTGTCCACCAGGTGTTTACCATAACATAAACTGGTATGATTGCAGAAAACTGCTACTCGCTTACCTTTTAATGCAGAATTATAGGACTCCAGGTTTTCAGCTCCACACAATATGCTGTCTAATCCTTTGTATGATTTAGATTTTTGATGATCTTGGATGTTCCGTTGATCTTGTACATGAACTTGAGCGGACCTGCAAAAAAGTCCACAAATGCAAATGACAAACAAAGTCAGATAATACATGTTAATTTAACTGCATTTTATGGCTCAAAAGTATGCAATCGTTGATATAGAAACAACCGGAGGACACTTCGGTTCTGATCGTATTACTGAAATTGCCATAGTAGTCTTGGAGAATGGAATCAAAATCAGAGAGTTTCAATCGCTGGTGAATCCAAATCGTTCGATTCCACCAGAAATTACAAGAATTACAGGAATCAATAATCAAATGGTAGCGGTTGCACCTCAGTTTTTTGAAATCGCTCGCGATATTATCCTATGTATGCAAGATTGCATATTTGTTGCCCACAATGTTCAGTTTGATTATTCCTTTATCAGAAATGAATATTCCTTGCTTGGTTATTCTTTTAACATGAAAAGGTTATGCACTGTACGACTTGCCCGTAAATTTTTTCCAGGACTTAGATCTTATAGCTTGGAGAACTTAATAAGACATTTTCAAATCCGTGTAAACGCCCGGCATAGAGCTTATGATGACGTTTGTGCTACAGTGGAAGTATTTATACATATCAATAGACAAAATTTCGGAAGTGAAAATTATAACCAAGCACTAAAAAACGTACTTCGAGAAAATAAACTTCCGGCTTCCTTGACTTATAAAGATATTCGTATGTTACCGGAAATGTGTGGAATCTATAAAATGAAAGACCTAACTGATAGCATTTTGTATATCGGAAAAAGCTTGAATATCAGAGAAAGGATTATCCAACATTTCAATGATGTGACTACCAAAACATCTAAAATGATCCGAAATGTGCATTCTATTGAAACTATAGTTACAGGAAGTGAGCTTGTAGCCATATTGATGGAAGCTGAGCAAATAAAACAATTTACTCCTCCAATAAATCGAGCATTGAAAAGCAAGAATGAAAAATACTTTGTAATCGTTTCTGAACGATCTGACGGATTGAAATTTTTAGAGGTTAAACAGAAGGAATGGGTAAAAAATGAAATTCCAGTTTTCGGCATGTTTACTACTGTGATACGTGCTAAATCATTTATCAGATTCTTAGAAGAAAAATATGAATTGTGTTCAGGACTTGCAAAATCCAAACAACTATTCCAATCACCCTGCGAACTTTATGTTGTCCAAAAATGTCATGGCGTATGTGCGGGCAAAGAATCAATAGAATCCTATAATTTGCGTTTTAATGAAATGATCGTTTGTGAATGGAATATTTTTGGGGAAGATTTGGTAATATTGGATACAGGAAGACATGCAGATGAAAAGTCATTTGTTCTGATCGAGAGTGGCTTTTGCAAAGCTCTTGGATTTCTCACAAATCACAATGCTATTCCTAGCATTGCCGAATTGGAAAAAAATTCATTACCATATCGAGGGACTTACGAATCAAACCGTATGATTAAATCTTATCTGGAGAAAAACAAACAATCAATTTGTTTGAAGATTTCTGAGCTGCCTATGAAATAAAGGGTTTCATTCGTGCAGCCAGTCCAGCTACCTGTTGTCGCACGTAATTCTCCAATACAACTTCAGAATTGGGATAACTTATACTCCTTGATACGTTGATGAGTAATCCTCCCAGCTGGTTCATCCCGGAAATTATCGTTCTTTCTAAATCACCACCTTGCTCACCTACACCTGGAACTAGAAAAAAATGTTCGGGACATAAATTCCGCGCATGACTGATCTGATCAGCTCGAGTTGCACCAATGACAAACATTAGCTGATTATAGTTAACCGTGGTAGAAAATTTCTGAATGATTAATTCATACAATTTTTGACCAGTGCCTAAAGGCATTAGTTCAAAATCGGCTGCTCCGGGATTTGATGTCAAACCTAATACGATAGACCATTTACCTTCGTAATCGATAAATGACTGCAGACTATCCACTCCCATGTACGGGTGTAATGTGATTGCGTCCGCATCCAATTTTTGAAAATAGTACTCTGCATATTTCTGCGATGTATTACCGATATCGGCTCTTTTAGCGTCTATGATAAAAAAACAATCTGAAGGAATTTCTTTGACCAACATTTCCAGCTGAATCCAACCATGTGGTCCATGATTTTCAAAAAAAGCGACATTAATTTTATAGGCAACCGCTTGATCTGAGGTCCAATGAATGATATCTCTGCAAAAATCAAACAATGGAAACTTGCGTTGAAGATATCTAGGATCCATTTTATTCAAATCCGGATCTAGTCCAACACATAGAAAAGTCTTCTTCAGACGAATCTGTTCATAGATGGAGTTAGCATCAAAAATTCTCCTCATTGCTTCAAATATTTATTACTGAGTGAGTTGTACAATTTTTGTTGGTGTATTGGTCTGATTTCTATGTTTTACTCTTTCTACCAGCTTATCTGCAATTTGTGCAAACTCCACAGAGGATTCATCCTGATCAAATATAGATAATTCATGATCTGCTCTTTGTCTGATCGACTCATGAATCGGAATTTTACCTAAAATGACAGATTTTGTAAAATCGGAAAGTCTTTGGCCGCCACCCTTTCCGAAGATATAATATTTTTTGTCTTGCATGTCAGGAGGACTAAAATAAGACATATTTTCAATTACACCAAGTATTGGAACAGAAATCTGGTCCAGCATGAACATATTTGCCGCTTTGATAGCATCTGCTACGGCTACTTCCTGTGGAGTGGTGACAAGTACGACACCTGTTATTGGAATAGTCTGTACAAGCGTGAGCTGAATATCTCCTGTCCCAGGAGGCAAATCGATGATGAGGTAATCTAGCTCCGGCCAAACTGTGTCTAGAAAAAACTGCTTGATAATGGCACCCAAACGAGGTCCACGTAGGACCACCGCTTGTTCCGGTTCGATTATATTGCCGAGTGATATTACAGGTATTCCGTTGACATCTATCGGTACTAATAGGTTTTTACCATCTTTTTGGACCACCTGAGGCCTTTTATTCTTTATGCCAAAAATTGTAGGCATCGAAGGTCCGTATAAATCCGTATCCAATATTCCGGCTTTAAATCCCAATTTGGCAAGACTGATTGCCAAATTAGCTGATATGGTTGATTTACCTACTCCGCCCTTCCCTGACGCAACTGCTATAAAATTCCTTATTTGAGGAACTACAGTATTCGGAGCTTCTGAGTGAGGTTGATAGGCTACAAAATGGGCGTTGGGCTCATAATCCGGAAATTCTTTCTTCAGGGTTTCATGTAAGCTCCTGTACAATACATCTTTGTGAGGGTATTTTGCAGAAGGTAAATGAATACTGAAATTAATGCTTTTTTGATCAATTTTTAGATCCCTGACCATTTGGAGACTCAATATATCTTTACCTGTCTCAGGCTCTTTGATAGACCTGAAAATATCCAAAAGCTGATCTGTCTCTGGCTGCATAAGTTTTCATTTAAAACTAAACCCTGTGTCATTGCGTTTGGTTTAACGTCTTGGATTTAATATTTTTGCGCTTTCCATGAGATTAATTCGGTTTTCTAAAGAGCAGTTGCCTGATTTTCAAAAGACAGTGGTCACCATTGGATCTTTTGATGGAGTCCACGCAGGACATCAGGAACTCATTAAAAGAGCTGTTCAAGAAGCAAAGAACCTTGCCAGCCCTTGCATAGCTATCAGTTTTGAACCTCATCCCCGTATTTTTTTGGACCCTTCGGAGGGAAATATTGGTTTGCTGACTACACAGGAGGAGAAAATCAGTTTGCTTGAAGAACTCGGAGTTGATTATTTTGTCATTGTACCATTTACACATGAATTTTCTCAACTACAGCCTGGGGACTATATCGAAAGTTTTTTGTTGAAAAATTTCAATCCGGCCATAGTTGTAATCGGCCATGACCACAGATATGGGATCTATGGATCGGGCGATGCACATTTATTGAGAGAATACGAACAAGTTGGTGCTTTTCAATTAATCCAGGTTCATGCAAGATCTTTTCAAGGAAATTTAATTAGTTCTTCTGCAATAAGAAATAGTATTAAGAAAAACGAATGGGATAAGGTTCGTCAATTTTTGTTAAGAAATTATCGATTTTCAGGAAAAGTAATTTCAGGTGATCATATTGGTACAAGTTTAGGCTACCCAACGGCAAATGTTGAAGTTTCAGATAAGCTCAAATTGCTTCCTTCTTCAGGAGTTTATGCAGCAAAAGGCAAAGTCAATGATCGCAGTTATTCCGGGATGTTATATATTGGCAATAGACCTAGTATTGCTGATGGATTAGGCCAAAACATTGAGATTCATTTTTTTGATTTTAATGATGAAATATATGGAAGAAATATTACCATTGAGATAATAGATTTCATCAGAGCAGATATTAAATTTGATAGTCTTGAAGAATTGAGGTCACAAATTCAAGCTGATGAGTATTTTATCAGGAAATCAATTTTCAAATATAGTATATTGGATGCGGCAACTCTTTCCAAGCCTAAAATAGCCGTTGCAGTACTCAATTTCAACGGCATTGAATATCTTAAGAAATATTTATCACCATTGGTAGAGCACAGTTCTCACTTGGCAGATATTTATGTGATCGACAATGCTTCATCTGATGATTCTGTAGGCTTTGTAAGGTCACAATTTCCTATGGTGAAAATTATCAACCTCAAGAAAAATTATGGTTTTGCAGAAGGATACAATAAAGGCTTAGCCCAAATAAAAGCAGATTATTTTGCTTTATTGAATTCAGATGTATTAGTAAATGATGACTGGCTGACACCTTTGGTTAAAACTATCCAATCAGACCCATTTATACTTGCTGTACAACCTAAAATATTGTCATTACTTGAACCTGTAATGTTTGAATATGCTGGTGCAGCAGGTGGATTAATTGATGCATTAGGATATCCTTTCTGCAAAGGGAGGATAATGCAAACAATTGAGAAGGACGAGCAGCAATATGATGGTATCTCGGAAGTATTTTGGGGTTCTGGTGCAGCTTTATTGGTCAATGCCAAAGCCTTTCATCAGCTAGGAGGATTTGATAGCGAGTATTTTGCACACCAGGAAGAGATTGATTTGTGTTGGCGGATGAAGAGAGCTGGCGGTAAAGTCATGGTCAATACTGCCTCACGGGTATTTCACCTAGGTGGAGGTACCTTGGATTATGAAAAACCTTATAAACTATATCTCAATTTTCGTAATAATATCACTACAATATTTAAAAATATCCCTTGGTATAAGTTAATCTACATTCTACCTATCAGGACGGTACTTGATATTGTAATAGCTCTTAAATATATCCTTACTGGTAAAGTCTTGCATGGGTGGTATATAATTGAAGCATATATTTTTTCTATCATCAGTACTCCATTTTTAATCCATAAAAAAGAAAAAACTTACGCCCTTATTCAAAGAAATAAATTAGGATATTGGAATAATGTAGGATTACTTAGAAGTTCGATCATTGCACAATATTTTCTATTTGGAAACAAAACCGTTAGGAAAATCAATCCCACAAACTTTGTCAGGTAGTGAAAGAAGATTATATCCTATTTGAAGACGAACAAGTCCTTGCTGTCAATAAGCCTTCCGGTCTATTGTCCATTCAAGATAGATTTGATCCTTTAAAGCCTTGTGCCTTAAATGAGTTTTCCGTTCGAGGTCGTAATTTGTTACCTGTTCATAGATTGGATAAGGAAACTTCAGGTGTTCTTTGTTTTGCTCAAAACCCAGCCGCACATCGTGCGATTAGCTTGCTGTTTGAAGAGAGGATGGTCGAAAAAAATTACCTGGCAATATGCCACGGCAAACCCGAAATCGAGGAAGGGCAAATTGATTTAGCGCTCGCACACCATCTACAAAAACCCGGCCTAATGCGCGTTCATCCAAAGGGTAAGCCATCCCAAACCTTATATAAAGTTGAAGCTCAATGGAGAGAATTCTGTTTGCTTAGAGTCAAACCCCTTACTGGAAGGACACATCAGATTCGTGTCCATCTTGCTTCTATTGGATGTCCTATCGTAGGTGACCTGGCCTATGGAGGTACCTCAGGCCTGAAAATAGACGATATCAAAAAAAACAGATTGAAGACTAAGGAAGAATCTTCCTCGTTTTTGATCTCGCGAGTCGCACTTCATTCCGATTTGCTCTCCTTTCATTATTTAGCCAAAGACTACAAATTTATGGCTGACCTCCCCCGAGATATGAAGGCTGCGATTAACCAATTGAATAAATGGCAAAAAGCATGAAAGGTTAAAAATCCTTTTACTACCTGGAATTGAGTTTTGAATCCTAATAATTTGATTATATTTGCGTTATCGTTTCCCATTTTCTTTTTATTTATTTTCATATAGTTTCAATGTAAGTTCAATTGTATTCTCTGAATCTGCTTTCATCTCAATCCATAGATTGCTATGATTGCGGACTAACCAGTTGGCGAAAATTGTGTTTTTAAGATGACTAAAACATAATCCTGCGATAGATCGATTTTAGCTTATTTTTACCCATTACCAGAAGAAAAAAATCATGATAAAAGTAATGATTGCGGATGACCACGCCATGTTTGTTGATGGCTTAGAGTCATTATTAAAAAATGAAAAGAATATTGTAGTTGTTGAGAAATGTTACACGGGAAATGAAGTTTTTGATAAACTAAAAACCGTAAAACCCGATGTACTGCTTTTAGACATCAATCTTCCCGAGCTGAATGGCATCGAAGTGGCATCAAGAATGAACAAGACGCATCCTCAAATAAAAATTGTGGCACTCTCCATGTACAATGAAGAGAGTTTTGTATCAGAAATATTGAAAGCTGGAGCAATGGGGTATATCTTAAAAAATACTGGACGGGCTGAGTTGGTGAAAGCAATCGAAACAGTTTCTACAGGTCAAACTTACTTTTCAAAAGAAGTGACCGAGACAATTATGGGCTCACTACTTAAAAAGACCCCGACCAAGAAGGGCAATAATTTTTTAACTCCTAAGATATCTCGCAGAGAAAAAGAGGTTCTAGAACTGATCGTAAGAGAGTATACTACTCAAGAGATTGCGGATAAATTATTTATCAGTTTGAAAACTGTCGAGTCACATCGCAGTAGTTTGATCTCTAAACTTAATGTAAGAAACACAGCAGGATTGGTTCGGGCTACATTAGAACTGAGATTATTGGAGGACAAATAACATCGATGAATTTTAAAACTCCAAAAATGAATTTTGTATTGATTGTAATGTCTTTTAGCATACAATTTTACTTGTGTTTTAACAACAACATTTTATCTGCTCAGGATAATCCAAATATAGTTTACTTGAAGGACAGCCTGGAATTGAATATGTCCTATGTTGATAGTATTGAGAATGAAATGCATGCTCTCATTAAGCAAAAGCATTACGAACAGGCTTTCCCATTGCTTCTCAAATGTATTGAGAGGCATATCATCCAAGAAAACTATACCAAATCAAGTTCTTTGCGATTTCTCCTGTCAAAAATTTATTCCATTTTTGACTGGTACCCTAAGTCAATAGCCCAAGCCGAATTTTGTCAAGTTTACTTTCGCCAGGCTGGAGAGGATTTGTATCTCTCTAAAACGCTCCATCATCTCGCATTCCTTTATTATAATATTGGAGACCACACATCAGCGAGATATTTTTTAAGTCAATGCGATTTGGAGAAAAAGGATGCAAATGATCCCTTCTGTAAGTATGAGCACTTACTTTATGAATCTGTGACTGACACTACAATTCCTTCATCGACTATTAGGAGGAATATGGTGACAACTATAAGCTATGCAAAAAATGCAGGAGCATCTGACTTACAAATGTATGCTTATGCCTTAATAGGAAAGACCCATCTTATAGACAGTAATTTTAATCTTGCTTTATTGGCTTTTGAGAAAAGTTTAAAATTGAGTTTGGCAGAAAGGCACATTGCTATGACTTCTGAAAATTATAGAAATTTATTTGTATGCCTATCTCAATTGAATGAATATAAAAAAGCTTCAGATTGCTTACTTCAATATACCAAGTACCGGGATACTTCAGAGAGATTCAGATCTGATATGGATAGAAACAGAGAGATCCTCCGTTTTGAAAAGAAGGAAATCAGAGATGAGAAAATAGACCTTGAACAAACAAAGAGGTTGATGGAACTTAAAGCTAGAAGAACTAACTTCAAGTTCACTAGTCTTTTGTTTACGATAGGAGCTATTTTAGTGGCAGCATTTTTTGTGGTATTGTTTTATCAACAAAGACTAGAAACTAGCAATATCATTCATGCCCAGTCCGAGCAAATCAACAATCAGAAGATAAAAGAATTAGAAAGCGCTACCCGAATTGAGAAAATGAAATCCATGATATCAGGCCAGGAATACGAAAGAGAAAGGATAGCAAAAGATCTGCATGATAGTTTAGGTGGCTTATTATCAACCATTCGTTTGAGGATGGACAATCTCCCTTCTAATAAAATTATTGACAGCTCTCCGGAGATGTCTAAAATACACAATTTAGTGGATGTTGCTTGTACTGAAATCCGAAACATCTCGCACAATCTTCGACCTGGAGCACTTGAAAATCTTGGACTAAAAGAAGCTATTCGAGACATGCTCAATCGGTTTATATCTGACGATGGGCCAGAAATAATTCTTCAACATTATGGCATTGCGGACTGGAACCAAATCGATCCAAATGTCGCTCTACAACTCTACAGGATTGTACAGGAATTGGTAAACAATGCGGTAAAACATGCTAATAGTTCAGAAATTCTTGTTCAACTGTCCCTTACAGACAAAGAACTTCAAGTCACGGTTGAAGATGATGGCAAGGGATATGACCTTCTGCATGTATCTCTAGGATCGGGACTAGACAATATCCAATCGAGAGTAAACTATATTAGTGGCGAGATGCATATTGACAGCCGACATGACAAAGGAACTTCTGTGTTAATCGTCGTTCCCAACTATTCTGCGATCGCCAAATCTTGAGTTTTTAAATGCGGGAAAACACTGATTTATTATTTTGGGTGTTTTCATGGAAGTATCCAAATGGATGTTTTCAGACATTTGCATTGCGATCCTTGGTTAAAACGTTAATCACATCGCAAGCTTGATTTGAATATTGAAAATGGGATCCAAGGAATAGAGCTATCGGTTCAAAGAATGGTTTTTGGTTGTTTTACAGGGTGAATTTTGAATTATAATATTCTTACAATGTCCAGATAGCTCTTTCCTGGTGTTTTTTCCCTCACAAAAAGAGAAGAAATAGGTTTATTACATATTGGAAAAGCTGTCTTATCGACGGCTTTTCTTTTTTGTATCGATATGTTCATCTTCGCGATTTGCCATATTTGGAAATCGATTGGCAAACTCATAGATTTCCATTCCTGAAATATCTTTATTATTGATTTGAAAACGAACTAAAGTTCGAACTTGGTGCACACCTTTAAATCCGCAAGCTCCTGGATTGATATACAGTAATTGATATTTTTGATCATATGCTATTTTCAATAAATGCGAATGGCCACATATCAGTATGCGTGGATTATTTTCCATGACGTATTTTCTAGTATGTGCATTGTATGAGCCAAATGGACCTGCAATATGCGTCATGAATACCAGATGCCCTCCACAATTAAAAAGGAGATCTCTGTTGGTTTCACGTTGAATGATATGATCATCAATGTTCCCGTGAACAATTCTCAAAGATTTGAATGCTATTAGTGAATCAATTAATTCTAAAGATCCTATATCTCCCGCGTGCCATATTTCATCACAATCTTTGAAGAAACTAAAAACCTGAGGATCCAGGTACCCGTGTGTATCTGAAAGTACACCAATTTTAGGCATTGGCAACTTTGATGACAATCTTACCAAATTGTTCTCCCGCAGCCATCCTTTCAAATGCAGAATTGATGCTATTTAGTTCGAAAATACGGTCCACTATTGGTTTTACTTTATATCTGTTGATATGTGCCATCAATAATTCAAAATCCTCATCACTGCCCATGGTGGTGCCAAGAATCTGAATTTGTTTCCAAAAAATGATCTGTGGAGAAATATCATTTAGGACTCCTGCAGTTCCGCCATAAATGACCAATCTCGCTCCAGGTTTTGCGATTTTCAACAGCTTTGTGATATTATTACCAGCAGCTCCGTCAATGATGACATCCACTCCCCCATTTGACATCTCAATCAACTGTTTGTCCCAATTTTCTTCATTGTAATTTACACCACCTTTAGATCCAAGAATTATTGCTTGATCAATTTTATAATTAGAAGAAGAACTTACAAAAATATTACAGTCTAAAGGTAGTGCCAATTGGAGAGCTGCCAGAGATACTCCTCCACCGATCCCTGTGATTAGGACAGAATCCGTTTTTTCCAATTTAGCTTTTGTAAATAATGCCCTGAAGGCAGTGAGGGAAGCGAGTGGCAATGCTGCACACTCTTCGTCGTTCAAATGTGCAGGAGTCTCGTGTATTGTATTCTTCGGTACAGATACATATTCTGCCAAGCTTCCTGAATCAGGTAAGCCCAAAATCCTAAACTGGCTGCTTTGAAAATGTTCATTTGATCCCCAGTTTTGGGACGGATTCACTATAACGCGTTTTCCATTATATACACCACAAAGATCTGAACCTAAAATGATTGGAAATTTTAAACCTGCATATTTTCCCTGCTGAATCCAGTAATCACGGTGGTTGAGGGAGGCGCACAAAACCTGAACTGCTACATGATCTGAATTCACAAGACCAAATTCAGTCTCTTCAACATTCAACTTTTGTTTTATCCCGTGCAATATGGCCGCTTTCATTTACTTATTTTAATTTTTTCCAAGATAGGATAAAATCCGATTGTAATGTAAATAAAGCTCATATAAACCTAAGTATTCATTTACATGATTTAAAATTTGAACATCCTATATAATTAAATAATTAATATGTATTAAATATAAATATATAATCAATTCTCTACCTATTGAAATTTATCCAGAGAAATACGGATTTTATCAAAATGAGTGTTTACCCTTATTGATAATTCACAATAATGGCCTAATCTTGCACTGTATTTCGCTCCCAAGCATATCCGTACATAATTTCAGAATTTTCAACCTCAAAATTATTTATATGTACAGATTTTCTATTCGTTTTATTGTTGTTTTTATGTTTTCCACGATGATTTGGGCAGGTCATCTATCCTTGAATGCCCAAATTTTTCACCACAATATCAATGAAATAGACCTCCTATCTCCTATTGCTAAAGAAATTTATGCAGATCGGCTGAATCAGCATAGTTTCATTTCGGTTGAATTGTTTTCTGATTCCCAAGTCCAAATGAGTCCGGTCGATGGTATGAACAAGTGGACTCTGTGTGAAGACAGGATGAATTCACTTTCCTATATTTTATCACAAAATCTGACAAACATTGAATTGGTACTTCCGTCTTGGGACGGTAAAAAGATTGTGCTAGAACTCAAGCAGTATGAATTAATAGCCGACGGATTCAGAGTGACCACCGGGAACAATAAACCAGTGGCCTCTAAAGCATCAAGATACTATAGAGGTATAGTCCAAGGACAACCGGAATCTATAGCTGCTTTTAGTTTTTTTGAAGGTCAGGTATTTGGCATGTTGAGTTTAGATTTTGGCAATATAGTGGTTCAAAATTCGGAGCTACATCCCGGAAAATTCATTATGTATAATGATCGCGATGCCACTAAGAAACCGGATTTTGTATGTGAAACAGAAAAATTGTCAGGCAATGATTTTGATCCAGAAGACAATGAGATACAAGGGCGTGCTGCAGGTGACTGCGTAAAAGTCTATATAGAATGTGACTATGCTCTTTATACAAATAAAGGCTCTGTCAATGCCACTGTTAACTGGATTACAGCAGTTTACAATAATGTAGCGACACTTTATGCTAACGAGAGCATCAACACCACAATCTCTGAAATCTATGTTTGGACTACACCGGATTCATATAGTAAGACAAGTTCAACGACAGCGCTTACCCAATTTCGTACAGCCAGGCCTAGTTTCAACGGCAATTTGGCTCATCTTGCTGCTTTAGGAGGAAATAATATTGGAGGTGTGGCGTGGTTGGATGTTTTGTGCACCAATTATAACTACGCATACAGTAATATATCTTCTAGTTACAATAATGTTCCTACTTATAGCTGGACAGTAGAAGTTATGACCCATGAAATGGGGCACAACGTTGGATCTAATCATACTCAATGGTGTGGATGGTCAGGCGGGGCATTGGATAATTGCTATACTCCGGAAGGAAGTTGCAGTCCCGGCCCGGCACCATCCAATGGTGGTACGATCATGAGTTACTGTCACCTTACAAGTTATGGGATAAATTTTAATAATGGATTCGGAACACAACCAGGAAATAAAATCAGAAGCAGAGTTGCAGCAGTAAATTGTCTATCACCTGGATGTGGTGCCTCTTGTCCTGCACCTACAGGTCTTAATGCCTCCAATATTACAAATACCACTGCCTTAATTTCCTGGAGTCCAGCATCTGGAGCGGTGGATTACACATTAGAATACAAAGTATCTACTTCTTCAACTTGGACACCAATCACAACCAACACGACAAGTTATACTTTGTCAGGTCTGGTAGCTGGCACTACTTATAATGCAAGAGTAAAGACAAATTGCTCAAGCTCTTCGAGCGTATATTCGGGAATCATCAGCTTTACTACAACCGGAGGATCCTGTGGTATACCAACAAATTTTCTTGTGAACAACATCACATCCACTTCGGCAACAGCATCTTGGTCGGCTGTAACAGGCGCGACTGCTTACAACTTCCAATATAAAGCTACGTCTTCTTCCAGCTGGCAACAAGTTACTGTCACTGCGACTGCAATAAATCTTACAGGCCTCAGTCCAGCTACATCTTATGATGTCAGAGTGCAGAGTGTTTGTGGCAGCTCAACATCTGCTTTCACCAACGTGATTACATTTACTACTCAAAGTGGTTCAAGTTATTGTGATTCCAGAGGTACAAGTAGTACACAGGAGTGGATCAAGCGAGTGAAAATCAACACATTGGACAGGAATTCTGGCAGTGATGGAGGCTACTATGACGGTACATCTATGAGCACTGTTCTGAAACAAAGCACTGCATATCAATTATATTTTCAAGCAGGTGTTGCCGGAAATCGAAGAACATTATATTGGACTGCTTGGATTGATTTCAACCAAAATGGTGTGTTTACTGACGCCGGAGAAAGAGTTGCGATCGGAGCTTCCAATAGTTTGAACCTGTTGTACGTTACATTTACTGTACCTTCCAATGCTACATTGGGATCCACACGTCTAAGAGTTTCAATGAAATACGGTGGTTACCCTAGTTCCTGCGAATCATTTGCAAGAGGAGAAGTTGAAGATTATACCGTAAACATCCAGGCATTGGGGTCTCTACCTGGTTCATCATTATCTGAAGGATTAAAAGGAGCTTCCTTTGATTACGTCAGAATACTGCCTAATCCGGTTCAGGACCTGATGCTTGTTCAGTTTGATGCAAAACAAGCGGCAGATGTAAAATTGGAAGTCTTTAATATACTCCAACAGCGAGTTGCAGAGTATAAAATGATAAGCTTAGAAGGAAGTAATAACTATTCGTTCAAAATTGATCATCTTATAGCAGGGACTTACTTCTGTAAAATCACAAGTGGTTCTCAAGTTTATATTCAGAAAATGATCAAGTCGTAAGAAAAGCGAAAGCTCGTAGTAAATTGATACCGAGAGGGCAAAGGAGATTCATTTTCCTTCGCCCTTTTTTTTTACCCTACAGTTCTCCGACATGTAAACATATTAAAATTATTTTTAATATGTATCTGAATCTCTAAAGCCCGGTAAATTCTCAATAAATACATTATAATGTATTATGATATATTAATTTAACCATACTTAATTTTGTGATTTACTAATAGACAATATATTACAACTATTTACTATGTAATTTCTAACCTACCGAAATTCATATTTATCCGATGTTTGGCACAGTTTCTGTTGCTATTTCTACATGGCAATCAATATACAAGACCTCAATCGGAAACACCTCCTTCAGTCTGATGTGGTGTATCGAGTAAACCATGGATTAAGCAGCAGATTGGTGAATTATAAAAACGGAATCATTTATCTCGAAGTACTTTTCACAAAGAAGTGGAGAAAGAACTATGATGAGACCACCGAAGAAATGGCCAACAACTGGAGAAATGCAAACAAGGAATTAGCCAAAGCAATAGGATGTAAAGTTTATATTATTGATGCTCGTACCTATCCTTATAAAAAAGAATTGTATTTAAGTACAGGAGTTGCTTCTTATGATGCTAAGAAAGGTATACTTTTTTCACAAGATGTGCTGAATTAGCAAATATTATCGAAATTCGATTTTAGTTAGATTCTACTTTTTCTCAAAATATTTTCTCATAAATTAATTTGAAGAACGCAATAGAAATGACATAGCAATTGTTTTTCTGTATTTACTGTCCATAAGACACTCTATATCCAAAACTTAAAACATATTAATTTAATTGTATTGAAAATAATTTCTTGTTTACAGGCATTCATTCACCGGTGAAACTTTGCACTCTGCATAATTTGTAAAGAAGAGACCAATTAGTGCTTCTTTTCATTTATTAATCCTTCCACTCTGCAAGAAAAAGATTTGTGTCATGCGTGCCCCCATTCTCCCGATTGGATGCAAAAACAAGATACTTACCGTTTCTGCTAAACATCGGGAATGAATCAAATGTCTGGTCATAACTGATTTGTTCAAGTCCAGAGCCATCTTCGTTGATCATAAATAAATTGAAATTATATCCTTTGGGTCCATTATGGTTAGAAGAAAAAATGATTTTATTGCCGCTCGGATGATAAAATGGTGCCCAATTTGCTTTGCCAAGATGGGTAATTTGCCTCATATTGCTACCATCAATATTACAAGTAAATAACTCCATTTGAGTAGGTTGCACCAATCCTTTTTTTAACAGCTCCTTATACTCAGTTTGATCTTCCGGAGTTTTAGGTCTTGATGCTCTGAAAACTAATTTCTTTCCATCCGGCGAAAAGAATGCCCCTCCGTCATACCCTAATTCGCTGGTCACTTGTGTTACATTAGTTCCATCTATGTTCATCACATAGAGTTCTAGATCCCCACTTCTGTCTGATGTAAAAACAATTTTATCTCCTTTTGGGGAGACTGTTGCTTCTGCGTCATAAAATTCATTGTGGGTGTATTGTTTGAGGATTTTGCCTTTGAGATCGGCGGTATAAATCTCATAATCCTTATATATTGGCCAGACGTATTTACCTCCTGGATTTCGCGGCGGCACCTCAGGGCAGCTTTTACCTGCGTGCTGCGTAGAGGCAAAGATGATAGACTTATCCCCAGGCATGAAAAAAGAGCAGGTCGTCCTTCCACCATCTACTGAGATATGTTTAGGTAAATTATCCTTTAAATTGTCCTCGAATACTTTGAAATAATAAATTTGATCACACTGCGCTCCCCAGTTCACATTGTCTGACTGGAAACACAACTTTTTATCGTCAAAACTCCAATATGCCTCTGCATTGTTGCTCCCAAAAGTCATTTGACGAACATTTTTGAAGTGATTTTCCCCTGGGAATGCAGCATTCTTTTGCTGTGTGGCAGAATCATTTAACCTGTGTTTAGGGCTACAAGAGAAAGAAAAAAGACTCACAGGTATCAGAATGGTGAAGAAAGCAGATATTTGCATGCAAAATAATTGAAAAATGAATTCCGATATTGAAATTGCCCAGTCAATTAAACTCCAAAACATCTCAAAAGTTGCCCAGAACCTGGGGATTCCTGAAGAGGATCTGCAGTACTATGGAAAATATAAGGCCAAATTGCCACTTCATTTGATCGATGAAGAAAAACTAAAAAAGTGCAAACTGATTTTGGTCTCCGCTATTTCTCCCACTCCAGCAGGCGAAGGAAAAACGACAACTAGCATCGGACTTTCTGAGGGTTTAAACAAAATTGGTAAAAAAAGCACCGTGGTTCTTAGAGAGCCTTCGCTTGGTCCGGTATTTGGTATCAAAGGCGGGGCAACAGGTGGTGGATGGAGTCAGGTCCTACCCATGGAAGACATAAACCTACATTTTACAGGTGATTTTGCCGCAGTTGAAAAAGCGCATAATCTCTTGTCCGCCCTTATTGACAATAATCTTCAGAATAAAAAGTATAGCCTCAACCTGGATGCCAGAACCATAGCTTGGAAAAGAGTGATGGATATGAATGATCGTTCATTGAGAAAGATCACGATTGGTCTCGGCGGTACAGGTAACGGAATCCCACGAGAGACAGGATTTGACATCACTGCAGCCTCAGAAGTTATGGCAATACTTTGTCTTTCAAAGAATATGGAAGACTTAAAACGTAGATTGGGAAATATTTTTATCGGTTTGACTATGGATAAACAGCCGATTTTTGCCCGTGATCTGAAAGCTCCGGGTGCGATGGCTACCCTTCTCAAAGATGCCATAAAACCAAATTTGGTGCAGACTATTGAAGGCAATCCGGCGATTATTCATGGTGGTCCATTTGCCAACATCGCTCAAGGTACAAATACCATCTTAGCCACAAAAATGGGAATGTCCCTGTCTGATTATGTTGTAACAGAAGCAGGATTTGGCTTTGATCTCGGTGCTGAAAAGTTCCTGGATATTAAATGTCGCACAGCAGGACTCAATCCCAATGCTGTGGTCATCGTAGCTACCATAAGAGCTCTGAAATATCATGGAGGTGCTTCACTTAAAGCTTTGGGAGATCCAAACCCCAAAGCAGTTGCCAAAGGATGTGACAACCTGGAGAAACACCTTGAAAATGCAGCTTATTTTGGAATTCCGGCTGTGGTAGCCATCAACCGTTTCGTCAAAGATACTGACGAAGAATTGCAGATCGTGAAAGAGAAATGTGAATCCTTAGGTGTCACAGCTATATTCTCCGAAGTTTGGGCAAAGGGTGGCGAGGGAGCTATAGAATTGGCTCATAAAGTTGCATCTCTTGCAGATAATTTTTCTTCAGCATTTAATCCTGTTTATGAATGGAGTGAGCCTGTAGAAAAGAAAATACAAGCAATAGCTACAAAAATATATGGAGCTGCTCGAGTTGAATATTCAGCAGAAGCCAAATCCGCGCTAAAAAGAATTCAAAATTTAGGTTTGGAGGGATTGCCCGTATGTATTGCAAAAACTCAAAAAAGTTTGTCTGACAATGCTGATTTAATCGGTAGGCCTCGAGACTTTACCTTGACAGTAAGGGAAATTGAAATAGCTGCAGGGGCGGGCTTTATCGTGCCAATTACAGGGGAGATGATGCGTATGCCAGGTTTGCCCGATGTTCCGTCTGCTGAAGCGATTGATATCGATGATGATGGAAATATCAGCGGCTTATTCTAAGTTAATGAATTTTCAAAAATTGAAATTCAAAAGATGTTTTTCAAACTCAACAAAGGATTTTAATAAATAGAGCCATATGTTTTGGATGGATTTACCTATCAGCGGAACGATATTGATCATCTGTCTGGTATGCATTTTGACGGTATGTATTTTCGAATTTGTCAACGGATTTCACGATACTGCTAATGCTGTAGCCACTGTGATTTACACAAAATCACTTAAACCCATACATGCCGTGATCTGGTCAGGCTTCATGAATTTTCTTGGAGTCATGACCAGTAGTTATATTTTCGGGATGGCTGTTGCAGGTAAGATAGCCTCGCTCCTTCCTCTGGAAACTGTTTTGACAAACAATGTGAACGAAGCAGTAGCTATGGTATTTGCTGCAATCATTGCTGCAATTTTTTGGAATTTGTTTACCTGGTATTTCGGCATTCCATGTAGCAGCTCACATACCTTGATAGGTTCACTTCTTGGTGTGGGTCTGGCCTTTTCATTCCTTCCAGGGCAAACTGCCAAAGCTGGTGTAAATTGGACTGAAGCTATAAAAATTGGAAATGCTCTATTGTTTTCTCCGTTGTTTGGTTTCTCTGCAGCAATTGCATTGATGTTCCTCTTGAAAAAATCAATAAAAGATAAAGCTATTTTCAAGGAACCGGATCCTGAAAGTCGCCCACCTTTATGGATAAGGGCCATTCTTATCATGACTTGTACATTGGTTAGTTTTTTTCATGGATCAAATGATGGTCAGAAAGGAGTTGGGATGATGTTGATTGTACTCCTTGCATTTATGCCTACGCAATACGCGTTGTCACCCCATTTTGATTTAGGTAAAATGACGACTCAAATTAAAAAAATGGAAGATGCGCTGATTTATGAATCAACTATCAACTACGAATTAGAAAGAACGCTTTGTGCAAAAGCTGAAAGACTTAATGATTTCTACAATTACCTTGACGCTCTGGATTTGAAAAACAATAAAGCCGTCATGAACGCTAGAAAGCAAATGACAATACTCTCAAAAGAGATGAAGATCGTATTGAATGAGCCTAACCTTTTGTCTATGGATTCCAGCAGAAAGATACTTAAAACGGGGGTTGAGCTGATCAACGATTATACTCATCACACTCCTTGGTGGATCATCGTTTTGATTTCAATTTCTCTTGGGATTGGAACCATGATTGGCTGGAAAAGAATTGTTGTGACTATTGGTGAGAAAATCGGTAAAAGGCATATGACTTATGCCGAAGGTGCATCTGCCGAACTCATCGCTTCAAGCACAATAGGTTTGGCTTCCGGTTTCGGGTTACCCGTTTCCACAACACATGTATTGTCATCAGGTGTGGCAGGTGCAATGGTAGCATCCAAAGGAATCAAAAATCTTCAGGCTGGGACTATCAAAAACATAGCTCTCGCATGGATATTGACATTACCTGTGACGATGGTTTTATCAGCTGTTTTGTTTTTGATTTTCAGGATGTTTATCTGATAGGAAGCAAATCGCTTCTTCCTTTTTTTTAATAAAAAAGTGGAGCTGGCGGGTTTCGAACCCGCGTCCAGAGAAAGTGTCAACAAACTTTCTACATGTTTAGTCACTCTTTTGAATTGTCAGGAGATCATGAGATAGAATGACGACCTAAGTTCCCCTTATTCTCTAAATCTCGCCCACGCACCGAGACTTTGCACAGACCAACCTGAGGTTTTATGATTTGCGGCGACCCTTATCAGGTATCAGAGTGGCGGCAAAAAGGCTTTTTAATCTATTAGATTAAGCAGCCAAGGCAAAAGAAGTATTGCCATTTGTAATTCGATAAGCGTTTTTAACGTAGCATCCTATCATCCTACGACATGCTTACTTGCAGACTGCATTTCCTGTCGATTCCATACAGCCCCATACTTCAATGAACATTTCTTTAATTGTATGCAGAACGTAAATTTGGAAAGTACAGTTCCCTACAACTAAAAAAAACTTTTGAGATTTAATTCGATCCTATTGAGGATGTCTAACTCGCCATATTTCTGAAAAATTTTACCGGTTAGTTTTTCGTATAGCTCTATATAACGTGCGGAGACCTGCGAGACAAAATCTTCAGGCATTGCCGGCATTTGCTGTCCAATCTGACCTGCAAAGCCATTTTCCATTAACCATTCTCTGACAAATTCTTTGGATAATTGTGTTTGAGCTTGCCCGGAATCCAAACTTTCCGCATAGCCCTCTGCCAGATAATATCTGGAACTATCCGGTGTATGAATTTCATCCATAAGTGTCAATTCACCATTATACAGTCCAAATTCATATTTTGTATCTACAAGAATGAGCTTTTTATCCAAAGCCATATCTTTACCTCTCTGGCTGATTGCAAATGCTTTTTGATATATATTATCTAAAAGTGCAGGTGTAACTATCTTATTCCTGAGAATTTCTGAATAACTCATGTCTTCGTCATGTCCGGCAGCTGCTTTGCTGGTAGGTGTAATAATAGGCTGTGGGAAGGCTTCACCTTCACGCATACCATCCGGCATCTTTACACCACAAAGCTCTCTCACGCCACTTTTATACACTCTCCATGCGTGACCAGCTAGGCAATGTCGCACTACGACTTCTATTGGAATTGGATTGCACCTCTTGCCAACACTGACATTTGGATCTGGTACAGACTCGAGCCAAACCGGACAAATATCCTTCACATGTTCCAGAAAATAGGCTGCAATCAAATTTAGCACTTGACCTTTATAAGGAATGGGGCTCGGCAGAATATGATCGAAAGCTGAAATACGATCGCTGGCAATAATAATCAGTTTATCCTGAAGAAAATACACATCTCTGACTTTTCCATGATATACAGACTCTTGCTGTTTAAAATGGAAATCAGTCTTCGTGAGTGAAGTCAGCATTCCTGTACTCTTCATTAAACACCTTACTACTAAATATTGATCAGCAAATTGCGGTCACAGATGATATCTTTGATCTCTTTAAGCACCGCGTACTCATTTGGCATGAGCTTTTTTACCAGTTTTTTAACTGCTACATATGCACCTTGGTCCAGTTCAGGTACCAAAGTACTTATTTTGTCTTTCACATAATACACATCATTTTTGATTAAACTCCTGATGCGTGGAATATCATGCCAGTCAGCTTCTATGGCAATGGTTCGAATCTCAGAACCATCATCCTGGATGGTATTCACTTCAATTAAGCCGGGGAGTTGCTCTATCTGATCTGCCTGAATAGGAATTCCCTGATAGAGCATCCAATTTTCATGAGGCGGTGTAGCTTTTGGAATCAACACTTCCACTCCTTTTTCGTGGATTCTGTATACAATTAGCCTGATTTTATTTCTGACAGTCATGGGTGCTAAGTTACATAAATATTACAATCCTGCGATCGATATATCTAGAAAATCATCATTTATTAGGATTCCAATGGAAATACATTATTCTTACTGAAGTTCCGTCTTAAGCGCCTGAAGGCCTGTTCGCGAATCTGTCTCACAAATTCATAAGACAATCCAAATTCCCGAGCAACTTCTTCTATAGTCATAGGTTCAGATTTTTCGAGTCCATACAATTTGGTCAGAATTTCCCTTTCCCTTGCATTGAGTGATCTCATGGCATACTTCAGTTCTTTCTGCATCGATTCACTTAATAAATTCATATCAGGACTGGAACTCGCAGAATCTTTGAGCAGATCCATCAGCACTCCACTACTCTCTTCATCACCCATCGGTGCATCCAGTGAAACGGTCCTAGAACCTATCTCTCCTAGAAAGGCTATATCCTCTTCTGAGACATGGAGTAATTCAGCCAATTCTTCCAATGAAGGCTCTCTTTCATTCTTTTGGATAAAATCCTGATATTCTTCATTGATTTTATTGTTAAGATGATATTTGTTGTATGGTAAGCGAATCATACGAGAATTCTCGATGATAGCCTGGAGTATTGATTGTCTGATCCACCACACTGCATAGGTGATAAATTTGAAACCTTTGGTTTCGTCAAAGCGATTTGCAGCTTTGAGTAAACCAACGTTTCCTTCATTGATCAGATCATTGAGAGTCAGTCCATTGTTCTGGTATTGTTTTGCGACTGACACTACAAAACGCAAATTGGATCTTACCATTTTATCTAGTGCAGCCTTGTCACCTTGCCGGATAAGCTTAGCCAGTACAACTTCTTCATCCGCAGTCAGTGTATCTATTCTGGAAATGTCAGACAGATACTTTTCGAGAACATCACTTTCTCGAGTAGTTATCTTCTGAGTTATTTTCAACTGCCTCATAAATTGGGTTTAATTAATTATAATCAACATAATAAATAGTATGCCGTTAATCAATTCAATACTATTTTTTTGATAAAAGTTTCCTCGAACGTCCAACACGTTCTATTTTATTATAAACTTAACATTTCAAAAGCTTCTATAATAAAATTCGGGATGCGTTTAAAATCCGATCATTCTTCTTTGTTTTTGAGCGCCATTAGAAGTCCATAAGCTCCTTTTTGAACGATTTTATATTGATTTATTGAGTCATCTTTCCGTACTCCAACCCAAGACTCTGATTTCTGGCTGATTTGCACAGGTTGAAGTTTAAAATCTTGATCAGACAAGGCAACAAACACAAAATCTCCACCTTCGAAATTCAATATACATTCTTCCGGCAATGCATCAGATAAAACAGATTTTACGGGAAGTTCTGCCTGGATATACATGCCGGGAATTATTTTTTGCTTACCTGAGATTATACTTGCATATACTTCAAGATACGATTCTGTATTGACTTGAGGCACTACTGATTCTATTTTGCATTGATATGACTGGTCTTTAGAAATATTGGAGTATCCGATGAATTCTGTCCCTTTTTGAATATCATTGATGTCACGTTCAAATATTTTAAGAACCAGTTTCAAATCATCCAAGCTTTGGATCTCAAGTAATTTTTGATCTGGGTTGACTCTGGATCCTGAATTTACCAAAATTTGTGTGATGGTACCTGCGACTTTTGATCTTACTTCAATGCTGGATTGAATTCCATGATCTTCAATTTGCTGTGGAACTAAACCCAACATCCGAACTCGCAGTGTAAGGCTTTCCAGAATTATGGATATTTCTTTCCAATCACTTTCGGCATTTTGCAGATTTTTGATACTCGTTGCTTGAGCTGAAGACATTTCCTTCTGTCGTTCATATTCCGATTTTTTGAGAATAAATGAATTTTTTGCTCGCAGGAAGTCTTCTTGCAGTTGTATCAATGATGGATCGGTTAAAACCATTAGCAATTGATTTTTTTTAACATTCATTCCAGGAATCACTTTGATACTTTGAATAGTAGAAGTAATAGGTGCATGGACACTCAAAATATTTTGTGGAAGTGCTAGAATTTTACCGTTTAATTTAATTTTAGAATTAATCTGTCTATTACTTAAAGTTGTGGTAGTCAATTGTAGATTTGACAGTTGTTGCAAATTTAGGCTTATTCTATCTGCGCTTTTCTCTTCAGCCTGCATATTTTGGCTTGATCCTTCGGGAGAACTTTTGCAGGAAGTAAATATTATATATAGTGTAAGGATTATTGAAATATTTATTTTATTAATATATTTTATCATTTTATTAAATTGTTATTTTTCAAAAATATTATTTTAGGTATAAATTCAATTTATCAGAAATTAAAAAATTCATTTTGAATTTTTTGAAGTAAACTTTTCAAACCAGAGGTACAATATTGGCAAAACTATTAAGGTTAAAAATGTTGCAATCATTAATCCACCGATAACCACAGTTGCAAGAGGTCTCTGCACTTCTGCGCCTGCACCATTGCTCAATGCCATGGGTAAGAATCCTAATGAAGCAACAAATGCTGTCATAAGCACGGGCCTCAACCTCATTAAGGTTCCTTTGATTACTATCTCATGTGTGTTTTGCATCCCGGATTGATGGAGACGATTAAACTCCGAAATCAAGACAATACCATTCAATACGGAGACTCCAAACAATGCAATAAAACCAATACCGGCACTTATGCTGAATGGCATTCCTCGAAAAGCCAAAAAATAAATACCACCCATTGCGGAAAGTGGAATAGCGGAGTATATCAACAATGCATGCTTAATACTATTAAATGCGAAATACAACAAGAAAAAAATCATCAACAATGCTGCTGGTACAGCTATCATAAGTCGAGATTTTGCTTTCTCCAAACTTTCAAATGATCCTCCATAAGTGACGTAGTAACCAGGTGGAAACTGCAGATTGCTTTCCACTTTTTTCTGGAGATCTGACACAACGCTTTGTACATCCTTAGCCCTTATATTGAATCCTACTACTATCCTTCGTTTTGCATCTTCTCGTTGAATCTGATTTGGTCCCAATTTTAATTCAACATTTGCAATATGAGAAAGCGGAATTTGAACTCCGCTTTTTGTTGCAATGAGCAAATTTTTGACATCTTGAATTTGCTCTCTGCTTGCAGAATCTAATCTAACTACTAAATCAAATCTCTTTTCATCTTCAAATACCAGCCCTGCACTTTGGCCTGCAAATGCCATATTCACCATACGATTAGCATCTGCGATATCAATTCCATAATGGGCAGTTTGGCTTCTGTCATACTGAATGATGATTTGAGGCAATCCATTGATTGGTTCTACGTATAGATTTTCTGTACCTTCCACAGTACTGACAATATTGCCCAGTTTCAATGCAAGATGAGCAAGGGAGTCTAAGTTTTCACCATAGATTTTGCATACCACATCTTGCCTTGCTCCTGTCATCAATTCATTAAATCGCATTTGGACAGGATACTGAAAACCTGCTGTGATGCCAGGAATGGCATTCAGTTCAGCACCCATTTTTTCTGCCAATTGATCGAAAGTTTTTGCAGAAGTCCATTCCTTTTTATCCTTCAGGATGACCATCATATCACTTGCCTCAATAGGCATTGGGTCTGTAGGAACTTCACCACTTCCGATCTTTGTTACAATCTTGATGACCTCTGGAAATTTGTCTTTTAATAATGATGCAGCTTTTTGTGTATACTCTATTGTTGTTTGGAGATTACTACCTGTTAGTACCCTTGTATCTACTGCAAAATCTCCTTCTTCCAATTCTGGTATGAACTCACCTCCGAGTTTCAGCATTACAAAAATGGATCCTGCAAAACTGAATAATACAAACGCTACTATCCATTTTGAATACCTTATTGCATATTCCAAACTCTGTCTATAAAGTTTGGATAGTTTCTCAAAAACAATATCTGAAAGATTCTTTTTTTGAGCGCCTTCTTGTTTCAAAATCAATGAACTCATCATTGGGATATAAGTTAACGACAATAAAAATGCACCTAAGAGTGCAAAAGAAACTGTTTGAGCCATCGGTCTAAACATTTTACCTTCAACTCCTTGTAAAGTGAGAATTGGTAGATATACAATCAAAATGATGACTTGTCCAAACACTGCACTATTCATCATTTTTTTTGTGGTGTGTTCTATTGTCTTGTCTAAATCTTGATGGTGAACTACATGTACTGATTTTAGTGAAGAATTGATATGTAGTTGATGGAGTACTGCTTCTACGATTATCACAGCACCATCTACGATTAGACCAAAATCCAGAGCACCCAGACTCATCAAATTTCCGCTTACTCCAAAATAATTCATCATGCTAATAGCAAACAACATTGAAAGCGGAATCACAGAAGCCACCAATAGGCCGGCACGCAAATTTCCAAGAAAAACCACAAGTATAAATACTACGATCAATGCACCTTCCATCAAATTTTTTTCTACTGTACTGATCGCATTATTGACCATTTTAGTTCGGTCCAAAAAAGGCTCTATTTCGACACCTTCAGGGAGTGTTTTTCTGATACTTTCAATTTTTTCCTTGATGTTTTTGATAACCTGGTTGCTGTTTGCTCCTTTGAGCATCATGACCACCGCACCTGAGACTTCACCACTTCCCTCCATACACATCGCGCCGTATCTGGTGGCTGTCCCCAACTCTACCTGTGCGATGTCTCTTATAAAATATGATTCACCTGTTTTCAATGAACGGACGACGATATTTTCTATGTCAGATTTTGATGTGATGAGCCCCTCAGACCTGATGTACTGGATGGTGGGGCCTTTGTCAATATATGAGCCACCGGTATTGCCGTTATTCGACTCAATAGCATTAAAAACATCTTCCAAGCTAAGAGATATGGAGTTGAGTTTATCGGGTGATATCGCAACATGGAATTGCTTGACCTTTCCACCAAATGAACTGACTTCTGCTACACCTTCGACACCAAGCAGTTGACGTCTTACGATCCAATCTTGAATTGTCCGAAGTTCAGTTGGGCCATATTTTGATTCATAAGACTTGGCAGCTTTCACAACATACTGATAAATTTCGCCCAAGCCTGTGCTTACAGGACCTAACTCAGGCGTCCCCATTCCAGGTGGAAGTATCCCCTGAATCTGTTGAATTCTTTCCGCTACTTGCTGACGGGCCCAGTAGACATCTACTTCATCTTTGAAAACGATGGTCACCAAAGAAAGACCGAACCTGCTGAAACTTCTTATTTCCTTTATACCTGGAATATTAGAAGAAGATTGTTCTATAGGGTAAGTCAGCAACCTCTCTATGTCTATTGCACCATAAGATGGAGCTACAGTAATGATTTGAACTTGATTGTCCGTAATGTCCGGGACAGCATCAATGGGAAGTTTTGTTACCTGATAGGAGCCGTAGATGATAAAAACGACAGTGATCAGGCCAATCAACAGTTTATGTCGAATGGAAAATTCTATTATTGAGTTTAACACATGTATTAATTTACAACTGATGAAGAATGATCCTCACATCAAGTATTGAATAATGTTCCCTAATCACGAAAATCTTAAAACTGAGCTTCAATGATCAGGATATTCATTTATTTAACAATAATTAAGTGGAGGAAAGTAAGGTCAACCTGAATGATTTTTCAGGTCAATTGCATCAGCTGCATTTTGGCGGTTGCCAGAGATTCTCGCTGTAATTTGTACTTATCCATAGGTCAGCTAAAAAATTTCGAGATTTCCGAGTAGGATTCGTCGAAACTCTGATCTGGAGTTGGCATAGCTGAGGATAGTAAAGGTCTTTAATTTCGTGTGATGGTAAATGAGCGGACTTAAACGGTAATTGTTGATCTTTTCCAAAATCTTCGTCCATCACCGGTTCACTGATGTAATGCATCTCCCAAAATTCAGTTAAGCTAAACTGCTCATCTTTGACCAGATGCTCGAGCACATGAACTAATACAAGAGGTGCTTTCACCAGCTCCGAAAAAGTCTGAACGCTGCCTAATAGACTTAATAATAAAATAATATAACCCGCTTTTTTCACCCTTTATGCAAGTATCTTAAATCAAACAAGAAACTTGATATTTTGTTTGCTCGCACAAATTCGAAAAGCCTATACTTTGCCGATCAAAACAAAAGTATCGGTAGTGGATGCAAGATTAATCTTCTTTATTTGGCTGATCTTTAGTTTCTTTTTGCATAGCAGCTTTCCGCGATAATCGGAGCTTATTTGTCTTTGGATCTACTCCTACCAATTTAATCGTAACTGGATCTCCTACTTTGAAATAATCCTCGACCTTGTCAACTCTTTGGTGGCTGATTTCGCTAACGTGGAGTAATCCACTTTTGCCAAAGAAATCAACAAATACACCATAAGGGAATATCGAGACGACTCGACCTTCGTAAATTTCACCTACCTGAGGTACGAATGTGATTGTGCGGATCATTTTGGCTGCGGCTTCTATTGCCTCTTTGTTATTACTTGCTATGTTGATAACACCTTTATCTCCTACTTCTTCGATATTAATCTTTGTTCCGGTTTTAGCTTGCATTTCCTGGATCACTTTTCCACCAGGACCGATAACAGCACCGATGAAACTCTTGTCGATGATGATCTCCATAATTCGAGGTGCGTGCGGTTTGAAGTCATCTCTTGGTATGGAGAGTGACTCTTCCATTTTGTCGAGGATATGCATTCTTCCGTCACGCGCTTGCAGCAATGCTTTCTGGAGTAATTCAAAAGAAAGGCCATCGATCTTCATATCCATTTGGGTACCGGTAATACCCTTCCGGGTTCCTGTTACTTTAAAATCCATATCTCCTAAAGCATCTTCATCTCCCAGAATATCTGATAGAATGGCGACTCGGTCACCGTCGGCGATAAGGCCCATGGCAATACCGGCAACAGAAGATTTTACAGGTACTCCAGCATCCATCAATGCCAGTGATCCGGCGCAAACTGTGGCCATAGACGAAGAACCATTTGATTCTAATATATCAGATACAATACGAACCGTATATGGGAAAACATCCGGCATTATCTGACGAATAGATCTGGCAGCGAGATTAGCATGACCTATTTCACGGCGACCTGGTGCTCTGAGTGGTCTTGCTTCTCCGACAGAGAAAGGCGGGAAATTATAATGTAAGATAAAGCTTTCGTCGTAAGACAAAAGAGCATTGTCTATCAACAATTCATCGTCTTTAGTGCCCAGAGTTATACTTGTCAGAGATTGAGTCTCACCACGATTGAATATCGCTGACCCATGTGTCGAAGGCAAGTAATCTACCTCTGTCCAAATCGGTCTGACCTGTGTTGAATTCCGTCCATCCAATCTCATCCCTGAATCTAAGACTACCTGACGGACAATTTCTTTTTTCAATTTGTCATAATATGACTCAATAGTGCTTTTGTGCTCTGCTGCGAATTCTTCGCCATAAAGCTCTAGCATTTTTTCTTTTGCAGACTTTAATATAGCGTCAAACGCTTCTTTTCGAGTGTTTTTGTCTGAGGCAGACATCGCCACATTTTTAATTTGAAGAGCTGCATGCTCATTCAGCAAGTCTTTCACCTCTTTCACCTCAAGTACTTCAGGCAAAGTTCTTTTTATAGATACTTTATCGCCAAGCTGCGCAGCTAATCGAAGTTGCGCTTCGCACTGTACTTTGATTGCTTCGTGCCCAACCCGTATAGCTTCTAGCATTTCTTCTTCAGAACATTCCTTGGCCTCTCCTTCCACCATCATTAGATTCGTGAGAGAAGCTCCGATAATAATGTCCAGTGTGGCTTCTTTAAGTGCAGATCTATTTGGATTGATGACATACTCCCCGTTGATTTTTGCTACACGAACTTCGGAAATGGGGCCATCAAAATTAATATTAGAACAAGTAATGGCAGTCGAAGCTGCCAATCCAGCCAGTGCATCAGGCAGTGTCTCTTCATCTCCTGAAATCAGATTAATGACCACCTGGGTATCGTTGAGATAGTTATCAGGGAACAGCGGTCGCATCGTTCTGTCAACTAAACGCGAAATAAGTACCTCGTAGTCAGATAATTTAGATTCCCTTCGAAAAAAATTGCCCGGTATTCTACCTGCGGCTGCAAATTTCTCTTGGTAGTCTACAGAAAGGGGGAAGAAAGACTGGCCTTCTTTTGGTTCTTTATTGGAAACGACCGATGCAAACAGCATGGTATTGCCCAATTTAACGACGGCTGAGCCATCAGAAAGAGTACCTAATTTGCCGGTTTCGAGGATGACCTCTCGTCCATCGGGAAGATGAAATGAGGTGGAAAAAGGGATTTTTTGACCCATGATAGAAAAACTTAATATGTTAAACAATAACCGGCAATCTCAAACTGATCCACTTGTTTTCGCTTATCCAAGTGAAAATATTCCCCGATTCCGAATTTATAAAAATGTGATCAATGCGATGCGGATTACTTTCTTAATCCTAACTGATCCAATACTTTCTTGTAACGATCGAGGTCCTTGTGGTGAAGATATTGTAATAGTTGTTTTCTCTTTCCAACCAGATGAAGCAGAGAGCGTCTGCATGAATGATCTTTTTTGTTGGAACGGAGATGCTCAGAAAGAGCCTGGATTCTAAATGTGAACAATGCGATTTGACCTTTAGTAGATCCAGTATTGCTCGCACTGCCTCCGTACTGTTTGAAAATGTCTGATACTTTTTCTTTACTTAAATAAGAACTCATTATAAAATTTTAAAAAATGACCAAATGCGATCACGAAGATCTGTTTTAGCGCTGCAAATATACACTTATTTTAAAATAACTGCAATTCTTGATCTTTAAATCTGCTCACGAGCAAGAGTATATAAGAATATTATAAATATGATAAATTTGGTTAATATAGTCTCGAATTACATTAAAACAGGTAATATTTATCATATATTTTTATAATTTAATCACATTTGGGAGTCAAAAGCTTAAAATATTTATACTTTTGCTTAAATTTTTAAAATTCTCATTATTTATGACAAACAACCGCAACACAGCTCTCCAGCTCTTCTTATCACGCCAAAAGAATGTGAAAGAAAGAGTTAATCTAAAAATTTCAGGGTATTACGCTGAAAATGTATTCAATGACCAAAAACTGCGCGCCTACCTTTCCAATGAGGCATATAAGTCTTACAACCAACACCTTTCGCAGGGTCAGAAAATTTCTCGTGAGCTGGCGGATCAAATCGCCGCGGGACTAAAATCCTGGGCGATGGAGCAAGGTACAACCCATTATACTCATTGGTTCCAACCACTGACGGGTTCTACAGCTGAAAAACACGACAGTTTCTTTACGCTCTCCAGCAATGGTTCTCCGCTTGAGAAGTTTGATGGTGATGCTTTAGTACAAGCTGAACCCGATGCCTCTTCTTTTCCCAGTGGTGGACTGAGAGCGACATTTGAAGCGCGGGGCTATACTGCTTGGGATCCTATGTCACCCGCTTTCATTATGGATATTGCAGGGTCCAAGACACTGTGCATTCCAACTGTATTTATTTCATATACCGGTGAAGCGCTGGACCATAAGGCACCCCTACTCCGATCGATAGAAGCTTTGGACAAAGCAGCAACTGGCGTAGCGCGTTACTTTGATCGATTTGTAAATAAAGTAACGGCCACACTTGGATGGGAGCAAGAATATTTCCTCATCGACAAAGCAATGTATTATGCCCGTCCTGATTTGATGGCAAGCGGACGAACCATTTTTGGCAGAGGTCCTGCAAAAGGTCAGCAATTGGAAGATCATTATTTCGGCGCCATACCGGAGAGAGTTTACAATTTTATGGTTGATCTGGAAATGGAATGTCACAAGCTGGGTATCCCTCTGCGAACTCGGCACAATGAGGTCGCACCAAGTCAGTACGAGTGTGCACCAATGTTTGAAGTAGCTAATATAGCCGTAGACCACAATTCGCTTTTGATGGATCTAATGGATCGCGTGGCTCGGAGGCATCACCTTATGGTCTTGTTGCATGAAAAACCATTTGCGGGGATCAATGGCTCCGGCAAACACAACAATTGGTCTATGAGCACTGATACTGGAACCAATCTTTTAGGGCCCGGAAAAACTCCTCGCAACAACCTTCAGTTTTTGACATTCTTCATCAATACGATCAAGGCTGTTCATGATCATGCAGACCTGCTCAGAGCCAGTATAGCATCAGAAAGCAATGATTATCGGCTTGGTGCAAATGAAGCACCTCCTGCGATCATTTCGGTATTCATAGGTGGTTATCTTACTAGAGTGCTTGAAGCAATTGAAACTCGTGCAGAAGATGATTTAAAGGAGGACGAAGAGAATAATCTTAAACTCGATATACACAAAATGATACCTGATGTCATGATGGACAATACAGATCGAAACAGAACATCACCATTTGCATTTACAGGAAACAAGTTTGAATTCCGCGCGGTGGGATCTTCTGCGAATTGCGCAGACCCAATGATGATACTGAATACTATTGTCGCTCATCAGCTGAGTGATTTTAAGGCTAAAGTGGACAAGAATGTTGAAGCAGGTGACAAAAAAGATTCTGCAATATTGAAAGAGCTTCGTTCGTGTATCAAATCTTGTAAGGCAATTCTTTTTGAAGGAGACAATTATAGCGATAGTTGGGCTAAAGAAGCCGCCAAAAGAGGTTTACCAAATATTAAAACAACTCCAGAAGCATTGGATGCATTGGTTTCTAAAAAAGCAATTCATCTTTTCAGCAAATTCAACATACTCTCTGAAAAAGAGCAGGAAGCTCGACATGAAATTTATCTTGAAAAGTACATTAAAAAGGTTGAGATTGAAGGTAGCCTAATTGTAGAACTTGGCCTCAATCAAATCATCCCGGCATGTTTAAGATATCAGTCAGACCTTTTCAAAAATGTCAAATTAGCCCAAGACGCTGGTTTGTCAAAATCGACAACTAAAAGTGTGCAAGATCTGATCAATAAAATTTCAGAACACATAGATGAGATCTATTCAAATATTCAAAAGATCGAAACCGAAAAAGTAAATGCCCACAAAAAGAAAAATACCAAAGAGCAGGCAGTTTACTTCTGTGAAAATGTCAAACCACTATTTCTCACTATTCGGGGTCATGTGGATGATCTGGAACTTATCGTTGAAGATCAATACTGGCCAATGCCAAAATATCGCGAGATATTATTTGCCAGATAGTAGTTTCAAAAATCATGTCAATAATGAAGGCCATCAAAACAGATGGCCTTTTTATATTTCATTGGTCCAATTGGATAATTATTGAGAAGATTTAATGAATGAGTTCAACTTAACTCCTTTGGCTGTATTGATTTTCACATAATAGACCGCATCTCGAAGATGCTTTATGGATATACAATCGGTAATGTCCTTGTCATTTAAATACATAGCTCTCCTTCCACTGAGATCATATAATTCAATTGAATACACTTGTATATTTTGCATTCCTGTGATATAAATACATTCGCTGGCAGGATTGGGCAATATTTTTATATCCTGAAGTTGATCAACGACCTTGTTATTTGTGGTTTCGCAGGTATGATTTTGGATAAACTGAAATTCGCAACCATTGTCATCCCTAAGAATCACAGTATCCGGTATTTGGTTGGGCACATAAGCTGAATGGTAAACAGTAGAATTCTCGATGGTTCCATTTCCTTTGATTATCAAGTATGGTGTCTTGCCTCCAATTATACTGAATTGATAGGTATATCCTTGGAGAGAAGTATCGCATATGATTTGTTCGATGGTGTCTTTGGTGAATGTATCGTAGAAGGTCAATTCCACTGTATCACTACTGGAGCAATTTGAATTTCCTGAAACCCATTCGAAACAATACTTTCCTGCTTGATTGACTTCGACATTTGATACCGTTAGCTGAGGTGATGCGATCGTTGCAGAATCACCGCAAATTTGTCTCCAGATTCCTCCGACACCATTTGAATTTACTTTTAGTGTCGCATTACTTCCACAGATGATGAGATCTGCACCTGCGTCCGGTTTTGATGGACTGGTCAAAAAATATACTTTTTGACAAATCTGTTTTTTGATATCACAAAAATTTCTGACACCTACACAAACTTCTGCTTCAGATCTCAGACTATCCCACTCTATTTGAATCTGTGTTTTATTTTCTGGATCGGGAGTTGAGATCAATCCTCCTGTAACATTCCAATGAATGCTTTGATAATAAAGTGTAGAATCAATGGAAAAAATTGAAGTCCTGGCATCACAAATTATCGTATCTCCCTTTAGTTTAAAGTCTTTTAGTTGAATTGAATCTTCATTAAAATATTCACAAAAGAATGTTTTAATTTTTTTATCTGCATCTCCATAACCTACATCAACCGATAATTCCAGGCAATAATTGCCTTTCTTCAACAATGTAGCATTTAAATTTTCTTCATGACTTATAGTAACAGAAGTATCTGAAGTTTCGAACCAGCGGTATGCAAAAGTATACTTTACGTCTACGTTGTTCGCACAATATTTAGTTACATCCTTAATATTTGGAAAATATAGTAAGCTATCCTCCCGACATGCTGATTCCATGACACTTTTGAATCCGGGATATATAGTAAAGAGATGGTATGCTGAATCACAACGGTACGGGATTGTAGAATTTATTACATCTATTATTTTGTAATTATTACAACCCTTATACTGTTGTCCTGTGGTTGGATCTTTATAAAGATCTGTACTGTCACTGCCAATGAAGTAAACACTTGGAGATTCCGGAATAGGAAGAATATAAAAATCTCTGACTGAGTCATATTTGCAGCAATTCGCATCTGCAAATTCTTTTGTATAGGTACCGTCCGAATTAATTTCTATACCGTGCCAATAATATGGTAATTTATTAAAACAGATATATGCTTTATTGCCAACATAGCTTTTTTTGGGCTCAATAGTGATTGTTTTGCAGAATGGGGCTGTTTCAGAACAAATCTGCCCGAATGGATTATCACCGACAAATTTACTGACACACAAAGTATAAGTTCCAGGGCTTAAGTCTTGCGGCAGTCTAACTACTCGTTCAAAATCTTCTAAAATTAAACCATCCAAGGTCCATTTGAAAAAATTAAGACATGAGGATGAACCTCGTTCCACTTCTTCATACATATTACAATTTCCTTCACAAAATTTAGTCTCGCCTATTATAGTGGTTATAGGTACCAATTCCGGTGCATCGCCTCCTGTAATGCTTAAAGTATAATTGCAAATATCCCCACCACATCCATCAACGAATAAATAATAATACTTACAAGCTTCCAAGTTTGCTAAAATCGTATAAGAGCCTGGAGCACCGGTACATATTGAATGACAAGTAATTTCTTGACCACAGAAACAATCCGCCCAAATACCCATTTGCAGCCCTTGACCAAGGTTGCATGAGGAATAATTAATAGTAATACTTACATTACCTCCTTTTGTTACAAATGACCACCATTCTGTATTTTGAGGACCATCATCAGGGCCTGATCCCGGACAAAGCGCCGTTGTCCCACATGGATAATAATCCGGGTGTTGATCAGCAGTAATCTGACAAGTATATCCATTTAACTCACCTAAGCCACACAATAATTTTACGGTGTTTAGACAATCACTTGAAGGACTTGGTGTGCACTGGGTATAACTGTAATTTGAAAAAAAAATATTAAACCCTAATAGGGTCAATAATAGTTTGAAATTCATAATATTTTTATTCATTTTTTGGTTATTCATTAAATCTTGTTAAGCAATCTAATTTAAAGGCTTTGAAAAAATAGACAACCTACTCTTTAAGTTCAATTCAAATCGCAGAAGTGGAAATCGAAAAGAAATGATACTTGACAATTAATTTACATCTCATCAATAATGACCCTGCTTGGTTGAGATTCGCTTCTTCATCTCAATAAAATTTTGCATACAAAGAGTTGATAATGCTCTGAAAACTCAATGGGAATAAAATTTTATGGACCAAAATGAAATAAATATTGATCACCCATCCTTAATATATTTTCTGTTTTGATACAGGTATTATTTTCCCAAACTTGAAGCTGGTATATGCCTTGTAGTAGTTTACTCATGTCTATATCATTACTGTCCTGAAAAATGTTTTGACCTTTACATCTCTGCCATAGAAGTCGGTGATTTTACTGTATATTTTCCAGGGTTGGTATTCCAGTACATTGAGATAAAGTAGTTCTTGACAAGGATTGAGCACAAAACGAATATCGATGTCAGCCTCTACTGCTGATACCCTTGTGCTGCCAATGTGCAATGTCCTACACAAGCTATCCGCAATATATAAATTCTTTACCGTAAGGCAGGCGGTACAAGTTCTGTTCCAGAGGTAGTTGTGGTCAGGATGTTTCTGATTGCTTTGATTGCCATTTCCAAAGTCCCAAAGTCACTCAGCTGGCTCGTATACACTCAAATCTGTAAACACAAAATGCAGGTAATCCAATGTATCCTGATCCTGTCTTCACAAGGACTAGCGGACATTTTCTATACCGAGACTGTCACAGGTGCTGCCGTCCAAAGGTCAAAGTTTGAATTGCAAATTCATTTGATTCTGGAAGAGATGCACTGCGCTTGTCATTGGGCCGATGGATCGTGCATCACAAAATTATTGTGTGAATTGTGATATAATTCTTGTCATCAGGGACTAATTGATGCCCGTCATATCCTGAACCCCATCTGGTCTGGTTTTGTATCTGTCTGATCAGGAAACATGAAGGTGAAGACATCTTCCTAGTCCATCTGAAAGAGTTCTTTTGCTTCACTGTAATACAAATACCGGGAATTTGAAGAGAAACCTAGACCTACAAAACCAATAGTGGGATGATTATATTAGCAAACATAATCGATCTGTAAGGTACATCGGTCAAAATTGTGCAAATAGATCGACAAACCTACATTGAAGTCAAATACTTCCATAAGCGCAAATTGGGAGCCATCAGAGAAAAAAACCAACTGTCCTGCACTATCCTGGACATAGGACCCCACATGCAGGGTATCTATCAGATGGATGCTTATGGGATCCAGCAAGTACTTATAAAAAAAGCTTTATATGAGGTCTATACATTTTTATGTATAATTTCCAATCAAGGATAAATGTAATATTTCTTCTAATCTAACTCAATGCTCAAAATTAATTTGTTCAGGCTTATGTTTATGCTTGAATAATATCATAAATGCAATTGCGATCACCAAAGCATATGCAGCAAAAGTCAACCAGATATGATGCCAATCTTTTACTCCATCCACCATGAAATAATTGGAAATAAGCCACCCGCTGATGATACTACCTAAAAATGCACCTATTCCATTAGACATCATCATAAATAAACCTTGAGCGCTTGACCGAATATTGGCGTCAGTAGAAGTTTCTATAAAGAGTGAACCTGAAATATTAAAAAAATCAAAAGCCATTCCATACACGATGCAAGACAAGATAATCATCCAAAGATTTGGACCAGGGTCTCCATAAGCAAACAAGCCAAAACGCAACACCCATGCCAACATAGCGAATAACATAACTTTTTTGATTCCGAATTTTTTCAAAAAATATGGAATAGTCACAATAAATACTGTCTCGGAAATTTGTGAAATGCTCATAATCAAAGTTGAATAGCGTACCACAAGTGAATGAGCATATTCGGGTTGAGTTCTAAATCCATCCAAAAAAACATCGCCATACATATTGGTAAGCTGTAGTGCTGCTCCCAGAAATAATGAAAAAATAAAGAATAGTGCCATCTTGTAATTTACAAACAATTGGAATGCATTCAGACCTAATTGTTCTGACAATGAAGCATTTTTTGCTATCTTATTTTGTGGTGGACAAGCAGGCAAGGTAAATGAATATAAACCCAATAATATTGCACCTGCGGATGCAATATAAAATTGCCCCGCCGTTGCCTTATTCCCACTGAGATTAGTGATCCACATAGCAACAATAAAGCCAACAGTACCCCATACTCGAATCGGTGGAAATACTTTGACCACGTCGAAACTTTGACTCTTTAGAATCGTATATGATATTGCATTAGACATTGATATCGTCGGCATATAAAACAACATCGCAACAAGCATGATGGTGTAAAATGCTGCAGGATCCATCGCCTGTGGGAGAAAGAATAAACTCAGGCCGTAACAGATATGAAGTAAACCATAAAGTCGTTCTGCATTGACCCACCTATCAGCAATGATTCCAATGACCGGAGGCATGAAAATTGATGAAATGGCAAGTGTAGAAAATACTGCTCCAAACTGTACCGGTGACCAGTTTTTGGTCGCAAACCAATAGTTGCCAATTGTGATCAACCATGCACCCCATACAAAAAATTGCATAAAACTGATCAGGGTAAGTCTGAACTTAATACTCATTGGAGATTTGATTTATTTCGGATCTAAAAAAATACGGAACCTCGATTTTCTTTCTTTGAGATTCCGTATTTATACTTTGTTTTAAATATTATAATGTTCAATAAAAAAGGGTCATGAATTATTGAACAACCCAGGCTTTGCTTATTTCTTTTTCAGCATTTTTGATTCGAATATAATAAACACCAGGAACAAAATCAGTTGCGTTGATTTCTGAAAACGGTTTGTTATAGACTATCCAATTTTGCAGAACTGTACCCTGCGCATCTCGTATCTCTATAGAAGTTTTAGCACTAGCTCTTTCACCGAAATACCAACTTATTCTACTCATTCCTCCTGCAGGATTGGGTGCTATATTGACATGTGTAGCTAGATGAGAATCATTTGTTCCTGTTAGATTCTTAACTTCAAAAGGTCCGAAACTTCTCTCACAAAGTAAAGCATCAATAACCTTTAATGAGTAAAATCCAGGTAGAACCTGAATGAGGTCTTCATTTGTAGAATTGTTGTTCCACAGGAATGTATAAGGCTTCGTACCACCCTGAGCAGTAATATCAATCGAACCATCAGCTGCCCCTGTAGAATGAGTAATATTAGCCGAACTCAGGGCTATGGCATCCGGCTCACTGACCGTGAAACTCTGGGAATAAGTATTTCCCGCATTGTCTTTCAATACCAAATTGTAATTACCTGCCGGCAAATTATTTAATTCTGATGAACTTGCTCCATTGTCCCAATCAAAAATATATGGAGGTGTACCTCCACCGGCAATAACACGAATAGAGCCATTAGTTCCTCCATTACAAGATACATTTTGAACTTGCCAGTTAGAAATAGTCAGCACTGCAGAGGCAGATAAGCGAAATTCCTGGCATGACTCTGAGCTTCCACATTCATTTGTTACATTAAGACAAACCTTGTAATTTCCATCTTTAGTGTAAATATGCTCAGGATTCAATTCTGTACTCGTCAATCCATCACCAAAATTCCACAATCTGGATTGGATTAACCCTGTTGTTTTATCGGCGAACTTCACAGAAAGTAGTGTTGCAGAGCCTTCAAAAATAGAAGTCAAGCTACTCTGTTCATCAACAAGTAGATCAGCTGTTGATGTACACGTGTTTATGAGATCATTCACAGTCAATGTGTAGGTACCTTTTTTGTCCACGAGAGGTGACAGGGTATTTTGTCCACTGACTATGTGACCATCAACTGTAGTCCATAGAGGTGTGTACCTGACTCCAGAAGAAGATTTTGTTCCATCTAGAATTACACTATTGGATTGGCAAAATAATATTGAATTTACCTCGCCAACATTAACAGTAGGCTTTGTTCTATCTTCCAATACAATGATTGTGCTGTCACGATTGCAATAGTTTGTTTTGTCTGTAATTTTTAGATTATAATTTCCTTTAGAATCCACCAATGCATTCAAGCTATTGCCATCCAGGATATTTCCGTCAGAACTTGTCCATTTAAAACTGTAGTTCGAACCGGTCGAAGATCCGGAAGCATCAACATTTACTTGATTTATTGTACAATTCAATACCAATGGTTCCACAACTGAAATCTGAGGCTTAATCTTGTTTTCACCAATGGCTACTGTATCCAATGTCAGACATTGATTGATGGTATCCAATAAATTGAATACATAATTCCCTCCAAAATTTACATTGAGGATGCGAGAAGTGTCCTTGAATTGTGGAACTGACATCTTTGTCCAAAAATATTTCAAATGGGGAGCAGAAAATTTTGGAGCAAGATTCAGAGATTCTGTAAGACAATTGAGTAAACTATCTCTGACTCCTTCCATTTCGGGAAACTTTCTCAAATCATTGACAAAAATTGAATCTTTGTCATAGCAATAAGTATTCAGGTCCGTTACTTTCAGTACATACCATCCTTTTTTATCAACTTCAATATTCACTTGTGAAGGATTCGAAACAATTTTTCCATTTTGAGTACTCCACTCATACTTCAAATGCAAGCCTTGAGTACTTCCTTCTCCTAATACAGATACAGTATCATTTACACAATTGATATGAGAAGAAATTTGTGTTAGGGCTTCGGGTTTATTGGTTCCATTGATTTCAAATTGGACAACCAATTCACAATCATTTCTGTCCTGAATGGTAACTGAATAATTACCAGCTGCGAGGCCGCCGAATTCTGGGTATGATTGGTCACCAAATCCAATATTATAACGATAAGGTTGGACTCCTCCGGTGGTTTGAAATACAATTCCTCCGTTTTCGTCATTACAAGTTTCATCTACGACATCAAAATCTGCCAACAATTTTGCGGGTTGTGTAATCTGCGCTGATTTGTATAATTTGCAATTCAATGCATCAGTGATAGTAAGAGAATAATTCCCTGCAGGTAAATTTTCAATATTTTGATCTATTGATCCATTTGACCACAAAAATCTATATGGAGGTGTCCCATAATCCAAATCTATCTGGATAGAGCCAACGGCATCACCATGACATAGATTGTGCTGAACATTTGTGCTAAGTATTTCCATCCCCTTCTGAGTGCCACTTACGGTGTAGGGGCCAAATTCTTTGAAATATCCGTTGTTGTCAGTGATGGTCACTTCGTATGTACCTGCCCCTACATTTGTTAAATCTTGAGATGTAGCACCATTGCTCCATGAATAATCCAGACTACCATAGCCTCCAGTCACATTGATGTCTACTTTACCATCATTACCACAGATAGAATTCGTGATATTAGCTGAAACCACATTGAGTTTAAAACTTTTTGTGATCCAATTTTCATAATTGGAGTAACTCCTAGAAATGATCTCCCAGACTCTTTTATCAGGAGAAATCACATATAAAGTAGGAAAATAATTGATTTGGTATGATTCTCTTACACCATCGCCGCTTTGCAGATCGCAGATTGGATATAGAGTACCTGAAACCCAGTTGCCCTGAGTGCCACCTACACAGCCAGAAGGGCCATAGAGGCAAGAAGTATTAGTATTGTAATCTGCTTCCAACATGACTACAGTTGTCTCAGAAGATAAGTTGGCATAAACACTCTCCAAGACACCACTCTGATGAAAGCTCCAACAAGGGCCACACCAAGTAGCCATAAAATCTAAGCAAGCTGCTTTGTTGGCGCCCATTGCCCCATACAAACTGTACGATCCCCCTGTTATGGTGGTGACTGCAAAATCAGGAGCCGGAGAACCGTTTGACAACTGTGCAAAAGCTGTATTTGAGCCAGTTGAACATAGGAATAAAACCAAAAGTATAAACTTGATTTTCATGTTTTAAGAAATTTTGCTGGAAAGATATATAAATCCATTTGAATCTATGAATCAGAACTGTCCTATCTTCTAAAATTTCTCATCTGATTCATCATATTGGACATGCCTTGACCTTTACTCATCATATGCATCATCTTGCGCATCTCTTCAAATTGCTTGATGAATGCATTGATCTCATGGACAGTTTGTCCACAACCCCGAGCTATGCGCATTTTGCGGTTCATATTTAGAATTTCGGGTTTGAGCCTTTCATCAGGAGTCATAGACTGGATAATGGACTCTACTTTTTTAAATGAACTATCATTAATGTCAATGTCTTTGGTGAGTTTGCCCACTCCAGGAATCATACCAAGCAAACTTTTAATATCGCCCATCTTTTTAATCTGATTGATTTGACTGAGGAAGTCATTAAAATCAAATGCATTTTGTTTGATTTTCTTTTCAATCTTCTTTGCTTCTGCCTGATCAAACTGATCCTGAGCTTTCTCAACGAATGAAACAATATCACCCATTCCCAATATGCGCTGCGCCATACGGTCCGGATAAAAGATATCCAAGGTGTCTAGCTTTTCTCCGGTAGAAATAAATTTGATCGGTTTTCCGATGGTATATTTTACAGAGAGCGCTGCACCACCCCTGGTATCTCCGTCTAACTTGGTCAATACGACGCCATCGAACTGTATCCTGTCATGAAAAGCTTGAGCCGTGTTGACAGCGTCTTGACCGGTCATTGAATCCACTACAAATAAGGTCTCAGAAGGCAGAATAGAATTCTTTATTCTCTCGATTTCTGCCATCATTTCCTCATCCACGGAGGTACGACCAGCAGTATCTATGATGACCACGTCATTTCCGTTAGCTCTGGCTTGGTCTATTGCTTCTTTTGCTATAGTAACCGGATCTTGCGACCCTAGATTTTTATAAACCGGCACGTCTATTTGTTCACCAAGCACAGACAATTGGTCTATCGCGGCTGGACGGTACACATCGCATGCTGTGAGAAGGGGCTTCTTGTTTTTCTTAGTTTTCAGGTATAATGCCAGCTTGCCCGAAAACGTCGTCTTTCCTGACCCTTGCAAACCGGAAATAAGTATCACCGCAGGATTTCCGCTGAGATTGAGACCGGCAGCTTGTCCACCCATAAGCTCCACAAGCTCATCCATCACGATTTTGACCATAAGTTCGCCAGGCTTCACAGCTTTTAAGACGTTCTTAGTACCCAATGCCTGGTCTTTGACTTTGTCAGTAAATTCTTTTGCTATTTTGTAATTGACGTCGGCGGCAACAAGAGCTCTTCTGATCTCTTTGATCGATTCAGCCACATTCAACTCTGTGATACTGCCCTCCCCTTTGAGGTTTTTAAATGCAACTTCTAACTTTTCATTTAAGCTTTCGAACATCCTGTACAGTTTTAAGGTGCAAAGATAATAGCTACCTTCATCGAGCTAGCCATTTGGGCTAAATAAATGACATTCCTTTGGTAGTAATAATTTCCACCATTAAGCTCAGCTCCAAATCCAAACTTTTGAAGAATGAAGTCCGGATAGTTTTGCACCATTACATAGCCTCACTCCATCGGAATCAAAGATCTTCTAACTATCTGGTATTTCAGTGCATTTTCTTCCTCAGGCACTGTAGGCTCAAAGCCGCTCAGGATAATTGTACATCTTTCTTTGGAGCGAATTGAAGACAAAACGTCCATCACAAAGCGTCGTTTGGTGGCGTCCAAAATTGTAAGACAGTTGTCAATAAAAATGATCTTCGGCTTCACAATTAATGCTCTGGCAAGTTGAACCAATAATTGCTCAGAACTGGAAAGTTGACTGATGATGACTTTATTCAAGTCTTCAATACCGAACATTGAGAGACTTTGTAATATAAGTTGCTCCATATCTGCGTCCAGGACTCGGTTGGCGGCGGAGAGTGCCAATGAAAGATTTACTCTCACAGTTTTGTCCGTGACCAGATCAGGAAAAGGTCTTATATAGGCTATTTTACGTCGCAACGTACTAAGATCAATAGCAGAAATTGGATTCATCCCAAAATCTAAAACCTTTAGCTGACCTTGTTTGAATGCCAGATATCCTGTAAAGGCATTCATAATCATCGTCTTCCCCTCTGCATTACTTGCTATGATCTCTACCCAGGATCCGACTGGAACTTCCAGCGCCGGTACCTGAATTTGGTGTGATCTAGGTGATTCTAAAAGAAGGTTTGCAGCAAATAATGAAACAGATGACATAATTCAAATTCAAGGTCAAAGATAAACAATCCGAAAAAATTAAAAGCAGAAGGCCTGGATACATGCTTTATTCAAAAGACCTAATCCAAGATTATACCTCCTGTGAATGGTAATATTATGCCAAATTTTGTGGCTGCCTTTGATCCCGAAGCAAACCATCTGGAATCCAAACGCTGCTAGTTAAGCTATATTCGCAATCAAAGATTTAGTGAACAAGCCCAAAAAAGTTGCATGAATTTCATTTATTGTTATTCCAAAAGGAATTTAAAAAATCAAGTTTACTCACTCTAAAGCATTCATAAAGCGAGCTAAAGTCTTGCTCAATTCCCTCATTGTAGTGTAAAATCACTCCTTCAATTTTTGTTTTGTATAACCACCCATTAATCAATAATTTGGATTTTAATGCAATTCGGGCTCTCATCACGAATCTCATTGCAAAATTTGGATTTATTGGGCAGTTATTTTTAATTTTTCCAATATTCATCAACATTGTCGCATTACATTTGTAATCAATCTTTTACAATTCATACATTGATGCAAAAAACCTGGATTATAGCTATAGTAATGATTTGTGCAGCCATCGCGCTCTTGGTAAATGCTTCAGCGGATCTCACGAAATATGCGGGATTTGAAGATGCCAAAAAGGATCAAAATATTGTAAAAATTGCAGGGACATTGCGCAAGGATAAAGAGATGAACTACGATCCCGAAATAAATCCAAATCTCTTCAGCTTTTATCTCAAGGATGTCAATGGAGTCACCGAAAAAGTCAACTTGCATGCTGCAAAACCTCAGGATTTTGAACTTTCAGAACAGGTAGTTGTAACCGGAAAGTTTGAAAACGAAGCGTTTGAAGCAAATGAAATATTGTTGAAATGTCCTTCCAAATACAATGATGAAGAAAAAATGATCAAAGCTTTATCAAAATGATGGATGTCCTTTACTCGGGTGAACACATATGGCCGCATTATCTGGGAAATTTATTCTTATTGATTATTTTTTATTCAGGAATATTTATTTTAATACTTCATTTTACATTTAAATCAAAAGATTCTCATGCTGTTTGGTTTAAATGGGCATACCATATTCAATTTTCAGGAATTCTCTTGACAATTGGACTTCTATTGTACATAATGTACAGCAAATATTACGAATATCAATACGTATGGACGCATGTTTCAGATGAATTACCACTCAGATTTTTACTATCGGGCTTTTGGGAAGGTCAGGAAGGGAGTTTTTTACTTTGGATGTTTTGGAATGCTTGTATTGGATCATTCTTTTTAAAGGATCAAAATCGGATCAACAGGATCGTGCTGGTCTGTATAGTCGGAGTGCAGGTATTACTATGCAGTATGCTTTTGGGTATTTACCTGGGAGATTATAGGCTTGGAAGTAACCCTTTTGTATTGCTGAGACATATGATCGATGCTCCTATTTTTTCGGATCCCGAATATGTCTCCAAAATAACAGGAAAAGGAATGAATCCTCTTTTGCAAAATTACTGGATGCTCATCCATCCACCAGTTTTGTTTTTTGGCTTTGCTGCCACTGTTGTTCCCTGGGCTTACTCACTAGCTGCATTGACTACCGGAGATTTTCAGACATGGGTCAAGAAAAGTTTGAGATGGAGTTTGATCACAACGGCAATTTTGGGACTAGGTATATTAATGGGTTCCGCTTGGGCTTATGAGGCATTAAGTTTTGGAGGGTATTGGGCATGGGACCCAGTCGAGAACATGAGTCTAGTACCATGGATACTTTTGTTAGCCGGCGTGCACACTCATTTTATTGTCCAAAACACAAGACGTGGTTTCCATTCACTTTTTACATATTATATTTTAAGCTTTTTACTTGTCCTATACTCTACTTATTTGACCAGAAGCGGGATATTGGGAGAGAGCTCTGCGCACGCTTTTACTCAAATGGGGTTGGAATACCAACTTGTTTTTTTTCTGGCTTCACTTGCGATTTTGTCCATATCTATTTTTTTTAGAAAATATAAAACCATTCCACAAATTAAAGATGAAGAAAAATTGCTATCAAGGGAATTTTGGTTATTTGTTGCTGCTCTGGTTTTATTATTTAGCGCCGGATTGATCGGATTTACCACTTCAATCCCCGTTTACAATAAAATTGTAAATCAGTTATCTACTGTATTGGATTTCAATGCAATGAAATATTTGAAAAACGGCCCCATTGACCCTATCGATCACCACAATCGATTTCAGTTATGGATAGCAGTTTGCATCTGCCTGACTTCAAGCCTCGCATTACTAATACCCTATTATACTTTCCTGACTACAGAGCGGATCAAAACAACTTATAGAATATTCATTGTGACAGGGATCATCAGCATGAGCATAGGTGGTGCCATATTATATTATTTTCCAAAATATACGTTTAGCAATTTCGTATTAATGTCTTCAGCTATTGGTATGATACTGATGACATTACTATATTTTCACCAAAACAAACATTTATGGAATAAAAAACTTTCAACAACTGTTTCACATATTGGCTTTGGGGTTTTTATCATGGGAGTACTCATTAGTGGAGTATATAAGCAGTACATTACACTTTCTCAGAATATTTCACTCATTGAAAATGAAAATGCAGAAAGTAAAAAACATTTTATGCTACAATTTGGGAAACCTTCTAAAACTGAATCGTATGAATTAAATTATCTCGCCGAAAAAACGGAAAAGCCTTTCACCACTTATTTAATTTCGGTTAAAGACTATAATGTTCAAGGGCAAATTAAAGATAGCTTTATTTTAAAACCTTCAGTACAAAGGGACTACAAGAACAATAAAATTGTGGCATATATCCCATATGTCAAACATCAATTCAGCCATGATATTTTTGTTCATGTTGCTCAATCAAATGAATCCCAGGCGCCACAAAAAGCGCTCGATGAATTGAGGCTTGATTTGAGAGTAGGAAGGATAACAGGCTCACTTCGTTTAGATAGTTTCTGCTATCAAAGTAGGCAGTTAGATACTTCGAGTTTATTCGTTACAGAACCCCACTACTTATTTTATCTCCATAATGAAAATCAGCTTGATCCAGGTAAATTACCTAAATCTGATATCATACTGGAAGACAAGCAAGCAGTTGGAAAAAATCAGGATCCGGAATATCAAAACACCGCCATCCGGTCTCATGACAGCACACAGTTTTTTTTACAATCATACAGGAAAAGAAAACAGAGCTTTAAGTTGTCTCAAGGCCAACACATTCAACTTGTGGGATTAGGTGATATCAGCTTAGGGAATATCAAACACTTTATCAAAAAAGCTATAAATGACAACAATCTACCAGAAATAATTCACATCATGACTGAAGTAAATATTAAAGGTACAGAGATAAATACTGTCTTAAAACCCGTTTACCTCATTTCAAATCAGATCCCTTATTTCTGGCATGACATCAGTAAGAATGGTGAAATAAAATTGAGTTTGACAGGTGTAGATCCACTAAGGAAGATATATAAATTTGAAATCGAATACAATACTTCACAGGATATTCCTCCCCTGCTTCCCATTTTATTTAATCAGGAAAATTCAAGCAGAAAATTTCTCATTCTGCAAATGATCCATTTTCCAGGTATAATATTGGTATGGTTAGGTGGCATGATGATGGTAGCCGGATTGATTACTGCTGCAATGCGTAAAAATGGATAATAAAGCAGGATTTAAATATTGCCTTGTTGGGTCAGGAAATGTTGCTACTCAGCTTGGGACTGTATTATTTTCTCAAGGTAATCTTGCAATTGAAATTATTTCAAGAAATTCAACCACCGGCAAAAATCTGGCAGCAGCTGTTCAAGCAAATTATATTTCTCAAGTTTCAGAGGCAAGTTTGGATGCTGAAATCATCTTTGTATGTGTCCAAGACGACGAGATAGCTGATGTGATGAAAAGCATTCAATCTAGAATAATTTCATCTCAAATCCTTGTTCATACTTCCGGCTCGAGAGGACTTGAAGTATATGACCCAATTTCTGCAAATACAGGTGTTTTTTATCCTCTGCAGACGTTTTCAAAACATAATTTGGTTAAATGGAATAAAATACCGGTGTTTACACAGTTCATTGACGATACCCCTAAAGAATTGTTGTTGCTCATTGACAGATTAAAATGCAGGCATCATATAATTTCCGATGATAATAGAATGGCGATTCATACTGCAGCGGTTTTTGCAAATAATTTTACCAATTTCAATCTAGTAATCGCCCATAGAATTTTAACTGCAAATCATTTGCCGTTTGATATATTGAAGCCTCTTGTGGATCAAAGTTTATCAACCGCTTTTTTAACTGAACCCGGATTGAACCAGACCGGGCCTGCAAAAAGGAAGGACAATGAAACCATTTCAAAACATATCAATTATTTAATCCAGAATTTTCCGGAATTTGAACAACTTTATGAGGATTACTCACGTTTAATCAAGCTTACTTTTGACAAAAAATAGGCCTCATCATGAGACATATCGGCATCATTCCACACAAAAATTTAGTAATTAACGTTTTTAAAAACGATAACAAATACATTCTAAAAGTGGAAATTGGTCCTTTTGAGCAGGTCTATAAATTTTTGGAAAGCGACAAAATAAAAGGATTTCAGGATATAGAGAGCATGGTCAATTTGGAATTTACAAATTCTGCTTTTGCCATTTTTGACAAAATGAATGCTGAATACAAGAAACTAATTATTTAAAATCGTGAATATGATCTCCACTCTTTCTTTTCGAACAACTTCTCTGATGAAAGCCATTTTTCTCACTATCGGCGTGGTCATCTGGCTAGGCTCCTGTGTACCTGACGAGCCTTCTACAGGATTTGATGGTCCCAGTGAATACACAATACTCTTTGACAAAACGGCATTGGCAGGTCAGAGTATTTCGCTCATCCATGCATCTACCACTGTAGAAGATGTGAACTTTATTAGCAGCAGGAGTATTACCAAGGTTTATGCAGAGCCGATTGAAATGCAACACAATAATAAGTTGAATACACAATCATTCATTAACTGGGCTTGGGATGGCGGTACCGGAGTTGACGGGAGCCACAATACAACATCAGTTGCCGGCCCGGGTGGTGGTGGTTCTGGAGATATCCTGCTGGCGTATGAAAATGGCGATGAGTACAATATGTTCATTCCCGCTTACCAGCCCGTGACTCTCAGCAAATATGGTGAAATTGGAGAAGAGATAACAGGGTCCTTTTCCTTTACAGGAAATATTCAAGGAACGGAATCGGGAAAGGCATTTTATATTCAAAACTGTAAAGCCACAATTAGCTTTAGGTTGAAACGTGGGAAAGATCAATAATTATACTGTATAATGAGAATTGCTGTTCTGACCGGTGCCGGAATCAGTGCGGAAAGTGGGCTTTCGACGTTTAGAGATGCCGGAGGATTGTGGGAAGGTCATGATATTTATGAAGTTGCCAGCATAGATGGTTATAAGCGTAATCCACAACTTGTTTTGGAATTCTACAATATGCGCAGAAAACAGCTCAAAGAGGTAACACCCAATGCGGCACATTACAGTCTTGCTGCATTAGAATCAAAGCATCATGTCAAAATCATCACACAAAACGTCGACGATCTTCATGAAAGAGCTGGTTCAAAATCAGTAATCCATCTCCATGGTGAATTATTCAAAGTACGCAGTTCATTAAATCCCAGTTTGATTTATGATTGGTTTGACGACCTAAGCCAAGAAAATAAATGTGAATTGGGCAGTCCCCTTAGGCCACATATTGTCTGGTTTGGTGAGGAGGTTCCATTGATTCCATTAGCTGCTGAAATAGTGGCCAACTGTGAGTTGTTACTCGTGATCGGCACATCACTACTGGTATATCCCGCAGCATCATTAATTCACTATACAGATTGTCCAATCATTTACATTGATCAAAATCCTGCTTCGATCAGTAGCATTCCTGAATCTAAATTAAAGGTTTATGCTTCTAAAGCTACAACGGGGCTTGCAAGCTGTATCGAGGATTTACGGCTCTAGTATTGAGACATTCAATCCACATATATCAGTTGAAATTCTAATGATAATTAATATGCCGCAAAATCTGTTTTGAACGAAATGAATTAAAGGTTCCATAATTTTATTTTAACACTTTGTTGTTTACTTTCCTCAGTGCATGGTAGTCTGATCTTAAAAAAACAAACCATGAAAAAAATTTTTGTTCTTTTATCATTTGTGATTACCTCCCAAACTTCGGTTTTTTCACAATTGGAAATTGGCGGTGAAATTGCTCCCTCATTTTCCAATATGAATATAGGTGGAGATTATAATTTAATCAATAATGTAAGTCACATCACAGGTGCTAAAACCGGAATCACCCTGAAGTACTATTCTCCATTAGGTTTAGGTGTTGAAACGGGATTGCAGTATCATCTTACCGGATTTAAGGTGAAACAAGGTCTGGATTTTGAAGTGTATAATTTACCTGTCTCAGCTGGAGTTACCGCCATCCCGCGTTTTCACTTTCTAGAAGTGCCGGCTTTGTTGAGTTATAGGACAGGAGGAAATAAAATCCACGGAATATTCAGTGCAGGTCCTTATGTAGCATTTGCTGTAGATGGAGAAATTAAAACGAGAGCAAATTTCTTAATAGACTTTAATCTTGGAACTTACGATCTCAATTTGAACAATAATATTTTCAACAGGTGGGAAATAGGTTTAATGGCAAAAGCTGGATTTGAAATTCCAATACAAGATTTTAAATTGAGTTTCTTTGGATCATTTCAACACGGTCTGAATGACTTATCTGACGAACCCATACTCGATATCCGTACCAGAAGGTATGCTTTGGGACTAGGAACAGGATTAGCTTACGTATTCTGACCTGATTTTTCAAGTTCTTTTCGATTCTTTCGATAAAGATAAATCATCACCCCAACTGCAATATAAGGCAGGGCAAGTAGATAAAGTATTCCTGTATTCAATCCTTGTCCTGCCATTCCTCCCCCTTTGAGATTAGATTCAGCTGCCATCTTGCACATTGGACATTGTGAAAACAAATCAATTGAGAGCAAGCTAAAACAAAAGATGTAAAAAGTTATGGTTTTCAATCTGGTAACACTTTAAAATTTAACAAAAATTTGCCCTATCAAGAAAATCAATCAGAAATTGAAGCGATTTCATTTATTGATAGCATGGAAATAGAAGAATATAACATAAAGGTCCACTCCAACAAACATATAGCCAAATCGGGAAAACCCATCGGGCCATCCTCTGATGTTTATCAAACATCTCAGTAAGACCTTTAATATAAGTAAACAAAATAAAAGGAAAAGAAATTGCAGCAAGCACAACATGTGTGATGAGTATAAAAAAATATAATGTTCTTATAAATCCCTCCCTACAAAATTTTGTTTCAGGTGTGGTTATATGGTAAACTACATACATTAACAGAAACAAGAATGAAGTTATCAAAGCCACTGTCATCAATCTCCTGTGAAGGCTAATGTTTTTCTTTTTTATTGCGACATAGGCGCCAATCAGCAAGCTTCCACTAATCACATTGAAAAGCGAATATACTGCAGGTAAAAATCTAAAATCGATTGAACTTTCGATATGAATTCTGCGCATAAATACAATTACAAGCAACACAATTGCACTGATAATGCAGGCCAGAATATTGAGCTGTTTGTATCTCCCCGTATTCATGAGCATTATTTTTTAAGAGACAAGAAAACCGGATAATGCAACACAAGATTGCGAAGCTGCGCTTGGTCATCTAATTGATAATAATTTCGGATCATCAATTGTGTGTCAACCAGAATAGCAATATTCGACTTTACCAAAGAGTCAGGAAGATGAAATGCAGAATGGAACTGATTTTTAAACAGATTCTCAGAGATTTGATACACCTTCACATATTCCTGATTGGTAACAGCAGGTTTTGGCTTCATGATAACTGAGTCAGGATAGCTACTATCAACTTCAAATACAATCATGCGCGGCTGAAAATCCTTACTACTTTGTGTATATATACGATTTATATTTTTTTCAGCAACCTGACCCGTTTCTGAATGCCGAATAAATGCAATTAGAGATTTTGCTATTCGAAGTTGTTCCTTGGAAAATATTGAGTCTTTCTCAATAGCTATAATAAAATCTAAAACCTCAGATTTGGGTTTCAGTTCAGTCATTACTCTGTATCTTAATTGAGCTCCTTTATTGAGGAAATACCATGCGAAAATCGGCAGACCTACTAATACAACCAGAACTCCACCTGTGCGTAATATTTTCTGTAGCTGAGCCGACATACTCAGCTCTTATTAATGTTGCTGAACCTCTTCAACAGGCTTGCCTTCAGGTTCTACTTTCATCTCCGGATGATTGGTTTCTTTCACTTCCGGTGCATGAGAAGGAGCATGATCTGCTTCTGTCTTAGGCAATATCACTTCCCTATCATGTACCCTTGCCTTATACTTTCTCCAAGTATTACCTTCTTGAAAAAATGCGATTGCTGCCCAAATCAGTAGGACTGTAGGAAATAAAACACTCCTTACTAGACCTGGTACTTCATAACGCATATGCATGAATTCATAAATGATAAAGTAAGCTTTGTACAAGCTCAAGAAAATCATAGCAGTATACATGATGAGCTTAGGCAAATGGAAACCATGTACAATGTATCCTTTACCGAGTAGTGCGATAAACACTTCAACTAGTGTAACGATACCCAATAATATTAGTCCTTTGAATACAACCTTTTTACTTGCTTCGTATGATAGATGACCTGCCATAATATATTCTAATTAAAGTAGATAAAAAACTAAGAATACAAATACCCAAACTAAGTCGACGAAATGCCAGTAAAGGCCTATTTTTTCGACCATTTCATTTTTATTGCGTCTTTTGATATAAATTCCACTCCAGACATTTAACATGATAATCAATAAAAATACCACCCCACTGAATACGTGAAAACCGTGAAATCCAGTAATAAAAAAGAACAAAGCACCAAAAGCTTTAGGGCCAAACTGCTGTTCTTTCACATCTCCGGCTTCTGTTTTGTACTTCAATGGCGCCCAATGTCCATCGTGTTTATGTATTAAGAAAGATTGGCCAGCATGAAAGGTATCTCCTTCTTTGATATCATGGCCATCGCCTTCCAGATACGTTCCACTTTCGATATGCGTACCAAATGGGTTTCTGGTAATCGACATATGTTCACCTTTGATTAAGGTAGTCCATTCCCATGCTTGGCATCCAAGGAATGCAAGTCCACCGACTATAGTCAGCAACATCCAGAATACGACACCTTTTCTATTTTCGCGGTGGCCTTCCTGCACAGCTCTAACCATAGTCACTGAGCTTAAGATTAAGACAAATGTCATAATCGTTACAAAGATCAAAGGCTTGTGTTGTATGCCTCCCGGTAGGGAAGAAAAAACAAAATCAGGTACCGGCCAAGTAGGGCTGCTAAATCTCAATGTCCCATACGTTATCAGAAAACCTGCAAACGTAAATGCATCGGACAATAAGAAATACCACATCATCAATTTACCATAACTCGCCTTAAATGGCTCTTTGGCTCCATTCCAGAGCTGCGCGTCTGATGAATGATCGTGGGTCTGTAATGAATGATCTGTTGCCATATATTCTGTATAAATATGTCTATTGTAAAATTAAAAATAACATCAGGTAAATCCAAAGCACATCAACAAAATGCCAATACTGTCTTACCAGATCAAGTCTTAAAATTCGCCTTGCAGAATTCAAAAAAGGCATTGAAAATGCGAATAAACTCGATACTAATAAAGCAGCTATTCCACCTAAAACATGCAGTGCATGAAATCCGGAAATCACATACAAAAACGAACCTGAAACATTCAAGTTGATCGCAATCCCTTGTGCAAACATAGATTTCCATCCCAGCACTTGCAAAGCAATAAAAATCACTCCGGTCACCAAAGAAAGGAAAATCCCTGCCTTGTAGGGTTTTTCGTTACCATTTTTGAAAGATCGATAAGCCCACTCAAGGCATAATGATGAAATCAACAAAACTATTGTGCTGAATAAAAATGCTGTGGGAAGTTTGAATTCATACCAATTTCCTGCAGGTTTTCTTACAAGGTATGCGCTCGTAAAAGCACCAAACATCATACTGATAGAAACCATTCCTGCCCAGAGTGCAAACTTCAAGGCAAAGTATCTGCCTTCAGCTCCTTCCTTTGGTAATATGCCATACATTGCCATCAGCCAATCATGGATTGAATAGTGAACAAAATAAGCATACAGGGCAAATACAATATACTACAAAACATTAATGCTCTAGCTGCATGTCTATTATTGTCCGTATATAATCTTATACTGAAATATACATAAGCCAGCACCGAGGAAATTAATCCAACTGCAATGAGAGGATTATAATCGTAATGGACAAACATATATATGCATATCAACAAACTTATGCTGGTATATATTGCTGAATAAATTCCAAATAAAGGATCCGGTTTGCCATCAATATCCGCAATAAGTTTAAACCCGGCTTTGGTATAGTCATCATGTCCAAGCCATGCAATAGCCCAGAAATGAGGAAACTGCCATAAATATTGAATCGCAAACAAGCACAAAGCTTCAACAGTGATTGTCCCTTGAGCAGCTACTGCACCGATTAATACAGGTAATGCCCCTGGTATTGCTCCGACAGGTACGGCTAACGTAGAATATCTTTTGAGTGGCGTGTACACAAATGTGTACATTACAAAAGAAAGCATACCAAGCAAAGATGCTAAAGGATTTATCAATCCTAGACTGGCTATGCCTAACAAACAAAATAAACCACTGATCAAAACAGCAAATGAAACATTCATCCTGCTATCCGGCAAAGGTCTCAGTTTTGTCCTTTCCATAAGACGATCAAAATCTCTTTCCAACACCTGATTCAGTGCATTTGCTCCAAATGTAACAAACATCCCACCTATAGAAAGCAGCATAAAATTTTCCCAACTAAAATTGCCTCCGGACAATATCACATATGAAAGCATGGATGAAAAAACAACCATCAGGCTCAATTTGAATTTGACAAGCTGACCAATATCCTTCAGAACGTTGTTCCTAGAAATTACGCTTACTTTGGTCTGTTGCTTGTTCAATTTATGCAGTATTGATGATAAGAAAAAATACTATCTGATTAATGAGAACTATCTTTTTCACCTTCTTTCAAAGGGATGTGCTGAGGAGTGAATTCGACCCCATCTTTTCCATAGTCATATGCCCACCTGGTAACTGTTGGAATTTTTCCCGGCCAGTTTCCATGACCCGGTTTGATAGGTGTTGTCCACTCCAGAGAATTTGATCCCCAAGGATTTTGTGTTGTCACCTTTCTACCTTTAAATATTGACCAAAAGAAGTTTACTACAAAAACCAGCTGAACAAAGAAAGTTAGAATAGCTGCTATAGTAATGAATCGATTCATATCAGTAAAGCCTGAAAAGGCATCAAAACTATCAAATCTATAATAACGACGAGGTACGCCTGCTAAGCCTAAATAATGCATCGGCCCAAATACCGCATAAGCTCCTATTATGGTACCCCAGAAATGGATCTTCCCCATCGTTTCATTCATATATCTGCCAAACATTTTTGGAAACCAATTGTACACTCCGGCAAACATTCCAAAAAACGCGGCAACACCCATTACAATATGAAAGTGTGCTACCACAAAATATGTATCATGTTGCTGAATATCGATTGCAGAATTGCCTAAGAAAATTCCTGTAAGTCCTCCTGAGATAAACATAGATACGAATCCTATACTAAACATCATAGGCGTATTCATCCGGATATTTCCACCATACAAGGTGCTGATCCAGTTGAATACTTTGATAGCTGAAGGTATTGCAATCATCAAAGTGAAAGCAACAAAGAAGTTGGATATAAATGGGTTCAATCCTGACATAAACATGTGATGAGCCCAAACTATAAATGAAAGAAAGCCGATCGCTAACATCGAATAAATCATGGCTCTATATCCGAATATTGGCTTGCGTGAATGTACTGCCATGACTTCAGAAACCAAGCCCATTGCAGGCAATATAATAATATAAACCTCAGGGTGACCTAGAAACCAGAATAAGTGTTGAAATAAAATTGGACTACCCCCGATAACATCTACCATTTTTCCATTAATAAAGATATCCGACAAGTAGAAACTTGTACCTAAACTTCTATCAAACAACAATAAGAAAAATCCTGAAGCTAAAACTGGAAATGACAACAATCCGAGAATTGCAGTAAAAAGAAAAGCCCATATCGTAAGCGGCATTCTCCATAATGTCATACCGCGAGTCCGCAAATTAATGATAGTGGTAATATAGTTGATTCCACCTAAGAGTACAGACACCACAAACAAGACCAATGATATCAACCACAAGGTCATTCCTGCCCCTGAACCTTGAGAAGCTTGTGGCAATGCACTTAATGGTGGATATGCTGTCCAACCACCGGCAAATGGCCCTGTACTCAAGAACAAAGAATAAAACATTATGACGCTGGAAAGAAAGAAAAACCAATATGACAACATATTTAAAAAAGGTGAAGCCATATCTCTTGCACCTACTTGCAATGGGATCAACAGGTTACTAAAAGTACCGCTCAAGCCTGCAGTCAACACAAAAAACACAATTATTGTCCCATGTATTGTCACTAAAGCATAATAGAACTCAGGATCGAGAGATCCAATTCCCGCATCATTTACAATTACCCATTTACCCAAAATCGGTTTTAACCAGGAAATATCTGCGTCCGGATAACCAAGCTGAATTCTAAAAACCAAAGACATTGCTGCTCCAATAATCGCCCAAAAAATTCCGGTTATTAGAAATTGCCTTGCAATGATCTTATGATCCTGACTAAAAATATAAGTAGTCAGAAAATTCATCTGGTATTTATCCCCATGATGATGCTCATGAAAATGATCATCGTAGCCCTGGGTTTCGATCAGGACATCTGTTTCTTGATTATGATGATTGTTTGAGGACATAATTTACAGAATTTTTAAAAGGATAAAATTTTAAATTCAATGCGTCGGTTTTTAGCGCGACCTGCCGGAGTTTCATTACTTGCTATCGGCTTATCCGGACCAACACCGAAGCTTGACATTCGGCCTGTGTCAATTCCACGTGATGTAAGATACTCCTTTACAGCATTTGCTCTATCCAGAGATAAGCTGACATTAGCACTATGATCCCCGGTATTATCAGAATGTCCACTGATGTCAACTTTTAGTTTAGGATTCTTGTCAAAGGCTTCTTTCAAAATTGAGAGCGCAGATTCAGATTCCGGAGAAAGCTTAGATGATCCTGATTCAAAATAAATATTGTCTAGTGAAATCGTCCTCATTTCTTCTGTGGAACCCATCTCCATTGCCTTTGTAAGCGAAGTCTTCAATGCTTCTGCTTTTGAGAAAACCTCTGCTTTGATAGGCAATCCAACATATGGATCGGCATCAGTATTTCGAATATTTGACAAATAAAAAGACTTTTGACTTTTGTTCCACTGATCGAATTCTTCAGGTGTCACCACCTTCACAAGCCTTCGCATACTGTAATGGCCCTTTCCACAGAGCTCTGCACAAGCCAATTCAAAATTGAATGTTTTCCATTTAGGATCGCTTTTCGGATCATTTGGATCTGAAGGTAAATTCCATTCCGGGTACTTTCGAAGTTCCTGTCGATATTCTTCTGTGGTTTTATCCGGAGTCAGGATAAAATACGTCGGGATCCCAGGAACAGCATCCATTTTAACGCGAAAATGTGGCAAATAAAAGTTGTGCAACACATCTCTTGCAGTGATTCGAACACGAATTTTTTTACCTTTTGGCAATACAAGTTCATCTGCATTAAAGTCATCGTGATTTCTATCGTCATGCCAATCTTGGCCAAGTTCGTTTTCACCCGGTCTTATTAATCGAAAGTCTTTTACACCTAGTTTCCCATCGGCACCAGGATACCTTAGATTCCACGCAAATTGCCAACCAGTGGCCTCTATTTCCAAATGATCTTCACCCTCAGAAATATCTGCCATGACTTTATTCCAGGTAACCAAGCCTTGAACAACCAATATTGTCATGACTAATGCCGGAACAGCTGTCCATATGACTTCTAGTTTATTGTCATGCGGCAAAAACAAAGCTTTTTTTCCAGGCTTGTATCTATACTTATACGCGAACCAGAAAAGCGCAATGTGTGTCAGGAAAAATACTATGGAAGTAAAAAATAAAGTGATCTTGAAAGCATTGTCAACTCTATGGCCATGCTCAGAAGCAGGCTGATTCGGTCCAAAACCAAGAAGATAGTCTGAATAATAAATAGCGCTGACGATACATGCAACAAGAAAAATAGTACCGAAAATGAGGAAATAAATACCATTTGAATTAGCATTTCTCACTTCTGTAGCTTCCTCACCACGAATTGCATTTGTAATATCATTAATCTTCGAAATCTGTATAATGACTACGAAGAGAATAATGATCGATAATATTATAATTAAACCTGTCATGTCAAACTCATTTTTCGATTAGACGTGATGATGTAAACTTTCTTGTAAAAATGGATCATTTTTCGGAACGAGAGGAGCTTTAGCCAAAAAGTGCAAAGTAGTTGCTATGAATAATGCTAAATAACCCAACATAAATCCGATATCTGCGATCCCCGGTATTGAAAATCCCATTTTGAATGAAGAAGCAGCTTCGTGTCCGTGCCCCGTCGCAGCTTCTGTCGCAGCTGCTGCATGATTCATTGATTCTTGAATGGTATGTAGGGCTCCCGGCTTTATCATTTGGAAAAGATCTACCCAGTGACCTATGAAAACCAATAGTGCTGCCAAAATCATTGTACCATATTTTCGTTTACTATCATTTCTCATTAAAATTAAAAATGGCAAAAAGAAATTGACAAGCAAATTACCATAAAACAATGCCGGATATTCTTGGATCCTTGTTTTAAAATAAATCGTTTCCTCTCCAACGTTTCCATACCATATCAACATGTATTGAGAAAACCACAGGTAAGTCCAAAATATAGAAAATGCAAATAAATACTTTCCTAAATCGTGAAAGTGCTCTGAATTGACATTGCTATAATATCCTCTATTCTTTAGATAGATCAACAGTAATATAGTCAAAGCGATCATACTTACAAAGCAGCTAGCACTACAGTACCAAGCAAACATGGTGCTGTACCAATGAGCATCAACTGACATGACCCACAACCAAATAGCAGCGGCACTTGAAAATCCTACGATTGGTAAAAAAATTGCTGCATAAAATTTCATTTGATTATAGTGGGAATGATCTTTTCCGCCATGATCATCTTCATGAATACTTAAGCTTCTCAGTTTATGAGCAAAAAATATCCAAAATCCCATAATAATTGAACCTCCAATAAGGTACCAATACTTATTCAAAAAACTAGATTTTCCGGTCAAAACAGCATCACTCTGTACAGCCGGTTCATCTGCCCAATGGTATAAATGATGCCAATGAAGAAATACACCTAAACCTATAATCAGCATCAACACAAATCCCACCAACATAAATTGCGACATTGCTTCCCACACTCGCTTGAATCCAACACTCCACCCTGCGTAAGCAGTTCGATTGACTGCAACAAAGAAAATTGCGAACAATGCAATGAGAGTAAAGTAAACGCTATTGTGTAAAAAATTAGTCCAGAATCTTGAAAAATGCTCGTCGTCATTTAACAATATATAGATCATAGATAGCAAACCAATCCCACCCATGATTCCCAGAATCAATTTGTCACGATTGGGTAATTGTATTGAGTTCATTTGATTTCTTCCTGTTTTGTTAGTCTAACTTATTTATTTTTCTTCACCGGAGGTGTTACAACAGGTGTTGCAACATTCACTGTACTTTTTACCGCTTCCAGCTTTGCAATAGAATTGGTTAAGGTATTTTCTTTTTCAGAATAAACCAGATTTTTTGATGCAGCTTGCAGCGCACGAATATGGTGGATCACCTGCCATCTCTCTTCATAGGAGAGTTTATCAGAATACCCACCCATTACATTGAAACCGTACATGATAGCATGGTAATATCTTCCTTCTGATGATGTAATGAATTCGTCTTTCAAGAAGTTGGCCGGTTGCGCTGGATAGACTCCACCATCTTCCCTGACGAGATACCCCGCACCATCGCCTTTATCACCATGACATATGGCACAATATATACCATATAATTGTTTACCTTTTTCTAATCCTTGAGCAGTAATAGGATAAGCATTTCTAGTTATTTCTTTTTTTGCACGAGTTCTTTCTTCTTCAGAATCTCCATACAAATAAGCTACTTTGCCATTTGGGTTTACCCTGATTGCATTATTATATGCATCTCCAGACATTGCCATTTGATAGGCTTGGCGAGAAGAAGAGTCACCCGATAAATTTCCCCAATATCCTCTTGCTATTGTATTTTTTACAGGTTTGCGAGGTGAAGCATAATTTAAATATTCATCAGAATCCCAAGTATGATACCAATAGTAGTTATTGACATTTGCTTCGACCGCAGTAGAATGTACCATATCAGGCATATACTCATGTCCCGGAGAATTCCCTCCTGCAGGAGAACACGATTGCCCTACAAAGGCTATAAATATTGCGAAACTAAATATCTTCAATGTTTTCATCTTAGATAGTTTTTGTGTTTACTTCTTCTGCACCAGTATCATGAAAGAATGACTGAGCCTGTGCAACAGAAATCTCTCCTTTGTCAAATGCTATGCAGAACTTATCATCTGTAGTGCGCAAATCCAATTGAGGATTTGAAACCCCTGGCCATAATCCGCATATTGTATAGAAGGTTATCGTCATCCCCCATGCTGCAAAGAGCACAGTCATTTCAAAAGTAATGGGAATAAAGGAAGGTACGGGCCAATAAGGTTTTCCTCCAAAAATAATTGGCCAATCACTGGTAAAAATCCAAGTCATCCCTAAAAAGCCTGTCAGACAGCCTATTAATCCATAAACAAAACCCGCATGATGAAGTCGTGACTCCTCTAGTCCCATCGCTTGATCCAACCCATGCACCGGAAATGGAGTAAAAACATCCATGATTTCAAGATGATCTGCTTTGGCTTTTCTCACTGCACGAAGCAATATCTCTTCGTCATTGTATATTCCGTAAATTACTTCTTTATGATATTGACGCATCGTTATCGAATTTTAATAATTAATGGTGAATGTTATGAGAACTTTGTGATGAATGGTGTGAATGGTTCGCATGCTCACCGATATATTGATCTCCACCTGCTTTAAGGATATGTTTGATTTCAGCAATTGCTACCACAGGAGCTACCCTTGTAAAAATCAGATATAATGTAAAGAACAAGCCTATCGTACCTACATAAATACCAATTTCAACCCAAGTTGGTTTATAATAGCTCCAAGATGATGGTAAATAGTCCCTTGCGAGTGTTGTTGCAATAATTACAAATCTCTCGAACCACATACCTATATTTACGAAAATAGACATGAAGAAAGTCACAAAAATGCTTCTTCTGAATTTTTTAACCCAAAAGATTTGAGGTGAGATAACGTTACAAGTCATCATACCAAAGTATGACCACCAGTATATACCCATAGCCCTATTGAAAAAAGCAAACTGTTCGTACACATAACCTGAATACCATGCGATGAATAACTCTGTTAAATAAGCAACTCCAACGATGGTACCAGTAACCAGAATAACTTTATTCATGGATTCGACGTGTTCCAAAGTGATATATTCTTCAAGATGCAAAACTTTCCGTGTAATCACCATGAGTGTTTGAACCATCGCAAAGCCTGAGAAAATCGCTCCTGCAACAAAATACGGAGGAAAAATTGTAGTATGCCATCCGGGAATTACTGAAGTCGCGAAGTCAAAGCTGACTATAGTGTGTACAGAGAGTACCAGTGGTGTAGAAAGCCCGGCGAGAACCAGAGACAATGATTCCCATCTTTGCCAATGTTTTGCTGATCCAGTCCAACCGAATGAAAGTGAGTTGTATATTTTTTTTCTTAAGCCTGTAGCGCGATTTCGAATGGTGGCAAAGTCAGGTACCAAACCAGTATACCAAAATAATAAAGACACTGAAAAGTAGGTCGAAATTGCAAATACGTCCCATAATAAGGGTGAATTGAAGTTTGGCCATAAAGGTCCTCGTGTGTTCGGATAAGGGAAGAAATAATAAACAACCCAAATTCTACCCACGTGGATCAGTGGAAATATAGCCGCACAAATGACCGCGAAAATCGTCATCGCTTCTGCTGCTCGGTTTACTCCAGTTCTCCAACGCTGTCTGAAAAGCATCAAAATCGCAGAAATCAATGTACCTGCGTGGCCTATACCGATCCACCAAACGAAATTGGTGATATCATAACCCCAACCTATCGTCCTATTAAGATTCCAGCTACCTGTGCCCATCCATATGGTCCAGAATATGCAAAAGAATCCATAGGACATTACAGCTACAGAAATAATAAATGCTATCACCCATGATCTTGAAGGTGATTTTTCAGTTGGAGAACACAAGTCTTCTGTAATCTGATGGTAGGTTTTGTGTCCTTCTACCAACGGACGCCTTACCGGAGAAACTACTACTGACATTTTCTGTTTTTTAGATATAATTAAGCATCCAGGCTTTCGTCCCGGTTAATGACTTTCATTGTATAATTTACCACTGACTGCACGTTGACCTCTTCTAACACAATATAGTTTAAAGGATTCTTCAACTTTCCCGTTAATACTCCACTTTCATTATTCATATCACCAAATGTAATGGCTCCGGTCGGACAAGCGGTCTGACAAGCTGTCTTTACATCAGAATCGGTTAAACTTCTTTCGTCTTTTTTTGCATTGAGTTTGCCTTCCTGAATTCGTTGTACACAGAAAGAACACTTCTCAATAACCCCTCTGGACCTGACGGTTACATCTGGATTCAGAACCATTCTAACCAGATTCTCTGCATAAAATGGTTTATCTGTTTCTTTATTTATATTATGTTGATTCACAGGGAATAAATCTGCTGCCATGAAGTCATACCAGTTGAACCTTCTAACTTTATAAGGGCAGTTATTTGCACAATATCTCGTGCCAACGCAACGATTATATGCCATTTGATTTAAGCCCTCTGAGGAGTGATTCGTTGCATTTACAGGGCATACATTCTCACAGGGAGCATTGTTGCAATGTTGACACATCATGGGTTGATATACGACATTCGGACTTTCTACGTCTCCATAGAAATATCTGTCAATCCTCAGCCATGTCATTTCATGATGTCTTGAAACTTCACGTTTCCCGACGACCGGTACATTATTCTCAGCCATACAGGCTACAGTACAAGCGGCACAGCCAGTGCAAGCATTCAAGTCTATGTGCAATCCCCAGTGATGCCCCGAATTATATAAGTAAGAATGCCCTGGATATAATGTATGTGAGTTAAGCTTTTGTGCCTCGGCTCTTTCTTCTTCCAAATGTTTTATCGCCTCAGGCAACTCTTTCAAATTGGCATGACGTAATACTGTACGTTTGGTCAACGAGCCTTGGTACCCTTTGGTCAAAGGTTTGAAAGCGTCATCTACTAATGCGGCTTCGTCAGCATTTATCTTGTTACCTGTGCTGGTTTCGATCGCTGTGACTCCCAGAGTATGATGATGTTGAACACAGGCAAAATTTTTCTCTATATCGCCGGAACTATTTCCAACCTTTATGTCTGTCAAAAAATATTGTGTATAACCATCTTTGACCGGAAGTTGATTATAAAAATCAGTACCAATACCTGTGCCACATACACCTGCTTTTGATCTGCCATATCCCAATGCTATAGATACCGTACCTTCCATTTGTCCAAATTGCTTGAAGGTACCTACCTGGTAAGTGTTTGAACCCAGGGATAAGTCTACCAATTCGCCGTTTTCTTTCACATTGTAGGCAGAAATGAATCTGCGATCTCCATCAAAGCGAATAGGTATGGCAAGATAATTTCCCCATACGGTCCTCATGACCGGATCGGGCATTTCCATCAACCACGGATTGTTTGCATACTGTCCTCCTCCCATATTCACTGCTTCATAGAAAGAAATTTCGGTCTCCGCACCAGAAGGTTTAGTGATCAGCGATGCTGCTTCGGTTACATTCGAAGAGAATGAAGAGGCAAGTTCTGGGACAGACAGTTCAATGACACCATCATGTAATGCTTGATCCCATGAGCTATTTTTTGCCTTAGATAAAATATTCTGAGACCAATAGTTCTTCAAATATTCGTAATAAGCTTGTTCAGCTTTAGCATTAAAATTGGCTGATTCGGTCCAAGTCAGTAAAGAAACGCCAATTTGTCTAGTATTGAAAAGCGGATTGATCGTAGGTTGAATCAATGAAAAGCGGCCACGCTGGATTTCTACATCCCCCCATGATTCCAGATAATGGTTATCTGGTACCAATACTTTGCACATTGACGCCGTTTCGTCTAAAATCGAGTTTGTGCAAACGGAGTTCTTTACTTTTGTCAATGCCTCCGCAAAAGCCGCACCCATTGGGTAGTCATAACAAGGATTAGCACCAATAATAATCAGAGAAGATATTGAACCAGCTTGCATGTCTTTAAGCAATTGCGCCATATCTTGATCATTCCCTTGTCGTTGCATGGATGCCCTAGAAAATGACAAGGTCTGACCTACATTTTGTAATGCCTGATTGATTGAATTGATGAGAATTTGCTCTCCCAGATTATTACTAGAACTGATGACCAAAGACTTTCCTTTGGCTGCTGTAAGGCTTGTGGCTACTTTAGTTAGTGCTGCTTTTGCTTTATCATTTAAGGCAGGGCTTGTAATAGTTGCACCTCCTGTCTGTGAAGCGATCGCATTGTATAAAAAGGCGATAGCTGCCCCTTGTTCAGAAGGCTTCACCAATATCCGGTTGTCAGCATTAGATCCTGTCAGGGACATACCACTCTCTACCTGTATATGCTTACTCATTGAAGCATTTTTAGCATCAATTTTGCGTCTTTTTGCATACTGAGCTGCATATTCAACCGGAGATATCCATGTGCCCAGAAAATCGGCATTAAAACTTACGATTACATCAGCGAGATCAAATCTATATTCCGGAATTGCGCGCTGATTAAAATTTTTCAGGTTAGCATCCAACATAGCTGCTGACGAAATTGGATCATACATAACATGCTTGGTGCCATTATACTTTGCCGAAAACTCAGAGATTGCATTTTTCAAGCTTGGGCTCATCATTGTACGTGATAAAATCCGTATTTGACCGCCTCCTGAAAATTCCTTTTTCAACAAAGAATCAATTTCATCCCAACTTTTCTCCATCAGACTTTGACCATCCATGATGGCAGGTTTTCGAATTCTATTATAATCATATAGACTCAGCACTGATGCCTGTGCTCTTGCTGAAGTCCCTGCTTTGAATATTGGCGAAAGTGAATTGCCTTCAATTTTGATAGGTCGGCCTTCACGTGTTTTTACCAGTACTGAGCAAACGTCACCACCATCTACAAATGTAGAAGCGTAATAATTTGCCACTCCGGGTACGATATCATCCGGTCTGATCGTGTATGGGATTGCCTTTTTAATTGGAATTTCGCAAGATGCCAATGTGGCAGCGCCTACCCCAAAGCCTAGAATCTTTAAAAAATCCCTGCGGTTACTTTCAATCAACCCTGCTCTCTCATCTTCAAGAATAGATTCTACGGCAATGGGTTGAAGTTCGTTAGACGATGATTCAATAAATGAAATGTCACCAGACAAATCTTTGTCATCAATCCAACTGTTTTTGTGAAAATTTTTCATTTCGTCTCCTTAAATTAAGAAAATCAATAATGGCATTTTTGACAATCCAATCCTCCGATATCAGACACTTTTACAGATTGTCGAGTACCTGCTTTGAGTTCATCGTGGAAAGTTCTATAAGAATCATAGTATTTATTGTCTTTGAATTGGACATCTGATTGTCTATGACAATTGATGCACCATCCCATTGAAAGTGTCGAATATTGCTTCATTACATCCATTTCTTCCACCTTTCCGTGACAAGTCTGGCAAGCCAATTTACCTACAGTCACGTGTTGTGAGTGATTGAAATAAACATAATCTGGTAAGTTGTGAAGTCGGACCCATTCTATTGGCCCGCTCAGTGTTTGTTTTGTATTACTTGTCATACTCTTGACAATTCTTGCCCACTGCTGATCGATTTGTGATTGTCCAGCTTCTGAAATACTAGTGACTTCATTTTGCTTCATCCAATTGGTTCCAATCCAATCCTTATAAATCTTACCTATTTCTTCATTAGATAATTGATCATAGTTTTCTATGTATTTATCTTTGGATGGATCAAATCCGGCAGATACGAAGATCTTTGTAATTTCCTCTGTGCCATATCTGGAACCTTTTTTGATCGCTTTGTGACAATTGACACAGGTTCCTGCTCCAGGTATCACGCTTTGCTTAGATCTTCTGGCGCCATCATGGCAAAACTTACAATCGATTTTGTGTAAGCCGGCATGCACAGCGTGTGAGAACTTAATCGGCTGTGTGGGAGCATAATTTTGACTGCGTCCGAGACTGATGGCATTGTTCACTGTAGTATATCCCCCAAACAAGAAGAGAGCAAACAATAAAAAACCTAATACTGCACGACTTCGAAGCGACCTCCATAGTGAAGGCTGCTCAGCCTTTTCATCACCTGCAGCTACTTTTTGATAATAAGTTAACTGCGACATGATGTTCCACAGAAAAACAGCTAGCCCAAGTAATATCAATGCTATCCCATAATACCACATCGGGTTAATCTTGGGAGTAATTGCAGCAGGGGCTCCACCTTGAGTCGCAGCTGCTGGTGCACCATATGTACCGGCAGCAACACCATTGACATACAAAATGAGGCTTTCAATTTCGTCATCGGTTAAATTCGGAAATGGAGTCATGACAGATTTCCATTTCGCAAACAATTCGGTAGCCTTGGGATGGCCTTTCTTTACAAGTCCTTGAGAATTGCGTATCCAACTATATAAGTCTTCCTTTGGGTAAGAAGACCATCGTTCAGTGAACCCTGACAGAGCAGGCCCTGTCATGTCATCTTTCATGCTTTTGTTGTGACAAGCCGCGCAGTTGTTCTTGAATAAATTTTTTCCAACTTCAATATCTGGTGCGGCAGATAGAACTGCGGAAAAGAATACTAACGCCAGGATCGGAAGAAACAGTCGTTTGCAGCTCATAACAGATTGAATTCTAAATGGGTATAAATATTTTTTCATTATATGTGAACAAACCTCACATTTTCGATGCAAATTTAACAGGATTCAGTGCAAATCAAAAATAATCATCGCGATTCTCCTATGAAAAAATATAAATATTTTTTTAATATGTCACAATCGATTGATTGTCTTTTGGTTAAATAAAAGTTAAGAGTAAAAATATTTTTCGATCCCTTATTCTTAAATGAATCCATATAGCTCAATCTTGTTGACTTCTCTGGTTGGTCCAGACGTAGGAAAATTTTCTCCATTTCACCAATTGCAATAGATTATTCCTCAAACCATTAAATTTTATTTATCAAATGTTAGTCCAAGGCAAAATAACTATCGGAATACTTTGTATTCAATACTATACAGCGATAGGTGCTTTGATTGCCGGATGGAAACTGTAGTCTTCCAGAGTGAAGTCTTCGTATTCAAACTCATCAATTGACTGTACCTTAGGATTCAATCTTATCTTAGGCAATACGAATGGAACTCGATCTAGCTGTAATATTGCTTGATCCACATGATTATTATAGAGATGTACATCCCCAAAACTGTGGACAAAATCCCCAACTTCTAATCCAGAAACCTGCGCAATCATCATTGTCAGCAAAGCATATGAAGCAACATTGAATGGCACTCCCAGAAAAACATCTGCCGATCTTTGGTATAACTGGCAGGAAAGCTTTCCTTCAGATACGTAAAATTGAAATAAGCAATGACAGGGGCTGAGAGCCATATGCGGCAGGTCGCCAACATTCCAGGCGGAAATGATCAAACGTCTGGAATAAGGCTCAGTTTTCAAAGCATTTATAGTATTCATGAGCTGATCGATGACTCTACCATCCGCAGCCTCCCAAGCGCGCCATTGTTTTCCATAAACTGGACCCAAATTACCAAATTCATCAGCCCACTCGTCCCAAATGCTCACTCCATGCTCTCGTAGATAACCAACATTAGTATCCCCTTTAATAAACCACAATAGTTCATAGATAATGGACTTTAGATGCATCTTCTTTGTAGTCAGCAAAGGAAAACCTTGGCTCAGATCAAAACGCATTTGATAACCAAAAACACTTCGAGTACCAACTCCTGTTCGATCTGATTTAACAGCCCCTTGCTGGAGAACATGATTGAGTAAATCCAAATAAGCCTTCATATAAGATTCAAAATTATATATATTAATACATAATGTGTACTAAGGTTGAAAATTGAAAGAATAAACAAGCTAATAGACTTACAGGCATAAGGCATGATGTCGGGCGCAAACTAGAAATGGACTAAGCAGCTCGTGCCACACTCCTGATTTCTTTTCAATTATAGCAATAAATTTTCATATTTAAAGCTTTCAAAATCTATTCATTAGAGAAAATATTTCTAATTTTGTTGAGGAATTTGCTCGTTTGGGTATACCGAGCGAAAGATATTCATGTTATAAGTAATTCAATAGAAGCAAAAGTGAAAGAAAAAGTATTGGTGACAGGCGGCAGCGGATTCATTGGTTCAAATCTTGTAGAAGTATTGCTGGATCATGGTTATAACGTCAGAATACTGGATAATTTTTCTAGCGGTAGTCGAGATAATATTTCAGAATTTAATCATCTCCCAGAATTCGAAATCATGGAGGGTGATATACGCGATTTGCATTGCTGTCTCCAAGCGATCAAAGATGTAGACAGTGTCATACATCTGGCAGCTTTAGGGTCAGTTCCTCGATCCATATCAGAACCCATCAACTCAAATGAAAATAATGTCAGTGGCACTTTGAATATGCTTGTGGCAGCCAGGGATAGCAAAATTCGCAGATTCGTGTGTGCTAGTAGTTCTTCAGTATATGGGAACAGTTCACAAATTGGAGATCATCCTGTCCAAAAAAAGGAAACTGACTTCCCTGCTCCGGTTTCACCTTATGCGATTACAAAATACGCACTAGAGTTGTATGCCAGACAATTCTATCATTTATATGGTTTACCTACGATTGCTTTACGTTTTTTTAATGTTTTTGGTAAGAAGCAGAACTCATTCTCGCAGTATGCAGCTGTAATTCCAATATTTATCCATCAACTATTGCGCGGAGAATCACCTACAATATTTGGGGATGGGAGCACGAGCAGAGACTTTACACATGTGGACAATGTAACTAAAGCTTGTGTGCAATGCTTGACTGCGCCAAGAGAGGCATTCGGACAAGTATTCAATGTTGCCTGTGGAGATAGCATCACTTTGAGTCAACTTTATGATGCAATACGAACAGAACTGGGTTCGAATATCAAACCTCAATATGCCTCTGAACGGCAAGGCGATATCAAATTTTCAATGGCGGATATTCAAAAAGCTCGCGATATTCTGGCATATAATCCAGAATTGAGCTTTGAACAAGGAATAAAAAAAACTGTGCGTTGGTATGTTCATCAAACACAAATACAAAATTCGTTTCGGCGGAATGTAACTTCATGATTTTCAGTAAAAAAACATATTCTGTCTCTAAATATTTTCATACCATAAAGTACCTGAAATGGAAACAGATATTTTTTAGGATATATTATTCTGTTGAGCGAAAGTGGAACAATATTATAGGTAAAAAGTACAGAAAGATTAGTTCCCAAGCAATAGTAAAAAAGCCGATTCATTTCACAAAGTATACAACGAGTTCGGATTCTGCTGATTTAGACCATTTAGTGTTCAATTTAATAAATAAGTTGCACAAATTTGAAACCATTAATTGGAATTTTAGCGGCAATGAGAGGTTATGGATTTACCACCTGAATTACTTTGACTGGATTTTCAATACGAGCTCAAGTACAGAACTTATTCTCAATGTCATTAATCAATACCACGATCAAATCCAACTAAACTCTGTGGGTCATGAACCCTATCCATTATCGAGAAGAATCATGAGTTTAATACAATGGTTAGCCCATAATAAATTAACCTGGGATGAAATCGATTTACATTTGTTTACACAAACCAAATGGTTGGCAAAACACACAGAGAAGCATCTTTTGGGAAACCACATCCTGGAAAATGGATTTGCACTGCTCTACGCTTCAATTTATTTTCAAAATGATGAATTTTATAAACAGGCAAATGAACTTCTGACAGTTCAATTGGGAGAACAAATATTAGATGATGGAGCTCATTTTGAACTTAGTCCAATGTATCATACCCATGTGCTTGAAAGAGTGTTAGATAGCATTCAGTTGCTCAGGAACAATTCTACATTTGAGAAACAAGAGACACTCAAGTTCCAGCTTGAACAAATTGCAGCGAACATGCTTTCTTGGTTAAATAAAATGCAATTTCGTTCTGGGAGTATTCCACAGGTCAATGATTGTGTAAGCATCAATGAATATAAATTGAAAGAAATTTTTTCTTATACGAAACTATTGAGTCTAGAAACTAGGAATAATGCCTTACACAATAGCGGCTATAGGATGTTCAGGAAAAATAAATTTGAATTACTGGTTGATGTTGGACCAATAGGTCCGAAATATATCCCAGGGCATGCCCATGCGGACAGTCTTCAGTTTCTACTCGAAATAGCTGGAAAAACCGTTGTAACAGATACAGGAATTCACAACTATAGTGAGTCGCAAAGCAGAATCTATGAGCGATCTACAATGGCCCACAATACTATTTCTATTGAAAATACCAGTAGTTCGGATATATGGGCTTCATTTCGTGTCGGAAATCGCGCCCATACAGAAATATTAGAAGAAAGTGATGAACACATCTGTGCAAGGCATCACGGTTACAGATCCAGATATGGAGTGTTCCATGCCAGAGAAATCCAGTGTCTATCAGATGGAATCTCTATTCGAGATCAACTCATTGGTAGAAAGAATAAATTAGCTCAAGCGAATTTTCATTTTGACCGAATTCTTGAAATGTCTGAAATACAAGGTCATGGAATTTTTACAAGAGAATTCAGTTTTCAGTTCGAAAATGCGATTTTAGTAAACCATGAATATTCGCTCAAAGGAGTTGATTTTAACCGAACAAGAAAAATTAGCAAGGTAGTCGTGGATTTTATGAATTACCTCGAGACGACAATTATTGTTCACCCATCATCGAAGAAGGATTAATAAATGAAAATACTTTTTCTGACTGACAATTTTCCACCTGAAGTAAACGCTCCTGCTTCAAGGACTTATGAACATTGCGTCGAATGGGTCAAACAAGGCGTTGATGTAACCATCATAACATGCAATCCTAATTTTCCCACAGGAAAATTATTTCCAAATTATAAAAATAGATTATATAATGCAGAACAAATCGAGGGTATAAAAGTCATCAGAGTGTGGAGTTATATCACGCAAAACGAGGGATTAATAAAACGCACTTTGGATTATGCTTCCTTTGCCATAGTATCTTTTTTTGCAGGAATATTCCAAAGTGCAGATATTATTATTGCGACCTCACCTCAGTTTTTTACAGCAATTTCTGGTCACTTTTTATCTTTGGTTAAAAATAAACCATGGGTAATGGAAGTTCGAGATATATGGCCTGAATCCATTGCAGCTGTCGGAGCTTTAAAAAATAAATTCGTTCTTGGGTTTTTAGAAAAAATTGAATTACATCTTTATAAAAGTTGTACTAAAGTCATCGTTGTCACAGAAGCATTCAAACGGAACCTCATAAGAAGAAATGTACCACAGGATAAAATCCAAGTTATAAAAAACGGTGTTGATTTAACAAGATTTGTTCCAACAAAAAGCACAACGAACCTCAGAAAATCATTAGGCCTTGAAAACAAATTTTTGATAGGATACTTTGGCACACATGGTATGGCACATAAACTGGACTTTATTCTTGATTGTTGTGCCAAAGTAAGTTCGCCTGAGATATTTTTTTTATTTATTGGAGACGGTGCTGAGAAGAAACATTTGATCAAGCAAGTTCAAGAATTGAAACTCACTAACGTACTCATGCTACCAAGCGTGGCTAAAGAGCTTGTGGTTGATTATATTTCCATTCTTGATGTTGCCTTAGTAAATTTAAAAAAATCTAAAACTTTTGAAACAGTCATTCCTTCAAAAATATTTGAAAATGCTGCAATGCTTAAACCATTGCTGTTGGGCGTCGAAGGTGAGGCAAAACAACTGGTCGATACCTATCATTGTGGATTTTGTTTTAGGCCTGAAGATGAAAATGATTTTTTAAACAAACTCAATCTTTTATTTGAGTCGAGGCATGATTTTGTTGTCTACCGTGAAGGTTGTACCAGATTAGCAGAAGACTTCAATAGAACGAAATTGGCAATACAGATGCTGGAAATACTTAAAACAATATTACCTAATAATAAATCTATTAGTTGAATTGAGAAAAGATGTGATTTTTAATTATATTAATCAATTCATTTATTTGATTATTAGATTTTTGCTTATACCTGTACTGGTGAGAGTGCTGGGAATGGAAGCATATGGCGTAATTTCGTTTTATTACACAGTAGAAGTACTTATGGCTTTAATGGATTTTGGAATGGGGGCTACAACTGCCAAAATACTAGCCCACAGCGATACCAACACTAGGGAAAATCGTTTTTCTGCCGTTAGAAGAATTGAGCTTATTTATCTCACTATCGCTTTAGTTGTAGGAACTTTTTTAATTACTATAGCGCCATTATTTTCAACTCATTGGTTAAATATTTCAAGCGGTAAGTTGAACGAAAATTTGATTATTCAACTCATGGGAATACTTTTCTTTGTTTCATGGCCAAGATCATTGTACGAGAATATATTAATAGGGCAAAACAAACTGACTATCAAGAACATTGTCAATATTATTTCTCATATATTCAGGACTGCACTTATTTTAGGATTTATTTTTCTTTGGAAGTCCGAGATAGAATATTATTTTTATGCTATGATTATCAGTAAGGTTATAGAGTCTATCACATTACGTAATTTTGCCTACGCTGATTCCCCGAAACCAATTGAAATTGCTTCTTTTCAAGATATTAAAATTTACTTACATCAATCATTCCATTTTAGCTTACTTTCTATATTTACCTTAATCTTTTTTCAACTTGACAAATTATATATTTCAAAATATTTCAGTGCAGAAGCACTGGGAAACTACAATTTGTCACTCACCCTACCCCATGCATTATTGGCACTGATTACCCCCATTGGATTGGCAGTATTTACAAGGACGATTTACTTTGATAAAAATCAACAAGCTCAACATGCATTATTACAGAGTGTCAAAATGGTAGGAATTATATCACTCCTCTATTGTTCCTTTTTAGTTGGTGGCAAATCAGCGATTTTGGGATTATGGCTTGGATCTCAAAGCCAGCTAATTAATGATTGGATATATCAGAATGCAATATTAGGAATACTGTTTTATTCCTTAACACAAATACTATCAAACCTCTTTATGCTAAACAATAAATATTTGTGGCTTAATGCTACTATGGCAGTTGCTCTTGCTGTGTATCTTTTCAGCCTATGGAGAAGCCAAAGTATAATTGAAGTAGCCAGATCGTGGACGATTACATCTGCTACTTTAATGATTGGTTTGGTTGCGGGGTTTATTTATTATTTTAGAAATCCTGGAAGGGAATTGTTAAAAGTAGTTTTTTCAATTGCAGTGATCTATATCTTTGGTTATGTCATTCTCTATTATTCTTCAGAGTTTATTACAAACCAAGCAGCACAAATTTTAATTTATTTTGTGTTCATTGTGATTTCTGCCTTTATGCTCTTTAAAAAATTTATAATCGGTATTTTAAAATCTTTACAATCAATCCCAATTTTTAAACTTTTACATCAAAATAAATCATTCAGATAAAAGGCCACCTACTCATGCTAGATACACATCAAATAGTATTCATCCAGGTAGTTACTCTCTTCGCACTTGCCGCTTGGATGTACTTTGTAGTATATCGGATTGAAAAAAAAGCTCCTTTTCATGATTTAGGTATAATCTGGCTAAGTGTGCTTACTATTTATTCTACACTCCCACCCATAGGATGGATGCTTCAGGGATACAAATACCTTACTCCTATTAGTGGCAGATTGTTCTATATGCAACCCTCAGCAGAGGAACTGATTTATGTTAATCAAATTGCTATTTCCTACTCAATTGGTTTTGTAGTTTGTTACACATTGCTTCGCAGAACAGTTAAAATGAATTATGTTGAAGGAATCAAATGGATAGACAATTCAAAATTGTATACTTCTTTGATTCTGTTGATAATCATCAAGATAGTTTCTGTTATGATCAGTTTTAGTGGCTTACTTGGAACAGCAACTTCATATTCAGATTCTTATAAGATAATTCAACAAGCCCCAAAATGGCTTGCTCAAGCGATATTGATGTTGCATTCATTCCAAACTATTCTGAATATCGTCATTATTGCTGCATTAATGCAACGATGGAAAACGCATAAGCTTTGGATAATTTTCTTTGCTTTTCTAACTATTTTTTCGATCGATATGGATGGCAGTAGAGCCTCAGTAGTACTATCATTAATTCTTTTTATAATTTGTTTTCACATTTTTGTAAAGGCAATTTCGACTCGAGCTTGGTTAGTTATGGGAATTGTTGGGATTTCATTTTTTCTTTTATGGGGAATAAGACGAAATTTAAAATCCTGGGAGGCAGTAGGTTCACAAGGATTCACTACACTTGAAATTGGTGAGTTTGATGCAATTTATGCAAATGGCATCGATTTATATCAATTACAAAGCAAAGAACCTTATACGGTTCCTTTTACTGTCAGGTTTAATGAATTTTGGTCATTCATCCCAAGTCAATTACTGCCTTTTGAAAAAAGAGATTTGGTCAATTGGTACCTGGATGAATACTATCCGGAATACAAGGCAGAAGGAGGTGGATGGGTGTTTGGGGCTATCCCTCAAGCAATCATAGGTAATGGATTACCAGAGGCAGTAATCCGCGGCATTTTGATCGCAATAGTTTGTTTTCTCCTCACTAAAATACTAAGACATGGAAAAACCAAATGGTGGTATTTACCATTATACTTGCATCTGATTATCAATGCTTATATGTCATATAGAAACTCGACCTTTCAGCAATTGGGCCCGATTTTACAATTTGTACTGCCCTCTTTTGCTATAATTTGGTTCATGAGTTTGATATTCTCGATATCTTTAAATGAGTCAAACAAATACCAAACTTATACCCTATAAATGAACCAGCCATCAAAATCCATTATTGTATTACATTGTATTCCCTCAATGAATGGCGGTGGTGCTGAAAAACAATTATGCAAATTGGTCACTGCATTGAAACATTACCAGGTCGAATCACACGTTTGTTTACTGGAGAAAGGAGTCAATTATCAAGCTTTAGAATCAAGTGGGGCTACTATCCATCTATTAAAAGTTAAATCAAATTATAGTTTGGATATTTGTAGACAGATCAATGACATCATAGATAAAATTAAACCGGATATAGTTGAAGTGTGGCTGAGTCCGATGTATTTTTTTGGTGGAATCTCTGCAATAAAAAAGAACATTCCTTTTATTTTTTACGAGCGCTCATATCCAGGAGTAGATATGTTTACCAAACATGCCTTGCCAAAGCTTTTTATTGCCCACAAAAGCAAAGTTATACTCACAAATTCAGAAGCAGCAAAACGGATTTGGAAAAAATTTGTTTTCAATAAGCAGAAAGTTATGTTTATACCTAATATAGTCAATCAAAAGATATCAACAAACGAAAACCCAAGACTTCTTCCCAAACCCTACTCAGCAGTTTATTTGGGGAGACTTAATGAAAGCAAAAATGTTAAAATCTTGATCGAAGCTTTTGCTCTGGTGGTTCAATCCATACCACAAGCTATTTTAAAAATAGTCGGTGCGGGACCATTAGAAAAAGAATTAAAACAGAAAGTAATTAACAGTAATTTGACTGAACATATAGAGTTTTTAGGATATACTCAAAATGTTAGCGAAACTCTTTCAAACGCCCAGTTGTTTGTCAGCCTGTCCATTGTCGAAGGTATGCCCAATTCGGTTCTTGAATCCGCTTTTCATGGTACACCCATGATATTGTCTGACATTCCTCAACACAGATCTATTTTTCCCGAAAACTCAGCAATTTATTGTAAAGCTGATCAAGCCCCTGAAGCAGCTGCAGCTATCATTTACGGTTTTCAAAATCCTGAAGAGCTTAAATTGATGTCGGTCAGAGCTAGAAATATTGCACAAAATTATTCAGAAGAAAATGTAGTACCCCAATTTCTCCAATTGTATAATAAAATTGTTTCTTAAACAAGTTTCAGATGTGTGGAATAATTGGTTTTGCAAGTAGATACACTAAGGTTAACTTACCAGTTTTAAAGAGCCAACTTCAAGTCTTAAAACACAGAGGTCCGGACTTTGATGATGTCTGGATTTCAAGTGACAAAACTGTTGGCCTTGGGCATAGTCGATTGGCTATCATCGATTTGTCACCCCAGGCAAACCAGCCAATGCATTCTAGCGACCAGAAAATCCATATCACTTTTAATGGCGAAATTTATAATTTCAAGTCGATAAAGAATTCGTTACAATCATTACATTATAAATTTAAGACGGAATCAGATACAGAAGTCCTAATAGTAGCCTATCAGCATTGGGGAATACAAATGCTTAATTACATACATGGAATGTTTGCATTTTGTATTTACGATGAAAACCTACAAACCTTAATCATAGCAAGAGACAGAGTTGGAGAAAAACCACTTTACTATTGCCATCAAGAAAACACCTTCAGATTTGCATCAGAATCCAAAGCGCTCATTCAACATTCTACACAAAAATTAAAAATAAACCAAGACGCTTTGTTCAATTTCCTCACCAGAGGTTATGTTCAAGGCCACCAATCGATGGTTGGAAATATTTTCAAGTTACCCCCAGGCCATTATGGACTCTATTCTCTAAAAGAGGATCAATTTAGTATTAGAAATTACTGGACGCTACCGGAATTTGATAATGAGCAAAATCCAAAATCGAGTGAACAATTAGTTGAAGAATGTACCGATATTCTAGATCATGCTGTCCAAGATCAATTAGTTTCTGATGTTCCTTTGGGTGTGCTTCTAAGTGGTGGTGTAGATTCAAGTCTGATAACAGCTTTTGCCTCTCGACATCTGCCCAGAGTGAAAACATTTACCGTTACTTTTCCTCAATATGCTAAATTTGATGAATCTCGACATGCAAAGTTGATCGCTGATTACTTCAATACTGAACACCATGTCCTTGCTGTTGATCGAATCACATGCGATATCATCCCTCAACTTGCAATTCAGTATGATGACCCTCTCTGTGATACATCAATGATACCAACTTTTCTTGTTAGTCAATTAATTCGCCAACATTGTACAGTAGCTGTTGGTGGCGATGGCGGTGATGAACTTTTTGGAGGATATTCTCATTATGACAGGATGATCAAAGTGGCTCAAACCACGAAATACATACCGAGTGGCTTAAAAAAATTGGTTTCAAAAACGACTCAATATTTACCTCTTGGATTTAAAGGTAGAACTTGGTTAACAAATCTCAATACCAATTTCGACAAGGAGATTCCTCTGATTGCTTCTATATTCGATGAACATAATCTTAAAAGACTCCTGATTAAACCAATAGAAGCATTCTTGGATGAGAAAAATCCATTTTCAACAAATATTCCTCTTCGCCAAGATTTATTACAAAGGGCTACACGAATGGATTTTATGAATTATTTACCTGAAGATATTTTAGTTAAAATTGACAGAGCCAGTATGTTAAATTCACTGGAAATACGTGCCCCACTGCTCGATGTAAAAATGATTGAATTTGCGTTTTCTCAAGTAGCTTCGCATTTGAAAGCTAGTTCAACTCTTAAAAAAATACTACTAAAAAAAATTGCAGCCAAAATACTACCTTCTGGATTTGATTTGACAAGAAAACAAGGTTTCAGTATACCGATCAGTGAATGGCTCAGACAAGCAGAATGGAACACATTTATGAAGGATATATTATTTTCCAAAGAGCAAGATATTTTTGACAAAAAATACTTGCATCAAATTATTAAAAATCATGAGAAGGGTGCTGACAATGGAAATCGGTTATATGGTTTAATACTATTTACCTTATGGAAAAATCACTATCAATTATCCTTGTAAAAGCATTTTCGTAATCTACAGAAAGTAGCCATAAATTTTCAAGAAATTGACAAAACCTACATTAGCCATAGACGCCACAAACATATCAGCCGGAGGCGCAGTAACCCATTTAATGGAATTGTGTAGTCATTTGTCAGCAATCAATCATCATTTCGGTGAGATTTTTATTTTTGGGCCACTCCAATTAGAATCAAAATTACAACTAAGTCCAAATATTAAGTTTATTTCCCACCCTTGGCTATCTAAAAATTACTTATTTCGATATTTATGGTTAAAATATAAATTTCCGGAAGAATTGAAATTACGAAATGTGGACCTGCTTTTTGTTCCAGGCGGATACTATTCCGGTAGTTTCAGTCCATTTGTTAGCATGTGTAGAAATATGCTAGTATTTGACAAAAATGAAAGGAATAGATATGGATTTTCATTAATGAATGCAAGACTGACTTTATTAAATATATTTCAATCACAAACATTTAGAAAAGCAGCCGGACTTATATTTATTTCAAACTATGCTAAAAACATCGTGAATCAAAGTTTAAAATTAAAAAATTCTACAATAATTCATCATGGTGTATCAAAGCGGTTTTCGTTGCCCATTAAAAAACAATTACCTATAGAACAATATAATTTCAACCAACCATTCAAATTTTTATATGTCTCAATTATAGATGTTTATAAACATCAAGATAATGTACTTAAAAGCATTGCTGCTCTAAGAGAAAAATCCTATCCCGTAGAAATAACTTTTATTGGTGGTAAATACATACCTTGCTATCAACGATTTATCTCCGTTTACAAGGATCTGGGAGCTCAAACTTTTGCCAATTATCTAGGGGAAGTACCTTACAAAGATTTGATCCAATATTATAAAAATGCAGATGCTTTTATTTTTGCTTCTTCCTGTGAAAATATGCCGAATACCCTTTTGGAAGCAATGAGCTCTGGCTTGCCGATAGCATGCTCAATATCAAATCCAATGCCCGAATTCTTAGGCGAACATGGATATTATTTTGATCCTGAGCAAGTTGAAAACATTTCTACTGCATTGGAAAAATTGCTCCTAGAACCTCAGCAAAGAATGAAAAATGCCAAAGAGGCACAATTGAAAGCACAAGATTACAACTGGAAGCGTTGCGCTCAGGAAACTATGGATTATCTTTGGAGCATCAAAGCAAATATTGAATAATGTGTGGCATTTTAGCAATCTTTGGTAGGTATAATGAAGCCAACGCGCACGAATGCCTGGACAAATTAAAACATCGTGGACCTGATGCTTGTGCTAGTTTTTCGGATGAAAAATTTTATTTAGGTCACCAAAGATTAGCAATCCAAGATTTGAGCGAAGCAGCCATACAACCCATGTGGACTGATGAAAAAGATGCTGTAATTATATTTAATGGGGAAATATACAATCATTGGAAGTTGAGGCGAGATACTTTATCAAGTTTTGATTTTAAAACACAATCAGATACTGAAACGTTATTAGTAGGCTTAAAGCAATTTGGTATTGATTTTTGTTCAGGTTTAAATGGAATATATGCCTTTTGCTATATAGATTACAAAAAGAATGAAGTTTACTGTGTAAGAGATCCATTTGGCATCAAGCCCCTTTATTATTACTATACAGAAAGTTCACTTTTATTTTCATCAGAAATAAAAGCAATTTCTCATTTCGATCACTTTAATTCTGAATGGGATGCACAATCATTGCTAGATTACACGGAATATCTGTATAGTCCTAGCACAGATACTGCATTCCGGCAAGTTAAGAAAGTTGCCGCAGGTCATTATATACATTTTAAATTAGGAAATTTTACCAACTTAATTCAACAAAAATATTACCAAATTGACTTCAACGGAAATTATTCCAAAAGTAGTGAGATAGATTTGACCAATAAACTTGACAGAATCCTACAAGATTCAATACAAAGACAATTATTATCAGATGTTCCGGTAGGTTTTTTCCTTTCGGGTGGTTTAGATTCAAGCTTAATTGTCGCAATCGCTCAAAAAATATTGAAAAAGAAAAAACTTCCTTGCTATACTATAGATTCCGAATCAAATACAAGCGCAGATGGCTTTGCAGATGACACAATGTATGCAAGAAAAGTTGCGAAATTACTTGATTGCGAGTTACATGAAGTAAAGACTGAAACTCCTACACTTTCGGATCTGAGAAAGATGATCCTTCAGCTTGATGAACCTACTGCAGATCCTGCTGCATTACATGTGAAGAACATTTGTAAAGCTGCTAGAGATAATGGAATTTTTGTACTGTTGGGTGGGACTGGTGCTGATGATATATTCAGTGGATACAGAAGGCACCAATCTCTATATTATCATCAAATATTTAATATTTTCCCTTACAAACTGAGATGGTTGATGAAAATTTTGGTGTCAAATACAGACAAGGGTATGCCTCATTTCAGAAGATTATCAAAATTTCTTGATGCCAATGTCCAAAAGAATCCAAAAGAACAGTTATTCAATTCCTATTCATGGAGCCCGCACCAAATTGTTAAACAGTTATTTCACTCTGATTATAGTAAATATTTTAAATCAGACTCTCATTTCCATTTAAGAAACACGCTTCTGGAAATTCCTAATGAACATGAAGTACTCAATCAAATGCTGTATTTGGAGATCAAACATTTTCTTGGCGACCATAACTTAAATTACACAGACAAAATGAGTATGGCACATGGAGTTGAAGTTAGGGTTCCTTATTTAGACAAAGAGTTGGTAGAGTTTACAACAGAATTGCCACCCAATCTCAAAATGAGAGGAAATGAAACAAAATATATTTTACGAAAGGTAGCTGAGCGCTATCTGCCCAAAGAGGTAATATATCGTCCAAAATCTGGTTTCGGCTCTCCACTGAGAATATGGTTAAAAGCTGAACTTGGGATTGAATTGGATCAATTGTTTAATTCCCCTGAATTCACTCACAACCCTATATTTAAGTCTAATAATGTTTTACAGATTTTGAGTGAACATAGGCAAGGTAAACATGATTATTCTTATACACTTTTAGCCATTGCTAGTATTTTTATGTTCACCGAGTATTACAATAAGAATGTTTGAAAGATTGTCAGAGGAATTATTTGATCCAGTTAGAAAAAAATGGGTAAAAAAGACACCTGAGGAATTCATTAGGCAGCAAACCATTAATGCACTTCATCAATACTATGGCTATCCTTATTCCAGAATGAGTATCGAAAAGCAGATTCAATTTTTTACTCTAAAGAAAAGATTCGACATTGTGATCTATGACAAATCCATTCAGCCATTTATTTTGGTAGAATGTAAATCTGCAGCAAAAAAAATAAACGCTGAAGCGATCTTGCAAATCAGCAGGTATAATTATATTTTGAAAGTACCTTACCTTTTGATCACCAATGGAATAATGAGCATTGTATTCAAACGAAATATTGAGGACGAAAGCTGGCTGAGAGTAGAAGACATACCTCATTTTCAAAATTTAGATCCTATTTAAAGGTATTAATTTACGTAATGCGCATTTAAACATAACATAATTTACTCATATTCAATTCATTACAGTAGATTTTTAATCATAAAAATTATTAACAACTCATTATCCAGCTCTAACAAAAGGTCCGAAAACAAAAACAAGTGTTTTCCGTTTCATTATCTACTAATTCTGTTTTTATGAAGCATTTTCACTTTGTCATACTTTTGGCTGCAATAAGCATTATTTCATGTCGCCAGGGTAAACCAAAAACTGATCCTGCCTTAAGGCTAACTGAATTGCGGAAGCAGGTGAAAGAATTGAACGATGAGATCGCTACTTTAGAGAAAAATCTAGCTGATAGGGACACCACAGGCAGCCAAAACGCTAGAGCAAAATTAGTATCTGTCGATACATTACGCAAACAAAACTTCAAGCATTTTATAGAATTACAGGGATTCGTAGATGCCAGACAAAACATCTTGGTTGCTCCTCAAATGCCTGGAATAGTTACACGAATTTATGTCAGAGAAGGTGATTATGTGCAAGCTGGCAAAATCCTAGCCACCCTGGATGGTTCTACAATCCTCAAAGGAATAGAGGAAGTCAAAACGGCGCTTCAGTTGGCACAAACAATGTTTGAAAAACAAAAGAAACTTTGGGATCAGAACATAGGTAGTGAAGCACAATACCTCCAAGCAAAAGGGCAGAAAGAGCAATTGGAACAAAGACTCCAATCTATGCAATCTCAACTTTCTATGACGTACATCAAATCACCTATTTCAGGTACTGTAGACGAGGTAAAATTAAAAATTGGAGAACCTGCATCTCCTGGATTTACAGGTATTCGTGTTGTCAATGCTTCAGATTTATCTGTTAAGGCAAAATTGAGCGATTTATATGCTAGTAAAATAAAAAAAGGAGACCCTGTAAAATTATATTTCCCAGATTGGGATAAAGAATTTGACTCCAAATTAATTTATGCTGGCCAAACGGTTAGTGCCAATTCTCGTACAATTCAAATCGAAGCACAATTGCCAAAGGTTAAGCAAAAATTTCTTGCTAATCAAGTTGTCAAAATGAAAATAAATGACAAAGAATTGAAAAATGCCATCGTGGTTCCTAGTAATATTATTCAGAAAAGTATAGATGGAGAAGATTATGTTCTGGTAGCTGAAAAAAATGGTGGCAATTGGTACGCTAAGAAGAAAATAGTGGTTGTTTCCGCTAGTTATAATGGAGAATCGGTGATTTCCTCTGGACTTAATGCTAGTGAAGCATTTATTAAAACAGGATATAGTGAAATCGTAGATGGACAATTGATCCAACTTTAAAAATTAATTCTATTCATTAGCCACTGACATATGAATATCGGACAAATCAAAGAATTAGGATTTACCAAATGGTGTATTAACAACTCTACTTCGGTCTATATTTTCACCATCATTATATGCTTGGCGGGATATATTGCATATGAAAGAATTCCCAAAGAGCTTTTTCCTGATATTGTTGTACCCACTATTTCAATTGCGACTATCTATCCAGGCGCAACTCCGCAAGATGTAGAGAATTTGATCAGTAAGCCCATTGAAAAGCAACTCAAATCTATTAATGGAGTTAAAAAAATCAGTAGCTCCTCTGTTTCTGACTTTTCTTTGGTAATCGCAGAATTCTCTACCGATTTGGATCCTAAATTATGCAAACAAAGGGTTAGCGATGCTGTTGACAAAGCCAAGAAAGATTTGCCTGACGACTTAAAGGAAGATCCCAATATTCAGGAATTTGATTTCAGTGAAATTCCAATTATGAATATCAATATAGCAGGAGATTTTCCATTGGATCGAATTAAATTTTTTGCCGATCAGTTGAAAGACAGAATTGAATCCAACAAAGAAATTACCCGTGTTGATATAGTTGGAGGAGTTGACCGTGAAATTCAAATCAATGTGGATCTGTACCGCATGAATGCTGCCGGAATCACTTTTGGAGATATTGAATCCGCAGTCATGAGACAGAACCTCAATATTTCTGGAGGAGAGCTTAAAGTTGGTGACCTTCGCAGAAATATTCGAATTACCGGAGAGTTTGATCACCCTGATGATATTTCCAATATCGTTGTGAGGTCTTTTCTAGGAAATATCGTTTATATTAAGGATATAGCTGAAGTAAAAGATGGATTTAAAGAAAAACAAGATTTTGCCAGACTGGATGGCAAGCCGGTAGTCACGATGAATGTCATTAAAAGAAGTGGAACAAATCTCATCGAAGCTACAGATAAGATCTATACAATTATAAATGAATTTAAAAAAAATAAATTTCCTGAAGGTCTTCACATTAAAGTAACAGGTGATACCTCTGAAAATACCAGAGTCCAACTCCACGATCTATTGAATACAGTAATTCTTGGTTTTATATTCGTAGTAGTGATTCTCATGTTCTTTATGGGATTTACGAATGCCTTTTTTGTGGGACTGGCTGTACCTCTTTCTTGTATGCTTGCATTTTTAGTAATGCCTGGACTGGGCATGAGTCTAAATGTGATTGTTTTGTTTTCATTTTTACTGGCTCTGGGTATAGTTGTTGATGATGCAATAGTAGTCATTGAGAACACGCACCGGATCTTTCACCAACACAAAGAGTATTCTATCCAGCAAGCAGCTTCGTATGCTGCGGGGGAAGTGTTCGTACCGGTTCTAACGGGTACGCTGACAACTTTGATGCCCTTTGTTCCATTGCTATTCTGGCCAGGTATTATAGGAAAATTCATGAGCAACCTCCCTGTGACATTGATCATTACATTGGGAGCCTCACTTTTTGTCGCTTATGTGATGAATCCAGTTTTTGCTGTGAGTTTTATGAATAGAGAAGACCATTTACAGAGAGGAAAATGGAAAGATTATCGTAGAGCTTTTATTCTCTTAAGTGTTGTTGCATTACTAGGTTATTTAAAGCTTGGAGTTGGCTTAGGCAATTTTGCTGTTTTCTGCATGTTGCTCATAGTGCTTTATCATTTATTTATTGAAAAATGGATCCACCTCTATCAAGACAATATCTGGCCTAAAGTAACCACTTATTATAGAAAAATATTGTCTTTTTTTATGAAGGGATATAGGCCTATTTTCGTGGTTGTATCAGCTATATTATTTTTAATATTAAGCTGGATGTTTTATTTATCCACAAATCCAAAAGTTGAAACATTTCCTAACGGTGAACCCAATTTTGCTTTAGTGTATTGCAAAATGCCTATGGGTACAGACGCCAGAGTAACAGATTCAATTACGAGGATAATAGAAGACAGAGTTTATAAAGTTATTGGCAAAGAAAATCCAATTGTGACGTCAGTGATTTCAAACGTTGGTCTTGGAGCAGGTGATCCTGACAATCCGGATCGGGTAGCTACTCCACACAAGAGTAAAGTAACGGTTGCTTTTGTAAAATTTGCAGAAAGACATGGCAAGTCAACTCAGGAAGTTTTAAATGCTATTCGCAGTGAGTTTTCCAATGGAATAGCTGGTGCAGAAATTTCTGTAGAAAAAGAAAGAAACGGCCCACCTACCGGAAAACCTATCAGCATTGAGATAAGTGGAGATGATTTTGATGTTTTAAGTCGTTTGGGTAATATTTTAACAAATAAAATTAGTGAAGCAGGAATCCAGGGAATTGAGGGCTTAATTTCGGATTTGCAAATCAGCAAACCCGAAATTATTTTAGACATAGATGAAGAGAAAGCACAAAGAGAAGGAGTGACGGTGGCTCAGGTAGCAATGGAAATTAGAACTGCTTTATTTGGTAAAGAAGTTTCTAAATTTAGGGATAAGAATGATGATGCACCTATCCAGTTGCGTTTAAAAGAAATGGACAGGCATAAAGTAGAAGAGCTTCTCAATTTGGAAATATCTTTTATGGATATGTCAACCGGACAATTTAAACAAATCCCTATTTCTTCTATAGCGTCAACAAAATATGGTACCTCAATAAACTCCATAAACCGAAAGAACCAGAAAAGACTCATTACATTATCCTCAGATGTTTCTGCGGGAGCAAATGCTGCTGCAATCATGGGAGACATCCAGAAAATTGCAGCGTCACTCGAAAAACCAGAAGGATACGAATTCTCCTTTACTGGAGATCAGGAAGCAATGAATGAAACCATCGACTTTTTTGGTGTAGCCTTTCCCGCTGCACTTGCATTTATGTTTTTGATATTGGTTACCCAATTCAATTCAGCAGTAAAACCAGTTTTAATCTTCTCGACAGTATTATTCAGTCTAATTGGTATTGCTCTGGGATTTGGCCTTTTCAAGATGACAATGAGTGTGGTGATGAGCGGTGTAGGAATATTTGCACTTGCCGGAATCGTGGTGAGGAATGGTATACTATTAGTTGAGTTCATCGATGAATTAAGGACACGCGGTTATGATGTGGTACATGCTGCAATTGAAGGTGGAGCTACCCGATTAACTCCTGTGATTTTAACAGCCCTTTCTGCTATTTTGGGTTTGATACCATTGGCAATTGGGTTGAATATGGATTTCGAGAGCTTGTTCTCACATTTTGATCCTAAATTCTTCTTAGGAGGTGACAATGTTGCTTTTTGGGGACCTTTAGCCTGGACAATGATATTCGGTCTGATCGTCGCCACATTTTTGACGCTCCTGGTGTTGCCAACCTTGTACGTTTTGGCTTATAAAACTAAATATTGGTTTAAAAGAAAATCAGAACGAATATTGAAGAGTGTTTGAGTGTAAGATTTAATTATCCTTCGCTGTCGTCAAGCTTCAATTCGATTTCTGTAATTTCCGGCCAAATTCCAACTCGACCTGAAAAACCGAGAAATCCATATCCACGATTGACATTCAGGTATTTACCTTTCTCATTGTAAAGACCGGCCCATTTTGGATAAACATACTTAACCGGGCTCCATTTTAACCAAGGAAATTCAACACCCATCTGCATTCCGTGAGTATGACCTGACAATGTGATATGAATATGTTCTGAGTGCGGTATTACTTTTTGATCGAAATGAGTCGGATCGTGAGACATCAAAATTTTAAACTCATTTGAAGCGACATCAGTTAAAGCAAGATCTAAATCGCCATATTTGACAAATCGCGTACCCCAATTTTCAACGCCAATGAGACGGATGCTCTCTCCTCCCCTTTCAATTTTTACAGATTGGTTTCTTAACAATGTAAAATCAATTTCACGATGACATTTGATCAAATCATTGAAATTTTCTTCTTTGGCTTCTTGTGTCGACCATCTTGCATAATCACCATAATCGTGGTTACCTAAGATTGAATATTTTGCATCTTTAGCTTTAATCTGTTTAAAAATATCTTTCCATGGCTCAAACTCAGAAGCATAAGTATTCACAAGATCGCCTGTAAAAAGTACCAGGTCAGCTTCACGTTCATTAATAAGATCTATTCCTTTCTCAACTCCGTTTTTGTCATCAAAACTACCAGAATGAATGTCAGATATCTGCACTATTTTATACCCATCAAATGATTTAGGTAAATCTTTAAATTTCAGTACATACTTAAAAACCTGATACCTATACTTCCCTTTGGTAGCTCCGTAAATAAATGAAACGAAAGGTACCAGAGCGACCACTGCAGCAGACTGAAGTAAAAACATCCTTCTTCCCGGAATATCTCCTTTCAGGCCAGAGGCACCTAAAGCAATCGATGTCCATCCAGCTTCTATCAACCTTACCGTATCGCCCACCAACAGAAAAAGCAGAAAAACAACTTTAGATACTATGACTGCTAAAAATAAACTCAAAGCCCACTTGCCAAAAAAATTGGGTTGATGAGTTTTGAAATAAAAATAAACTCCGGCCACTGTCAAAATTGGCAGCAAAATTGTAATCCCCCAATAGGTAAGAGGTAACCATAGTTTATCTGCCCAATCAAATGAATTTTCTAAAACTTGTCTTAGACCACCGTAAATGTAGTTTTCTGCATATAAAATAAGTAGAATCGTCAGTATTAGATATATAATGCTCATGTAATTTTTTTTCGATTAAAAGATATTAAGATTTGATTTCTGAATCAATAATCACAATAAACCAAATTAAGTTTCAATTAAGTTCAATTCATATCTTATTGATATCTTAATACTATTTAGTCTGTTCATTTTCCATGGTTTGAAATGGTTTTATCCATAGTCTGAGCCCTTGATCAAAAAAAAGATAAGACCAAAACCAGTTGAACAATACTTGCAATTTCTTCTTTGCACCAATGAGAAAATAAATATGAACTCCAAGCCACATGCTCCAAGCAGCAAATCCACTCATAAATAAATTACCTTTCTCAGCGACAGCTTTATTGCGGCCAATAGTGGCTAAAGAGCCCTTATCCAAGTATCTAAATGGCGTATTACTTTCACCTTTGATTTGCATCCAAAGGCTTTTTGCCAAGTATTCGCCCTGTTGTATTGCCACCGGCGCGACCTGGGGAAGTGAACCTCCGGCTTCTAACTGAGCAACATCTCCAATTGCAAAAACATTAGTTTGGCTCTTTACTTTCAAAAATTCATCCACAAAGATTCTTCGCGACTTTTGATCTATAAAATTCTCCAAGCCTTTAATAGGAGTCGCAATAATTCCTGCTGCCCAAATAACTTTCTTAGCCAAAATTTTTACTCCATTTTGCAAAACTACGCCACTTTCATCCAACTCCATCACCCTACTATTCAAATGAACTTTAACATCCATGTCGATTAAATTTTTCAAAGCTTTAGCACTGGCTTTGTTGCTCATTGCATTCAAAACCCGATCTGTAGATTGTACAAGATGGATATCCATACTCCGAAAATTGAGCTCTTTATAGTCATTTGGCAGCACATGATCTCTAAGCTCAGCAAGCGCTCCTGCAAGCTCCACGCCCGTTGGGCCTGCACCCACGATCACTATATCAAGAAGATATTGTCTTTTATCTGCATTATCTTCCAAAACAGCAAGTTCAAAATCTTCAATAATTCTATTTCTCATGGAAATCGCTTCAGAAACTGATTTTAAAGGCAAACTGAATTTTGAAAAATTTTTGTTTCCATAGTAGAAATTTCCTGCACCTGTTGCGATTACCAGATAATCATAATTTACATGTCCTGCATTAGTCAACAACTTTTGATTTAAGGTATCTACCTCCTTTACATCGCAAACTCTGACATATACATTGGTATAATTTGAAAATATCTTTCGTAATGGAAAACAAATTGAGCTAGGCTCTAAGCCACTCATTGCCACTTGATAGAAAAGCGGCTGAAACTGATGATAATTGTTTTTATCCAGTAATACGATCTGCACATCTCTCTTAGCTAAATGCTTTGCAAGATTAATACCTCCAAACCCGCCCCCTACAATTACTATTCTCGGTTTACCAATTTCAGGTAAGTTAATTCTTTGCATTTTATTTAATTACTCTTCCTGAAAATTCCAGACTCGATGTACAATGATCTGGAAGCATCCATCGAAATTTGTGTCTATATTTTGCAATGAAACAGTAAATTTTATCTCTCAACACTAATGGTATAATTTTCATAATAAAGCCTAATAAAATCCAAGGAGATCCATCGAGATTCAATAATATTTGTCTTACTGCTTCTGATTTAGAAAATAATTCCTTTTGATGATAAATGAAAACTGATTCTATTTCAAAAGTAACTGTGGTTGATTTTAATAGTTCGATCAAATGATCACTTTTATAGTCTGCGAATAAAAATTTTCTGTTCCGATCCCTATTCATTACAAATATTGCCAAATAGTTACAGAATAAACAGGTAGTATCCAGAAAAATTACACTTTTCATGCCTATATATAATAACAAATAAGTAGAATTTTTGTTTTATGATCGCTTATTTAGGCAAATAATTGATTTTCAAAACAATCATTAAAATAAACCATCAATGGATTACCAAGTATTTTCAACATGTGCTGACAGATTTATGAGATATGTTAAAATTGACACTCAAGCAGATCCCTATTCTTCCAGCTCTCCTTCAACTGAAAAACAGCTGGATTTGAGTCGATTATTATTGAACGAACTTTTAGCAGCAGGGATTGGCGCTGAAATTACAGCTCAGGGGTATGTATATGCACATTTAGAGGCGACTGTAGAAAATCCCGGCCCTGGCATCTTCTTTTGCGCTCACGTGGACACTGCTCCGGATTGTAGTGGAACAAATGTAAAACCTATCCTGCATACCAATTATTCAGGAAACGAATTCATGCTTCCTGATGACAAAAGTATAATAATTAGTCCTGTTGAGTTCCCTGAACTGACAGGTAAGTTGGGAGAAGATATCATTACCGCCTCAGGATTGACACTTTTGGGTGCAGATGACAAAGCGGGTGTTACGGCGATCATGGAGGCAGCATTATTCATGAATTCACATCCGGAAATAGGGAGGCCCGCTGTGGATATACTTTTCACTACAGATGAAGAAATAGGTAGAGGTGTGAATCATTTCAACCCCAATCTGATGAAAAGTAAATATGGGTACACGCTTGATGGGGGTGAACTAGGAAGTATTGAAGATGAAACATTTTCTGCCGACGGATGCTCAATTCGAATCACGGGAGTAGCAACTCATCCCGGTTATGCTAAAGAGAAAATGCAAAATGCGATCAAAATTGTGTCACTCATCATTTCATCCCTACCTACCACTAAAGATTCTCCAGAATCTACTGAAGGTCGAAGTGGTTTTATCCATCCTACCAAAATAGAATCAAGTCTGGAAACCGGCACCATAGACTTGATCATCAGAGACTTCAATACTCAAAATCTGAAATATTACCACGAGCTGCTGCAAGGGATATGCGAATCCAGTGTAAAAGCATTTCCGGGTTCGAGTTTTGAAATTGAATTCAAGGAGCAATACAGGAATATGAATGAAATTATACAGAATCATCCATATGTCTGCAGCTATGCAATTGAAGCGATGCAGAATCTAGGCATTGAGCCAAAGAAATCTTTAATAAGAGGTGGAACTGATGGATCCAGGCTATCATTTATGGGCTTTCCCTGCCCAAATTTATTTGCAGGTGAACATGGCATACATTCTAAAAAAGAATGGGTTTCTGTTCAAGATATGCAAAAGGCAGCAGCTGTAATAGTCAAAACAAGCGAGCTTTGGTCAAAACACAGATCATGATGTTAATCTTGCCACTTGTCAAGCAGTAGTTTGACTGAGAATATGTTAATTGGCATTCTTCTGAAATATCCAGATAGATTGAAAAAATAGGTGGTAAAGATGACGCTATCAGAATCTCACTAAAAATCAGAAGTAGCCTTAAAGGTATATCCGGACTTATTGGCAGGACTGTTTAGTTTCTAATTGATTAAATCAGAAACTCTTCCAGGCCTGCCAATGAGCACTTATTGCCATCCGGCAGATGTATTCATAATGGGTCTTGGCATAGTTAACCTTTAGCTGTATATTTACTTCTTCCAATCATAATGCAGGAAAAAGTCTTGTCTGAAGATTCCTTCAAACCTAACCTTTAAGCTGCAAATCTTTTTACTTCATTACTCTGGACATTACCAGATGAATTATAGAGCAATTATACAGCATCTACACAAACCAACAATACGATTTTGAGCAACGCTGACAAGTTTACGAGTAACGCAAACTATTGTAAAATCACAGTAACAAAGATGGGACTAAAGCATTAATAGCATAAAAAAAAACTTATCTTGCATGACCAAATTCGATCTAATTGTTTAAAGAAATTTACAAATATTATTCGCTATTTACTCACCAATTTCTAAGAGATCTTGGGTTTATGTGCTACTTTATATTTATAGCCTTGGAAGTTTTAGTCTTCTCAGTCCAAATGTTTTCACAAAATAGAACGATTACAAAATTAGGAGCGCCTGATAGAATATATACCGAAGAAGACGGACTCATTTCAAACTCATGTTATGGCTTAACACAGGATTTAGATGGTTTTATTTGGATATACTCGGAAAATGGAATAAGTAAGTTTGATGGACATACATTCAAAAACTTTACAACCGCTGATGGTCTAAACTCCAATAATGTATGGATGATCAGTGTCGATAGCATGAACCGAAAATGGATCCATACCGATGAAAAAAGACTTGATTATATCTTAGATGATAAAATATATGAAGGAGTAGTTATTCCAAATTATCGCCTTGCTCTATTGGTACCAATTTCAAAGTCAAATTTAGCTTCCTTTGAACAAAGTCGGGAAATTAATTTTATAATTCAAGATTCATTTTATGGAAATAAAGATATTCCAACACTTAAAATTATAAATCAGATTTTCCCCTATTCTATTCTTGATTACTTTAAAGTTCGCATATTAGGAATAGCCGATTCTGTACAAGTGATAGACAATAATCATCAAAAACAATGGACTATTGGAACAAGCGGAGAATATAGGACACCAGTGTATGTAAACAATACTATACAACTAACAAGACAAGAAGGAATTGATATTTTCGATAGAAATGGGAAATGCTCCACAATTGAATTTCCTAAAAATATACAATCAAGCAGAGGAATGATGGACAAAAATAAAAATATCTGGCTTTCCACGAAACAAAATGGTTTATTTCTGTATTACAATTCAAACATAACTAATCACTCTTTCAATGAGTTACATAAGCTTGACTTTATCGAAAAGTTAAAATTCGATCAGGTATTCTGTTATTCAAACAGTAAGGATGAAATTTACTTATTTAATCAAAGTAACAGGTCATTCTCGAAGCTAATTAGCGCACCTAATTGCAAATTTTTGACTAAAGTAAATAACTACCTTTTAGTATCAAGGTATACAATGCCATTCATTTATGAATTTCCACTGACAAAAAATCGGCCCTCATTAGAAACTTATTTATCAAAGGAAACCACGATAGAATCATATGCAACTCAACATTTCTATGGAAATTTATTGCTCACTCTTGAATCACATGCAAATAGTATATACTTAATCAACACAAAGCACAAACCTTGGCAAACAAAGAAACTTTACACATGGAACTCCCGCCCAAAATGGATGGAAATTGATACAATCAGTAAGGAAGTATATATTTGTGTGAACAATAATATTTTCATTATGAATTCCACATTCAGGGTGGTAGATACTATCCCTATTCGCCTCGAAAACGATATCACAAACCAAACAATTCATGATATTGATTTTAAGAACACAACCATTTATATTGCTGCGAATGATATAATTTACCAGGTCGCCAAGCAATTTACTAAAAAACTTCACGAATTCAAAAATGTAATTGGCTGAATTCAACATTTAAGTGCGACAAGGTTCAAAAATACTTCATTTGGTGTTTTGTAGCCTAATTTTTTTCTTGGTCGATTATTTATTTGGGATTCAATTCGATCCAAGTCAGTTTGCTTGAGCATGGAAAAGTCTGATTTTTTTGGCAAGTATTGTCGTATTAAACCATTGATATTTTCATTGCAACCTCTTTCATAAGCGGAATATGGATGAGCAAAGTATATCTTAGTATTCAATGCTTTTGCCAATGTTTGATGATCTGCATTTTCTTTTCCATTGTCTAATGTAATTGTATGGCATAAGTTTTTATATTTTTTCAATTTGCAACTGATTGTTTTGGCTGTGAATTTAGCTTCTTTGGACTCCAGCTTAATGATCTTGACAAACAAGGATTTTCTTTCCACCATACTGGCAATTTGGGACTTATGATTCTTTCCTACTATAGTATCTCCTTCCCAATCTCCATACCTTTTTTGAGATTCAACAATCTTTGGTCTATCTTCAATACATACTCTGTTTTTGATAATTCCCCTTTGTTTATAGGTATTTTTGCGTCTTCGCCTACTTCTGTGGGAATGTCTTAAATTACTCCATAGATCACCTCCTTTCCTTTTATCTTCATATACATATTGATATATGCACTCTTTACTAACCCTTTCATACTTATCAATATTCGCTCGACCTTCGATTTGCTCTGGGCTCCACTTGATTTTAAGTAATTGATCCACTTTGCTTTTAAGATCGCTTGTAATTTTATTCTTCCTTCCCTTTCCTTGTGCTCTCTGTTCACTCCGATCCTGAGCTCTTGCGCTTCCATATAACTTGTATGAACCAGGTGAAGAGTTTCTATCGAGTTCCCGATATATAGTGCTTCTATGATATCCTAATTCCACAGCAATCTGAATAATGCTCATTCCTTGCCTTTTAAATTGTTCAATTAATACCCTTTGAGGGTAGGTGATTTGTTTATACATTTGTGTACAGTTAAAAATCTTGAGGGGAAAGTACCTATTTTTATAATAGGTCTTTCTCCAAAAGAATGTTTTATTAACTGTCGCACTTATTTATGGAATCTAGTTTGGAATAAAAAATTCAACGCATTATTTAATTTCCTATAATAACACATGCTGTAATTTATATAACACCAAAACTAGTGAAAATGTAAAAATAATTTGCAATCAAAATACTGCAAAAATAATAGACAATAAAGTAGTTGATGTTTTTTACAAATCGGATAGCTTGTATATACTAAAAAGAAACTCCCTTGAGTCTCATTTTGTAGGAGCTATTTTGAATACTAAATTTCAAATAGTGCTCCATAATCCTAATTATAAATTTAAATATACTGACCATTATAATCAAATTTTCATATCTACTGAAGATTCCACTAAAACTGTACAGCTATCGTGTTCTATTTTAGATCCAGTCCAAGCTAATCACACTGCGTACAGATACAAACTCTCCGATTTTAATCAATGGCAATATCCAGAAGTAAACCGCATCTATTTAGGCGAATTGACTGAAGGCGAGCATCAAATAATTATTGAGGCTTACAATAAACTAACTTCTGAGACTATTGCCACAAAAACTTTCGAATGCATAGTTAGTACTCCATGGTATAAATCCAACTATTTTAAATTTTTACTCCTAATTACACTAATAGCGATTGTTGTTTATCTTACAAGATTTTTTTTAAATAAAAGATATAAAGCACTTACAGTCTTTAATGAAGCGATTTTAGAAAATAGAAGTCTCAAATTAAAAGCTTTGGAAGCTCAGATGAACCCTCACCTAATATACAATTCTTTGGGCGGAATCCAATCTTTAGTCCAAACACAAAATTATAATAAGGCAGAGCATTATATCATCAAATTCTCGAAGTTGCTTCGAATGTTACTGGATAGTTTACGGAAGAATGAAGTTAGCTTGGATAAAGAGTTGGAACTACTAAGTGCCTATCTTGAAATTGAAAAATTCAGATTCAACGATCGCTTTAAATACAATCTTTATACTGACCCCAAACTAGAGAAAGAATCTATATATATACCAAATATGTTGATTCAGCCATTCGTAGAGAATGCATTAAACCATGGCTTATTTCATAGGATAGAAGGAGGATTACTCAATATAAATATACAAAAGAGTAAGTCAGACTTAGTAGTAGAAATTGTGGATAATGGAATCGGAGTTAAACTGGCTAAGGAAAAATACAAGACAAGCAGATTAGGTCACGAATCTCATGCCCTGAACATCATTCAAGAGAAAATCGAATTATTTAAAAATCTAAAAAACTTTCACATACTAATTTCGACACAAGATCTAGATCCTACCAATAAAGATTATCCAGGTACACATGTAACCCTCACATTTAAAAACATTCTAGAAAATGAGTAACAAATTAAGATGCATCTTGATAGATGACGAACAACATTTAATTCAATCTTTGTCCCATATTTTTGATAAAGACTTTCCTCAGGTTGAGATTTGTGGCACCGCAAATGATATCATCACAGGAAAGAGGTTAATTGAAGAAATCCAACCTGATTTAGTTTTCCTTGACATTGCAATGCCTGTTGGTTCAGGTTTTGACTTGTTAGAGCAACTTGAAGTCATTAATTTTGAAATCGTATTCATGACTTCATACCATAACTATGCACTAGAAGCTCTAAAATATATGGCAATGGCTTATCTCCTTAAACCTATTGATCCAGCTGATCTCAGGAAAGTGATTGAAAAAACCGAGGGCATGAAAAATCTACGATACAATAATTCCCATTATAAGGCATTGCTGGAAAATCTTAATAATGTTAATGATAAACTGAATAAAAAAATAGTTATCCAAACAAATGGTACAAATGAAATTATAAATACGAAAGACATCATCCGTTTTGAAGGTGCAAATAAATATACAATTATCCATATTCAGAATGCGAAATCTTTGATCAGTTCTTACAGTATTGGCAAATATGCCAGCATGCTGGAAGAATTAGATTTTTATCTTTGTCATAAATCTCACTTAATAAATCTAAAGAAAGTAGTTTCTTTTGACCCAAATACAGGTGTAAAAATGTCGAATGGTTCCAACGCCCCTATCGCAACTCGTAAATACCACGAATTTCTTATGAAGATAAAAGATTTCTAATAAGCAGATGATCACCTTTTAAATGTTTTGTACATTCACTTTCCGCCCAATCTTTTATAATGGCTGGCTTTAATTAAGAATAAAGTAATGGCTCTTGTTATCTAAAGTATTTGCTTTCTCTTCAGAAGCCACGCTAATACCAAACTTAGTACCACAGTAAAAATTACGATCAAATAAAAACTCCAGGATGATTCGCCTAAGCCAAAAGGTAGCCTCACATTCATTCCCAAAAAACTCGCTATTACAGTAGGCACCATGAGGAGAATGGTGATTACAGTGAGGCGATTGATAAAAATATTTAAATTATTTGAAATGATAGAAGCATATGCTTCCATTGTTCCATTCAATATATTAGTATAAAGCTGAGCTACCTCACGAGCTTGATTACTATCTACCAATATATCTTCAAACCACTCTTTATAATCTTCGTTATCCTTGAGACCTAGAAAATCTACTCTGTTCATCTTAAGTTTGAGCAATTCATTTGCACTTAAAGAATTTACGAAATAAACCAAACTCTTTTCAATTCGCAATAATGACTTCAATTCTTCGCTGCGAGATGAGTGATATAATTCTTGTTCGATTAATCCTCGCTTCATGTTCAGTTTTTTCAAAAATTCCAAAAACAACAATACATTCTGTTCGAAGATTTGAAGGATAAACAATCTCTCATTTTTTGGATTAAACCGTTTTATTTTATTGTCGAGAAATTTTTCCATCACAGTGTTTTCCACTGCACATACGGTGATAATTTTCTGCTGGCAAAGTATGATACCTAGTGGCACTGTAATATAGATAGGATCATTTTCTTTCTCTCCATCATTGACTACAGGAGTATGCAAGATAATGCTCCTAGCCTCATCATATTTTTCATACCGGGCTCTTTCTTCTATGTCAAGCGGGTCAGTGATGTAGTCGGTTGTTATTCCAAGAGCAGTAGTCAGTCTTTCCAAATGAGCCAACTCATCCTGCCCATTCACATGGACCCAAGAAGCATCTTCGAGAGATTCTACTTCTTTGAAGTTTTTTCCGCTGCCTGCAAAGTAACGGATCATCCGACGAACTATCTGTCAACATGTGATCAATTCAATTTTCGTTCGAAAGTTACAATAATTAAGCCAATTTGATAATTACTTAACTGAATTTTATCGCATCCACTGGTTTAATCCTGTTCACAATCCATGAAGGAATCAACATTACCAAAAGAATTATGATAAAAAAAGCAACATTAATCAAAATGATTGGTATGGGATCCATTGCAACAGGCACATAACTCAAGTAATAATCAGCTTCTGACAGTTTGAATATTTTGGTTTTAAACTGGATAACAGCAATTCCTAAACCAATCAAATTACCTATAAACATTCCACGAATGATAATATAGCCTGCGTAATACAAAAAAATCTTTCTCTGCCTCTGGAATGGCATACCTATCGCAGTCAAAACCCCGATCATATATGTTCGTTCCAAAATCAATACAAGCAGCATTGTACTCATATTAATGATACAAACTAATAGCACTAGCCCAAGTATAAAAATCTTATTGATGTCCTGTAGGGCCAGCCATTCAAAAATATTTGGGTATTTCGACCTAATTGTTTCTGAATATAATTGACTTGGCAAAATTTCAGAATAAATCTGATCGCTGATTCTTTCAGCTTCTGCAATATTCGAAACATAAAGTTCTATACCTGTTATCTGATTTTTGTCCCACCCCAAAAGAGTCTGGAGTAATCGCATATCTACAAGCGCAAACTTGGAATCGTATTCTTCCAAGCCTGTTTTGTAAATTCCACATACTTTCAGCTTTCTCTTTACAATTTGCCCTTCCCGCACAAAGGATACGGTGATGAACATGCCTGTATCGGCTTTGATCTGTGTGGAGATTTGCTCTGACAAGAGAATGTCTCTTGAATAACCACTGTCTCTCATATGGATCACGGATCCTTTCTTGATAAAATCTTTCAGAAAATCCCAATGAAAAGAATCATCCACACCTTTAAAAAAAAGACCTGATGCGAGTGACTCCTTCTGCGCGATCCCTGGTAAAATCACAAATGGATCCCATTTTTCTATAGCTTTGACAGACTTTATCCCGCTGTATGAGTATTGAGTGATTGCCTGAATTAAAGAATCGTTTTTTTGCATTGGAATTGGCTCAATACTGCGATTGACTCCTATGTCGGTGATGTGGATATGCCCCCAAAATCCAAAAATTTTATCTTGAATTGATCTTTGGAAACCGGTAAAAATCGATTGACTCAGCAAAATCACTGCAAGACTTAACGCAACGGCTACGATCGCAATATAAATTATCGATTTGGTAAACGTTTTGGAGAAACTGCTGAAAGACCTAGCAGAGATGAATTGCTCAACATTCATAGGCTTTTGGGCAAATCGGTGATAGCAGAGCTGGAGGTTTTGAACTTGAATCGCGATAAAGGCATATCTTTGGCAAACATAATAAATAAAATTTAGTCGAAGACATGGGTTTTGTGGATGAATTGCGGTGGCGTAATATGCTACAGGATTTAACTCCTGGTGTTGAAGATTATCTCGAAGGTGGAATCCGAAAAGCCTATATCGGATTTGACCCTACTGCCCCTTCTCTGGGAATAGGGAATTTTGTTCAAATCATGATCCTATCTCTTTATCAAAGATGCGGACATCGCCCGGTCGTGATCATAGGAGGTGCTACAGGTAGAATAGGTGATCCTTCAGGGAAAGATAAAGAAAGAGAGCTCAAGACAGAGGACGAACTACAAGCAAATATTGATGCTCAATTATACCAGATTAAAAATCTTCTCGATTTTGAAGATTCCAATACTGGTGCTGTAATCATCAATAACTTTGATTTTTACAAAGACATGAATGTGTTGCATTTTTTGAGGGATGTTGGTAAAAATGCTACTATTAATTATATGCTCTCTAAAGAGTCCGTGAAAAGAAGATTAGAGACCGGAATTTCGTATACAGAGTTTTCTTATCAACTTTTACAAGCCTACGATTTTTATAGGCTGTACAAAGACCATGATTGCAAAATTCAAATGGGAGGTTCAGATCAATGGGGCAATATCATTGCAGGTGCTGACTATATATCAAAAAACATACCCGGTGCTCAAGCATATGCAATCACCACCCCACTGCTTACCAAATCAGACGGTAAAAAATTCGGAAAATCAGAAGAAGGCAACATTTGGCTAGATCCTAAAATGACAAGCCCTTATAAGTTTTATCAATATTGGTTAAATATAGATGATGCCGACATTTCTAAGCTGTTCAGATATTTTTCATTCCGAACCAAAGATGACATTGAGTCTTTGGAAGAAAAGCATCGAGACAGTCCGGGTCAGTTGAAACGCATTTTTTCAACGGAGATCACAGAAAGAGTACATGGAGCGGATGCTACACAAAGGGTAAGTCAAATTTCAGAACTGATGTTTAACAAGGATTTGTCAGCTCAGAATCTCCATGCAATGTCAGAAAATGTCTTCCATGATGTTACGGCTGAACTTCCCTCGATTACGATAAATCGTACGAACTTGGTTCAATCTGCAAACATTATTGATTTTCTGTCAGAAAAATCTGGGTTATTTTCGTCCAAATCGGAGGCAAGAAGGGCCATACAATCCAATGCTGTCTCTATCAATAAAATAAAAATCACTGACGTCAATCATTTAATCAATCCGTCAGATGCCATCCATGGACAATTTTTCCTTGTTGAAAATGGCAAGAAAAATAAATTTATGCTCACACTGGATTAAAATAAAGTTATTATTTCGATTTCTGAAACCTGTAAAAAAGGATGAATGTTAATGACAAAGTAGTGAAATAACGTTGAAGTTAAACACTTGTCAAATTAGTTTTACGTTACGATATTGGATACTTTTTAAATATGATAAATCGCGTCTTTCTGTCAATTCTCCTCATTGGTTTCAGTATTGTGCTTGTCGCACAGACCAATGACCAAGTTATTGTTGAAAACTATCAAAAGTTCAACCGCAACGAAGCAGTAAGATGTATATTGATTGACAAGAAAAATTTTAAATGGCTGGGTACTGACCGCGGGCTCTATAAAATGGCTTCCATGGAATTGGCACCTGAGCTTGTAGCGAAAGACAGCGTTCGTGGGTTGGCAGAAGATAAAAAAGAAAACCTATGGTACGGTAATCATGTTGATTTACTGAGCAATGTCACTAATCCACAATCCATTTTTTTAGGTAAAAATCAGATTAATATTAGCTGCATGGTCTATTACAATGGAGATATTTGGGTGGGCAGCGACAAAGGCCTATTTAGAGTTTCAGACGACCAAAATAAGGTACTGAATCAGTATACTCCTGAAAATTCAAAGCTCAAATCCTCACAGATAAATATGCTATATGTGGACTCGGAAAATAAACTTTGGGTAGGAACAGACGCCGGAGTAGTTATCATTGACAGGAAAGACTGGGACGCTTATGAGAAGGATCACAAAATCACGGGAGCAATAAATACTTCTGAAGGCGTATGGCTACTGGCAGAAACCAAGATGTGGCTGATCTACAAGGAAGATGGTAGAGATCGTTGGCAAGATGCTGCGGTCAAAAGAGGCTTGAGCAAAGGTCCAGTAAGAGCTTTGGCTGCAGATAGTAAAGGTCGGGTCTATATCGCATCAGAGATTCTGGTTCAATTTGATCCTTATTCTGACAAATCATTGCAGATAGATGAAGATTACGGATTTGTTTCGTCGCAAAATTTATCATTGGCTTGTGATAAAAATGATGATCTCTGGGTTGGAACAGCTGACAAAGGATTGTTTCGGATCGATTTTATTGATGGCAATTATGAAAAATTGAGTGCCATCGCATATGCCAAAGGTGAAAACAAATGTGCCTCTGATCATAATGCCCAAATTCTTGTTATTGCTAAAGGGGGTAAAACACCCTATTCATACAAATGGAATAATGATAGATTTTCAGGATCAAAAATTGATTCCATTTCCGCCGGTGATTATTCCGTTACAGTCACTGATGCCGAAGGTGAAGAATTTGTGACTTCTGTGCAAGTAAACGCACCCTCTGCTGTTGAGATTGAACTCAGCTCTGTTACACCTGTCACCGAAATTAATAAAAAAGACGGAAAGGCGTCAATTAAGATTAAAGGAGGAGTAGCCCCATATAGGATTTTGTGGGATAATGGAAGAACCTTGGAGAACGTTGGCAATTTAAGTGCCGGCAAACGTAGTGTGAGAGTGGCCGATCACAACAATTGCTATGTCAGTATGGATATTATGATTAGTCAGCCTAAAGTAATTCCTGAATTGGATAGAAAAAAGATCACAATTGGTCAGACATTACAAATCAATGAACTTTATTTCGCAGCAAACTCTTCAGAAATTACAGATGAATCCTCCACAGTGCTGAATGAAATCTATGAATTCCTGATTGCAAATAATGATGTTCAGATCGAAATTGGGGGTCATACCAATAGTGTTCCTTCAGATGAATTCTGCGACAAATTGAGCGGCGATCGAGCCAAAAACGTGGCCGATTATCTCTATGGCAAAGGGATCCCCAAAGATCAAATCACATACAAGGGATATGGCAAGCGACTTCCCATAGCTTCGAATGAAACATTGGCAGGTCGTCAAAAGAACCAGAGAGTTGAAATCAAGATTATTACCTTTAAACAAGGTTAATTTTCTCCCAGCCCACAAATATCTTTTAGATTATATATATATATATATAATTATTATATATATATTTGCAGCCCATCAGTTAAGGGATTATCCCATCATATGTCGCAAATACATTTTATTCAATGCCCTCTATGCAATTCAGACCAATTTGATGAGTGTGTCAGATTGCCTGATTACAAAATCTCTAAGGAAGTTTTTCCGATCATGGAATGCAAGGAATGCGGATTCAGATTTACCCAGGACCTGCCCGGCGAAGAAGATATAGCTCCCTATTATTCAAGTCCAATTTATATCTCCCATTCTAATGCAAAACATGGATTGATCAATCGCCTCTACCAGAGAGTGAGAAACCTCATGCTGGTGTACAAGAAGAGGATCATCCGATCCCATACAAAGGGCAATAAATTACTGGATGTCGGCTGTGGAACAGGGCATTTTTTGCATTACATGGCACAAAATGATTATGATGTGATGGGGATTGAAAAAGGGAATCAAGCGAGATTATTTGGGCAGAATGAATTCAATTTGCATATTGAGGATCCCATCGAATTACTGAATGGACAGATCAAGAATAAATTTGATGTGATCACACTATGGCATGTTCTTGAACATTTATATGATCCAAAACGATATTTGAAAGCAATTTTTGAACGCTTGGACGACAAAGGTTTTCTTTTTATTGCAGTACCCAATTACTCCTGCTTTGATGGTGACTATTATCAAGAATTTTGGGACGGTTATGATGTCCCACGACATATCTGGCACTTCAATCCTAATACACTCCAACAAATGGTCACTGGAGAAGGATTTTCATTTGTAGAAATGCGAAAAATGCCTTTTGATTCATTTTATGTTTCAGTTTTGAGTGAAGGATACCAAGGAAACTCGTTTGCTTTCGTGAGAGGTATTACAATTGGCTCCATTTCTTTAATCAAAAGTCTCTTCAGAAGACATCGATCCAGCTCCTTGCTTTATATTTTTTCTAAAAACAAGATTTAATTTTAATCGAGCAATGAAAACAGCAGAACGCGTACCTCACGAAACTCAAGTATACAACTACGTATTCCAAAGATGTTTATTTGCTTACCATGAAAGTCAAAAATTTTTGCATGGGAAAGTTTTTGAAATTGGAACCGGTAGTGGATACGGTGCAGAATACATTGCCCCACAATGCGATGAATTTGTCACTGTAGACAAATTTGAAAGTGGCGTGGATTTCACCATGATGAAGAATGTGAAATTCATCAAGATGGAAGTTCCTCCATTTAATGATATTCCTTCCAATCATTTTGATTTTGTCATATGTTACCAAGTGATTGAGCACATAGAGCCTGATGTTGAATTCGTGTCAGAAATTCAGCGCATTCTGAAGCCCGGAGGCCAAGCTGTCTTCACTACACCCAATATCAAAACTTCCCTCGCACGCAATCCCTGGCACGTTAGGGAGTACACAGATGATCAACTTTATCAATTATTGAAAAAGTACTTTACTTCTGTACAAAAAGATGGAGTTTTTGGAAATCATACTGTCAATAACTATGTCGAAGAAAATCGCAAAAAAGTAAATCAAATCATGCGTTGGGATATTTTTAAATTGCAGTATATACTTCCGGCTTCTTGGCTCAAAGTACCTTATGATTTACTCAACAGCTGGAATCGCAAAAAAATAGCCAGCGAGCATCAGGATTTGTCATCCTCAATCCATGTCACTGATTTCTTCAGAAAAGCATACCAGGACGACGCTCTTGACCTCTTTTTCATAGCTACAAAATAGCATCAAGCCAGAAATTTGCTTATTTTGCTGAATGAAATCCAAAGTTCATCACAGCATTTTTAACTCAACAGTGATAATTGCAGGTCTAGGTTATTTTGTTGACATCTACGACTTGCAACTTTTCAATATTATAGGTAAGGAAAGCATCATGAGTCCCAGAGGTCTTGCCATCAGCGATCCTCAGCTTGCCCAGAATCTATTTGATAATAATTTATTTTATTGGCAGATGGCCGGCATGTTACTCGGGGGGCTTTTGTGGGGAATTTTAGGTGATACCAAAGGACGAAAGTCAATTCTGTTTGGTTCCATTCTATTATATTCACTGGCTAACATTGCCAATGCATTTGTCACTTCAATCCCCGCATATCAAGTCATACGCTTTATTGCTGGAGTCGGGCTTGCCGGAGAACTAGGCGCAGCTATCACACTTGTGGCAGAGACCATGACCAAAGAAAAAAGAGGCTATGGAACCATGATTGTAGTAACATTAGGAGCCTTGGGAGCTGTCTTTGCAGCGGTTTTGAAAAAGTATGGAGGGATGTTACCTTTTTGGGGGCTTGAAAACTGGCAGGTCAGTTATTTAGTAGGAGGCATTTTAGGTTTGATGTTGCTCCTATTGAGATACAGCACTTTTGAATCCCAAATGTTTGAAAAAGTTTTAGAGAGCAAATCTGTCAAACAGGGTCACTTTTATATTTTGTTCCAGAGCAAATCCAGATTCCGGACTTATATATATTGTATACTGATTGGATTACCGGTATGGTATGTAATTGGAACTCTTGTCAAGCTTTCACCCCGCTTTGCAAACAATATGGGACTACCGGATGGATCTATTGAACCTGCATTGTGCATCATGTATTGCTATATGGGCTTGAGTGCAGGAGACTTGTTGTGCGGCTGGCTATCCCAGGCTTTCAGAAGTAGAAGAAAAGTAGTGATTGGTTATTTATTGGCAAATATTGCTGTGATTTTGGTCTATTTTTTTGTCAAGGGCATCAGCGTCAGCCAGTTTTATTTGCTTTCCTTTATATTGGGATGCTGTACTGGCTATTGGGCATTGTTTGTAACTATTGCATCAGAACAATTCGGTACCAATATACGTGCGACAGTGACTACGACAGTTCCTAATTTTGTACGTGGAGCTGTGATTCCTATAGGTGTGGGATTTTTCTACCTTTTGGATCAAGTTAAGCTTCCCCTTGTGCAATCCGCAGCTATTGTAGGGGCAATTTGTTATGGCTTAGCCCTTTATTCAATCTACAATATTCAAGAGACATTTGGAAAGGAATTGGATTATTCTGAGCAATAGTGATAACTAGTGGCCTTCAATCCTGACCTCCGCCTTGATGATTACAGGAGTTTTTATTGACGCAGCAATAAAGCATTTTTGGTGCGCAATTTTGTGGAGTGCCTGAGCAATTACCGGGTCAGAACCATGTCTGATAACAATTAAAGGATTCAGGTCAATCTGAGTCATCTTCCCACCCTCTTCATTTTCCTCAAGTACTCCTGTTGGACGATCCACATAGCTCTCGATGACTACACCAGCATCAGCGCACAAGTGAAGATACCACAGCATATGGCAGGAAGCGACAGATGCAACAAAAAGTTCTTCAGGATTAAAACAGGATTTATCACCTCTAAAAGCAGGGTCCGATGAGCAAAATATTTCCGTCGATTTTTCTTTTCCGGAAATTAAATGTGATCTTTCGTAAGCCTTATACGACGATGTACCACTACCGGAGTTGCCTGTCCAGCATAAATCCGGAGTATAAATGTGTCGAGCCATGAGTGTTAACTATTCAGAAAATCCTGACTTTGTTTTGCTTCTGAAGGCTTGATCTTACCACTTACTACAAGACGAAACTCGCGTCGGATAGCAGCCCCTTCAAATTGCTCTTTTTCTTCATTTGTCTCAGCTATTACGCCAGGAACATTCTTAGGCTTCATAGTTCTTTCATCCAAAGCCACAAAAGTGAAGTAGGCTTGATTCGATTTTCTTGGACTGTGCTGGAGTATACCTTTTGTGAAGACTTCCATAAAAATCTCTATTGAGGTATGAAAACTTCTTGTCACTTGTGCTCTGATCGTCACGATATCTCCAAGTTTTATCGGCTCCTGAAAGGTCAGATGATCTACAGATACTGTTACCACAAATGATTCGCAATGGCGGCTCGCACAGATGGAAGAAGCTATATCCATCCACCGCATCAGGTTTCCGCCCATGAGATTTCCCAAAGGGTTTGTGTCATTAGGCATGACCATTTCATTCATTTCTGTTATTGATTCAGAAACTTTTTTCGGTTCTAGTTCCATCATACACTAAGGAATCAAATCTAATTGAAATTGTTCCAAAAACAGCTGAACAAATCTTTTTTTTACTTCTTCCAAGTTAGGCTTATTTCCGATTTCTTTCTCCAGTGAAGTCACTTGCATCTGTTCAGGAGAGATGCCACAAGGGACGATATGGTTGAAGTAATTCAAATCGGGATAGACATTAAAAGCTAAACCATGCAAGCTCACCCATCTGCTGAGATGAACTCCAATAGCACATATTTTCCTTGGTTTTGAGTCATTTTGAGTCACCCAAACGCCGGTATAACCACTAATTCTTTCAGTTTGTACCTGAAAAGTACCACAGAGCTTTATGATCACTTCCTCTAAACCTCTAACATATTTGTGAACGTCAGCCTCGATTTGTTCCAAATCAAGTATTGGATAAACCACCAATTGTCCCGGTCCATGATAAGTGATGTCCCCTCCTCTGTTGATCTCATAGAATGTTGCACCGATACGGTCCAGCTCCTGTACGGGATAGAGTAAGTTGTCCTTTGACCCAGATTTTCCTAAGGTGTATACGTGTGGATGCTCGCACATGATCAATTGGTGAGGGGTGGCAGCAGAATTTTCTTCCGGATACCTTTTTTGATGTATCAGGTTTTGATGAACCTTAGTTTGAGCCTCCCAGGCAACTGCATAATCGCACAATCCAAGGTCTTTGAGTAAAATTTTATTCACTTTTCTTATTATAATTCCAAATAAATGCAATATTTTTGATTTTCTTAAAAATCATAATTTATGAAATCACTATTGTATGTTATTTGTTTTTGCTTTCCGGTTTTGATTTTCGCTGCAAAAGCACCTGACTTTACAATTACTGATTACAACAACAAAGTTCATCACTTGTATTCAGATTATTTAAATCAGGATAAAGTGGTGGTGCTCAAGCTTTTCTTTGTGGATTGCCCTCCTTGCAATTCTATTGCGACTTATGTTCAGGAAGCTTATGTAAGATGGGGAGCAGGTCAAGGCAAAGTACAGTTCATTGAACTTAGCACTCAAACTTGGGACAATAACTCTTATGTCAAGTCATATGCTCAAAAGCATGGCATTACTTTCCCGGGTGCAGGCAACGATGGAGGCTCAATAACAGCAGTTGCTCCGTATAAAAGTGGCACATTTGGGCAGTATTATGGCACACCAACCTTTGTAGTCATATCTCCAGATGGTGAGGTCAACTTTGATGTAAAATTTGCTTCATCAAATCAGGCCCCTCTTGACACAGCCATAGCTCAAGCCTTGAGAACTGGAGGAAACAACGGTGGCAACCCCGGAGAATGTGTTTATGCATTCACGAGTAGCGTGTTAACAAGTTACAATCCGTCCTCGATTCAACTCGTAGACCTACAGAATGGAAATCCTTCATGGGATCTTCCTAATGGATCCTATAACTGTGAGTTTCCTCTTTCACAAAATGTAAACGGATACTATGTTCAAGCGTTTCCACCTAGTGATTTTTCTGACCTTAGGGCTGGAGTTTCCACAGCTGATATTGTATTAATTCAGAAAGACATCTTAGGAATTTCAAAATTGAATAATCTGCAAAAAATCGTGGCAGATGTAAACAATTCAAATAGCGTTTCAGCTTCAGATATTAGTGTTATACGAAAATTGATTCTTGGCTTGACAAACAATTTTCCTAAGTTGACAGCCTCACACATAGCCCTTTTCAATCCCTTTGCAACAGGTGGCATAGCATCAGATAAAGTAAAATTGACTAGCTTTATAAATACTGCTCCAAACCTGGAAATTGGAGTTGGGAAATTCGGTGACGTCACTGACGCCCGATCATTCAGACCAGGTGTAATCTCGCGTTCATCAGGACAGGAATTCAACATGAGGCTGGTTACTTCTTTGACCAATCATGGAACCTACAAATATCAGGTTTACTTAGAACAAGAAAATCTGAATATCTTATCATTGCAGTTTTATTTGAAGTGTGATAAACCACCGTTTGCGTCAAATTTGAATGTGGTTGGTTATGGTGACATCAACTCTCAAACTTTCTTCGTGAATCTAAATTTTAAAAAACCCACAGGAGAAAACTTTATCGCAGGAGTGTGGGCTTCACCTTTAGTAAAAACGGTTTTATTGCCAAGATCTTTAATGTTATTTGAATTTGAAAGTAGCTCGTTTCTTCATTTTAGTATGGGAAACGAGTCTGCAATCAGAAATGAGGTAATTTTCAAAGAAAGCCCGGATGCGATTCAAGAGTATTTTACAGACAATATTATTCTGCAAAATGAATATACAGGTGATGTTCAATATAAAAGGTTTTTGGTATCCAACAGCGACCACCAGGTTCACATAGAGTCTAAAGATGCAGAATCTTTCATCAAAAGTGTCGGAATATCAGACTTACGTGCTGGATTAGTATCAGCTGCCGAGATGCCTCCACACACCAAGACTATAAAACAAGATATTACTAGCTTACCTGCAGGATGTTATTTGATTTCAATTGTAGGTTCTAATGGCTTCCACGAAGTACACAAAATTGTCAAGTACTAATTGAATGACAGCGAAGAAGTATTCACAGTGACATGCTGTAATTGATTGTGGATACAATATTGATAGGATTATTTTTGTCTTGAAAGCAGAAAGGCTTATAGCATAAATACTACACTTCGACAATAAATTTCTGATTTAAATGCGGACATTATAATTCCATTGAATCAATATTCTTTACCTTACCTTATGGATTAAATTTTAAAATTTAAAGAATCAAATTATTGTCTAATTAATAAATTATAAATTATGAAATACTTAATTTTAGCTCTGACACTATCTTTTACCTGTTTACAGGCTCAAGTACAATGGGAATTGACCACAAAAACATTAGCCACGGAAGTGGGTGATATCGCACTTGACAAATCCGGAAATTTGTATTTGTCAATCAAAGGGAATGATTTAATTTATCACAGAAATATCTTCGATACGAACAATGAGTACACTAAACTGCCTAAAGTTTCGGATCAGTACTTTAAAACACTTGATACTGAAGTTTCATTATTGTTAGACTTCAATGATTCATTCACTTATTGCTTTGAGAAACTTTGTTCCTTTCCGTTATTTTGGAAATTTCTTTGCGTATGATACCATAGGTCGTGTAAATTCTAATCCAATGGGATATACTTCATTGTTTAACATGAAGTATAATTTAAAAGGCGAGCTATTTGGAACTTATTTAGGCGAAAGAATAATGAAGTTCACTGACAAATGGAGAATTGATCAAAATAATTTGGTTTACGACCCGGAAAGCATTCTTTATAATTATTTTCCTTTTGATGATGAAAATAATTACGCGATTACGGGTGGCCAGTTGTTGGGAAAAGGGTTTAGAATTGTAAAATTCAGTTCTACCAAGCCTGAATCAAAAATTTTATTTGAAACAAAATCAAATTTGGATTGGCAAAAAGTGATCTGTACAAAAGAAGGGCATTTTTTTATAGCTGATGGTTCAAAGTTATTGAATGTATTTAATGAAGGAAACACTATAGAAACTATACTAGTTGAACCTGCTCTCGAGACGAATGAAATAGAACAAATCTATCAAACCCAATCGGGAGATGCTGTTATCATCAAAGCTGCTTCGGGTCTATATGGAAGTTTTGATTTGGGAACTACCTGGAGGAAACTTCACTCGTTCAATCAGAATTTGCCCGATGCATCCAATTTTGAATACTTGAAAATGCAGATTATTGACACTGCCAATGCTGTGCTAATTACATCCTATTGTGGTGGAAACAAAACCTTTTTATTAACATCCCAACAAGTAGGCTGGCAAGAGTTTAATGCACCTGCAGACAAAGCAAATGTAACTGAAATGTTCAAAGCCAAGAATAACAGGATGTACATTCAAGTGAGCGATTGTGTATGGTTTTATTCAGATCAGGAAGCAGATGAATGGCATCCTGTAATGAGAGACAATGTTCAAGTCCAAGGCCTTGCACAAGATAACAAGGGACAATTGTATACATACAATAAAGATGGCGTTGATGCAAACGTGTTGTACAGATGGAATGAAGCCAATCAAAATTGGGAAACAAATGACATATTTGCAGACAATATAGCATTTATAAAAGCATTTCATGATGGTTCACTTATGCTAGTGACCAAACGCCCAGATTATTCTAATAATCCCTACTATACTTTCTATTACAGTTCAGACTTCGGTGAAAACTGGATTTTGCAGAGTAGCAAGATTTGGCCGAATGTTGATATCGTCGATATGCAGAAGGCCGCTGATGGAGCTATATATTTGATTCAAAGCAATTACAGAGATCCAAAAGTATCCAAAGACCTTGGCAAAACATGGGGGTTAGAAAGTAGATTTAATTCTATAATGTCCGTGAAAGACTTGAATATAGATGATGCCGGAAATTTTATTTTTACTGGTACTTTAAACAATGTCTCAGGAATTTATAAGAGTGCTGATCTCAACAATTTTGAGTATATATCTTCCAGCATTCCTTCTAGTATTTTAAAAATTACAACTATAAAACCTGGAGTAATTGTTACCGCTACTGATAAATCTGGAGTTCAAATTACTTATGATTATGGAAATACCTGGACAAATATTACTTCTAATTTGGACTACGAATTAAAAAAACGCGATTATCCAACCAATTTCATCTATTTAGATAATCATGGTAGAATTTTTCTTGCAAGATCATACGATGGTATTTATAGGAGCAATTCTAATGCAGTCGGAGTAACGGACAGACCTATCAACCGACTTGCTTTACTTTCTTGCAACCCAAATCCCACTGAAGGTATACTGCAAATTCAATTGGACAAATCGGTTTTGAGCCTCCGGCCAAGTATTGAAGTGTACAACTCAACAGGTCAATCTATAATGAAGAATGATATAAATTCAGAAGCGGAATCAATAGATTTAGAGTCTTTCCCTTCGGGAACATATTTTCTGCGTGTGGTTTCTTCTACAGGTACAATTGGACTGGAAAAAATATTGAAATATTGACTTTTTCAAATGAATAGCAAAAAGAGAAGTAGCAATGCTTCTCTTTTTTTTTGAGTAAATTTATCTGCGCGATATGAAGTCTGTATGGTTCATTATCATTATTCAGAATTCTATCCATTTAGTTTTCTGAACGGACTAAATCAAATTACAGTGTGCTCGTTCTCTATAAGCAAACCTATGTCAATATCGGATTATCTTCTACATTCAGGCAGAATGCAATATCTTTGGTTCATCGAGAGTAGGCGTTTACTACCCTCCTGACCGCAGCATGATATCAGACTCACCGGGACGTATAGCCACCAGATACCGCAACTACCGCAGGTAAGAGGTCTCCAATCATCTGGGCAATGTCATGTCCGTCGTCACTGACCGCCTCAAAGGAAATCCCGCTGCACTGCCTCAGCGCGTCTCCGCTTACGAGCCCGACATTGTTGCAGCTCAGGATTACTACCCTTTCGGTCAGGTCATGCGAGGTAGAAATTTTCCAACACTGCTCGGCAAATCCAACTTCCCTACCAAGTACCGCTATGGATTCAATGACAAAGAGGCCGACGCCGACGGCGAGATCCAAAATCTTACCACATACGACTACGGCTTCCGCATTTACAATCCGGGTATTGCCAGGTTTTTGAGTGTCGATCCGCTGACATCTTCGTATCCATCTTGGTCACCTTATCCTTTTGCCATGAATCGTCCTATCGATGGTATTGATTTAGATGGATTGGAATATGTAAACTCTACTACTGGCGAATACGATCCTTACCCAAATGGTGCATATCATGGTGATGCTAATGATGATTTTTATGATACCAAAGCTAAAAATCACCAAAACCATCAACAAGATTTAATAGATAAAGGATTCTTGCCAAGTGCACCTCTAGTTACAATCACAGATGAAAGACCTGCTCCTGCTAAAGTTGATCCTTCCACAATCCAATCAACTCCAAATGGTATTTATTTTTCAAGTACCAGCGGTATATCTCATTATTTTAATGATAATACTTCGATTGCAAATCGTACTACTTATTTATGGAGTGGTGAAAAATGGGATTTAATCCGTAGTGAACAACAACAATACAAAAACAATCTCATTACTGTTGATGCTTTCATCAATGCTTTGGCTAATTTTACAGTCGGAGCTATATCTCTGTTCGATTTCGGAATTTCACCTGGTACTTTAACAGGGTTCCGTGCTTCTTATATTGCCGCTAAGGGGGTAACAGCACCAAAAGGTTGGATAACAGAAGCAAGTAAAAAAGGTGGTGGTACTGTTTTTAAAGACCCAAGTAACCCACACAACATAATCAGACAAATGCCAGGAAATCCAAATAGTCCTAATGTGTTACAACAAAATCCTTATATCAAATTTATGAAGGAGGGTAAGTTCTATGATGTAAATGGAAAAGTTCTTCCGAATGGCAATGTTCCAGAGGCTCATATCCCATTAGATCAATTTAACATTAACAATATGCCTAAATTTTAAAAAAATGGATGTGATACGTGAGAATGTATATAGAATAATAGTTGAATTGGCAAGTTTAAGCCTTCAGCGGAAATTATGGTTGAATGAAAATAATGATACTGGATTAATTTCTTCTTTTTATGAGTTGATGAGTTCTTTATTTGACGATTTTGGTTTTGATGATTTTATAGATAATAGAGCTACAAAAGTTGGGTTATCTAATTCTTTGATTTTTGAGTTGAATAAATTAAGAGAGTTGTTAAATAGCTATAATGAAAAGGAATCGGATGAAGAAATAATAAATGACCCCGAATGGAAAAATATTGTTGAACAAGCTAAAATGGTTATAAAAGAATGGGATAAAATATAGTTGCCGCTAAGGGGGGATTTGATGCAGTAGGTGCTTTTAAAAATGCTATTTCACCATTTAAAGGCGGAAACTTGACAAATGCAGGACGTGCTGTAACGAAACATCCACAATATTTTGGTTTTGAGTCAATGGAAGCTCTTCAAAAAGTTTATAGAAGTCCAGAAGCAATTAATAATCTTGCATCTTCAAGGCTTAAAGATGTTTTGAGATATGGCACAATGACAACAGGTGCAGGCGGACTTTATCCAAATGGTTGGGTTACTTACACCTTGCCAAATGGTAATGCAGCAAGTTGGGGGTTAGATGGTTCATTTATTGGATTTAGGGGAATAAGATGATGGAAAAGCAAAATATTAGAATAGAAGAAGTAGGGGATATTAATTTTGACTACCCCTATTTAGAAGTCTTTTACAAGAATTCTAATAAGCCATTTATGGATATTGGAATAACATCTGAAAAAGAATTGAATTTTAAGTTTTATCCTTTTGATGTTGAATTGGAATTAACAATGGGAGACCTTGAAAAGATATTAAATACTGCAAAAGATTTTCTGCCCCAAGCGTTAAAAAATGAAGATGACTTTCTGAATTGGAACGAAAAATAAAGCAAAAACGCCAGGCATTAGCTTGGCGTTTTTGCTTTACAAATAGTCCTTAATGAGTTCCTGTATTTGTTTCTCGGTAAGGTTATCCACTTCACCTTTGGAGTAGATGGAAAAAAGCAGAACGGTAGTTTGTGTAACCTTTACAAAAGATAAAACCCTTGCACCGCCTGATTTGCCTTTGTTTTTGGAAGCGATAGCCAAACGGATTTTATAAATATCGTTGCCAAGCGGAGTGCCAAGTGTTGGGTTTTCTTCAAGTTCGGTAAAGAGTTTTGCTAATTCTGTTTTAAGGGAGCGATATTTTTTGACCAACCGCTTAGCTTCCTTTTTAAAGTTATCAGAGAGCTCTACACTATAGCTCATTTAAGAAGTCTTTGGCGGATGTAGTTTTTAGTTTTCCTTTTTTGAAAAGGCTTACTTCTTTTAGCCCTGCTTTGATATTATCCAAAACATTTTCTCTAGGCTCTTCATCCGTTTCAATTTTTTAACGTAATGCAGGTTCTTAGCCAGTTCAATGAAATGGTTGTATTCCTTATCTGTGGTATATACTGTTACCTGTCTCATTTTACTTCCCGGTTTGAATGTTTTCCATAAACTAATTAGGTTTTTATTATTTAGCGAAAGCCAATTTAGTTCTCACATTTTGTAGCAGTCCATCGAGAGTATAGAGAATATGCTTTTTATCTTCTTCTGGTAAGGACTGAATATCAATGACACGTTTTACGATGGACTTATCCAGTTCGAATTCCATCTTACCCATAAGATAATCGAGTGTAGTTCCAAGTTCATCTGCAATCTTTGAAGCTACCTCAATAGATGGGGTAACTTCGTCTCTTTCATAGCGACCTATGATATCACCTGACGTTCCGATCTTCTTGCCAAGGTCGCTTTGAGAAACTTTCCCTTTTTTGCGTAAATCTGCTATTCTCTGTCCTAAACTCATACTTATAAGTCTTTAAAATGATAGATATTGTAATTATAGCACAAAAATAAGTGATATAAATATCAAAACAAAGTAATATAGTTCTTGGATAATTCTGATATATCTTTTAGTTTTGTGACTTATATATCAGTAAAATTATTTTAAAAATTCTTCAAAATGGAGATCCAAGACATCAAGACTCAGCTCAGTTTAACTCAGGTATTAGACCATTACGGACTGGAGCCGGATCGGAATCAGAGATTGAACTGTCCCTTCCATGAGGACAAGACTCCAAGTATGCAGATCTATCCCAAGACCAATACAGCTTACTGCTTTAGCAGTAACTGTACAACACATGGCAAGAGTCTGGATGCGATAGACTTCATTATGAACAAAGAGAATATCACAAAGCACGAAGCCATCGAGAAAGCAAAACAAATGATCGGAGTGCTTCCAAATAAACCAGTCCAGGAGCTTTCCAGAATTGCTGTCTTAACAAAAATGCACAGCTACTTCAAGAACAGCATCAACTATAAGTCTGGTGCAATGCATTATCTCAAAGAAAGAATGCTCGATCCGACACTGATAGAAATCGGATACAACGCAGGACAGTTCCACTACTCCAACCGAGATAACAAAGAACTCATGCGCAGTCTTGTTACAGTAGGATTACTAGCAGATGGAAAACCAGAGGGGACGTATCAGATATTTGCGAAGTATAGTATAGCGTTTGCGCTCAAGAATAAATTGAATCAGGTGGTGAGTTTTTACTTTAGAAGTACAGTGAGCGAAAAAGATCAAAAACATTTTTTTACTTAAAAGATCGCCAGGGACTATATCCGCAGTATCCACATCCGAACACCAAGAAATTAATACTCACAGAAGCCATCATCGATGCTGCGACATTAATACAAGATGCAACGATCACCGTGCAATATAATGTACTAGCACTCTTCGGAACGAATGGACTGACAGAAGAACATCAGGAAGCAATCAAAGATCTAAAAGAACTGGAAGAAGTAATCTTCTTTTTTGATGGTGACGAAGCTGGACATGCAGCGGAAAGAAAATATGCAGAAGTGATCAAAGGAATGTTTACGAGAATAAAGATCACGAATGTAAATACACCAAAGGGAGAAGATGTAAATAGTCTGGTGCAATCACACCAGGGAGAAATACTGCAGCATCTTATCTCAGAAAGAAAACCAATAGAAGAACGAAAACCCAATGAACTTTTTTTTTCATCGGAGAATCTTTCAATTGAAAATCCTGCGGATAGTTCTTCAATTATTACCGAACGACTCCCGCAAGGGATCAGGCACGACAGTGCTCGAAGTGAGGGAACCCAAAGCGGCATCACCGGAAGCTAAAGCGAAGAGTGTTCTAAATACCGACAATCCCAACAACATCATCTATAAATCCGATAACATCGAGTATCACAGCAAAGGAGGAATAAAACCACAGCTCGACAGTTTAAAGATCACATTGCAAATCGTCAATACACAAGAAGGCACAGACTACAAAACAAAGCTCGATCTCTACGAATACAAGCAAATAGAACTGGTAGCTCAAAGTGTAAGCGAAGCACTCAAGATAAATACACAACAGATCCAGAAAGATCTAATGGATCTCAGTAAATTACTAGATCAATATCGCAACAACAACACAACAAAACAAGCACCGCAACGAATCAAAATCCAACTCAACGAAAGCACCATGAAAGATTGCATAGAATTCTTAAAACAAGATAAGCTTATCGATAAGATCAATACACTCATAGGCAGATGCGGAGTCGTAGGAGAAGAAAATAGCAGAATACTTCTCTTTGTAATCGCAAGCTCTTACAAGATGAAAGAAACACTTCATGGACTGATCCAAGGAAGTTCCGGAAGTGGAAAGACAAGACTATTAAAAATCATCTCTAATCTCATTCCGCAAGAAGATGTAAAGCGATTCACTCGAGTAACCGACAATAGCTTTTACAATTATGGAGAATATGATTTAGTCAATAGATTCCTTTGCTTCGAAGATATAGATGGATTAAAAGAAGAAGCACTATTAGCTCTTAGAGAATTGATGAGCAATGATATACTGATCAGCAGCACGAGCCAAAAGTTCGATGATGGTAATATCCGCAGCACAGAGAGAACAGTAAGAGGACCTATTGCCAGTATAGCCTGTACGACAAAGGGAGATTATTATGAAGACAATATCAGCAGAAGCTTTGTTGTAGCTGTGGATGAAAGTACAGAGCAGACACAAAGAATTATCAACTATCAGAACCAAAAGTATGCTGGCAACATCAACGAGCGAGAAGAAGAAGAAAAAACTGCATTTTTATACAGAATTGCATGAGACTTATAAAGCCTTTTAACATCATCAATCCTTATGCTAACAAAATACAATTACCACTGGATGCACACAAGATCAGAAGGCTTAATGAAATGTATCAAAGCATTGTAAAACAAATTACGATCCTCAATCAGTTCCAAAGAAAACAAGACAATCAGGGAAGATTGATCACACAAAAAGAAGATCTACGTCGAGCCTGTGATATCTTATTTGAAAGCATCATATTAAAAGTGGATGAACTAGATGGAAGTCTGCGCCAGTTCTTCGAACGACTTAAAAGAATATGCAAAGACAAAAGCAGAGAAAGAAAAAGTAAAACAAAGCGAAATCGATTTTAATCGATTCGAAATCAGAACAGCCACCGGAATCAGTAAGACGCAACAACATCGATACATACAACAGCTTATCAATCTGGAATACTTACGACAGCTTGGATATGCAAATCGAGGCTTCAATTATAGAATAGCTTATTGGGATAATATGCAATTGATCAGAACAAAGATCAAGGACAATCTAAGCGAACAGCTTAAGAGTTTATAACCGAAAACAAGCAAAATATACAAAATATATACACCCTTGGAACACCAGGGAACGCCAGTGGAACGCCAGAATTTGAAATAAATAATTAGCGGTCAATGGGTTAAGTGTAAAAAAGTGTCTGGCGTTCCGCGTTCCAAAAAAGTGCAAGACCCCCCTTTTGGAAAAATCGATTCAAAGTTTTACAAAATGAATATAAATCTGGACAAAAACTATGAACATCAACTCGAAAAATACCGTGATCATCTGTTGACCCTTGGCCATAATCCACTCAGTGTAGGAATTAAAGAAAACTATCTGAAGGAATTTTTTGAGCAAATGCATTTAAGAGGAATTAGGAAAATAGAAAACATTACCGCAGAACATATCAAAGAATATCAAGATTACATCCAATCAAGACCCAATAAAAGAACTAAGCAGAAGTTAAACATCAAGACGATCAATAATCATTTTAGAAGTATTGAATTATTCTTTATGATGCTACTAGATCGAGGAGAAATCCAGATCAATCCACTGTCAGAAATCCAGATCCACTTCCCTGAAGAAAACACCGAAAGAACGATCCTAAGCAAATCACAAATCAAATCATTATACGATCACACAAAATCAGAAATTGAAAAAGTAATCCTTGGTCTAGGCTATGGTTGTGGCATGCGAGTCACTGAAATAGTGCAATGTAATATTGAAGATCTTCAATTAAAGCAAGGTATCATCATTATCCCTCGAGGCAATAACAACAAGCGTAGAGTGATCCCTATCACACAACAAGTTATTAAAGATTTGGAATGTTATTTGAATGAGGTGAGAATGTATCTAGGCTCAAAAGATGTACAAGCCTTATTGATTAACTCCAAGGGTCGAAGATTGCAAAAATATACGATGAATAAAATCTTAAAACAGATCATCAGAAGAACCAAAGACAAGACCATTAATCCAGATGAAATCACCATGCATACCTTACGACATTCTATCGCCACACATCTACTCGAACAAGGAATGCCATTACAACAGGTCAGACAGTTCCTAGGACATGATCAACTCGAGACCACTGAGATCTACACCCACATCAATCAAGAACAATTAAGAAAACTAATCACCAAAGACAATGAAACCGGCAATGAAGAACAGGATGGATTATCTCAATGAACACTATTCTCCCAAAGCAACCAGAGGATATCACAACATGATCAGAAAGTATGAGACATTCATGCAAGAAAAAGCGATAACAGCTCTCTACGCTGACGTAATGCAATATATGGCCCATCTTAGAAGTACGGGACTACATCCCAAGAGTTTGATGAATCATTTGTTTGCAATCAAGATTTATTACAGATACTTAATAGACTTAGGAATCAGAGAAAATCACCCTTGCGAAAGACTTTACCTAAAAGATCAAATCAATAAAAGTATAGCTATAGAGAATCTTTATACTCCGCAGCAATTAGAAGAATTACTACAAAATCACAAATCAAAAAATCAACTTAGAGACGAAATCATCATTGGATTATTGATCTACCAAGCTCTTGCAGTACAAGAAATCGTAAGCATAAAAGTAAAAGACATTAAACTAGAAGAAGCCACTATTTATATAGGCGGTAGCGCAAAGGTCAACAGCAGAACACTGGCCCTAAAAGCGAAGCAAATACTAGTGATCCATGATTATTTAAAGTTGAATAAAGATAACAGCTATCTTTTTGAAGATCAGAATAAGAACACCCTATGGCCTGGAATCATTAATCGAATAGTAAATGAAGGAAAGAGTAAATCAGAAAAATTACTTCCTCTAAAAATCCGTCAAAGTGTAATCATGCATTTGCTCAAGCAGAACAATGATATAAGAATCGTACAAGTATTTGCAGGGCATAAGCGAAGTGGAAGCACTGAGCAGTACAAACAATCCGGATTAGAAGAATTAAAAGCAAGTATTGAAAGATTACACCCTCTCCAATAAAATGATCAGTACTAAAAAGATGCTTACGTAAATAAAGCTGTATCGCTCCGGCTCCTGACTTGTTTGAGATAGATGTTCGCTCTACTCACATCTAAGCAGGGGAAAGCGGCGTGGCGACGGGACAGTCTGGCATATATCGCGCCATACTCGCCTGAGGTCGAGTACCAGGACTGACAAGGCAGACCTTTGTCACGATATATGCAATCAGACTGAGCGTCGCCACACCGCTGCTTTCCTGTCTGTGTATGATTGTAAGATAAACTTACACACATACACACCCACCGCAGCCTGTATCGTTTCAGGCGGCATGCGGAGTCGGTCTCGATCCCAATACTGCAATTCTTTTTTATTCGCAAAACTCTTTTTATTCCATTGCTGTATCGGGATCGCACGGAAGCCGCAATTAAGATCTTCTCTTACTCTACGCTCCAGTTCAGATCTTAATGGCTCAAGCTTCCTGTTCGCCCTCCTCCACCGCCAGACCGGCCGCCGCCGGTAGAAGAAAACTTGGGGATCTTATTAAATTTCCGTTCCGGTTCACTCACTTGAAGGTCTCCCAGACCTTCACCCTATCGGGATCGTTCGTTCATCCCCAAACCCCTGGAAGCTCTTTATTTTATTCAATGCCGAAGTTGATCATATCATTTTTAGAAAAACACGTGGCAGCATTGAATAAAATACGAGCATTGTGCATTCATATCTTTTTTTTCAAATGAAAATATCCTTTCATATGAAAAAAAAAGCCAGCTATCTTTAGGGTAGGAAATGGGATGTCTAAGGCTTGATCCGAACTATCAAAAACATACACTCAAAGTGGTGTATAAGATTCCTATTCTAAGCCAAAAAGTGGTACAGAGGTTTTTGAGTGTCGATCCGCTGACGAAATCATATCCCGAATTAACGCCGTACCAATTTGCATCCAACACTCCTATCGCTGCAATAGATTTAGATGGATTGGAAGCTAAAGTCATTGTAAATAAAATTGGAAATATAGATAAAGAAATAAAAATCATTGAAAGCACTGAATTGACTCCAGAGAATAATTACCATAGTCGATTCGGAAATTTCAATGATTTTGCAAATCAAAATAAATATGGTGCCAACGGAACACTTGTAGTTAATCAATTTGTAGATCCAGTTGAATTACCTGGTGGTGGTAAATTAAATAAGTATGAGTATTTGAAGCTTTCCACATGGGATAACATTAAGAATGCTTTTACGATTACTCCTGGAGATGGTGGCACACAAAGAGGTGGAATATCTTTTACTGATGGCGAAAGTGGTGGGTCAATGGAAACCAAAGATCACGCTTTATCTGACGATGTCGATATTGTTGATATTGGCTCATTGTTAATTTACCTAAATTACTCAAAACGTGATATTACTACTAATTTTTCTACAATTAGAGATATCGCAGATCCAGAGGTAATGGCGGATGCTGCTGATTTGATTGGGGATATTGGCGATTTGACAAAGGATGATTCAGGTACACCAAGCAACAGTGTAATTGAACTTAAGAAAAATGATTCAACTTATTGTGCGTTTTGTAAAAAGAATGTGCTTACTGTAGATACAAGTGAACATGATATTAGAAATGAAAAAAAGTGATATATTTTATTTAAAGTATATCTTATTAATACAATGTTTTCTAATAATAGAATGTAAGCATGATAAGATTGCATATGGAACAGAGGTCAATACAAAAGACTCAGTAATTAATGTTAGAAAACTGGTAAATCATAAACTTACTGAGGAGATTGAGTATTATTATCCTAATAAAGAATTAAAATCAAAAGTTGGCATAAAAGATGGCATAAAAGATGGCCATTACGTAGAGTATTATATAAATGGACAAATTAAAATTAGTGCATTTATTAAAAATAGACATTGGATTAATAAATATGAAGCTTTTTCAAATTCAGGTCAACTTGAAAAAATACACATAATTGAAAGTGATAGCTTCCAAGGTGAGCTAATCCATTATTTTCCAAATCAGACATTGAGTATGTATTGTTTATCTGATTTTGATGGTAAATTATATCATGTAACCAAATGGGATACTTTAGGTAAAAAGTATTATGATGAAGGAGTCGTTTTTAGCCCATCTATTAAATGTAATTCTAAATTGGATTCGCTTCCAAAAGACAAGCTCATAGAATTTTATGCAGCGGTTTCAGTTTTTGATAAATACAAGACGATCATGAAAGCTGGGTTGAATATGAATGAGTTAACGCAATTAGAGCTTGATAGGCATAAGGCTACTTATAGAACTAGCTTTAAGCAATCAGGAAAGAATCAATTAACTTTTCTAGGTGTAATGTATGATTCTTTAGGGAATGTCTTCAAGACTGATACTACAAGATTAAATATTAATGTGATAGAGTGAACTTCTGTGCCTTACAAATAATCCTTAATAAGTTCTTGTATTTGTTTGTCGGTAAGGTTATCCACTTCACCTTTGGAGTAGATGGAAAAAAGCAGAACGGTAGTTTGTGTAACCTTTACAAAAGATAAAACCCTTGCACCGCCTGATTTGCCTTTGTTTTTGGAAGCGATAGCCAAACGGATTTTATAAATATCGTTGCCAAGCGGAGTGCCAAGTGTTGGGTTTTCTTCAAGTTCGGTAAAGAGTTTTGCTAATTCTGTTTTAAGGGAGCGATATTTTTTGACCAACCGCTTAGCTTCCTTTTTAAAGTTATCAGAGAGCTCTACACTATAGCTCATTTAAGAAGTCTTTAGCGGATGTTGTTTTTAGCTTTCCTTTTTTGAAAAGGCTTACTTCTTTTAGCCCTGCTTTGATATTATCCAAAACATTTTCTCTAGGCTCTTCATCCGTTTCAATTTTTTTAACGTAATGCAGGTTCTTAGCCAGTTCAATGAAATGGCTGTATTCCTTATCTGTGGTATATACTGTTACCTGTCTCATTTTACTTCCCGGTTTGAATGTTTTCCATAAACTAATTAGGTTTTTATTATTTAGCGAAAGCCAATTTAGTTCTCACATTTTGTAGCAGTCCATCGAGAGTATAGAGAATATGCTTTTTATCTTCTTCTGGTAAGGACTGAATATCAATGACACGTTTTACGATGGACTTATCCAGTTCGAATTCCATCTTACCCATAAGATAATCGAGTGTAGTTCCAAGCTCATCTGCAATCTTTGAAGCTACCTCAATAGATGGGGTAACTTCGTCTCTTTCATAGCGACCTATGATATCACCTGACGTTCCGATCTTCTTGCCAAGGTCGCTTTGAGAAACTTTCCCTTTTTTGCGTAAATCTGCTATTCTCTGTCCTAAACTCATACTTATAAGTCTTTAAAATGATAGATATTGTAATTATAGCACAAAAATAAGTGATATAAATATCAAAACAAAGTAATATAGTTCTTGGATAATTCTGATATATCTTTTAGTTTTGTGACTTATATATCAGTAAAATTATTTTAAAAATTCTTCAAAATGGAGATCCAAGACATCAAGACTCAGCTAAGTATGACTCAGGTATTAGACCATTACGGACTGGAGCCGGATCGGAATCAGAGATTGAACTGTCCCTTCCATGAGGACAAGACTCCGAGTATGCAAGTCTATCCCAAGACCAATACAGCTTACTGCTTTAGTAGCAACTGTACGACACACGGCAAGAGTCTGGATGTAATCGACTTCATCATGAATAAGGAAAGCATTACAAAGCATGAAGCCATCGAGAAAGCAAAACAAATGATCGGAGTGCTTCCAAATAAACCAGTACAAGAATTATCGCGAACAGCAGTATTGACCAAGATGCATACCTACTTTAAGAACAGCATCAACTACAAGTCAAGTGCTATGAATTATCTGAAAGAAAGGATGCTCGACCCGGCTCTCATAGAGATCGGTTACAACGCAGGACAATTCCATTACTCCAACCGGGACAATAAAGAACTCATTCGAAGTCTGGTTAAAGTAGGATTATTAGCAGATGGAAAGCCCGAAGGAACGTATCAGATCTTTGCTAAGTACAGTATAGCGTTTGTACTAAAGAATAAATTAAATCAAGTCGTAAGCTTTTACTTCCGCAGCACAACAAATGATAAGGAGAGTAAGCATTACTATCTCAAAGATCGCCAAGGCTTATATCCGCAGTATCCACATCCCAATACAAAGAAGCTTATACTAACAGAAGCCATCATCGATGCAGCGACATTAATACAAGATGCAATGATCACCGGGCAATATAATGTACTAGCACTCTTCGGAACGAATGGACTTACGGAAGAACACCAGGAAGCAATCATAGAATTAAAGCAACTCGATGAAGTGATCTTCTTCTTTGATGGAGACGAAGCAGGTATTGCTTCAGTGAGAAAATATGCAGAAGTGATCAAAGGAATGTTTACGAGAATAAAGATCACGAATGTAAATACACCAAAGGGAGAAGATGTAAATAGTCTGGTGCAATCACACCAGGGAGAAATACTGCAGCATCTTATCTCAGAAAGAAAACCAATAGAAGAACGAAAACCCAATGAACTTTTTTTTTCATCGGAGAATCTTTCAATTGAAAATCCTGCGGATAGTTCTTCAATTATTACCGAACGACTCCCGCAAGGGATCGAGCACGACAGTGCTCGAAGTGAGGGAACCGCGAAAGCGGCATCACCGGAAGCTAAAGCGAAGAGTGTTCTAAATACCGACAATCCCAACAACATCATCTATAAATCCGATAACATCGAGTATCACAGCAAAGGAGGAATAAAACCACAGCTCGACAGTTTAAAGATCACATTGCAAATCGTCAATACACAAGAAGGCACAGACTACAAAACAAAGCTCGATCTCTACGAATACAAGCAAATAGAACTGGTAGCTCAAAGTGTAAGCGAAGCACTCAAGATAAATACACAACAGATCCAGAAAGATCTAATGGATCTCAGTAAATTACTAGATCAATATCGCAACAACAACACAACAAAACAAGCACCGCAACGAATCAAAATCCAACTCAACGAAAGCACCATGAAAGATTGCATAGAATTCTTAAAACAAGATAAGCTTATCGATAAGATCAATACACTCATAGGCAGATGCGGAGTCGTAGGAGAAGAAAATAGCAGAATACTTCTCTTTGTCATCGCAAGCTCTTACAAGATGAAAGAAACCCTTCACGCATTGATCCAAGGAAGTTCCGGAAGTGGAAAGACAAGACTATTAAAAATCATCTCTAATCTCATTCCGCAAGAAGATGTAAAGCGATTCACTCGAGTAACCGACAATAGCTTTTACAATTATGGAGAATATGATTTAGTCAATAGATTCCTTTGCTTCGAAGATATAGATGGATTAAAAGAAGAAGCACTATTAGCTCTTAGAGAATTGATGAGCAATGATATACTGATCAGCAGCACGAGCCAAAAGTTCGATGATGGTAATATCCGCAGCACAGAGAGAACAGTAAGAGGACCTATTGCCAGTATAGCCTGTACGACAAAGGGAGATTATTATGAAGACAATATCAGCAGAAGCTTTGTTGTAGCTGTGGATGAAAGTACAGAGCAGACACAAAGAATTATCAACTATCAGAACCAAAAGTATGCTGGCAACATCAACGAGCGAGAAGAAGAAAAAAACTGCATTTTTATACAGAATTGCATGAGACTTATAAAGCCTTTTAACATCATCAATCCTTATGCTAACAAAATACAATTACCACTGGATGCACACAAGATCAGAAGGCTTAATGAAATGTATCAAAGCATTGTAAAACAAATTACGATCCTCAATCAGTTCCAAAGAAAACAAGACAATCAGGGAAGATTGATCACACAAAAAGAAGATCTACGTCGAGCCTGTGATATCTTATTTGAAAGCATCATATTAAAAGTGGATGAACTCGATGGAAGTCTGCGCCAGTTCTTCGAACGACTTAAAGAATATGCAAAGACAAAAGCAGAGAAAGAAAAAGTAAAACAAAGCGAAATCGATTTTAATCGATTCGAAATCAGAACAGCCACCGGAATCAGTAAGACGCAACAACATCGATACATACAACAGCTTATCAATCTGGAATACTTACGACAGCTTGGATATGCAAATCGAGGCTTCAATTATAGAATAGCTTATTGGGATAATATGCAATTGATCAGAACAAAGATCAAGGACAATCTAAGCGAACAGCTTAAGAGTTTATAACCGAAAACAAGCAAAATATACAAAATATATACACCCTTGGAACACCAGGGAACGCCAGAATTTGAAATAAATAATTAGCGGTCAATGGGTTAAGTGTAAAAAAGTGTCTGGCGTTCCGCGTTCCAAAAAAGTGCAAGACCCCCCTTTTGGAAAAATCGATTCAAAGTTTTACAAAATGAATATAAATCTGGACAAAAACTATGAACATCAACTCGAAAAATACCGTGATCATCTGTTGACCCTTGGCCATAATCCACTCAGTGTAGGAATTAAAGAAAACTATCTGAAGGAATTTTTTGAGCAAATGCATTTAAGAGGAATTAGGAAAATAGAAAACATTACCGCAGAACATATCAAAGAATATCAAGATTACATCCAATCAAGACCCAATAAAAGAACTAAGCAGAAGTTAAACATCAAGACGATCAATAATCATTTTAGAAGTATTGAATTATTCTTTATGATGCTACTAGATCGAGGAGAAATCCAGATCAATCCACTGTCAGAAATCCAGATCCACTTCCCTGAAGAAAACACCGAAAGAACGATCCTAAGCAAATCACAAATCAAATCATTATACGATCACACAAAATCAGAAATTGAAAAAGTAATCCTTGGTCTAGGCTATGGTTGTGGCATGCGAGTCACTGAAATAGTGCAATGTAATATTGAAGATCTTCAATTAAAGCAAGGTATCATCATTATCCCTCGAGGCAATAACAACAAGCGTAGAGTGATCCCTATCACACAACAAGTTATTAAAGATTTGGAATGTTATTTGAATGAGGTGAGAATGTATCTAGGCTCAAAAGATGTACAAGCCTTATTGATTAACTCCAAGGGTCGAAGATTGCAAAAATATACGATGAATAAAATCTTAAAACAGATCATCAGAAGAACCAAAGACAAGACCATTAATCCAGATGAAATCACCATGCATACCTTACGACATTCTATCGCCACACATCTACTCGAACAAGGAATGCCATTACAACAGGTCAGACAGTTCCTAGGACATGATCAACTCGAGACCACTGAGATCTACACCCACATCAATCAAGAACAATTAAGAAAACTAATCACCAAAGACAATGAAACCGGCAATGAAGAACAGGATGGATTATCTCAATGAACACTATTCTCCCAAAGCAACCAGAGGATATCACAACATGATCAGAAAGTATGAGACATTCATGCAAGAAAAAGCGATAACAGCTCTCTACGCTGACGTAATGCAATATATGGCCCATCTTAGAAGTACGGGACTACATCCCAAGAGTTTGATGAATCATTTGTTTGCAATCAAGATTTATTACAGATACTTAATAGACTTAGGAATCAGAGAAAATCACCCTTGCGAAAGACTTTACCTAAAAGATCAAATCAATAAAAGTATAGCTATAGAGAATCTTTATACTCCGCAGCAATTAGAAGAATTACTACAAAATCACAAATCAAAAAATCAACTTAGAGACGAAATCATCATAGGATTATTGATCTACCAAGCTCTTGCAGTACAAGAAATCGTAAGCATAAAAGTAAAAGACATTAAACTAGAAGAAGCCACTATTTATATAGGCGGTAGCGCAAAGATGAACAGCAGAACACTGACCCTAAAAGCGAAGCAAATATTATTGATCCATGATTATTTAAAGTTGAATAAAGAGAACAGCTATCTTTTTGAAGATCAGAATAAGAACACCCTATGGCCAGGTATCATTAATCGAATAGTAAATGAAGGAAAGAGTAAATCAGAAAAATTACTTCCTCTAAAAATCCGTCAAAGTGTAATCATGCATTTACTCAAACAGAACAATGATATAAGAATCGTACAAGTATTTGCAGGGCATAAGCGAAGTGGAAGCACTGAGCAGTACAAACAATCCGGATTAGAAGAATTAAAAGCAAGTATTGAGAAATTACACCCTCTCCAATAAAATGATCAGTACTAAAAAGATGCTTACGTAAATAAAGCTGTATCGCTCCGGCTCCTGACTTGTTTGAGATAGATGTTCGCTCTACTCACATCTAAGCAGGGAAAGCGGCGTGGCGACGGGACAGTCTGGCATATATCGCGCCATACTCGCCTGAGGTCGAGTACCAGGACTGACAAGGCAGACCTTTGTCACGATATATGCAATCAGACTGAGCGTCGCCACACCGCTGCTTTCCTGTCTGTGTATGATTGTAAGATAAACTTACACACATACACACCCACCGCAGCCTGTATCGTTTCAGGCGGCATGCGGGAGTCGGTCTCGATCCCAATACTGCAATTCTTTTTTATTCGCAAAACTCTTTTTATTCCATTGCTGTATCGGGATCGCACGGAAGCCGCCATTAAGATCTTCTCTTACTCTACGCTCCAGTTCAGATCTTAATGGCTCAAGCTTCCTGTTCGCCCTCCTCCACCGCCAGACCGGCCGCCGCCGGTAGAAGAAAACTTGGGGATCTTATTAAATTTCCGTTCCGGTTCACTCACTTGAAGGTCTCCCAGACCTTCACCCTATCGGGATCGTTCGTTCATCCCCAAACCCCTGGAAGCTCTTTATTTTATTCAATGCCGAAGTTGATCATATCATTTTTAGAAAAACACGTGGCAGCATTGAATAAAATACGAGCATTGTGCATTCATATCTTTTTTTTCAAATGAAAATATCCTTTCATATGAAAAAAAAAGCCAGCTATCTTTAGGGTAGGAAATGGGATGTCTAAGGCTTGATCCGAACTATCAAAAACATACACTCAAAGTGGTGTATAGGATTCCTATTCTAAGCCAAAAAGTGGTACAGAGGTTCTTAAGTGTCGATCCGCTGACACGCTCATATCCTCATCTTTCACCGTTCGCATTTGCAGAAAATAATCCAATTGCCAATGTCGATATAGATGGACTTGAAGGAAGTAGTGCCGTTCAAAAAGTTTATACTCAGAATTACGGACCTATTATAGTACAACCTGCAGTTGATAATTTAAGAGTTACTTCTCATCCTGGTTATCAGCCGCAAATTGTAAAGCAATATGTAAGACCTGTAACCGCAGTATTTGAGGTACCTTCTCAAGAAAAATTGAATAATGCGATTGCAAAGAATAGTGCAGAATTCCTCAAAATTGCTCTTGCCGACCCTCAAAAATTAATGGCAGGTGATAAACTTGAAATTTTAGGAGTAGTCCCATTCGCAAAATTTTTCAAAGGCTTAAAACTAATAAGTAAGGCTTTCAAATATTCTGATGAAGTTGCCGAGCTTGTTCAAGAAACAGGTAAGATAACTGAAACTTCTAAAGAGACAATTACCCTTTTAAAAGAAGGTAAGAGAACTTTTGGAAATGCAAGAAAAGTAGTGGATGATGTTTTAGGTGATCTTGGAGATGATGCAACAGATTATATATCAAATTTTGAAAAAGGGCCATTTAATGGGAAAGTTGTAGGAAAGCAATCTGCAGATGGCAAGCGATACTGGCGAATTGATTGGGATCCTGAAAAAGGTGCACATATTAATTGGGTCAATGGAAAGACGAAAGGAGCTATCCTAATTGATGTTGATTTAGAACAGGCTAAAAGAATTGTAGAAAATCAAATTATTAATTAAAGAATATTGATGCAATTTAAAAACTGGAAATTATTAGAAATTCAGGATAATATTATTCACATTGAATATGATGCATATCAATTTAAAAAGGCGCTATTCAAGAAATTGAATATCTTGGAAAATAATCAATTTAATTATCTAGACCGAAGAGAAACCGAGATAAGCTGGAGATCAATGGATCAATATTTTAACTTTAATTTTGATAATTCAATTCTGGATGACAAGCTAGAATTAATGTTTAAAAAATCTGAACTAAAAACCACTAATGAAGTTCTTGTGTTTTATAATCATGAAAATATTGCAATTGAAATTAACACTAATTTGCTAATTTCTGAATGGGAAGACTTTTTTCAAAGTACTAAGTTTAATACAATTATTATAAATAGAAAACATCATTTAATAATGGAAGTAAGTCGAGATTATATTCTTCATAGCAACTTCAAGATATGGAATGATGATATTTATTGCACAGCAACTTCCACGAATAAAATATAGAAAATGGTTTCTTATCAGAAACTGATAGAAATGTCAGTATCATTTGAAATAACATATTAATCTGCAATGCAGAAATAAGTCATGGTTTTCAATGATATCATAAGGGTAATCTATATAGACGCAAAGCAACATCTACGAATAAAATATAGAAAATGGTTTCTTGTAAGAGACTATTAGATCTTACGAGGGTTAATAAGCTTCAGACCTTTAATATTGGCAAAATCTTTTTCGTTGGCAGTGATAATGGTATAGCCGTAAGACAAGGCAGTAGCAGCAATAATGGCATCGGGGGTTTTTATCTTTTTGCCTTTGCGTAGTGCCACACAGTGGGTAATCACATCAGGTGAAATATCCAGCACCACACTATCAGCAATAAAGTCCTTTACACTTTCTGTGGTGGCTTCATCGGTATTCCAACAAAGTAGTTCTATTTGAGTAAGAATAGAAATATTAGGAATGGCATCAATGGCACTATCCATCAAATCCATACCAGCAGCAGGAAAGGAAGCAGAAAAGTAATCAGAAACTACATTGGTATCAATTAGATATTGTTCCATTCGCTACGCATTTGTTTAATGTGTTCATTAAGGTTTTGCCCTTGCTCTTTGGTTATAATGCCCTTATATTTATCAGAGAGCTTTGTTTTGACAGGGGTAATATTTTCTTTTAGGACTTTAATCAAATGTAGTTCTTCTAACTCATGTATCAGTCCTACAGCTTTTTGGTTGGTTACCTGTATGAGCATTGTATTTTCCATGTAAGCTATTATTTAGTCTGAAGTAAAGTTTGAATTTTTGTTTTAGCAATATAAGCATCCATCAAAGAGAGCACCGTTTTTTTATCTTCAGTTTCTAACTCTTGAACTTCTTTAAAGCGGCTAATTAACTCTTTTTCTAATCCCGCTTCTTTGACGACATCATCAGCCGTTCCATTCATCAAAAAATCGACGGTGGTATCTAGGGCTTTGGCAAGTTTAGCCATTGCTTCGGCATTGGGTTTTGTCTCGCCTCTTTCATATCGGCTTACTTGAGTAAAATGAACTTCTATCAGATCGGCAAGTTCGCCCTGCGAGATGCCTTTTCTCTTACGAAGGCCTTTCAATCTGTCTGCAAAATCTGTTTTATTAAGCATTATTGGATAAATTATATTGCAAAATTAGCTTAAAAATCAAGGACTGGCAAGTCTGTTTAGACATGTAAGCAAAATATTAGATAAAGATGCTATGATATATTAGACAAGTGTGCTAATTTTGCTTGTGCACTTGGCAAGTGCAAATTTTTTAAATTTTTTATCCAATGGAGATCCAAGACATCAAGACTCAACTCAATTTTACTCAGGTATTAAACCATTAAGGATTGAAACCGTATCGGAATCAGAGACACTATTAATCCTAAATCCATACTCTACAAGTACGACCTCATCAGCGGCAATGTACTCCAAGTAGCCCTTCAACCCGGCAAAAAAGATCAGCTCTATCAGGCTTTTGAATATGATGCAGACAATAGACTCAGGAGGACCTACAGCTCCTGGGACAGTATCATCTGGGAAGAAGAAGCCAGGTACTTCTACTACAGACATGGCCCATTAGCCAGGATGGAACTCGGACCGGACAAGAGTCAGGGCCTTGACTATCAATACACACTCCAAGGATGGATCAAAGGTGTCAATGGCATAGGCTTCCAAAACAAATCCTTCGAGCCCGGAAAGGACAGCGACCCCTCCAATACCAATATCAATAAACTCGTCGCCAGAGATGCAGCTTTTTACAACATCGGATATAACTCCTCTGACTATAAACCCATCAAGTCATCTCTCCTCTTTGGTCTCGCCAAACCCGATCTCACCTGGCCCAAATTCACAAGCATACTCAGCTCCAACAACAACGACAAAGGATTGTACAATGGCAACATCAGTTACCTGCTCAAGCAGTATCCCGGAGCAGTAGGATTCACTGACTCTATCTATGCCCAGACTTTTCGATATGACCAACTTCATAGGATAAATACGGATAGTACCTACCTTTTTTCCAATACCTCCGGATTCTGGGCAAATTCTCCTAAGCACAGCAGCAACTATGCTTACGATGCCAATGGAAATCTCACCAGGCTCTCCAGATTTGCCACAAGCACTACATCAGCCATGGATAGCCTCAACTACTATTACAGCTCAAGCCTCAGGCCCAACCTGCTGAGCTCTGTCACAGACAATGTGTCGCCTACAAGCTATGATGATGATATCGACAATCAGCTGCCGGGCAACTACAGCTACGACAGCATCGGCAATCTGGTATCTGACCTGCAAAGCAAGGCAAGTATCAGTTGGGATCCTTATCAAAAAATTAGAAAAGTCATTAGAAACATCACAGTACTGGGAACCGGAGGCAGCTATACCTACGACCAGACAGAAAGGTTTGATTATGATCCTCAAGGTCAGAGAACGTCTAAGAAAATGACGAAATCGTACAATCTTGACTCCACGGCACATTATTATCTCAGGGATGCGCAAGGCAATGCGATCGCTATTTACAAAAAGACCTACGTCAATATCGGATTATCTTCTACATACATTCAGGCAGAATGCAATATCTTTGGTTCATCGAGAGTTGGCGTTTACTACCCTCCTGACCGCAGCATGATATCAGACTCACCGGGACGTATAGCTACCAGATACCGCAACTACCGCAGGTACGAGGTCTCCAATCATCTGGGCAATGTCATGTCCGTCGTCACTGACCGCCTCAAAGGAAATCCCGCTGCACTGCCTCAGCGCGTCTCCGCTTACGAACCCGACATTGTTGCAGCTCAGGATTACTACCCTTTCGGTCAGGTCATGCGAGGTAGAAATTTTCCAACACTGCTCGGCAAATCCAACTTCCCTACCAAGTACCGATACGGATTCAATGACAAAGAGGCCGATACCGACGGCGAGATCCAAAATCTTACCACATACGACTACGGCTTCCGCATTTACAATCCGGGTATTGCGAGGTTTTTGAGTGTTGACCACAAAGCAGCCGATGCACCAGGTTGGTCGCCTTACAGAGCTTTCTGCTGTAACCCAATACGATACACCGACCCAGACGGTCAATGGGAATGGGATGCAACAGGAAATCTTGTAGCACAGAAAGGAGACAATTCATATTCAATGGCTAAGTTTTTAGGAACAAGCCAAAGTAATGCAATGCAGATGCTAAACAGAGGTGGAGTTACTGCAAATAGTAAAGGCGTTTTGAATTTAAAAGAAGGGCAATCCTTTGCTCAAAGTAGTTTGTGGGTAGGTACAAAATCTGCAAGTGGACCAGTTGTAAATAATACTAAAGAGGCAACAAGTCACTATTTTAATGGAAATGGTGCAGCTGCTGATGTTGGAGATCAGTCCACAAGAGAATTATTGAGTTCTGCAAAATTTAATGAAAAGCACACTAAAATAACAACTCAAAAAGTACAAGCTGAAGGAAATTTCTCTGTTGATTTAACAAGTTCAACTTTTCATATAGGAAGAACAAATGTAGAATATAGTGTTAGTGGAAATGGTAAATCAAGTTCCGTAACCTATACTCTGTTTTCAAGAGATGGTTTTTGGGATCCTGATTTTGTAGATGAAAAGGTTGATAAATTTGTAAGAGATAAAATAGGGTTTAGTCCATTTGGAACATCTTTGATACCTGACCAAAAGGGGCCTAATTTAGAAAGAGGTGGTACACCATACGATTATAAAACAAGAGAAAGAACATACTTTTTCAAACCAGTTGAAGAAAAAAAATAATGTGACAGGTTATGAAAAAGTGGATTCCCTTTATTTTTTACGGTTTATTCTTTTGTATTTCTGTATTTTGTTTTATTAAGTATGATAGCAAAAGATTTGATTACGGCTGGAAATGTGATTTTTGTAATAAAAAACTGCCATATAATTTAGTTCATAAATTTTATGATGACTATCCACAGAATTTTGTTTTGTTTGATGAAGATGATTTTGAATTGGTGGGGATTGGGTTTAAATACTATGCCAGTAATTTTAAAATCAAGGATTTTTTAGCCTATGGCTACAATGATACATCAGTAGTTGTAAAGTTTACAGATAGTTTGAATACTATCAGATATTTAACTTCATACGAAACAAAGTACAAAAGCAAAAAGGGAAATCCAGAAATAAGTTTTAAGGATTTAAGCAATAGTGATTTTGAAAAGGTAAAAGATAAATATAATTGGATTGTATTTAGTCACGAGGAAGCCCAAAAAGTTACTTTCAAAAGGTTTTTATCTTTTATTGGAACTTTACTCTCATTGGTTTTTATCGTTTGGAGATTATTTAAGTTAAGAAGCAATAAAGCCACCGATTAGGTGGCTTTTTCACTGTCCAAAACAGCAATTAAAAAGGAGTTTATGAGTTGCCAAAAAGGCAAAAAATATTTTTAATTCAGTTCCAAACTCTCAATCATTTCAGCCAGTTCATTGGGTTTTAGGTCGGCTTTTTCGCCTTTGTCGTAAATGGTAAGCAGATAAACCGTTTCTGCTTCAATGTATAGATAAGTGATAACCCTTGCTCCACCGCTTTTCCCTTTTCCTTTGCTACCAATAGCCAATCGTATTTTATAGCAGTTGTTACCGATGAAAGTACCAGCTTCTGGGTTTTCGGTAATGTCTGTAATGAGTTGAGCAAACTCGTTTTTGAGTGATGGAAATTTTTTAGCCAGTCGTTTTAGTTCCTTCTCAAAACGAAGGGTAGGGATAATGCTATAACTCATTGAGTAAATCTTGAGCCGTCTTCAGTTTTAGTTTACCTTGTTTGTGTAGACGTACTTGTTCTGTAGCTTCTTTAAGGTCTTCCCATAAATCCACAGTAGCCACACTCATTGGCGTTGCTTTTTTTACAAAAGAAAGGCTTTTTAAAACTTTCATTGCGAAAGTGGCTTCATTATCAGGTATATCGACTAATACTTTCATTGTCTAATATTTTAAATGGTTATACTCTTTGCATTGCTCAACGCTTCTTTTAGACGTTTGTTGGTAATAGCAATGTCAATCATATTGCAAATAGAATTTTTTTTGCAATTCGTCCAGTTCTTCCAATAAACGCACCGTTTGCAAAAGCGGTTCATTTACGGTATGTACTTCTGTACCGTTGTTTTTAACTTCAAAAAAATCAACAACATTAATATCTAAAACAGTAGCGATACGCTGTAAAATATTCATTCTGGGGTCGCTTTTGCCTGTTTCAATGCGGTTGTATTGCACTCGGTTCATAGAAAGTTTATCAGCTACTTCTGGTTGAGAAAATCCTTTTCCTTCCTAATCTTCTTTATTTGCACTGAAATATCCATTTTAAAGAAATTTTGATACTATAAAGTAACAATATAAGCCGAAATAGACAATATGTAAAAATTTAGTGCAAAATAAATGTAATAAAATGTTGCTTCCAAATGGAGATCCAAGACATCAAGACTCAGCTCAGTTTAACTCAGGTATTAAACCATTAAGGATTGAAACCGAATCGGAATCAGAGACTCTATTAATCCTAAATCCATACTCTACAAGTACGACCTCATCAGCGGCAATGTACTCCAAGTAGCCCTTCAACCCGGCAAAAAAGATCAGCTCTATCAGGCTTTTGAATATGATGCAGACAATAGACTCAGGAGGACCTACAGCTCCTGGGACAGTATCATCTGGGAAGAAGAAGCCAGGTACTTCTACTACAGACATGGCCCATTAGCCAGGCTGGAACTCGGACCGGACAAGAGTCAGGGCCTTGACTATCAATACACACTCCAAGGATGGATCAAAGGTGTCAATGGCATAGGCTTCCAAAACAAATCCTTCGAGCCCGGAAAGGACAGCGACCCCTCCAATACCAATATCAATAAACTCGTCGCCAGAGATGCAGCTTTTTACAACATCGGATATAACTCCTCTGACTATAAACCCATCAAGTCATCTCTCCTCTTTGGTCTCGCCAAACCCGATCTCACCTGGCCCAAATTCACAAGCATACTCAGCTCCAACAACAACGACAAAGGATTGTACAATGGCAACATCAGTTACCTGCTCAAGCAGTATCCCGGAGCAGTAGGATTCACTAACTCTATCTATGCCCAGACTTTTCGATATGACCAACTTCATAGGATAAATACGGATAGTACCTACCTTTTTTCCAATACCTCCGGATTCTGGGCAAATTCTCCTAAGCACAGCAGCACCTATGCTTACGATGCCAATGGAAATCTCACCAGGCTCTCCAGATTTACCACAAGCACTTCATCAGCCATGGATAGCCTCAACTACTATTACAGCTCAAGCCTCAGGCCCAACCTGCTGAGCTCTGTCACAGACAATGTGTCGCCTACAAGCTATGATGATGATATCGACAATCAGCTGCCGGGCAACTACAGCTACGACAGCATCGGCAATCTGGTATCTGACCTGCAAAGCAAGGCAAGTATCAGTTGGGATCCTTATCAAAAAATTAGAAAAGTCATTAGAAACATCACAGTACTGGGAACCGGAGGTAGCTATACCTACGACCAGACAGAAAGGTTTGATTATGATCCTCAAGGTCAGAGAACGTCTAAGAAAATGACGAAATCGTACAATCTTGATTCTACGGCACATTATTATCTCAGGGATGCGCAAGGCAATGCGATCGCTATTTACAAAAAGACCTATGTCAATATCGGATTATCTTCTACATACATTCAGGCAGAATGCAATATCTTTGGTTCATCGAGAGTAGGCGTTTACTACCCTCCTGACCGCAGCATGATATCAGACTCACCGGGACGTATAGCTACCAGATACCGCAACTACCGCAGGTACGAGGTCTCCAATCATCTGGGCAATGTCATGTCCGTCGTCACTGACCGCCTCAAAGGAAATCCCGCTGCACAGCCTCAGCGCGTCTCCGCTTACGAGCCCGACATTGTTGCAGCTCAGGATTACTACCCTTTCGGTCAGGTCATGCGAGGTAGAAATTTTCCAACACTGCTCGGCAAATCCAACTTCCCTACCAAGTACCGATACGGATTCAATGACAAAGAGGCCGATACCGACGGCGAGATCCAAAATCTTACCACCTACGAATACGGCTTCCGCATCTACAATCCGGGTATTGCCAGGTTTTTGAGTGTCGATCCGCTAACTAAGAGTTATCCAATGTTGACTCCTTACCAGTTTGCAAGCAATTCACTAACTGCAAATATTGAAATCGATGGTTTAGAAGCAATGCCTTCAATAAGTGGTTTATTTAAAAGTGTTGGAATTACAACTGCATTTTGTAGCCGCGACAGGAATCGAACCTGTATCAAAAGTTTAGGAAACTTCTATTCTATCCATTGAACTACGTGGCCATCTGTTTTAGGAGCCGAAAATTAAGCACATGTCCCCATATCACCCAGAATTCAATACAATTTTCATCCAACTCACAAAATTTTTGTACTGGACTCCTGATTATTTTGTCGGCAGAAAAATCTCAGCCATCATGCACCTTACACTACCCCCTCCCACCTGTTCGATCACAGGAATGTTGATCTCAAGGATTCTGGTTTTTTCGTGTAGGAACAAGTACTGCTCTGGACTCAGACTTTCCTTCGCTGTCTGAGACATCACCAAAACCGGATCTCCTTTTGCAGTCCTAAGTTGCAACATATTTCCTGCAAAACGTCTCATTTGCTGTAAACTTATTTCTACAACAGCCTTTCCACTCTTTTCAAGCAATCGATTCACATGATCTCTTGTGCTTGAATCGATGCTCTCAAGACAGACCACTGCAAAATCAACCCCTATCGCCATCATTACATTAGTATGGTAAATCGGCACTCCATCTTCATCAGTAGCGTGAAAGAACTCTGTATGGTAATTCATCAACAACGAAAACTTGTTGAGCACTGTCACATCGGTCCGTGGACTCAGACAAGCATACACTATTTTTTTGTCCCGATCCAGAACCATGCTTCCCGTTCCTTCCAAATAAATATTCTCTTCTTCAAGGGTCTCAAGGCTATAGCGCCTGTCAACCCTGAATTGACTGGTCAACGTCTCGATGATGTCTTCCCTTCTTTCATTGCGACGCAGGGCTGAGTACATAGGATACGTGATGATGGTTCCATCTTCATGTGTGGTGATCCAATTATTTGGAAAAACGGCGTCCGGACTAATCTTATTCTGGTCATCTTCAAAGACGATCACTTCTATTTCATTTTCTCTCAGCAAGCGCACAGCCTCATCAAATTCTGCAAGGGCTTTTTCTCTTACGTTGAACTGTTGATCATTGATCACTTGTTGGAATGCATTATTGACAGCTGTTTCTGCATTGTAGGCAAAATGTCCCGGTCGGATCATCATAATGCGACTCGATATCTGTCTACTGCTGAGGTGAAGATTTCTATGGTTATTTTTTGTCATTGAATCTGTCTAAATATTAAACAATCCTGAATTAAAAAACAATCTTTTGACCTGATCAATTTTGTATCCATACCAAAAGCTAATACAGCGATATGATGCTTGTACTATTCATTCTTCATTGCATCAATTTTCATACTCTCTGCTATATCATGGCCAAGAAATCTCTCTATAAGGTCATGGACCAGGTATATTAGAGGAGTCATCAGGAGAGCTACCAGAAACTTGTACAAATAGTTTATACAACCTATAGCAAGGACGGTTTCCAGTGGCCAGGAGGCTCCTATATAAAATGCTATAAACAGCACAATGAAGGAATCCAATAACTGTGAGACTAAAGTTGAACCGGTGCTCCGAAACCAGATGGACTTCTCACCCGTAATTTTTTTAATCTTGTGAAAGACTGTCACATCAAGCCATTGGCCAATGAGGAAAGCAGTCAATGATCCAACTATGATCCAAGCACCTTGGCCAAAAATGAGTCTATAAGCTGAGTTAAGATTCAACACATCCGTCGCAGAGGTAGTGTTATGCCCCAGATGACTGGTTGGCCAAAAATCGGCCGGTACCAGCCGAATGGCAACCCAACTCGCTCCAAATGCTAAAACGATGAGTGCTGCTGTCAGATAAGACAAAAAACGAACACCTTTAGGTCCGTAGTACTCGTTGATGATATCTGTAAGAACAAAAATAAGGGGCCACAGAAGAACTCCTGCCGTAAGATTAAAAGACAGGTCTCCCACTCCAAATATACTCCAGTGCACCGGCTCCATGCCCAAAGACCGCTCTAAAGAAAAGATTTTCACACCAATGAATTCTGCCAGAATCGCATTCGCTACGAATATCCCTGAAAGGATAACAAAAAGATAAAGTGCCTTATTTTTTCCGCTTAAATCCACTCCCTGCTAAACATGGCGATAGATGATATGTTTAATCACACATGGGAAAAATAGCCATCGACTTTAAGTCCGGATCGATTAAACAAAACGAATCCGTTGTCATAGGGATTGACCTGGGAACAACGAACAGTCTTGTTGCCTGCACGGTTGACGGTAAAACAACTGTTCTCAAGGACGAAAAGAATCAACAGGTCTTGGTGCCTTCCATTATTTACATAGATAAAAATCAGAATATCGTCATCGGTGAAGAAGCAAAACAACAATTGGTCACTAACCCGGATGCCACGATTTACTCGGTAAAAAGACTTATTGGGAAATCATATCAGGACATCTCAGAATCAGAAAAACTGAACTCCGTCTATAATCGTCGGACAGGCGATGAGCAGGAGATAAGATTGAAATTGAGAGATCGAACTTACACACCGGTTGAGCTATCTTCAATGATACTCTCATATCTCAAATCCCGAGCAGAATCCCGCCTTCACTGTCAGATCACACAGGCGGTGATCACAGTACCCGCCTATTTTAATGATGCGCAAAGGCAAGCAACCAGAGATGCCGGCAAATTAGCTGGACTGGACGTTCTCAGGATTGTCAATGAACCCACTGCAGCAAGTTTAGCTTATGGTATCGGACTCGACCCGCACGAGATCAAAACCGTTGCAGTGTATGATCTTGGCGGAGGAACATTCGATATTTCAATACTACGCATTGAGGGCGGAGTCTTTGATGTATTGTCCACATCAGGCGATACTATGCTCGGTGGCGATGATATCGACCACGATCTGGTACATTACATTGAAAACAAATTTGGCATAGAGCCAAGCAAGAACTTACAAGAGCGCAATGCAAGAAAATTGGAAGCTGAAAAAATCAAAAAAGGAATTTCAGAGCAGCTTATCCCGCAAAGTGGGAATTTCGCAGATGAACCTATAGAAATAAGTGTAGATGAGTTGGAACTTGTGACAAAACCTTGGGTTGAAAAAACAATTAAATGTTGTAAGCAAGCCATCAAAGACAGTGGATTGACAATCAAAGATATTGACGAGGTACTTTTAGTCGGTGGATCCACCAGGCTGATTCCGGTCAGACAAGCAGTAAAATCCTTTTTTGGCAAAGAACCGAATACCAGTTTGCACCCTGATGAAGCAGTTGCATTAGGAGCCGCAGTTCAAGCCGATATCCTTTCGGGTAAAAGGAAAGACCTTCTGCTGCTGGATGTCACGCCCCTTTCACTAGGTATCGAAACATTGGGTGGTCTGATGGATGTCATCATTCCACGCAATTCAAAAATCCCAATTTCCCAGGCACGCAATTATTCTACATCCAAAGATGGACAAACCAAAATGAAAATCTCAGTATTTCAGGGCGAACGCAATCTTGTAGAAGACAATCGAAACCTGGCAGAATTTACGATGCAAAATATACCTCCTATGGCTGCGGGCATTCCAAAAATTGAAGTGAGCTTTCTAATCAATGCTGATGGAATATTAACCGTCAAAGCAAAGGAACTCAGAAGCAACACAGAACAAAGCATTGTGATAAAATCGCAATTTGCAGTATCTCAGTCAGAAGTTGCCAATATGCTGCTTGACTCCATTTATCACGCTCGGGAAGATATGGAGAAGAAAAAACTGATCGACCTGGTCAATGAAGCCTCACATCTGATACTCAATGGCAATAAATTCCTTAAAACAAACCAAAATGAACTAAGTAAAGAAGAATCTAAAACGATAGGTGATTTGGTTTTTGGGTTGAATTCGGCTATCCAAAACGGAGACCCAGCGGCTATTCAAACTGCAATAGATCAATTTAATTCACAAACAGCCGGGATTGCACATAAAATGATGGACCTCCAGATAGGAAAATCTCTGTCAGGCAAAGAAATAAATTAATCATTTATATTATTCAATGTTGATTCATGAAAAAAAAATCACTCAACGATCTATCCGAACTCAGCATGGTATTTTCAACAGGCTCAAACTCTTTACCAATTGATGAAGAGTCCAATGACCAAGAAGAATCAACAATACCCAAACATTTACAAAAAATACGCATCAGACTTGACACAAAATTGAAAGGAGGAAAAGTAGCCACATTGGTCACCGGCCTACAAGGTTCTGCAGAATACATTGAAAAACTATGTAAGGAACTCAAACAAAAATGCGGAGTTGGGGGAAATGTCCGGGAAGGTGAAATATTGCTTCAAGGCAATCATGTACAGAAAATGATAGATCATTTCATCAAAATCGGATATAAAGACACGAAAAGATCGGGTGGTTGATCAGAGGCTTTTTCTCAAATGCAATATTCTGTCTTTTCCTTGCAAATCTTTGATGATACTGCCTGAATTATAAACTCTTCTGTCAAACAAACTTTGGATTTCTGAAGCAAAAAACTCGTTGAGTTCTAGAAATAGTTGTGCTCCTTCCGGAAGAAACAGGCTTGCTTTTTCAGCTATGGTTCTATAAAATGAGATTGCATCTTCGGGAATGGGCGAAAATAGTGCAAGAGTAGGTTCGTGCTGCAAAACATTTGTCCCCATTTTTTCAAACTCATGCACGCCGATATAAGGAGGATTAGAGATCCACACATCATATCCTCCTAACCCATTAGTCTCTTGCAAAAAATCTGCTTGGACCCATTCCACCTCAACATTTAAAGTTCTGGAATTCTGAGCTGCTACTTGAAGCGCTTCTGAAGAAATATCCATTCCGGTTACTATATCTTTCATCCTGCTTTTTTTCCAGGATACTGCAAGACAACCACTACCGGTGCCTATATCCAAAACTTTTAAAGATTCTATAGTAGAACTCAATGATCTTATAGCATAGTTAAAGAGTTCCTCCGTCTCAGGTCTTGGTATGAGGACGTTTTTGTTTACATAAAACATCCATTGCATAAATGGGGCTTCTCCCAAAATATATTGAATCGGCACATCTTGCTTGATCTGGTCCACGATATGATTCAAAGTTTCATTTATAGCCTGAAAATCTACCTTTGATCGATCCCCAATATTCTGTTTTTCTAAATAATCACAAATAATATTTGCCACACTTAGCTTCTCCCTCTCATCTTCTATGTACGAAAGTTCATTTAGGCATAATTGGCACAGTTCTTGTTTATTCACATATTATAATTTTATTTAATGTATAAGTTGTTATGAATCATTCCATTTTTCAGTCAGGTTTCCGCATTACTTTTTGTATTTGTTTCATTTTGAATCTTCAGGTGGGCAACAAATTGATTGCTCAACATCGTGTAGATCCATTTGACATCATGGCAAAAGAGTCTTTTGACAAAATCCCATTGAGAAAACTTGTAAAGCAAGGTTCAGAAAGAATGATCAATCCTGAATCAAAGACCAGCACCAGCACCGCAAAATTAAACTTTTCAGCATTAAGACAACTATTGCAAAGCTCATCTCATGCGTGGAAAACAGAACTAAAATTGCCAACCCAAAAATCAAAAAGCGAACTCATCCTCAAAGAATACACCATCATTGATCCTGAAATGAGCGTATTCGAAGACGATGGTCAGTCGATGCAAAAAATAGAAATTGGTACTTTCAAGACCTACAAAGGTTTTTTGGAGAATGATCCCTACTCTATGGTCAACTTATGCGTGACCGAAGATGCTATATTTGGCACAATACTATCCTCTTCCGGAAAAAACTTTTCAATTTTTACACAAAGTCTTCCTTCGAGTGAAGAAGCTACACTTGTCATCTCAGAAGACAAACTTGACAAACTACCGGAGCTGGGATCTATATGTGGCACTGACGATTATAGACATTACATAGAAAGTGAAAATATTTTAAATACACGATTGAGAGACAATTGTAAAAAAGTAGGTATCACTATTCGGACAGATTATGATCTGTATCGTTCGATGCGAAGTACTTTTAAGATCACAAGCTACATTTTCAGTCTTTTCAACAGTGTGCATAGTATATACAGAAAAGAAGATATTCAGTTAAGCATTACAGAAATCATCGTCAACACTGCACCAGATGGCTTCAAACATATTTCATCAAATGAAGATTTGGATTATGCAAGAGCAAAATGGCCTAACTATAATGGAAATCTGACTCTTCTGATCAGTGGATTTTCTAAATCGAATGCACCCGCATTAGGTGGCGTAGCTTATGTCAACTCACTCTGTTATAAATCCTATTCCTTTGCATTTGCAAACGTAATTGGAAGCTTTTTGAATTACCCAACCTATTCATGGGACACATATGTGACGGCACATGAGATTGGCCACGTTCTCGGTTCGAGACATACGCATGCCTGTGTGTGGGGCCCTCAAAAAAACAAAGCATTGGATAATTGTTACTCTCCTGAAGGCTCTTGCGCCCCGGTAGAGAACTCTTCAACAAAAGGCACTTTGATGAGTTATTGTCATCTTACCGGAAGACCCGGGATAGATTTTACCCTAGGACTTGGACAAGAACCTGGTGACGTGATCAGAAACAAAGTGAGATCATCATCCTGTTTGGGTAATTATATCCCAACTGCAAATACTTTGGTGACTGCAAACACAGAAGTATATGCCAACCTCGAATGCACTGATGGCTCATATACTCATTACTACTTTGATAATAATACAATAGAAGTGTCAGACGATATACTCATAGCTTCCATTGCAAAAAATAGCCAGAACATAGGATCTGTCACAGATGGAAGTTTAATCGTTATGTCAGCTACTACCTTGCAATACGGTTCAAAGTACGGCACTTCTATACAGGCTTCATATTGTCCAATAAACATGGCAATGAACGTGATCAACAAGTATTGGCAAGTGAATTCCAAATATATTTTAAACAAACCCATCTCTGTTAAAATAGCATTTAACAAACAGGATTTTGCAGACTTACAAGGTATTAAACCTGATTTAAAAGAAGATGAGTTAAAGCTTTTTACCTTGCAATCACCTGCTTTGGTAGATCCGGCCAGCAATCATGCAAACTCAACTCCTGTTCTTTTTACCGAATACCAATATTCGAAATCATCCGCAACCTCAAAAATGTGGAAATACAATATGGTCAGTGACAATCAGATCACCGGTGAATTTTCTATGAGTAAATCTGGTGGAATAGGCATTGGATTTTGGGGAAAACCACTTCCAGCATTTCAACAATTTAATAGTCTTGAAGCAACAAAAACCAGCACTTCAAATAGACTAACCATCAAAAGTACTCACGACAATACAACAAAAAGGTTTGTCATAGAACGATCCATCGATGGATTCAATTTTGATTCAATTTCTTTCGTTTTTGCAAGCTCGAGCCCTGTATATTCCACAAAAACCTACTACTGTTCAGATTTTAGACTTTCTGCATTTGAAGTGTACTATCGTATCAAAGCCGTTCAAGCAAATGGAAGATTTGAATATTCAAAGATTATTTCTCTGAGCAGTTCTTACAACTCCAATTCGACTGCAATCCTGTATCCAAATCCAAACAGGGGAACAGAGGCAGTTTTGGAATATTCCAGTACAGCAGCTAAGAAAGCATTGATAGAAATCACAGATTACATGGGAACTAAGCTCAGATATATAGAATATAATGTTAGTATAGGCAAGAATTACATTGCATTTCCCTTAGAAAATTTTAGTGAAGGAGTGTATTATGTCAACATCATCAACGAAACTCCTAATATCCAGCTCAAGTTTATCGTAGATAGAGGATTATGAACAATCAACTCCATTCATTTACATTTTCTTCCTTCGAAAGAGGAGAACAGTTGCCTGATGAGTTGATCAAATTACTGCGAGAAGCTTCACAAGCTGCAGGAAAGGCATATGCTCCGTATAGTCAGTTTCATGTAGGCGCTGCATTGGAATTGGTTGATGGAACGATCATCCATGGCTGCAATCAGGAAAATGCTTCCTATCCTTGCGGAATATGTGCTGAAAGAGCAGCACTTTATGCCTATGGAAATAAGACAGATAAAAGTCCTATAAAAAGAATCGCAATTACAGTGATTAACCAGAATTTTACAGCACATCATGCTCCAACTCCTTGTGGATTGTGCAGGCAGGTGCTCGGAGAATTCGAAATGAAAAATAAGGCCCAAATTCAACTGATTTTGGGCACAGAATACGGAAAAACGCTTGTTTTTGAATCTGTCTCAGACCTCCTACCTTTTGCTTTCGAACCGGAATTCCTACTCAATCAATGAAACAATAGGGCAAGACATCACTGAGAACGACTTACATGATTTCTTGCATTTTCCAGATCTTCAGCTGTATCTATTCCAAAATTTTGGAAAGAAGTCTCAATACCAAAAATACTTCGACCATTTTCCAGCCATCGCAACTGCTCCAGAGATTCTGCCTTCTCCAATGAACTCACCGATAATTTGCTTATAGATTGCAAAACTTCAGATGTATAAGCATATATACCTATATGTTTATAAAAAACATGTGTTTCCATCCAATGTTCTTGTCCTGATGACCGGATATAAGGAATTGGGTGTCGGCTGAAATACAAAATTCTACCGTTTTCAGCTTTACACAATTTGACAACAGCTGGTGAAAAGAGATCTTCTGCGCGTTCTATTTTCTTAAATAAAGTTGCCAGGTCTGCATTTTTTTCAATCATTCCTTCTATTAACGAATCTATTTGCGAAGGCTCTATAAATGGTTCATCTCCCTGTATGTTGATAACATAATCAGCAGTATGCGCCACATTGACCTCAGCACATCTATCTGTTCCACTTTGATGATTGGCTGAAGTCATCATCGCTTCCGCGCCAAATGCAGTGACATGGTCGATTACTTCTTGAGAATCAGTGGCAATGATTACCTTCGAGATGGTGTGTGCCTGTTTGACTTGTCGCCATACACGCTCTACCATACTCTTACCCCCAATATCGAGCAATACTTTGCCTGGCAATCTACTGCTCCCCAACCTCGCTGGAATCACAGCTAATACTTCCGGATTTTTCATAACACATTAAAATAATAATTCATATATTTGCGTCTAATTATCAGACGAATAGAATAATGGGAAAGTTACTTTTCATTTCCACTTGCCTTGGCCTAATCGCCGCAGCTGTTACTCGCACCTATGCTGCTGACAGTCTTTGGGTAAAAATAACGCCTTCTGGCCGTCCGATGTACTCTCATACTTTAATAAAAAATCAGACCATTTACTCAATCAGTAATTACTATGGTATTGATTTAAAGGATGTGATAGACGCCAATCCGCAAATTGAAGCAAAATTTATTCAGGAAGGAAGCCAAGTCATGATTCCTTTACAAATGTCATCATTGACCGAAGAGGAACAAGGAGTTGGACAAGCCATTTTTTACGAAATTCAAAAAGGGGATAATCTATTCGATTTAAGCACTAGAAAATTCGGCATTTCGAAAGAGCATATTCAACGATTGAACCCAAGTATAAAATCAGGCTTGAAGCCCGGCACGTCATTGTTCCTGGGATATCTTGCAATACCTGAAGCTGAGCTAAACAACAGCATCGAAACAGTATCGGACTCCGTTCAAACTCAAGTAGGCTATGAAGCACCGCAATATTCATTCGACAGGTTGGACAGAGGAGTTGCTTATTGGGAGAAGAACTATCATGACAATGGAAGATTTTACGTCCTTCATTCCAAAGCAAAAATCAATAGTATCATTGAAGTCAGCAATCCCATAGCAGGTCGAAAAGTCTATGCAAAAGTCATCGGTAGAATACCTATGTCCTATCCATCTGATGCCAAAGTAATTGTGACAAATGAAGTCGCAAAAGAACTCAAAGTGATAGACAGTAGATTTTTTGTCTACGTTCAATACAGAAAAAAATAAATTTCTACAATGGGTGATAAGCTCGCTTATTGTCTCAATAATTTCAATTTATTGAGCTTGATTCAGTAAATTATTGTTGAGTTGTATGGGCCGTTTTTATATTCACTAAATCAAATTAGCTTTCCTATTTTTTAGGCATAAAAAAAAGAGAGCCATAATTACGACCCTCTTTTTTAGATTTTTATCCTAAATGAAAATTACACATTAGGAATTGTCAATTCCTGTCCTGGATGAATCACATCCGGATCTTTTAATACATCTCTGTTGGCTTCAAAGATGTGTTTGTATTTCATCGGATCTTTGTAATAATGCTTTGCAATCAAGCTGAGGCTCTCGCCTTTTGCAACAGTATGACGGGTATAATAATCTGTAATCGCAACACTGATGTCAGCGACCAAATCAGAAGGATTGCTTCCTCCTACAGATTTAATTTCATCCCAAAGTCTGTCTTTGTCATATTGTGTTTTTGCTGTTCCCCAAATGCGCAAAACCCCATCCGCTTCTTGTACATTTCCATTTTGTACATCAAGTTCCTGGCCAAGATTAAGGACGGAACGATACTTGTCTTGTAAGCTCATTATTCAAATTTTTATTGTGAAAAATGCCTATATAACGTACTATAGAAAATAATAGTTCACATGGTCGGTTGTTTTTAAAGAGAAGAACTCTTTTATATCTTCAATCAATCTCTACTTCTTAGAGCCCGTTTAATTTTGCCTCATTCCACAAAGCATCCATTTCTACCAAAGTCATATCTTGTAATGGCTTTGATGCATTAGATTCCATAAAATTAAATCTTCGAATGAATTTAGCATTCGTTTTTTGAAGACTTTGCTCCGGATCTATCCCTAAAAATCGTGCATAATTGATGAGCGCAAAAACTACATCGCCCCATTCATCTTCCAGTTTTACTTGCGACGCCTGGCTATTTTTAGCAGATTGGAGTTCTTCCAATTCCTCCTCTACTTTTATCCAAACTTGATCGATTTGATCCCATTCGAATCCTACCTGTGCTGCTTTCTCCTGCAGACGCCAGGATTTAATAATAGCAGGCAATGAATTGGGGACACCGCTCAACAAAGATTTTCCACTTTGCTTCATCTTGATTTCCTCCCAATTTTTTCTCACTTCCTTTTCGTCAGCGACCTTGACTTCTCCATATATATGCGGATGCCTCTGCTTCAGTTTGTCAATCAAACTTTCGATTACATTCGTCATCGAAAATAGATTGGTTTCTGAAGCCAATCTTGTATAGAACAAGAGATGAAGCATTACGTCACCAATCTCTTCTTTGATTTGCCTCGAATCTCCTTCAGAGATAGCATCTAGAAGTTCATGAACCTCTTCTATAGTAAGATTGTGAAGACTTTGCCAAGTTTGTTTCTGATCCCAGGGACATTTTTCCCTCAAATCATCCATCACAGAAAGCAGCTCCCTAAACTTTTCTTTCGCCAAATCATGGCTCATTTGCCAACGTTTTTAAGATAATGACCCATTTTGAACTTCTTTGTATGGAGATAATCTGAGTTATACTCATCAAGTGGTTTTTCTATATGGATGTGTTCCACAACTTGAATCCCGGCATCCTGAATTGATTTGAATTTTTGTGGGTTGTTGGAAATCAGATTGAGTTTTGAAACTTCAAAATATTTTAATATTTCGATAGCTTCACCATAAGATCTCAGGTCAGCTTGATGCCCTAAGCTCAGGTTAGCTTCTACACTATCTTGTCCTTGTTCCTGCAGCTTGTATGCTTTGATTTTCTCATTGATACCTATACCACGACCCTCTTGCCTGAGGTAAATCAACAATCCTCCATGATTATCAATCATCTCCAATGATGAAATCAATTGAAATCTACAATCACATCTTAACGAGCCAAACACATCCCCAGTCATACATTCAGAGTGTAGTCGAACATATGGTGTTTTAATACTGTGAGGATCAAAGCTTTCTGAGAGGAGTACCAGATTTGGTTCAATGTGTTCCTGAGAGGGGAAACTGTATATTTGAAATCTACCAAATTCACTGGGTAGATTTGCAAAAATGACTTGACGGCTAGATTTCAAATCCTTGCTTTATTTATCTACTATATTTACCAAAAACAACGGTTCCGGGGTAATGTTGGAGTTGAGTTTTGGTTTTTAGGCAACATTAACTCATCTTAGAGTCGATCCATTTTGTTGCCAGATCTGAAATGCTATACTGGTTAAAATAATAGCACATACAATGCTTGCTAATAACATGTACTGGTTGGTTTCGTGAACTTGATTTGAACCCACAATATCGGGAGCAACTGGGTATCAATCCAAATTTTTTCCAACTTTTTTCAGTGAAAACCATTAAAAAAATCATTCAAATTATCTCCAACAGCTTTTCGGATGTCTACTAACAGCGTCTTTATTACTTTTCTTGAGGTTTTGCAGGAAATGGATAATGGTTATTATCTGATACTATATCAGGGACCTCTCCTTTTGCATCCAGAGTTAGATTAGCGATTTGCTCTTTATTAAAAGGCAAGTTGAATTTATATTCAGTGCTTACCCAGTGCCAAGGTTCCAGGGTACGTGCATTAGAGACTGGCTCAAATGTTTTGTATCCACGCTGCAAGTCTAAGGGTATGTAATATAATATCCTTTTGCCGTCAGTGAGTGTCACTTCAAGTTCTACAGGTAGTGGAAAAATATGCATTCTGGACAATTTAACCATAGTTTGTTTCCCTTCAGAAGTCACCTCCGATATTGCATAATCGATGGGAAATACAGTATTGACCCAATAATCTCTAAACCAATCCAACTCCATGTTTGATGACTTTTCCATCACTCTAAAAAAGTCATCCGAACTCGGATGTTTGAAACTCCACAGTTTATAATAGTTCAACATTCCTTGATCAAAAGCATTTGTCCCTATAATATACCGCAGCATCACGAGTGTCAACGCACCTTTTGTGTATGCTGCTCGTCCATAAGCTCTATTGCTGAGAAAATGGTCTCCATGTGTAGTCAGAGCTTCTTCTTGACCTGTGAGTACAAATTTTACCCATTCGCTGATCGTTTCTTGAAATGGATTGACAACTAAATGCAACCCGGGAAAAATCCCTAACCCTTTAAGGTAATTCATCGTTTCTGTCTCAGCAAATGAAGTAAATCCCTCATCCATCCAGGGATATTTAAGCTCATTGGTAGCCATCATCATTTGAAACCAACTATGCATCAGTTCATGAATTGAAACCCCCACAAGACTGATCAATGGTCTATTTCCGGTAATCAATGTAGAAAGAGGATATTCCATTCCTCCGTCACCACCCTGGATAAATGCATATTTCTTGTAAGGATAAAGCCCATAATGTGATTCAATGAATCCGAGTGCGGTATCGATGATACCAGCCAATCGTTCCCAGTCCCTTTGATAGGTATTGTCCTTCAGGTAAAAACAGTGGAGGTCGATCCCATGCCTTGCATGGTAAACGGTCTCTCTATAATCAGTATCTGCCGCCCAGGCAAAATCATGCACAGAAGGCGCAAAAAACTTCCAGGTTTTCTTTTTAGCTTTTCCAGACTTGCTTTTGTCATTACAACTGACCTCAGTTGAATTGGTTTGATAAGCTCCACATGCTATACAATATTCACTATCTATTGTAATGTCAACATGGTAATCTCCCCAATTACTGTAAAACTCTCTGCCTATATAAGGATCGGGATGCCAGCCTTCAGCATCATACATACACAACTTAGGGTACCACTGCGTCATGGAATAATCAACCCCTTCTGAATTGAACCTGCCTGTTCGTCTTATCTGCAAGGGAACTTGCGCATCATAAATGATATCAATCTCAATTGAATCTAAAGGCAATAATGACTGCGACAACGGTAGTTCGAGAATAGTTCCAGTCACTTTATATTCAGCTTTGGTCGATCGCACCTTGATTGCTTTTATGTTCTGATATCCTATCTCATCGGGATTCAATTGTGAAATTCTGTCCTTTATTCGCTTATCCGGATCAACTATCCATTGAGACCTTAAATCCATGTCACTACCCGGCTGAAATGCATTATAGAACAGATGAAAAAACAACCTGGTAAGCGTATCCGGACTATTGTTGTAATAATTGATGGATTCGGCTGCCTCAAATCTGTGTTTTTTGACATCAAATTCTACGGAAATATCGTAATCGGCTCTTTGCTGCCATTCATTACATTGAGCGAATACTTTGTTTGTACTTATATGTACCAACCCAGCTAATATTATAATAGTAATTCTTTCTAGCATCAAAATAATTTAATTTTTAAACGAAAAACAAACTTGATCAATACAATATAGACTATCATCATTGCAATGCCATGATTACTAATACTTTGCCATCCGGATTAGACAATTTATAAACTGCACCGGTCTGAATGGCTGATGCATCCATTGTTACAGCCATGGACCCATAAAGATTTGTAGCAGCATGCAATCCAATGGCCAATTCAATACCCTCATCCATCAACACCAAGGAGCCAAGAAATATTGCAAATCCAAAATAATAAGCCAACATCAATTCGGTCCCAAAGGCAGCTACTTCTGGGTTGCTTCCATGCAACAATGCAAAACATAAAGAACTCAACAATAAAGCAATCCACCCACGATTGAAAAGACGATACAACAATTGCATCAAATAAGATCTAAACAATAGTTCTTCAGCACTTGATTGGATGAACAACATTGTGCAACTTACAATCAATAATCCGACAAAAGGCCACAAATGGAATTGGAATACATACTGACCGCCTCCCACTAGACCATACAATAAATCCGATACTATATTTAGCGCGAACCAGATCAAGAAAGATATCATTATTCTCCGCCATCGGATCGCACCTTGTGTATTGATCAATGTCGTATAACTTCTTTCCTGAATTACTTCTGTGAGTTTCAGGAGGCTCACCATCATCATTGCAAATGGAAGAAGTATGGTAAATAGCGCCAGATTAACCTTCTTTCCTTCAAGAAAAGATTGGTAAGGGAATACAACAAAAAAAGAACTTAAAAAGAATGCGCCAAGGCTTAATGCCAAGGTGATGAGATAATAAAATATACCGTTTTTGCCTGAATATGCCTGCCTGAGAAATTGCCGATCGCTCACAAGCAGCAAATGTAAATGAAATCAAACATATCAAATATTTTACTATAAGATTTGAGATTACTATCTTTGGGCAAAATCATGCGACATGATGAATATAAAACTCATACTACCATTAATTTTCATAGCTTTTACTGTGTTCATCAGCAGATTGATTCCTCATCAGCCAAATTTCACTGCGATGATAGCAGCAGTAGTATTTGCAGCAAGAATTAACAGGAGGCTAAGTACTTTGTTTGTAGTTTTTCTTGCTCTATTGATGAGTGATCTGGTAATCAATAATTTCATCTATGCAAATCATGGATCATTCAAGTGGCTTAGCTCAGGAGTTATTTGGTTATTGGCTTGTTATACTGTGGTATATTTTGCGGGTAAATATTTTTTAAAGAGAAATAGCCAATCCATTATGTCTTATCTGAGCACTGCCACAGGTGCCTCTTTAATTTTCTTTGTTTTAAGCAATTTTGCAGTTTGGGCTACCGGGAATTTATATCCCAAAACCTTGCTCGGTTTAGAATCCTGTTTTATCGCAGCAATTCCTTTTTTATCGTATGAATTGGCAGGAAATTTATTTTATAGTGCGATCTTTTTAGTCACATATTTTATTTGGAATAGGCAAGCGAATCTGGCGCCATTGCCATTAAATTAATTTATAATGGAAGAAGGGGTAGATTATGAAATGACAGAAGATGGTAGGCTTATATTTACAAGGTCTTTTCTTTTGAAAAGGGGTACATGTTGTAAATGTGGCTGCATGAATTGTCCTTATAAAGGTGGTAGCCAGCAGACATCTTCGATGCCTTGAGAATGAGCTACGTATCTAGCCAATACAAATAAATAGTCTGAAAATCTGTTCAGATATATCATAATAACTGGGTCAAAATCGAAATGTTCACTCATAGCAACGACTCTCCTTTCCGATCTTCTACATACTGTTCTACTGATGTGAGCTACAGCCACAGCTTTTGAGCCTGATGGTAATATGAACTGTGTTAAAGGCTTCAAAGCTGAATCCATGCGGTCTATTTCAGATTCAAATTCCGGAATCCTCGCTACTGGTAAAGCCGGAAGTTTCAATTTTTTAGGGTTATCAAAATCAATGGCTAGGTGGGATCCTATCACAAAGAGATCTTGCTGACACTTAAGCAACAGATCCAGAATGGATTTATCATCCACATGTGCTGCTAAAAATCCAATATTTGAGTTGAGTTCATCAATCGTGCCATATGCTTCGATTTGAAGATCTGATTTTGACACTTTCCGTCCTCCATATAAGGCAGTCTGTCCGGCATCTCCTTGCTTGGTATATATTTTCATCTTTTCCGCTCATTTGAGTTCACCTAATTCTATCGCCATACCAAGATTCTGCCGAAAGGCAATATTGGTATATTAGATTCAATATGTGGCTAAATTTTGGTTTGGGAAGGCAGATTCTGAGCTATCTGATTCAACCAATCCATCTCTAAGTCTTACTATTCGTCTTGCGTGTGCTGCAATGTCCGGCTCATGAGTTACCAACAGTATTGTATTTCCTTTTCTGTGCAGGTCTTTGAAGATATTGATGATCTCCTCACTAGTCCTTGTATCAAGATTTCCGGTAGGTTCATCTGCCAGGATTAATGCAGGATCATTGATCAGCGCTCTTGCTATTGCCACACGTTGGCGTTGCCCTCCTGATAACTCATTTGGCTTATGGTACATTCTGGATTCAAGTCCCACATCTGACATGACCTGTCTGGCTTTTTCCAATCTATCAGATTTATTGTAACCTGCATATATCAGGGGTAAAGCAACGTTTTCCAAAGAAGACATTCTGGGCAACAGGTTGAAGGTTTGAAACACAAAACCGATCTGCTTGTTTCTAACTTCTGCAAGTTCGGCATCCCCATCCCACTGACATTAATCCCATTGAGATAATACTCTCCTGAAGTTGGTGAATCCAAGCAGCCGATGAGATTCATCAAAGTAGATTTTCCACTACCTGACGGCCCCATCAACGCAACAAACTCATTTCTTTTGATTTGCAGAGAAACGGATCGAAGCGCATCAATAGTTTCAGAACCCATCACATAAGTCTTGCGAAGGTCTTTCACCTCTATGATCAAGTCAGACATCTACTGGATTTATTTTAATGTAAAAATAGTGCTCCTCGGATCATTTGTCCGGAATATTTAGATGATATGCCTCTAATACTGGACGAAATGCTTTAATTTGCACATACTTAGAACCAAAGGAATGAAGCATATCGGAATTGCCGGTAATATTGGTGCCGGAAAAACTACACTTTGTGAAGCACTTTCAAGGCATTATGGATGGGAAGTCCATTACGAAGACACTTCAAACAACCCATATTTGAGTGATTTTTACTTTGATATGCACAGGTGGTCCTTCAATCTGCAGGTTTATTTTTTGAATTCCCGATTCCAACAATTGATCGAAATCCAGAATGGAAGTAAAACTGTTATCCAAGACAGGACGATTTATGAAGATGCGCATATTTTCGCCCCCAATTTGCATGAAATGGGTCTCATGTCAAAGAGGGACTTCGACAATTACTTCACACTGTTCAAGATCATGATGAGTACTGTTAAACCACCAGACCTCTTGATTTATTTGAGAGCCTCAATTCCAACACTTGTGGATCATATCCAACAAAGGGGCAGAGAATATGAAGGGAATATGAGCCTGGACTACCTCAAAAAACTAAACCAACGATATGAAAACTTTATAGAAGGATTCAAAGATTGTCCAGTAGTTGTCATCCAAGCTGATGGGCTTGATTTCAAAAAAAGTGCAGAAGATCTTGGAAAAGTAATAGATATGATCCACGCACAAACTGCAGGTCTATTCACAAGCTAAATCTACAATTCCATTGATTGGAACACTCCCCAAAAAATGGGCCAATTGATTAACGGACATAAAAACTAAATTAAACCAATAGAATCAAAAGAACATTGGAAAAAGAAAAAGAAGCAATTTTAGTAATGAATTCAAGACCAAAGTGTGTCTTGAGTCCATTAAATAGCGTCAAACTTTTTCTGAACTGGCCGAAAAGCACAAAATTCATCCCTGATTTATATGAACTGGAAGGAAGGTTTTGAGTGTTCCGTTACTATCAACATATATCCAATTCTTGAAGGTAACAACCCTTTCAGGCTGGAGCGTTCAAATTTAGAATGTCATTATAGCAAAGCACTTGTTTTATTTCAATCGAGTGCGATAATGGATGTGAACTATTGGAGAATGCGCACACGTTTACATAAAGTCATTAAAAATTAGAAATCTTAACATTGATTGGCCAAGAATTAAATAATGTAATTCTCCAACTGTTGAATTAACCTTGATTTTGAAGTCAATTTGGTGTGTAATTGATCTTCAAGGTGAAATCTGGATTTAAGCTTCGGTTATAAAATTCTGCAAACTAAATGGCTTGGCTTCATTTCAGTAAGAATATATCAAAACTTGGAGGATTCAAAAGGCAGCACCAATAAACTACTTAACCCAAATTCTGCTTTAGCTTTTTTAGCTTCAATTCTGTTCTTGAAGCAACTAACACAATTGGCAGGAAGTGCTTTTAAAAGGAGTAAAGCATGAATTAGCTCAAAAAACCAAAACAAGGGTAAGAAAATCTTATTGAAGAGTTCCAGATAGAGTCTATATTAGAAATCCAAGAATACGGTTTTAATTACACTAAAAACTAATAAAAGCGGGGTAAAGTGATAGATTAAACCCGGTAAAGACTTCTGGTTCTTTAGCGAAAGCCGATAGGTAGTGGAGATAAGGGGACTCGAACCCCTGGCCTCTTGCATGCCATGCAAGCGCTCTAGCCAACTGAGCTACATCCCCGTTGAAGCGCAAAGTTATAATTTTATTGGATAAGCCAACAAGTAAGAACAATAAACCCTATTCTATTTTGTTTTAGTGCGTAAAACCTGGTTACTCGAAAAATTTTATATTTAAGAACTCTTTGCTTTTCTTTCTGGGAGATTTGTCAAATCATGGAAAGCCAAATGGCTTTGTTTTAGATTGGAAGCGGTTGATCTCGAAAAAACTTGGTTGCAATGCCTAAAAGTATCATGTATTCATCAATTACCTTTGATCAAATAATCAAAAAATTAGATTGTAAAAATCTTCCCAATGACCATTTTGCATTAAATTTTAATCTGGAAAGAATCAAAAAATTTATTGATTTCAGGAGCAAGTTTCTTTGAGATAGGTGCAAAAGTTTGCAAAGTAAAAAGAACACTTTCTTTTGGCAACATCCAGGTGTTGACTACCATCGTATCCCCTGCGGATTGATATACAATCGAAAATCGATCCCCAACCACGTCAGCTTGATTTGCAGGACCTTGATAAAGGCATCTACCCTTTAGTTGCTCCAGAAGACCTTCACGGGTTGTCTCTAAGATATAATAATAGGAGGAATCCATTTTAGCCAAAGAAAAATCTGAAGGATAGCTAGTTTTATTGATCGAAAAGATGATTTCATCTTTGCCTTTGTCTAGAGTTGCAAAATAATATTCAACTTCTACATTGCCAATTTCGGTATCCATGGACTTTATAGAATAACTCGGTGTTTCCGGTAGAAGTACGTGAAAGGACTTATCCAATGGTTCGAAAGAGATCCAATTTCCGACCCATGTTAACAAATAAGCCATTGACAAAATGGCGAGTTTAATATTCATGGGATTGCAAACGAATAAAGCTGAATTTGAGTATCCATGCAAGGGATGTATATTTGTGAAATTTTAAATAAGATAAAAGATGACCAAATACGATATCGCTGTTATTGGAGCAGGACCAGGGGGATATGTTGCAGCTATCAGAGCTGCTCAATTAGGCAAGAATGTATGTATTATAGAACGAGAATCGTTGGGAGGCATATGTTTGAATTGGGGATGTATTCCTACTAAGGCCTTGCTCAAAAGTGCTCAAGTATTCAACTATATCCGACATGCAGCTGATTATGGCATTGTTGTATCTGATTCCAAAGCAGATTTCGGTATAATCATAAGCAGAAGCAGAGCAGTAGCTGAAGGAATGAGTAAAGGTGTTCAATTTCTGATGAAAAAAAACAAGATCAACGTCATCATGGGATCTGCTCGATTGCTTGGAAGTGGCAAAATTCAAGTTACAAACTCTGATGGCGGTCTCAATGAGCTTGAAGCCGAACATATAATCTTGGCTACTGGAGCCAGAGCCAAAGAACTCCCAAACCTCAAAATCGATGGTGAAAAGATCATTGATTATAGAAAAGCGATGACTTTGACTTCAGCTCCAAAAGAAATGGTTGTGGTCGGAGCTGGTGCGATAGGTGTAGAGTTCGCTCATTTTTACAATAGTTTAGGTACAAAAGTTACCATTATTGAGTTTATGGAGCAAGGCTTAGTACCACGCGAGGATGCTGACATCTCGAAAGAACTTACCCGTTCGTTTAAGAAAGCAGGAATTCAGGTACTTGGCAATACTTCTGTCGAAAAAGTTGAAAAAGCAAAGCAAGGGCTTGTTGTATATGCTAAAGATAGAAAAGAAGGCAAAGAATCCCAGATTAACTGTGATGTAGTCTTGTCTGCTGCAGGTGTAAGTCCGAATACTGAAAATCTAGGTTTGGAAAAGCTCGGCATTAAGCAGGATAAAGGATACGTTTTAGTGGACGAATTCTACAGAACAAATGTCTCGGGGATTTATGCCATAGGAGACATAGTACCGGGTCCGGCTTTGGCACACGTTGCTAGTGCAGAAGGGATAATATGCGTAGAAAAAATTTGTGGTCACAATCCTCAGCCTTTGGATTATGGAAACATACCCGGGTGTACATATTGCACCCCAGAAATTGCCAGCGTTGGCTTGACTGAAGCAGAAGCGAAAGCGAAAGGTTTTGACATTCTGGTCGGGAAATTTCCGTTCAGTGCCAGCGGCAAGGCCAGTGCATCAGGGAACAAGGAAGGCTTTGTTAAGGTCATGTATGATAAAAAGTATGGAGAACTTCTAGGAGCACATCTCATAGGTGATCACGTCACTGAGATGATTGCGGAATTGGTTGTTGCGAAGAAGTTAGAGACCACAGGGCATGAAATACTGAAGGCAGTCCATCCACATCCGACCATGTCAGAAGCCATCATGGAAGCAACAGCTGCTGCATATGGAGAAGTCATTCATCTCTAAAGTAATTTTTATATTTTGTTTTAAATGACACTTCTATAGCATATGTATAAAATTGATCGACAATAACTTACACATTTAATTTTTGTGAAATACAAAAAGGCTCAAATTTTTATAAAATGAAGTGTGATTTTATTAACTCTGTAATGAATTTTTTATTCTAACTTGTGCATAAATTTTGAATTTAATTCACATATCAAACAATTCCACATGAAAAATTGGTTAACCATTGTTATTGTATTTTTATCGACTTGGGCTTATAGTCAAACTATTCAACTTAAGCCTCACAGTTTTTCCAGAAACGATTTAGTAAACAAACACTTCATTGATTATCAAATATTTACAATTGATATTAAACAGTTCCAGACAGACCTATCTAAGAAAACGGATAATATTTACAATGTAGTATTGCAATCTCCGACTGAAAGACAGAGACTTACTTTATTCGAATATGACTTGTTTACACCAGAGTTTGATGGGCCATGGCATTCTGAGAATGGTGTTATCAAATCCCCAAAAGACAAGAGTCTAAGAACATTCAGGGGTGCTGTCAAAGAAGACTTGAATGGTATGGCTAGCTTAACTGTTGCAAACAATTTCTTAATGGTTACAATGCAACGTGGAAATGATCTTTACATTCTTGAACCACTTCCAAACGAGGTTAACCCAAATCAAGAGGATTTATATATACTTTACAAAAGTGGCGATGTGATCCAATCCGGTGATCCTGTCGTGTGCGGATCAAATGAATTCAAAAAACAACAAGAAGAATTAGAAAAGAACCCAATTCGTGCAAGAAATATTCCGTGCGTTGATGTGGAAATTGGATTGGCATGTGACTGGGGATATGTAGAACGTCACCGAGGAATGGGTGGCGCTCAGAATTTCATGACAGCCATCATGAACTACTGCCAGACCAATTGGGATGATGATTTTCAAGTTCAGATTTCATTTGCGATTTCAGGCTTCTATATTCCTGCAGATCAAGCATCAGATATCTTTGACAGGGCAATGTCAATTATGGAACATTTAAATCTATTAATAGGGAATGCTTCAAGCATATTACCTCCACACGACGTTGCAACCGGCTGGACCACAGATTACACTTCAGGAATTGTTGGACTTGCGGCTGGAATTGGAACAGTGTGTTTGCCATCAGAACAATACAACATATGCAGTGAATACAGCATGGATTTTGGTTGTTTGAGGCAACTACAATCTCATGAGTTAGGACACAATTTTGGTTGCACTCATGATGGTGGAGGCGGTACGGGTGGAAGTGGTACGATCATGGCCCCAACAGTAAATTGTTCTAATAACTGGTCCGTCATGTCCAGAGTTCAAGTTTATGACTTTGTAAATACAGCAACTTGCCTCACACCTTGTGGACATTTAGAACCTGTTCCAGTGCCGATATTCAATGCGGTGCCGACACTAGCATGTGTACCCGGACCTGTGCAGTTTACAGATATGTCACTTTATACTACTTCCTGGAATTGGAAATTCCCCGGAGGTGTTCCTGCTACATCCACCAGCCCTAATCCGTTAGTACAATATCCAAATGCCGGAGTTTATGATGTGGAGTTGGAAGTTAAAAATCCACGATGCTCGACCAAAGTAGTAAAGGCTAAATATATTCAGATGGATCCTGCACCTATTGTTGATTTTGAAGCTGACATCCAAAGTCTATCCGTTGGCTTCAGAAATACCACTCAATACGGATTCGATTTTTTCTGGACATTCGGTGACGGACAATCCAGCACAGAATTTGAACCGGTACACGATTATAAAGCTGAAGGAGATTATACTGTCACGTTACGTGTAACTGGCGATTGCGGAGTAAGAACGCTTACTAAAATAATTGAAGTGTATTACTTCCCTACTTCAGATTTTGATGCCGATACAATTTGGGGTTGTGCACCAAAACAAATCAAATTTTTTGACCAGTCTTCAGATAATGTAATCAGATGGGACTGGAGATTTCCTGGCGGAACTCCTAATTTTTCAATCTTAAAAAATCCAGTGATTACTTATAAAAACAAAGGCGTTTATGATGTGAAACTATTTTCATCAGGAAAAAGATATACTGCTTCTTCAGAGAAAAAACTTTATATCACAATAGACAGTGCTCCGGTTTCCAAGTTTGATTATGATGTCATGGGTGCCACTCTTCAATTCAACAGTAAAGCTACATACCCAAAAAACCATTTTTGGAATTTTGGTGATGGCAATACTAGCAATGAAGAAAACCCTTCTCATTCATTTGCTAACGGTATTTACGAAGTAATCTACACAGTTGATAATCTTTGTGGAACTCATACAAGTAAGCAAACTATAGTAATTGGAGATAGACCCGTCGCTGGTTTCAAAGTTCAAAATCAATTTGGTTGTGCACCATATACTGTTGATTTTGAAAATCTCTCTTCATCAGCTGCAACAAATTTTGAATGGACTTTCCCTGGAGGTAATCCTTCTACAAGCACATTGCGAAATCCACAAGTGGTCTACCCAGTTTCAGGCAAGTATTCTGTTTCTTTACTCGCTTACAATGCAGCTTACAGAGATAGCTTAACTGTACAAGACTACATTGATGTTAAAGATTACCCCGTTCCTGTATTCAAATCTACAGTCAAAGGCTTTGCTGCTACATTTGACAATACAAGTAAATTTGGAAATACCTATCACTGGGATTTTGGAGATGGCAAAACAAGCACAGAAGAAGATCCTGTCCACGATTATGGAGTTGAAGGTGAGTTTCGCGTAATACTGACGGTCGAAAATGAATGCGGAACTAAGACTATTGAAAAGACCATTGCGGTATATCTGGTACCAAAAGTCAATTTTGCATCGGACACAACAGCAGGATGTAAACCACTTACTATTCATTTTATTGATAAATCTTCCTCTGATGTGATTGAATGGAACTGGCAATTTGAGAATGGCAATCCTGCCACATCAACAGAGCAGAATCCAATAGTTGTGTTTGATAAATTTGGCACATTCACGGTAAAACTCACTGTAAAGAATAATAATGGTGCTAACAGTAATACGAAATTGAAATATATCAGAATAATTGATGACGTTTATTGCAAGTATAAGCGAGATCCACAAGATCCTAACGGCGGAACTGAAATTGACCAAAATGGACAAGGCACATCTGAACTATTTGCAGCTTATCAGGAGATGGAAATTTATCCTAATCCAGTAAGGGACAATTTTACTTTGATCGTTCCATCACTTCCTGATGAAATTGCTCAGCTTAGTATAGTTGATTTCAAAGGTAAAGTGATCCATCAACAAAAAATTGACGCGTTAAGGTCTGACATTTCCACTACAAAACTTGAATCTGGTATCTATCTTGCTATATTGCAAAACGGAAATACCAGAACTGTGCAAAAGATATCCATTATGCGATAAGTTATATCCTTGTTAAACCAATTTCATCAAGAGAGGCAACAGATCAGTTGCCTCTCTTTTTTTTCTACGACTAAATGAGGCTGAGTAAAATTGACTTACCCAAATTTTCCAACAAATAATTCAAGCATTATCATACACCAAATCAAAGCTGCCCATTTTATCTGTTTCTCAAGAAGAGATTTTTCAAAACAAGCCAAGTAAAGCTGTTCTTGGTTCCTTCGATTTTGACTAAAATCATTGGATCAATTGCCTGTTCCCCCATTAAGTCAAATTAAAAGCTTCAACATTTTACAAATGTGAAATATACCCAGATCAAATTTGATGCAATAATCCCGCACTAAATTCTTTCAACTCCATGATGCGACGAACCCAATCATATGCTATTTGGATAGTTTTGTCCAAATTTTCGTCATCATACAGGTCTATTTTGCTATTCACTCTGGTATTCTTGAGTATTCGTCCTTCACGAAGAATCTCAAATCAAAATTGGTCCAATTGCTATCAATAGCTTCTTTGACAAGCTTATAAAAGCCATGCGAGAAATGCATTTGATCGACGCTAAAAGTAAAAAAAAACATGCTTCCAGTTTGATAGTAAAGCAAGAATGTGTTTCAATAATTATTAGCATGTATTATTTAAAAATATATATACATTAGCGCCATGAAAATGAAAAGTTCTACCCTTGGGATAGCTCATGATCAAGTTGAACCTTTACATCTTGAGGTCTATCATAATCCTGAAAACGGATTTAGAGGGCTTATTTGTCATCAATCATTTGGAAAGGGAGAGGTGATTTCGGCCTTCTCTGCTCAGCAAGAATTGACAAAGCCAAATTATCTCACTGTTCAGATATCTGCTCAAAAGCATATTATTCTCCATCCAAATAAGTTAGAATGTGTAAACCATAGCTGTAAACCCAACTGCTTTTTTAACATTGAAACAATGACTCTCGAAGCTGTTGAAGATATTGAACCGGGTACAGAATTATTTTTCTTTTACCCTTCAACTGAATGGGACATGGAACAGTCATTTCAATGCCATTGTGGTGAAGACAATTGTATTGGGACAATAATGGGTGCAAAATATTTACCCTTATCCATTCTAAAACAATATAATTTAAGTCCTTACATCCAAAATTGTCTTGCAGAAGGTATTTGATATTCCGACTCAGAATTTACTTACTGACTATAAAGTATTCGTACTTGTCCCCGGTATCCAATCAGACGATCCAAACATCGCGTACTATTATGACTTTAGCCAAAGTTTTGAAGAGTACAGCAAAGCATTTTCAGATTTAGGAATTGACTGGGAATGGTCAGAAGTCACCATGAGCAGTTACGCGGAGACAATAGATAGGCACATTGCTAATAGTTTAAATAAAACTCCAGTATTCTTTAACCTATGTGATGGTGATGAAATCAATGGAGCTCCGGGCTTGTCTGTAATCCATTATTTAGAACAAAAACGAGTTGTATATACAGGTGCTGATAGTTCCTTTTACGAGATTACTACTTCGAAGATTCCTATGAAACTAACATTTGACAATTGCTATATTCCTACGCCGGCTTGGGGAATAGCGGATCTTCAAAAAGCAAATTCTCAGTTCATTAATTTGGGATCACCATTGATTATTAAACCTGCTGTCTCAGGCGGCAGCATGGGAGTCGGAATAGATAATGTCGTTTACACTACTCATCAGTATGCAAACATTGTCCATAAAATAGAATCCGGATACAGAGGATGGGATTTGAATATAGACGGCGCAATAGTTGAAAAATATGTGAAGGGTGAGGAATATACAACTATGCTGGTGGGTTCATGGGATGATCCGGAGAAGATAGTTTACTTTGATGCCGTACACAGAAAATTTCATTCATCTTTAAAAGACGATCAAAAGTTTCTCTCTTTTGATAGGCTTTGGGAAATTTATGAAAATGAACCCTCAATGCCAAATTCAGAATTCTTTTTCGAGTACAAACCCGTAGATCCAGAGCTCAACGAACAACTCAAAGAGATCAGTATTAAAGCTTATAAAGCTTTGAAAGGCAAGTCTTACACAAGAATTGATATTCGGCAAGACCAGGAAACCAAGCAGCTTTACGTACTAGAAGCAAATGCTCAGTGTGGTCTTAGTGAAGATGAAAACTACACTTCAATTGGAGCAATATTAAGGGTCTCAAAAAAAACTTTTGCTGAATTAATTTTAATGATCATCTTTGACGCTATAAAAGGACATTTGTAATTCTAAAATGAAAATTTGTGTCTTACAAGCCGATTACTCCAGTTGTAATCATGATTATAAATACTATGACCCTCCTAGAGATTTAAATCAATGGTTGGACGGACATCAGGTAGAATATATCTTTCTACATAAACTTACCACATACAAACAACTTGCAGAGTTAAAGTCAAAAGAGTTTGACATTTTCATCAACCTGTGCGAAGGGTATCTAGAGTGGGAAGTTCCATCCTTGGATGTAATTTACTTTTTAGAACTCCTCCAATTACCATATACAGGCCCCACAGTGGATCTATATGACCCACCAAAACAGCTAATGAAGTACGTCGCATATTGTAACAATGTACTTTCTCCACAATATGCATTAATCAAAAATGTTGATCAATTAGAAGATAATATTTCACATCTTCAATTTCCACTTTTTGTAAAACCTGCCAAAGCAGGAGACAGCTTAGGAATTGATGAAAAATCTTTGTGTACAAATATTAATGAATTGCAATCCAAATGTTGCAGTTTATTAGATGAGTTTTCTGAAATTTTAGTTGAAGAGTACATTGATGGCAGGGAAGTAACTGTATTGGTTGCAGCCGGAATTGGAGAGTCCCAAGCGAGTATTGCTTTTCAACCAATAGAATATGTATTTCCAAAAAAGCATCGTTTCAAAACATACTCACTGAAAACAAATGAACTTCATGCTGATGCGAATATACCCTTCATAGAAGAGCCTGCCTGCTCTCAAATAAAACATGCAGCTATCAATATTTTTGACGGATTTGAAGGGTATGGATATGCACGACTTGATTTCAGAATAAACAAGAGTGGCAGGATTTATTTTTTGGAAATCAATTTTACTTGCAGTGTTTTCTATCCTCTTGGACTGGAAGGGTCAGCTGACCATATCCTAAAGCATACACCTGATGGCCATCAAATATTTCTGAATCAAATCATTGCAGAAGGAATTTACAGACATAAAGGAAAATTTAAACTCTATGAAATCAAACCAATTCAAATCATGGGTTATGGAATTTTTGCAAGGAATGATATCAAAAAAGATACAATAGTTTTTCCCGGTGAGGAGCGCAGTTACAGATTGGTATCCAAGAATTATGTCGAGAAGCATTGGGACGAAAAAAGGAAAACTGCATTTAAACATTATGCATATCCAGTGAGCCAAGACGTGTATATCGTCTGGGACAGAAACCCAACAGATTGGGCTCCACAAAATCATAGTTGCGAACCAAACACTGCTTATAACGGTCTGAATGTAATAGCGATTAGAAATATTGCATCAGGAGAAGAACTAACATTGGATTATGCTTCACTAATAGATGAAACGGCTGCGTCCTTTGAATGCAAATGTGGCAGTAAAAATTGCAGAAAACAAATCTATGGAACCCGAAAGTTATTTGGCAATAGTAGTCAAGGGTTTGAAAATTGAGTAAAGATTTTTATATCGATTATTGTTGTCGGACAGTTTGATAAACTTCACACAGCTTTAAAATATTTAAGCTGTTTGGTTTCAATCCATGAATTGTAGATGAAGCAAACCACGCGGTTTGGTCGTAGAAAAGAAAAATTACCGGTGATTCACTAATTAAAATACTATCCATCTTTCTATACATATCCATTCTTCTTTGATAATCTGTTTCAGTAACCGCATTATCATACAATGCATCGAAATTTATAGAAGAAAATCTCGTATAGTTTGGGGGTGCTGGATTTTTACTGTAGAATGGTGCGAAAAAATTTTCCTCATCCGGATAATCTGCAACCCATGAAGCACGGAAAACAGGGACTCCCCCTACCCTCATTTGTTCTCTGAGAGCTGATGTCTCCATCAATTCAATAGCACACTTTACTCCGATTTTTTGCCATTCTCCTGCAACGAATTGAATGATATCCAGATAGTCTTTATTGGTATAAATTTTAATTTCCGCGCCATGCTGCAGTCCAAAATACCCAGCAGAATCCAAAAGTGCCTTCGCCTTTTTCGGATTGTATTCGTAGCCTGAAATTAAATGCATGTCATTAGAAGCCATACCTTGAGGGACAAAGCCTTGCACGGCTGGAGTACCAATACCATGTCTTAATACTTTTATGAGTTGGGCTCGATCGATAGCAAAATTCAATGCTTGTCGTACAAGCCTGTTCTGAAGGCAATGGTCCGGCGGGAGTACCGTCCTGTTGATTCCTATATACTCTGTATTCAGAAAATTATTTTTATAGAAGGAGATAGATCTCCGTTTAGATCTTTTCAAATCTCCGTTTTCATCAAGGATATCACTTGCAAACCCTGAATGGATTCCGGAAAAAAAATCTATTTTCCCCTTTGAAAATTCCAGGTACGCCGAGGTCCTATCCTCAATAAAACTGATTCTGATTCCCTTCAACTTTGGAAGACCTTTGAGGTAAAAGTTTTCATTTTTTTTAAAAAACATTCCTTGCTTGCCCAACCATTTTTGCAATTGGAATGGTCCTGTCCCTACAGGATGTTCCGAAACAAAGCGTGATGTGTATTTTTGAAATTCTTCCGGTACAATACTACAGTAATGCATGGTAAGCATCTGCATTATTGGAGAAAAAGGCTGCTTTAAATGAAGGATAAAAATAGTATCTGAGGCTGCTTCAAATGGCATACTGTCTCTTAGCTTGCCAGCAAATACCCAACTTCCGGGGGTTGCCAGATTTTTGTCCATTAATCTAGAAAATGAATACTTTACATCTCTTGCAGTCAAAAGTCTAGTAGATTGCGGCTTAAATATGGTGTCATCTTGAAAGTAAATATCATTTCTCAAATGAAACTGATAGGTCAGACCCTGATCTAATATCTCCCAAGAGCTTGCAATCTCCGGAACAAGCTTCATTGAGTCATCCAAATCCAATAATTGATTGTACACATGCTCAATAGCCCACATATGGTTCAATGACTTCGCAAATGCAGGATCCAATGATGTTATAGGTGTTTGTTGATTATAGTGAAAAACCTCTTCGGAGTCTGCATCTGGCCTGAAGCAGCCGAAATGTAATATTGCAAGAATCACATAAGCAAAAATTCTCCTCAAGCTTTACTTTTATTAAGGCTGCAATTTAAGAAATTCCAAATCTTTTACTTTCGAAGCTTGGTTGAATTGTCAAAACTTCCTGGTAAACAATAGTCAACTTCTTCTGGGAATAAGGATATCTATGGAATATTGGAACTTATTTTACAAGCTCAACAAATTATTCTTTATTCTTTGATTACGGCTTTAAATTCAATGTATTCCTTGTTACTACATTCAAGGTAGTAGAGACCAGGTACCAAATGAGAAACATCTATCCAAAACAAATCGCTGTTCAACTGTCTCGCATTTACTTCAAATTTCCGACCGTCAGAAGTGATCATTTTAAATTGAATTTTTGAAAAATCCGGATTTGAACATTCAATGACAAGTGTGGCATGAACTGGATTAGGTTTACAGATAAATTGATTAGATTTAATTGATGGATCCTCCTCAGCAAGAACATCGCATTGAATGGTTCCTGAACGCAACTCACCACAGCCAAAGGAATCAACCATCTGTATTGAATATTGATCATGATTTTTCAACGTATCTCCAGGTTGGTTACCAATGTAATAAATGCCACCAACTTTTGACTCTGCATGCACGTTTAATCGAGCCAATCCGCTATTATTGCCCGCCAGATCTTTCAAGCAATCATAATCCACAATTAGTTGCGGTTTTGCATAGGCACAAGAATCAAAATCACAGTCGATCACGCCTTTGATTTGGCTGACACATCCTGCAGCATCTTTCACATCAATTACATAGGCTGTTCCTTGATCAAGATATATATTCATCGGTGTTTGTTGAACTGTAAAACCTCCAAGATCTCCGGACACCTGAGGCGTCAAACGCGCTTGAAACAATGTGTCGATACATTCTACGCTTACCTCGACTTTAAGGTTTGATTGAGAACAATCAAAAGGAGGACAATTCACTTTTCCTTCTTCTACGACATAGCAGGAGTCACTATCAATAATGATGATTTTATAATTCTCGCCATGTTTAAGTTGAGTACCATCTGGAGTGCCATATAAGTAATAAGCGCCGGAGCCTCCGAATCCCGAAATATGAAGGATCACATTTCCTGTTTGCCTTCCAATGCTATCTTTTATACATTCTGTGGTGAGTTGAATGTCTAAATTTGAATTTTTGCATTTTGCAGATAAGCTCCCACAATCTACAGTTAATTGCGAAAAAGCTCGACAAGACTTTGCATCTTCAACAAAAGCTTCAATCTTTTGTCCTGGAAAAAAGATTTCATCCTCAGTAGGTCCATAATAATGATGCATACCAGATCCACCCTTGGAAATATGCTTTACTTTCGCCAACACACCATAAATACAATCAGGAATTAGTTCTAAACTTAGCGCTGAATATGGAGTAGTGGCAGAAGGTTCTTTTATTGAGATACAAAAATTTCCCCCACTATTTTTTACAAGGGAATTGTCGGGCATGATTTGTAAAAAATAAGTCAGCCCAGAAGTCAATTGGTCGATTAATATTGGTCCTCGCATGGATCGATATTTGAGCCACATTGTAGTTCAACCATAGCATTGCATGCTCCGCCGAAAACTGCATATTGAACCATGATATCTGCTTCAAGGTCTAATAAAATCGCCCGATCACTGCCAGCAACAAACTTAAACCATACATCAGGACCTTGATAAACAGTACAAGAAGATTTCACTGTCGAATTTGAAGCATTCACCAAAGTATAACTTGCACATGGAGCATTTAAAGATAAAGGCAAGGAACTGACACAATCATCATTTGATGTTTGTGAAGGATCGAGTTCATTGACCTGCACACATTGTGCACCTTCTATAGTTGAGAAGTAACCAGAAATCTGAATAATGTATTCTTGCCCGATTTTGGGTTTTTAAGTAGATATTGCCCTTCTAAATCTTCTACACCAATTTCTGTCATAGTATTACAGTTTCCTGTGAATACACTAATCACAGCTGCATAGTCAGAGCGCGAAGTAATCTGTAAAGGTTTTGTAGAAGAGGGTTTAATACTAAACCACACGTCAGACCTTGACCTCAAATTGTATGACGGAGCCGGCCCATTCCAGTCAGCATTCACATTATTTGTTTTACTGCAGGGATCATTAATATCAATCCAAATCCGTGATTCACATTTATCGTTTGCCGGTTTGCTCTGTGGTAACGCACCTTTGCTTATTTTCAGACAATGAGTTCCTGATGCAAAACCAAATGTGTTTAATGCTACACTGAGTACTATAAAATACGTTTTTCCAGCCTCAACTTCAATTTCTAATTTTTCACCTGTAAATCCAAACTCATCAAGATTTTGACAATTTTTTTTCTGCAGGTTCTGGCAAGAGCTGCCTTCCCATATTTCAATAGTGCTATTGTAACTGGCGTTATCAATCACGTGCACCGTTCCTGTAAAATCAGGAGTAAACTTATAATAAACTGGCCTATTGACTGAAAGACCACAAGTACTATTTAAGGCAGTAGATGAGGAGAAATAATCAGATCCCAATTGACATGGTTGATCTACTTTTAATTCTATCGCATTATCACAACTGAGATTTGTTCTCTCGATCATAATATCATCCATAATTAAAATAGCACCATAATCATTCGATGTGCTTTCATAATCAAAAACTATTTTGAAAGGTGTACCATCACGCAGTATAGGCAATGTAATAGAGAACACGCTCATCTCCTTCACATCAGTTGTAAATACTTTTAATAACACATTACCTTGTGCGGACACCATATTGATCGTAAATACTGAGCTAGTTGCTTTTTTGAATTTCATCAACATACTCAATCCCATACCCTTGGCAAAAATATAATCTGAAGTGTAGATTGCAAATTTTCTTCTGGAATTATCATCACGATCCTCTTGAATGTAGTTTATACCACAATCTTTCCCCTTCTGAATAATTGCTTCGTCATGTTGACTTATTTTAAACTGATAATTTCCAATTAGTTTTTTACTTTCCCAACTGGATGGAATTGCACAAGTATTGAAATTCTCTAGTACGGACTGACCTGCAGAACTAACTATACAGATTGTTGCCCATGCAATAATTATAATGAATTTTTTCATTGATTCAGATTTTTGAGGGCTTAGAAAATATTGAATTTGCGAGCGTAAATTTTACCTCCACTGTTCAGTTGATAAATATATTCTCCTCTCGGCACTTTCCATTGTAACGGATCAAAAATTAAATTGTACGATCCTGCAGGTGTGTATTTGTCATGCAATTTAGCAATTGTCTTTCCATTTATTGATTTTATGTAAAGCGCAGTTTCAGAACCTACCAACTGCGAAAATTTGATTACAATTTGAGATGGATTGTATAGATCAGGGTTGTGGCCCAATAATACTGCATTGTTGTTCGAGCCTTTATTTTCAATGCCTGAGCAGGCTTCAACATCAAACAGAGCCAATCTCTTATAATTTGAACCCATTGAAAAATCAACCAATTCATCATCGACACACATCCATTGTTGCAATGTAGATCCAAAGACAGATCGGAAATCTGTTGCTTTTTGTTTGGCATCTTCAAAAAACAATAAGGTACCACCTGTACTCAATCCAGCATCGTCCAATACCATTGGATTTCCGTGAAAGCCTCCACTAAGTTTTTCTCCAAACATGAACATTGTAGATAAATTACCATGGTCGGTACCTTGTGATCCATTCTCTCGAATAGTACGACCAAACTCTGAATAAGTCATCACCGCTACATCAGTTTGAGCATTGTCTTTTTTGAGATCATCTAAAAACCAAGTGACAGCATTATTCAGCTCCAACATCAACCTTGGATGAATATTCATTTGACTTTCGTGAGTATCAAAGCCACCCATTGCGACTAAATACACACGAGTACCAAGACCACCCCGAATTAATCTGGACACTATTCCCAGATCGTTGGCAATATTATTATAACCTTGATTGGCTGGAGGAGTACTATATTGTTTTGATTTATTATAAGCTTGATAAATTTTTTCAGAGTATCGCAATGAATTATTTGTCAATTGGCGAAGAAAATTTTTTTCATCACCAATCTCACAATTCCCTAAGCCATCAGTACTATGCAGAGCCCCTCTTTGCGCAAACTGATAGAATTGGTTTGCATCATAAAAAACAAGCTCTGTCTGCCTTGCCTGTGGTGATAAAAATAAATAATCATTATAATAACCGATTCTCATCGCCGGAGGAACTGCAGTTGGCGTATCTTCCATAGCAGGGTAATCTTGCTCTAAAAATCTACCCATCCATCCGCTGTTATTTGTTTTATCATCTATCGAGTCACTAGCTGTTGACCAATACCTGTCCGATGTAAAATGAGAATAATCCTGATTGGGATATCCCACATTCTGGATGATGTTCATTTTTCCTTCCTTCCATAAAGGCATGAAGCCTGAAAGTTGTGAAGGTAGTGCCCAGTCAGGAGTACCATATCCGCTGAGCAACATAGAATCATCATAATGGGTACCATGTTTTAATGAAATATTAGGTCTGAGAGTATTTCTATAAAATTCATTTCCGACGGCTTCGCTGTGAGGGATCACCATATTCAGGCCATCATTTCCACCAAACATTTTTATCAAAACAAGGATTCTATTTTGATTGGAACCAGCAAAACTAGCCAGCAATTCAGGACTCAATAGTGGGCTGGCGGGAAGGCCTCCCAGCATTACCGATCCCAAACTCAACATTCCTCCTGCTCCAAGGAATTGTCTTCTATTCCAGTGAATATGTTCCTGATTGTGCAGATCTCCCAGACCTTGATCAAACCGAGGATTATTTTTGATTTCTTTTGATTTCATAGGACTAATGTTGACAAATCTTAAATGAGTTGAAACTCAGGAATAGTTACAAAATATTTCAATGTATTGAGTATCTGTGTTGGCACTGCTGAATAATCCAACGACCAAGTACCATTGATAAAATAGTTTGATGGTACGGGTGCTTTAAAAACGCCAATGGCTTGCTTGATGTATTCCTCATCCAATGGAATTGCAAAAAGATGCTCAGCAAACTTCTGTACAATAAAGTCCGGATCTTTACTATTGTTGGTTAGGTCTTTCAATAACTGACGGTACTTTTCTCTGGTAGAGGTTTTGTTGAGATAATAATCGAATTGCTCTGACATATATCGCCATCTTGTCACCAGGGTATGTTCATTTAACCAAGATCTGTAACCTTTCCAACCTGCAACGTTAGGAGGAAAAAACAATTGCTGCCCCAAATTGCTATTTTGATAATACATGGATTCCAAAGTTTTAATACCTCCACTTTCGGCTGTATTTTCAAAGATTTGTTTGCTGCTATTGTACTTCGGAATAAAATAATCTTCGTCTAGTTCAAGTCCCATTGCACGGTAGAACTGTATCATCATATCAAATGGGCTTTTGATGTTTAAGCCCATGGATTCTTCTTGAAAAAAATGATCGCTAGAAAATAATTTTATCAATACATCTTGAATGCTCCATGCCTTTTTAAACTCATCAGCCATAGCATTTACGATATCTGCCGGAGGATCATCATACAAATAAAATTTATACAATTTCGTGCAGATAAAATGAGCAATCTCACTTGTACGTTGCCTGAAAATGATATCGATTACATCTCTATAGTCCGAATTTGCAGCAATTTTAGCTGCAGTTTCAGTAGATGGATTTCTTCCTGCTATTGTACCACCCAAAAATGTTTTGCGACCAAAATCGTGATAGTTTTTTCCCCTGAAATAATAATTATCCAATTTGTCTGGATTCGTAAAGTCGGCAACAGCTACAGGAAAATACTCTCCAACTACTCCGTTATTATAATAAGCTGTTTTGATACCCCAACCGGTCAAAGCTCGAGCAATTTCAACTATATCTTTTTCAGTATAATTGCCCGGACCCATCGTAAAAAGTTCTAACAGTTCTCTGGCATAATTATTATTCGGCACAGGACCACTTACGTATCCACTCAGGTAAATCAACATCAGTGGAGTTCTACCGATATGATATACAAAATCCTTAAAATTTCCCAGTGCAAAATAATGGTTCATGTAGTAATACTGATAGTTAAATGACAACCATTGCCCATCAGGAGTCGAAACAAAATGATTTGCCCAAAACAAAGCTAACTTATGTCGCAATCCTTCCTTCACCATACCGTGAATCCAAAGATTGACCAGATGATTATACCGCGATTGGTTAATTACAGTATATTGACCTCTGTAATCTCTGTTTGCCTCCAATGGAGGTTGATTAGGTGGTGGCTGGGTATGAACGTTCACAGATTTGAAATCTTTCCAGATATAAGAATAATCTGCGAGTGCATTCTTTTCTCCTGGCAAAGGATGCGAAACCGCTGAGGCAAATAGTTTTTTAATGTAAGCCTCTGGATCAGATTCTTTCAGAGCATTTTGGATTTCGGCAAGAGTTGCACCTCCTTTTAATTTATTTAAAAGGTGTCTCACCCTTCTTTCATTCCAAGGCATTTCGGGATTAGGAACATACTTATCCAAAGTTCCTTTGAGGCAAGTTGCCGTTGACATATCTTTGGTTTTTTGACCTTGCAAGATACAAAATTCGATTTGGCTAAACAAAGGTAAAGCCAAAAAAAATATATTGTTTGATCAACTATGCCAATTCCGGCAAAGCCCAATAGTATCCAACTAATTCATGAATAGAAAGCAAGACCGGCACAGCGTCTAAAGATTCATTTTTGTTCATCCAATCCGCCCGTTCGATTTGCTCTTCAATTTGAACTTTGATCTGATCTGGCATAGGCGCATTCAGGATGTACCAGGAAGTTTTTTTTAACACCCGTTTGTTTTCGTTGTCTCGGTAAATATGAAATGTGTTCTTTAATTTGCTGATCAAATCTAGATTTTGTAGCCCTGTCTCCTCTTCACATTCCCGGACAGCCGCTGCTCTTGGTTTTTCATTGTCGTCCAACTTTCCTTTAGGCAAATCCCAGACATTGCGTCTGAAAATCATAAGGATCCTGCCATCCTCCCTGCGGATGATTCCTCCGGCGGCTGGAACCCACTTAAACAAACTCTTAAAATCCTTGTAAAGGGTATCCAAATCGTCCGTTTGTAAGGCAATCTCATCGAAACGGGATGACTTTTCTAAGGTGTCCAGATATTGGAAAAGTGATTTCTTCGAACCTGAATATGGCACTTTCAGGCACTTTGCTGACAGTTGTAAATTTGCAAAATGCTCCTTATCCACAAGATGTAATACCTTGTCATTAATGTATATTTTATAACTTTGCTTACTAATTTTCATTTGTTTGTGACTCTACTTTCCCAAAATATTGCCGATCAATTGCTGCAAATTAAAGCAATTCAACTCAACCCTCAAAATCCATATACTTGGGCTTCAGGCCTACGCAGTCCAATCTATTGTGACAATAGGCAGATTCTCAGTTTTCCTGAAGCAAGGAAGCATGTTATATTTGCTTTGGCCAGGGTAAGTTCGGAGTTTGCTGATGTAGATGCCATAGCTGGTGTGGCTACTGCGGGGATTCCCTGGGGTGCTTATGTGGCTGATCGGCTCGACCTCCCTTATTGTTATGTCAGATCTAAACCAAAGGATCATGGACTCAAGAATCTTATAGAAGGCAAGATACCCACCGGTAGCAATGTTGTGGTAGTAGAAGATTTGGTATCGACCGGAGGTAGCTCTTTTGAAGCCATTGAGGCATTAAAAGCAGAAGGAATGACGATAGCAGGGGTGGTCTGTATCTTTCACTATGGTTTTGCCCAAACATTGCAAAAATTCGCAGAAAATAAGGTGGAATGCAAGTCGTTGACTAATTTTTCAATTCTTTTGGAACGATCTTTGCATTCGCAGTACATATCAGGAGATGACTTCACAAAACTCAAATCCTGGAATCTTAATCCCAAGGCATGGTCTGATCAATTTCAGTCATCTCTTTAATCGTTACCATACCTTATGTCACTCATTACAAAGAAGTCCGAAGAATTCTTACACAAATATCTCAACCAAGCCTCTCCTACAGGACACGAATCCGAAGGACAGAAACTTTGGTTGGACTATATCAAACCATACATAGATGATTGGAAGCTGGATGCCTATGGTACGCTATTCAGCATAATCAATCCTAACCAGAAATTTCGGGTCGTTTTAGAGGGTCATGCAGATGAAATATCGTGGATGGTAAACTACATTTCTGATGATGGATTTATCTATGTCATCCGCAACGGTGGTGCAGACCAATCCATTGCTCCATCCAAGCGAGTGCAAATTTTGACACCGAAAGGTAAGATTCCCGGTATATTTGGTTGGCCTGCAATTCATACCAGAAAAGGGAATGATACAAATCTGACTGCCACCCTGGAGAACATTTTTATTGATGTAGGCGCAAAAGATAAAGATGAAGTCCTCAAGATGGGTATCCATGTTGGATGTATCGTCATGTACGAGGATAGTTTATTTACATTAAACGATAGATATTACGTTGGCCGAGCATTGGACAATAGGATAGGTGGTTTTTGCATCGCTGAAGTTGCAAGACTTTTACACAAGAACAAAATCAAACTTCCATTTTCACTTTATATTGTCAATTCTGTTCAGGAAGAGGTCGGATTACGTGGTGCTGAAATGATTGCCCGCACGATTCAACCGAATATCGCCATAGTGACTGATGTCACGCACGACACTCATACGCCAATGATCAAGACAAAAGAACAAGGAAGTATCAAGTGTGGTGATGGGCCGGTGATATGTTATGCACCCTCAGTGCATAATAAATTACAGACTTTAATTATACAAACTGCTGAAAAAAATAAAATCCCCATACAAAGGACTGCAGCTTCTCGCACAACAGGTACAGATACTGATGCTTTTGCATATTCAAATGGAGGAGTACCCTCTGCATTAATATCTTTGCCTTTGAGATATATGCACACAACAGTGGAGTCAGCTCACAAAGATGACGTAGAGAATATTATACAATTACTTTATGAGTTGATGCGAGCGATCGACCCTAAGGAAAGTTTGCGTTATTTTTAATATCATAAGAAAATCAATAAGTTACGGTTCAATTGTTATTCCCGTATTTTACGGCTTGATAATAGTATGCATCATCACTTGCATTAATTATTTGATATCAAATTCCGGTCGTAGACTTACAATTGATGGCCTTGCACATGGTATGGCAACCGTAAGCATGTATTATTATTTCAGGGATTTATGCAGTGAAAAAAAACGGATTCCCCTTAAGAAACTGATCATTTTTGCAAGCTGTGCCGGTTTAAGCTTCATCATGTTTTTACTTTATCCATTGAAAATTAATACTCAGCTTATTATTTCGATCAGTTTGTTCTTAATCATGCTCTCATATGAAAATCCATGGCACAAACCCGCTTTGCGGAAAGTACCATTGGTTAAAAACGTTATCATTGGGCTTGCCTGGGTAGCCGTGACGATTACAGGAATTCAATCAAACCTTAATTCGAATCTATGGGTGTGGATGGTGTGGATATTTTTGCATACTGTGTGCCACTCCATATTTTTTGATATTAAAGATCGGCATATCGACTTATCAACAGATCATTCTACATTGGCTCAACGAGCCACAAATCATCAACTGAGATTTATCAGTTTTGGAATTTACTTTTTCATTGCAGTCGTTGAATTGGCAATTTACCAATATGGCAATATCACCATTAAAGGTTTGTACTTTTGCTTAGCAGTAAATTTTGCCTTATCGTATTTCTTCCAAAATCCCAATGTATTCGAAAAAAAAGGTATAGTGTACACTACTGATCTGATAATACCTTTTAAATTAATTTGCTTGAGTTTATTTGCAAAGTGGCAACTCTGAAATGCACCAATAAAAAGCTTATTTCACAAAACAATTCGATGGTTTCAATCATTATTTGATTTTGTTTTTTAAAATCCAGAATTAAGGTTTTCGATGAGGAAAAACAATTTAAAAAAAATCCAATGCAAGAAGTCTATATAGTTTCCGCAAAGCGAACACCAATGGGTAGTTTTGGTGGAAGTTTAAGTCAATTGACAGCTCCCCAACTCGGATCAATCGCCATAAAGTCTGCCGTTGAAGCTGCAAAAATTGACCCAAATCTGGTGGAAGAAGTTTATTTTGGAAATGTGATTGCCGCCAATTTAGGCCAAGCACCGGCTCGACAAGCTGCTTTAGGCGCAGGGTTAAATCCTTCGACACGATGCACCACAGTGAACAAAGTATGCGCTTCTGGCATGAAATCAATAATGTTAGCTGCACAATCTATACAATTAGGCTTAGCAGAGGTAGTGGTGTGTGGTGGAATGGAAAGCATGAGTAATGTACCACATTATCTCCCAGGTATGCGGTGGGGCACAAAGTATGGCAATTCGGAGATTGTGGATGGGCTAGCAAAAGATGGATTAGTCGATGCTTATGGCAAAATGGCAATGGGTGTTTGTGCTGATGCCACGGCGACAAAATTTCAAATTACCAGAGAAGCACAAGATCAGTTTGCCATAGATTCATATAAGAAATCAGCCGAAGCAACAGCTGGTGGTAGATTTGTAGCAGAAATCGCTCCGGTAAGCATACCACAGAAAAAGGGAGATCCTGTCTTGATTTCAGAAGATGAGGAATTCAGGAAAGTTGATTTTTCAAAAATTGCAGGACTCAGACCTGCTTTTAGCTCGGATGGTACTGTGACTGCAGCAAATGCTTCTACCATAAATGACGGAGCCTCTGCTCTGGTTTTGATGTCGGCAAAAAAGCTGAAAGAACTTGGACTTCAGGCTATAGCCCAGATTGTATCTTATGCAGACGCAGAACAAGAACCTGAATGGTTTACAACAGCTCCAACTATAGCAGCCCCTCTCGCTGCAAAAAGAGCTGGATTGAGTCTCGAGCAGGTAGATTTTTTTGAGGTAAAGGAAGCTTTTGCTGTTGTGCCACTCGCATTTGCTCAAGTATTGGCTGTGCCTTTAGAAAAAATCAATATCAACGGTGGCGCCGTTTCCCTTGGACATCCCTTGGGAAGTTCAGGTTCCAGAATCGTCGTAAGTCTTATCCATGTGCTTCAACAAAATTCAGCTCAAATCGGTCTTGCAGCTATATGCAATGGTGGAGGTGGAGCTTCAGCACTGGTTGTAAAACGGGTCTGATCCGGTTTGATTTTCATTAGATCTTATTGAATTTATTCGTTTTGAATATGCGGAAAATTGCTGAGTGAAATAACGTATTTTGCTTTCTTCAATGCAAAAAGTAAAGAACATTATTCTATTAAAAATTTTCAGAAAGAATAATTCAATCATTCTGAAAAGCCCGATTTCAGTTGTTGAAATTGAAATATATAATAGCTATATAAAAAAAAGTATTAGAGAAATTGATTTTCAATCTACTAACTTCAGAAGCTTTAATTCTGTAGGATGGAGGAGCTTTAGATTTTGCAATATTAGTGACATCGATTCCAACTCCCTGCTTCATGATCGATTATTTATGTCAACGGATTTCAATATCAAGGATTTTAAGTTCAGGGAGTCTTTGTCGTAATTGATCAAGAATTTTTTGACGATTCATCATCAATTCTTTTTTCAATGAAGAGGAGTTCAATTTTACGATCACAGTATTATCAATATATCTTAGCTCCAGTGTGTATGATTTGATAAAATCGCCAAATATATTCTCCCAGGCTTGCATGATATCCTTCTTGATAAGATTTGATTTCAGTTGCTTTTGGTTTTTAAATTCCGCAAGTATTTCATTCAGTTTTTGCTCGTTATTTTTTTTCATCTTTTATAGCGAATTGAGCTTTCCATCAACCATTTGAGTATAAAACACTTTCCCGGAAAGAGATTGTGACACTTCCCTACTCCTCTCAATATCTGTATCCGTAATAAAACACTGATCTATTTTTTCGTCTGCGATCAACTGCACCAATTGCATCACACGGTTCCTATCTAATTTCGAAAAGATATCATCCAATAAAAAAACCGGTGTAGTGTGTAGTCGAGTGGCCAGTAATCGGTATTGAGCCAATTTCAGAGCCAATAGTGCTGTCTTCATCTGGCCCTGGGATCCCTGCACCCTAAGTTTATAGTTCTGAAAAACCGGCTCAAACTGATCTTTGTGAACGCCTACATTTGTCCTCAATGAAAAATAATCTTTCTCCCTGGATTGACTCAATTGCTGTGGAAAATCTCTGTCCAAATCAGACACATATTCCAACAATGAGTCTTGCTTTCCGTCACTAATTTTCCTTGAAAATTCGATGTAAAGAGGCAGAATGCTCTTTACTAATTCCTTTCTCTGCTCATAAATAGGGACCCCATGAAAAATCAACTTCTCATCATAAATATCCAAAAGTGCATGATCTATTTTCTGATTCTTTTCTGAGCTCGCAATGAAGCATTTCTCTGTTTTAAATACTTGTTGTACTCCAATAAATGAAACAAATACCGGTGGTCAAACTGAACTAAAGAATGATTTAGAAAACGACGGCGATTCTCACTGTCCTGGCTGAATGCAAAAATATCATCAGGAGCAATCATGATCACTGGAATTCTACCTATATGGTCAGCGTTTTTCTGATAAACTTTATCATCAAATGAAATTTCTTTTTGAAGACCTGAAAGAACTTTAACTTTAAGTTCATGCGATTGATCAGACTGGATCACAGCTTTCAATCGAAAATAAGATTGGGCGTAATTAAATATTTCTTTGTCTGTGTGGTGAAACCAGCTTTTGGTCATACCACAATAATACACTGCATCCAAAAAATTGGTTTTACCTGCCCCGTTTTCGCCAACTATAAAGTACATTCCCCGACCAACTGAAAAATTTTCAATTTGCAGGTTTTTGAAGTTGACAAAAGTAATATCTGTAAAATACATGAATTCCGGTATGACATCTTGTGGCGCATTCTAAAGCTCTGCTATGACTGCATGGACACAAAAAGCCAAAGTTAAAACATTATTTTCAGGCTGTTATGGCTTAAATGTTCTAGTGCCCTAAACTTGAAATGTTGCAATAAGATACTGGGGAATTGTAAATTTGCGTCTTACAATAAAGCGAGCTAATCATGGCTGAAGTCATAAGTAAAAAGAAAAGTACTGTAAAACCCCAAAATAAAGGGCTAAACTATCCTAAATCTACCTGGATGCAGTGGTACGAGACTATTTTGAGAGTCAGGAGATTTGAAGAAAGGACCCTTATGATGTACTCTCAGCAAAAAATCAGAGGATTTTGTCATGTTTATATAGGACAAGAAGCCATTGCCGCTGCTATGACTACTGCCATAAGACCAGAAGATGCAGTAGTGACCGCTTACCGACAACACGGTACTGCGCTATCACGGGGCTTGAGTGCAAGATCATGTATGGCAGAGCTCTATGGCAAAGCTACCGGCTGTGTCAAAGGGAAAGGTGGCTCTATGCATTTTTTCAGTAGAGAACATAGATACTTTGGAGGAAATGGCATCGTAGGTGCACAGATCCCCATCGGGACTGGAATTGCTTTTGCAGAAAAATATAAAGGAACAGAAAATATTTGTGTGACAATGTTTGGAGATGGTGCCGCAAGGCAAGGTGCATTGTACGAATCCTTCAACATGGCAATGACCTGGAAGCTTCCAGTACTTTATATCGTTGAAAACAATGGATATGCTATGGGCACTTCTATTCAACGCACTAGTAATGTTGTTGATCTGTATAAAATAGGCCAAGCGTTTGAAATGGAATCCGGGCAAGTCGACGGCATGAGACCGGATCTTGTACATGAAGCTTTGGAGAAAGCTGCAAAATATGTCAGAAGTGGAAAGGGACCCTATTTTCTAGAAATAAAAACATACAGATACAGAGGTCATAGTGTATCTGACCCTGGCAATTACAGAACAAAAGAAGAGCTCGAGCATTACAAAATGCTCGATCCCCTACTTTTTACTGAACAGTTCATTGAAAGCAATAAAATTGCGACAAGTGAAGAGATGGAAATCATTCAAAACAAAATCAAAGCAGAAGTGGATGATGCTGTTCAATTTGCTGAGGATTCTCCATTTCCAACAGCTGAAGGTCTATATGAAGACAACTATGTAGAAAGCGACTATCCTTATCTTACATAATTCGTGAAGCTCAAGTACATTGTCCTCATCATGACCGGCATCATCTTGCTGGCAGGTGTATTATTTTACAATCAATCCGAATCTTCTCAGGATGTCAAAGAGCTACAGACCAAGTCTTATCCTGAGATCCATTTACCACAGAGCTCTAAACCGGCACCTACAAAAGTTTTACTCAAAGATCGTTTGGTTTCTGTTCCAGCCTATGTTTATGATATGTTGGAATTTGTGGAAGAAAATGGAGTTGCTCCTGAGAATTTTGTAGGAGGAAGAATATTTCAAAATAGAGAAAAAAGGTTGCCTCAAAAAATGGAAGGCCAGAAAAAGATCATTTATCGCGAATGGGATGTTCATCCGAAAGATCCAATCAAAAACCGAGGGGCAGAAAGGCTCATTACCGGGGACGATAAGTCAGCCTATTATACAAAGGACCATTACTCTACTTTTTTAAAACTCAAATAATGCATCCGATAAAACTTTTTATTGAAAAACCGGATCAGAAATTTCAATCATCTGATCATGTCTTGAATATTACTTTAGATGGAAAGGAATGCCCTGATGCAAACTCGTTTTATTCTGTCATCCAAAAGTTATTTCATTTTCCGGATTATTTTGGAAAAAACTTAGATGGGCTATTTGACTGCATGACAGACCTTTCTTGGATAGAACAAAAGCATATTGAACTGCTTATTTGCAATCCGGATCAAATTATGGAGTGTGAAGAACATGACACCGATCTTTTTATCAATTTTCTATTCCTCATCGATGAAGTCCTGATTGAATGGTCATTAGATGAAGAGAGGTTGGTTCCAAACAAGTCCTTTGATTGTTTTATACAAGGCACCACAAAAATCCAAAATCAATTGGACGAAAATGACATCATCTATGAATGGATGATTCATAACCAGGAAACTGCGGACAATTCTACTTTTTCTTCTTAAATGGATCCCAATTTTTGAGCTTTTCCTTTGCTTTCTCAATTTCTTCTTTGGTGGATTCATTGAGCACTTTTCCGGCTTTGTCATTCAATACATCTTTTCCTTTATTTATTAAGGTAGTATCTACATATTTTCCTGCTTCTTTTTTTACCTGGTCTACAGCTTTTTGCTCTGCTTCTTTTATTTTTTCATTAGCAACTCGACGAAGGCTATCTTCGACACGTTTTGCTTCTACCATCGCTTTATCCTTTGCTTTCCTCAACTCTTGTTCCGCTAAAGTTCTCAGCGAATCTTCTGCTTTTTTCTTGACATCGTCCAAAGTCTGTTGCACCACATTCTGAGCTGAATTTCCATCAGAACCCAATAAATTAAATTTGATATCCGGATTAGCAATACTGCCTTTTAATCCAACTGCAATGTTAATATACTCACCAACTGAAATCGGAATTCCTGTTTGCGTTGAAAGAGTGTTTAAAAAACCAATGCCTTTGTCCACAACGCCACCATCCGGAATTTTATTCAATTTCTCACGTGGTATTTTAAATACAAATTTATAATCCATCGGCCCTGAAATTTGGTGTGTCCCTGATACCTTCATATCAACGTCAGCAATTTTCTTTTGGAATTCTTTCACGGAAACAGCTCCATTTTCTACCTGAAACCAGTTTTTGGTATTCTCCAGAGAAATTGATTTAAATTCTTTCAAATTTAGCTTATCCGCAATACTCTCTACCGGCTTAAACCCTCGCACTATCCCATTTATTGTTTCTATCAGACCATTGACATTGATGGTAGAAAAATCAGGCATCATATCTTTTTTCAGAGATCCTGAGGCAACAAAGCTGGTATTGAAAATTCCTTCAATATACTGCGCGATAGGGGCAAGAAGTTGGAAAGAAATGATGGATTTGTACATCTGCGAAAACTGAATTTTACTCAGGTCGTATTTTAGATCAAAAGTTGGTTTATCCGGATTCTGGGTGTTATATACTCCATTTAAATTCATTGTGCCTCCCATAGCCGAACTCTTCAAATCATGCATTTCCAATTGCTGATCAACCAATCTGGCTGATCCGCTGAAATTCTTCAAATTGAGTTTGTCATATTTAAAATCACTAAAACTAAATAGAAAATTCATATCCATATTTCCGGGCAAAACAAAAGCTGTTTCCTCCGTAGGAGTTGCTGCAGATTGCGTGCTGCTTTCTTCTGCCATCAACTTGTCAAGGTTGAACGAATTTCCATTGATTGTCATATTTCCATTGAGTTTTCGGTTGATGAGAGCATAGCCCATCAGGTTGGTCAACTGGCCTTTTACATTGACACTGTTTTCATTTACTACCATTTTCAATTGCTCAATATCCAGTTTGTCATCATTGTATTTGACGTTTGAACTCATTTGGGATATGGTATAATTGTCATAAGCCAATTTTCCAACATCCGCTTTAGCAGTTAGATCCAGTTGATCAAAAATACCAAGATCATCACTTGAGCCTCCATTGGCAGTGGTAGCTGAACCGGAACTCGATGCTTCGTCGGACATCCACTCATTCGCATCAAAAAAGGAGGATTGCATTTGGAGATTTACAGAAGTTTTACCCTTTCCCACGATGATCTTCAAGGGATTGTTGATTTGTCCGGACAGGGCCAGATCCGAATTCCCCAGCTGCATTTTACTATCGCTGATTACGGCTTTCTGTGGAGAGAATTGCGTGCTCATGTTAGTGATGGAAATGGCCGGTGTTCCGGGAGAAGAGTAATAAACATCACGCAAAAGGCATGCTCCTTCCATCTTGATGTTTTCATAATCTTCCGCTTCCACTTGCGCTTGAGTAGCATCAAACTTAATATCTGCATTGATTTGACCTTTGAGCTGCACCTGAGGATCGAGCGGCATCACTGATTTAAAATCCTCGAAATCAATGGCTCCACTGACGAATCCCACAACGTGTGGATCTTTGGTCAACCTGTCCAGATGAAAAGCTGCCCTGATAGGTTTCTGATTGAGTAAAAGTTGAAGAGGGTCGATTTGAAGGTTCATTTGATCCAAGACAGGTCCGGTATTTGAACTCAGTAAATGGAATTGTATCTTTTGCAAATTTGCCGGCATTCCCGGATACTGTACAAAACCATCTTTCACGTCAAGCAAAATATTCCATGATGGGTATATCTCCTTTAGTGAATGATATAAACCCTTCACAGAACCTTCAAACAGGTAACTGCCGTCTGCTTTTACAGAAGCATAATCCTTTGTATATGCATGTGGAATCAATGAGAAGAGATTCTTGAATTGATTTTGAGGACTGCTAAACTTTAAATCCATATCTATGCCATCATCTTCCATCAACTTTAGCTTACCAGTAGCATCAAGGTTAAACTCATTTAACTTTAGAGCATGATTTCTTATAGTGAATAAGTTTTGCTGCTGATCAATGTCCAAATCCAACTTCAGATTCAGCTGAGCTTGTGTCAAATAAGTCATCAGACCTGTGCTTGCTGAGATACTATCTATAGTTGTTGTTGTATTTAAATGGACCAGATTATTACCGAAATCTCCGTTGCCGGCATGAGTTAAGCCTTTGATGGATATATTCATTCCACCTACAGAGTGATCATTGTAGAGTATTGTGCAATTCACCAATTCGTAATTCTCTAACTTGAGCATCAGAGGTTCTGAAGCCACTGTACCTGTGTCAGGACTAGCTGCATAGATCTGATAATTTGCGGTGCTATCTGCATATTGTTGGATGTTAATAAAGCCATCATAAAGGTGTAAACCATTGATCTGAAAACCTGATTTCAGTTTGAACAACTGCCAGAAACTAATGGTGATGTCCAAAGATTTTGCAGAAAATAAAACACTACTATCAGGAGCAACATAGCTGGTGACTTTAGGCGTAATAATCGCTGCAGTGAAACTCGGAAAATGTTTGAATAAAGTCAGATCAACATCTCCAAATTCCAATTTCCCGTTTATTTGTTTACTGGCTGTTTCAGCAATTTTTGCTACAACCTGTTTTTTGAACAATATTGGTAAAAGAACTGCAGCCAGCAGCAGAAATCCTACCAACACCAGAATCCATTTTAACCATTTGAAAATGCCTGTACTTGCCATATTTTTATAATCAAAGAATTGTCGAACTACGTCTTACCCAAAAACAAACGCATGTTACCATAAGTTTCATCTCATTCGTTGGAAACTACTTGACTTAATGAGAAAATTAGGTCTAGGATAAATAACTGAGTTATAATATACTGTATTTATGATACATATACATAAAGATTATTTATATATTAGGTATTTACAATGAATTTATCATTATATTATGAAAATATAATATTTGTAATTATTTGATTTAAAATTATTTATAAGTTACGATTATTTTATATATTTGCCGTAAAATTATCGTAAATGAAGTTTTGGGTTACCTTTTGTTTGATATTGTGGGGTGTTTTTGCATTTGCAAAGAATACTCCGCCTCCTCAAATCAGGTACCTCACCACAGAAATCCAAAAAGGCGAAGGCACTTATACTTTATTGAGAAGGTATAAGCTTTTGGATTGGTCTTGTTCGTTGGAGCAGTTCCACAAGATCAACAAGTTAAAATCAGGAGACCATCTAAGTCTGGGAAAGAAATACAATCTACCTATTGAAATCAAGAAATTTGATGGAAACTCGATTCGGACAAGCTTGGATATCAAGGACTATCAATTGGCGAAGGAAATTGATATATTCAATCAAAATCTTGTGGATCAAAGTCTTAAGAAAGCGATGTATCAGAAAGATAAAGAATTATGGGTTCCAATTCCGATCTTTCATTGTAAGGCGTCAGTCGCACTGACCAAGAATACAAGTAATCCTAAATCAATGCCGGCATCAAAGGAGCCCGACAGTACACAGTTGGTCGCAGATGAGAAACTCGCACCTGAAAACACGGCGATTACTTCCATCACAAAAACTTCCATAGCAGATAAAAAATTGGATTCTAATGATCCAGAAGCCAAGGCAACGAAGGTAAGTAATACGGTGATGAATGTTTCTCTATTTGGTTCAAGATACTCCAACTTTGAAGTTAAATCAGAAGCATTGAAAGACCAGATATTCTATATTGTTCCGGGCCATGGAGGCCCTGATCCCGGCGCCATCGTGAAAAACTACCTCGGCAAGTACACTTTATGTGAGGATGAATATGCGTATGATGTCAGTCTCCGACTGGCAAAAAAATTAATGGAAGAAGGTGCAACCGTGCATATCATAGTGCAAGATAAAAATGATGGAATCCGTGATGAAAAATACCTGGATTGTGACGAAGATGAAATTTGTGCCACAGGATGTCAAATCCCGATAAGTCAAAAGAAAAGGCTGAGACAGGGCATGTCAGAAGTCAATTCGATGTACCGTAAATATAAAAAGAAGGGTTTCGAGAAACAGTGGATGATCTCTATACATATTGATTCTCGCCCGGAAGATGACAGACAAGATGTTTTTTTCTACTACCAGAACAATAGTAAGGTAAGTCAAAAACAAGCAAAGAGAATGCAGGGCACCTTTGCTGATAAATACAAGAAATATCAGGAACGTGATTACAATGGATCTGTATCCACACGTCCACTTTATGTACTCCGTGCATCAGATCCCGAGCCCATTTTTATAGAATTGGCCAATATCAGAAATGAAGAAGATCGCAAAAGAATTCTCGTACCAAGGAATCGTCAGTTATTGGCCGAATGGATGGCTGAAAGTTTTATTGATCGCGATTGATCTATCAACGCTTCACGTCATTCATCAAAGAGTTGATGGCAACCACGAATTTCAGCATCCTGGATACGACCTTCTAAAGTAAAACTCCCATCTTCCAGCATGATACCTAAATCTTCCGTTTGAATAAAAGGACAACTATACAAATTTGCGAGATCCAGGATGTTGATTTGTCCGATTCGACGGTGAGCCACCCGGCCCAAAGGATCATCAATAGGATTAAACTTCAATTTTACAGTATCCGGAACCATAAACCGAAGGTCAAACTCAGCATAACACTGAGACATGAGTTCTGTCATACCATATTCTGAGCAAAGCCTGGCTTGCGGGAGCATGGTTTTCAAACTTGCGAATAAATCTGCTTTGGCAAGTTCTCTTCCACTCCTCTTCATCCCCCCAGTTTCGATCAAAATGCCATCCCAGTTTTGAGAAGCGGCTTTACTTGCAAGATCTAACAATGCAAAACTTACTCCAAACAGCACATCATTCTCATGAGGAGAATCCGAATTCAAATAATCAATGATTTCTGAAGCATGGGAAAAATAAACTGTACCTTTTTTGTGCGTACATTTTCCCAAAGCATTCACCATGTCTATCAAAGAAGAATCAGGTCTATCTGTATAAGATGGCAAGTAAGCGTAAATGTTTAAGTCTGATAATGGGCGAAAATACTGTTCAAAAAGTCGAACCGCATTGCTTCTATACCAATGTAATGAATGAACAAAATGACGAGACCGATCCTCTCCTGTTGTACCACTGGATTTGAAAATAAACTCAGTTTCGAGTCCAGACAGAGCAATTTCATGCGACCTAAAAAATCGAATGGGCAAGTAGGGTATTTCATCAAGAAGCCTAACATTTGCCGGATTTTTACGAATCAGGTCGCAGTATTGTCTGTAAACCATATTGTGATCATAATGAATTGAAAATAATTCCAGAGCCAAGGGTTCTAATCCTGACGGGATCACTCCGTCAAGAATGATAGATTGAATTTCCTCCAATCTCCTTACCGAAATATTCATCTGGCTTGTCTCAAAAAATAGAATATGACCAAAAATAAAATACAAATCACCAAGAGTAAAAAAACAATAGCATAAATGCTCCAAATTTCTTTGGTAGTTTGCGCTGTACTTTTTTTAGGGTCAACTGAAATTTCAACCTCAGGCTTTTCCTTTAACTCAGGAGAGTTCAACTGTTGGATCAATTTCCATTTCTTGGTAAATTCGAGGTCAGTCCTTAATTTCTCTTCAACATACAGTTTTTCTTCTACTGTGCAACTGTCCGATGCATACTTCCACAATAATGTTATATCCTTTGGTTCAAATGCCATGTTATTAAAAGTCGAAATTTCCCTGATTCGTTTGGATCAGGATTTGTGTGTTTCCATGAGATTCCTCTACTCTACCAATGATTTTTGCCTCTATTTCAAACGATTTTGCTATTTCAATCATATCAGGGGCTGCCTGGGAAGAAGTGTACACTTCCATGCGATGTCCCATGTTATATATTTCGTACATCTCACTTAAATCGTAATTCGCTTTTTGCTGAATCCAAGCGAACAAAGGGGGTAGATCAAACAATTGGTCTTTGATAATCTTTACATTTCTTGCAAATTTTTTCACTTTCGTTTGGCCTCCTCCCGTACAGTGAATAAATGCTGCAATATCTTTCTTACGGGTTTCAATAATCTTGCTTATCATAGGTAAATAGCATCGCGTTGGAGATGTCAACAAATCCCCTACTTCGAATTGTCCAAAAGCACTTTTTATTTTATCTGACAATTTGAAATCCCCTGAATAGATTGCATCATAAGGAGACTGAGGGCTATATGTTTCAGGAAAATTTTCTGCATAATATTTACTCAACAAATCATGTCTTGCTGCTGTCAGACCATTAGATCCTATTCCACTATTATACTCATTTTCCATGGCACTTTGTCCTGAGGAAGAAAAACCTACGATCACATTGCCCGGAGTGATATTGGGAAGGATGAGATCTTCTCTTTTCATCCTGCAGAATGCGGTAATCCCTACATCAATGGTGCGTACTATGTCCCCAACATCTGCTGTTTCTCCACCGCCATAATGCACTCGGATACCAGCTGATTTAAGAGTATCAAGGAATGTTTTATTCCCTTCTATCACCGCTTCTATAACTTCCGCAGGTATGATGTGTTTGTTGCGACCAATTGTAGAAGATACGATGATATTTTGAGTTGCACCCACACAGGCCAGATCATCCAGATTCATTACAAGAGCATCTTGAGCTAATCTATGCCATACCCCAAGGTCAGCATTCTCCTTCCATCTCAGGTATGCCAGTGCCGTTTTCGTACCTGCGGTATCAGCATGCATGACATTGCAAAATTCGTCATCATTTCCACAGATATCCGGCAAAATCTTACAAAAAGCACCCGGATACAAGCCCTTGTCTAAGGATCGGATTGCCTGATGAACCTCATTCTTTGAGGCCGACACTCCAAGAGAATCATATCTTTTAGACATAATCGCAAAGATAGACCAAATTATCTCTAAAGCTGCGGCTAGTAAAGAATTAAGCAACTCTGTGCTTAAAACTGGATAATAAGATATAGAATGCAAAATGAAATTATACTCTCAAATATCCCTATGGCATTATTCTTGCTGACATTCCCAATCCGGCAGATCATTGGTCGGAGAAAATAAATTTTTATATTTGTTAAAACCAACCGGAATCCCATCACTAGAAGATGGGATTCTTTATTTGGTCCAATTTACTTTCCACTAAATTGTTTTAATTCTCCACTGAGGCAACTATGGACTTTCCATATCATCGTACCAAAGTAACATTTCCTTTTTTGAAATATTTTTTTTCATCGATACACAATACACTAAAGAAATAACCGTAAACATCCGGAGGCAATTCTCTTCCTTCAAACTTACCATCCCAACCTACCGATGGATTGTCAGATTCAAATACTTTCTGACCCCATCGATTATAGATTTCCATATGTACTTCTTTCACAAAATTGCTCTGTATCCTGAATTCATCATTCTTCGAATCACCATTTGGACTAAAAATATTAGGAATATAAACATCCGACTCGTCACAATTTGGACGAATCACGATGACAGTGACATTCGTGGATTCTTCACACCCATCTTCATTTGTGGCTTTTACGGTGTACACAGTTGAAAACTTTGGCTTGGCTATAGGATCGGTGCAAGTACTGCAACTCAAATCATAATCTATCACCCAAACGTAATCTTTATAACCGCGATTTACATGCAGGACGGTGGATTGTGACAGGAAAATGGTATCATCTTCTGCATAAGCTTCCAAAGGTGGTTCAAACCTGCTGATATTTACTTGAAAGCTGTCGCGATATGCACACCCGTACTCATTCACAAAATCTATATAATAAATCGTTGTATCAATAGGCTTTACAATCACACGCTCACTGTTCGGGTTATTGACAATACTTCCCGGGCTCCAGTTCACTTTATACTGATGAGAATTTTCAGGAATAAATTGAATAAACCCATCAGTTCCAGGACAGAGCCTGTCTTTGCCTTCTATGCGATATTTAGTATCAACCGGGATAACCCTAAATGAATCAAGCTCTGAACATCCATATATATCCGTAGCAATGGAATAAACGAACATGGAGTCATTGATTTCTTTTTCTAAGGTATATCCTGTACCGATCAAAAGACCAACCTCATCGACCCATTCAATCTTCGCCAATACATTTGTTTTAGCTTGTAGAACGATCTGATGAGAATAACATAGAACAGTATCATCATTGATTCTCAAGTCGATATCAGGAGGTACATAAACCGTGACCTTTCTATCAATATAGCAATCCGGTATACTCGGATCAGTTATCCTGACATCATATGTTCTCGTTTTCATACCAGAAGAAAGAGGATTAGGAATATTGGGATCATTCAACCCTTCATCCGGAGACCAGGTATATGTAAATTTCGGGTCTGGATTTGGATTGAGGTAAACTGGTGTACCCTGGCAGCTAAGTACTGTATCATTCAACGAGAGCATAATGAAACCCACATTTACAGTATCTTTAATCTGATTGAAGCATTCAGCTTGAACTGATAATGTCACGATATATATTCCGGTTTTATTATAAAAATGGATTGGATCTTTTTCATTAGAAGTAGTTTGATCTCCAAAATCCCAAGTGTAATTTCCAGCTTCACTTTTATTGACAAAACTGACCAAGGTATTGTCACAATTTTTCAACACTTCGTAATCTACTTTCGGTTTGCAAATTATACTTACTGGGACAGTATCTTTTGTCGTACACAAATGTTGATTTTGCGCTGTGATGGCAAAATCCTGACTGTGGCAAGAAGATAAACTGGCTATTACTTTTGAACTCCCTTGTCCTGAAAGGATCAAAGACTCAGGCTGCCAAGTGAACACCAGCTGGTGTTCAGGCCTTTCATTTTTAAGTTCCAGTTCAAACGTATCTTGCTCACAAAATTTATAATCGTTTCGCGAAGATTTGAATTTCACTTTTTCATTGTATACAGTTATACTATCTCCGCCTGGACAATTCGCTCCACTTTTCCCTCGAACATAAAAAATCATACTATCATTTACAATCGAAGTCAGGGAGAAATCACCTCTCTTGATCACATTTGCAAATGTCGGATCATTGGACCACTCGATGGTCTGGACTACACCACCAATAGCAAGTAGTCTTGAGGTGTCAGAACAAATAATCTGGTCGCCTGAAATGTCTATGTCTAGCAGGGTCGATACTTTCACCAATACTGAATCATACTCCGTACAATTTCCATCTGTGATGGTTAAATAATAGGTCGTAGTCTGCATTGGAGATGCAAGCGGATCCGGGCAATTATCGCAAGACAAAGAAGATGATGGCGCCCAGGTATATTGAAATCTATTGTCAGGACTATTTATCAAGCGTGTAGACTCGCCAATACAAATTGGAATAATCGGACCAATAAAATTTGGCTTTAGACGGTTGAATCTCAGTAGTTTTGTTATTGTATCCAGACAACCGCCCTCTGATGTGATGATCAAAGTCACTGTAGCTAGTCCGGTATCCTGCAAACTAAAAGATGGGCTTGGAATGACAGCTTTGTACTCATTTCCATTTAGCTGAATGCTCCAATCCCAATTTTTAATATTCAACAGAGAGTCAAATGATTTGTCTTTGAAATTTACATCTATAGTTTGATCGCATGAGCCAAAATTGAAATCGAAATCAGCCTTCAGCAAAGTAGAATCATAGAGATAAATGTTTTGGATATTGGTATCGATACAACCTGTTTGTCTGGTTGCTATCAGGGCTACTCTGTACTTTCCAGCTTTTGGATAGGTGATGGTGGTATCCACTACTTTATGTACAATATTATTGGATGGATAATCAAATATCCAGGTATAATCCTTGGCATTCACACTGTTGTTCTTGAATGCAACGGTGAGATTACCTTCACACTTGACATGTGCATCAGGAGAAAACTGTGCGACCGGGTTTGTAGTACATATTCTAACATTGTATTGAAAATCCCTTCTGATCTCACTTAACAACCTACCATTTCGAAATTCGCTCATACACACCCCAACTAAATACTGTCCTGTGACAGTAGGATCCGGGGTACCGGTAAGTAGGCCTGTATTCCTATCAATGGCTAAAGCAGGTGAATTTCCAAGCAGGTTAAATAGTGAATATGGTTGCCTGAACACGATTGTTTTATAAGGTGGACGAGCAGCTACTGTGGGTTTGGAGTTTGAAGTATCTCCTCCCTGGTAGGGTGAGCACAGGCTATAAACGATAGAGTCACCTTCAGCATCGATTGCGGAATGATTGAATACTATAGGTCGATCCCCACAAATATAAATCGGTGGCCAGGCGACAAACTTTGGAGAGCTATTATTATAACGCAAGGCATCTTCCGTAATCCTTAATGTATAAGTTGCTCCGGTGAATTCAGGATCTAAAACATTTGTTAAAGTCTTATTTCTGCAACATCGCTGATACACAAATAGATACCCCCCTGTCAAAAACGGCAACTCTACAGTATCAATATAAGTTGTAGTGTGAACGCATACGTCTCCACCAATTACTTCGCATTCAGTTTTTAGAATTTCATTGAGGGTATCATCATTATTGAATTTTGGTTGTAAAATTCCTTGAAACCCGAGGTAGTTTAATAATTTGCCTTCAGAATTATAAATTGCAATATTTGCAGGATCATCAAACTGTGCCTCAACACTTCCATTGAAGCAATCCCTCCTTAAACTTAATCGAATCTCAAATTTTCGTCCAGAGATATGTCTGTAAGTCATTTCTCCTCCAACAATGTGACTTGCATGAAGATCGGGGGCAGAAAGGACGAATACTATTATTCCAAAGAGATATACCAATATTTTTTTCATACTACTTTCCATTATAATTTTTCACGATCATCAACACCCTTCAATATTTCCAGAATTTCTACACGTCTTTCATATGCTGCTTTCAAATTGTATATGGAATTTCTAACATCTTCGATACTATCGCTCACGTCGGAAGATGCTTGTGACTCCCCAAAAGGAATTTCTTTAATTTTAAGATTTTCAGATTTGATGAACTGATGGAATATTCCTTGTTGATAGTCATCAAATTCGTTTCTAATGGAGGTAACCCGTCGAGAAGAAAGGTGCTGATTGTACTCTGATTTGGCACGAGGAGATGCATATCCTTTCAGAAAAATGTCTATGGAATGTCCTTCCGACATAATGATATATAATTTGTCCATGAATACATTCAACTTTTCTGCATTCTTCCTTACGTTTTGCTCAAAGAAGCTGTCGATTTGAAAAATTGCATTGCTTTTGGCTGGCTCTTTCAACTTATCGGCAAATTCATACATATATCTGCCTTTCTTATCTAAATAATCTCTGTATATTTTAGAAAACAAAACCGATGTAGTGTCTAACTCAGATTTTGGATTTGGAATGTCATTGTCGAAAAATAATTTAATGGGCAACAATTTCCTCAATTCTGCTATAGCAGTCAATTCCAGGAATAAATTCTTGTCTATCACAGCCAATCGGGCAAAATCTGCCGCCAGCAGCTTGACTGTATCTGATTCGTACTTCGGTTTAGATGCAATAATAGAATAATTATGCCCTCTTAAAATTCCAAAATCAAAGAAATTAGAATCAAGGCTTGTCTTTTCACTCACGACAATATTATTCATCAAATCGACTACTTTAACTTGCACCCCTTTCAATGCGATATTTGTTGTTTTTTCAAAAGTATGTGCATTCAATATTTTCTTTTCTACCAGATAAAGCTGCTTTGTTATTGGATTAAAATTTGGTAAATCCATCGTTGAAACGACCACACTGTCACCGAGATAATTGTTCTTTAGAGCTACTATTTTGTATTTTCTACCTTCAATCAAAGGGAGTCTATGGATATATTTATCTGGTAATTCGCTGATTTTAAAGACTTGGGTATCTTCTGTGATGTCATAGATGATCACTTTAGCACCATTGATACCAGTACTATCATATGAATCGAGAGTATAAGCGAGCAGGTCAATAGTTGCCGGCGTGACATCCATTTTATAGATATCGTAGCAACAAGCTTTAAAATCAGGATCGAGATATGATGAACCCGGGCGATTGGAGGAAAAAAATGCTTTTTTCTCTCCACCATCTGATTTAAAATACAAATCATCATAGCTGGAATTTACTGAAGCACCCAGATTTATAATACGCAAAGAATCTTTTCCTATCGTAGAATACCTGAATATATCCTGTCCACCATATCCAGGATGACCGTTGCTGCTAAAAAACAAACTGCGCGTTTTCTCATTATAAAAAGGTGAATACTCATCAAATATCGTGTTTATCCAGTTTATATTTTCTGGAACTGAACTTGTACCGTCAGCTTTAATCAGTACTGAATATATATCAAATCCTCCTTTGCCTCCTTTTCTGTCAGAAGCAAAATAAAGTCTGGTCATTTGAGTTGTACTGTCCCATACCGGAAAAGGTTGTGTATTGCTAGCTCCAACAACATTGACTTCTACAGGTAACTTTGCTTCCGGTCCCCATCCAGAAGCGATCTTCTGTTTTCTATATATCTCACATCGCAACTTGGTTGAATTTTCTTCATATTCGCATTTCGTAAAATAAAATTGTTTTTTATCTAAGGTAAATGCAGGATGCGCAGTGTGAATCGTACTATCGACCGGCACCGATGAAGGAGCCATGAGTTTTAAATTGTGCTCATCATAAACTCTGATATGGCCTTTATCTTTTTTCGGAAATTCCTTTTTGTTTGAATATTTTTTACTCATTGAAACGAAGTAAAGCTGTCCATTGACAGACATTGGCCCAAATTCGTTCTCAGGCGTATTAATACCATCATATTCTACTCTGGATGATTTGACAAGGGGGTTTGTAAGTTGTTGGTTTTCTTTAGCCCATTTCAACTGTTTGATCCTCTCTTGAGCTTTTTGCACAAATTCAGGATCTTCAACCTGACCGATCACCTTTGTAAAATATTGGTGAGCTTCACCATACTTTCCTTGAGCATATAGAATTTCTCCAATAAAATAGTTTACTTGCGGGACTGCCTCAGAATAGTTCGAATTCGCAACCATTTTGAAATGTAGTTCAGCCTTTGGATAAGCATTGATAGCAAGTGCCGCTTCTCCTGCCAGATAATGCAGACTATCTACGTCTTTACCATATTGGAGTGCCGACTCACAATAAACCAGAGCACTATAATAGTCTTGCTTGTCAAATGCCTCAGCAATAATCTCCTGATATTGTCTGTACGATTGTGCATTTCCCTGCACAAAGGATACCAGAAGAATTAATGAAAATATATTTTTGAGCACAGATTCTGAATTTGGGATTAATAAATTGGACATTTTTTGTAAAATCCTAAAGGTTTCACACTTTTGAAAATATATCGCACAACAATTTCTGAACCTCCTCTTTGATCAGTTGCAGTTTTGAATGATGACTGATTGAAATCGTAACTTCCAGATACCATCCAATTGTTGTACTCAATCGCAAGTGTAGGATAGTACGCATCTTCCATCCTCAACCCACAACCTACCAGAATATTGAATAAAGATCCGGGTTTTCGGTTCACATAAAGACGAAGTAAAGCGGAAAGATTTGTTTCTTCATATTTCTCCTGAGTTTGGTGTTGTCCGTGGAAGATGATATCTAGAATAGGGAAAACGGGTAGCTGAACTGCAGCTTGATACGCTTGGCGGATGGGCAACTTAGAATCAATAGTGTTAGACCCATAGAACGCCTGGTCCGGCTTGTTCAGATGGTAAAATCCCGCCCCAAGGTGAATTCTAGTTCTAGTTTTATATTTATAAGAATAGAGGGCTCCTGCCCCGAGATCAAAATAGAAACTACCAACGTTCTCAAACGATTCCTGAGGGCTCAAGGTAGGGTCATAGCGCTCACCGTCCCACTGCAAATCCCATCTCAATTTTTCATCTTGAAATCTTCTTTGACTTATAGAAGGCATGATACCAAGGCCAAACTGGTGTTTTGTTCCAATAGAATACATATAGTTGATACCACCGCTCAACTTTGCTAAATTGAGCTTACTATCGCCGGCCTGATCATAATCAATGCCGATACCCCAGCCAATATAAGAGCTGCTATGTTTAACAAAAAACTTGCTATCAAAGAGCAGACTTGCGGTCAAATAATTTACAGGTACTGTGCGCCATTGTTGTCTTCCATTGACATACACTCGATGATCGCCATCAAAAAATCCTAAAAAAGCAGGATTTTGGCTTTGAGGATGATGATAAAACTGAGAATAATGCAAATCCTGGGCTTTGAGGGCAAAACCTAAGACAATAAATGTACAGCAAATAATATTTTTAAACATTATTCAAATTTATAAAGACTAAACAAAGTTGATTGTAAAATTCGGCGGGATCCTGAATTCACGAGGGAGAATTCTAATCAGGCGCAAGATATTTCAAATATTTCGAAATATCATATACATTATTTTTTTTTTACAAAATTATGGAATTTAATTTCAAATAACATTTCCAAATAATTCATATTTCATTGATTATCTGATACTTAATTTATAAAAAGGAAATTTATATAATTTTGATTATTTTCGTAATAAAAAATAGAATATGAAGTTGCGTACAACAAATAACAGCATCAGATTAAGGCTGAATAAAGATGATGTAGAAACAATGAGAACACAAAATTGTCTCTGTTGCACGATACTTTTTCCCGGCGAAATAGCTAGTTCTTTCAGCTATTCTCTCATCGCTACGGATGAACTTGAGATCAGCATGAATTATCTGACCAATCACCTCAGGGTTTATGCTCCTACAACTGTATTGAGCAAATGGTATGGAGAGGAAGAAGTTGGATTTTCAACAGAAATATTCACCTCTAGTGGGGACAGATTCAAAATACTCGTAGAAAAGGACTTCCAGTGTCTATCCCCTCGTGCCGAAGACGAGAGCAGGATGTTTCCCAATCCGAATAAACATTGTTAGATGACGACATTCGAAACGACAGTAAGTCAAGTACGGGCTGAGGTTCAGCTCATCCAGGATCAGATTGCCATTGAAGAGCCTTTAGAAATCATTTGCAGGTATCTTGATTCGGGAAAATGGATCTCACAGACCATTGGTATATTGATGCGCACACCCGGCGATGATGAGAGATTATGTCTAGGGTATATGTACTCTGAAGGTATTATCCGATCTGCACAGGATATCGACAAGATCGATTCACACCCGCGATACACGGATGAAGACATTTGTGTAGACAGCATCTATGTGCAATTCACAACGCATTATCGGTGGGACAAAAGTCGGCTGGATCGGAAAACCGTATCAGGGAGCAGTTGTGGGATATGCGGGCATCAATCGATAGATCATTTATTTGTTCAATATCCTTACACTTTCAAAAAGGATCACCCAACTGTATCCTCAGAATACATACGAAGTTTGCCGGATTTAATGAAAAAACACCAACTCATGTTTAAAGAAACTGGTGGAGTCCATGCCTGCGGGTTATACAGTTCCGAGGGTAAATTGATTCACATATCGGAAGATATCGGTCGGCACAATGCATTGGATAAATTGATAGGCTTCTTACTGGAAAATCCTTCCGTCCATCCCAGAGATTACATCGTCGTCTTAAGTGGAAGAGCCGGGTTTGAAATGGTCCAAAAAACTTTAGCTATAGGAATCCCCGTAATCCTTGCTGTTGGAGCGCCTACTTCTCTTGCCGTCCAAATGTCCAGAAACTTTAGCCAAACCCTATGTGGATTTGTGCGAAAAGAGTCGTTCAATATCTACTCAGCACCAGAGCGCATCGTGTTTTGAAAGCGATATTACTCTGTGGTGGAAAGGGCAGCAGGATAGGTATTTATAAGCACTTGTTGATTAAAGAAGGAATGACTGCTGTTTCTTGGTGGCAAAAGCTATTTCAATCCCTGCAAATTGATTTTCGAATCGCTTGCAAAGCAAGTCATGGTTTGGATCAAAACCGATTTCCATTGCTCCTAGAAGAAGAGAGTGCTCATGCGCCGTTGCACGGAATAGTCAACGCAATATCTAATTTTCCGAATGAAGCTCTTCTGGTAGTTGCTGTTGATCTACTTTATTGCAGTCCAAAAGATATTGTGATTTTAATACAGGAAAACAACCCCGACTTTCCTGCGATATGTTATGAGGATACTCAGGCTTCGCTGAGATTTCCTCTATTGACCCTTTATCAACCTCAAATATTTCATGAACTCAGACATGAATTGATAGCAGGCAACCAATCTGCTAGAAATGTGCTCTCAAGATCAAATGCAAAATGTATTGATACCGCAAGCTCTAAAATCCTTCAAGGCATCAATACCATCAGTGAATACCAAAGCTATGTATTTCAGGAAAAGTCCAGATGGTAACTTTATCATTCCTGAGTTCAAATGAATCCAGAACCGGCTCCAAAAGCGAAGGTCGAACTACGATAATAACTCGTCTGTCATCGTCGGTTGCTGCAGTTTGCAATGGCTCATATAATAGAGGATAAAATCCTTGTCGGTCTAACTCCAGTGGCCCCCATTCATCTATGATGGTCCAGGTGTTGGTCTGTAAAGAAGAAGCTGCATGCCTCGCTGCTATTTCAAAAGACTGCTTGGCAAAGGTGTACATTCCGATAGAAATACTATCAACTCCTGCAGCAGGTCTTGAAAATGGCAGATACATACCACTTTTTAAAAGTTGGAAAAAACGAATAACTCCAATGTCGGGAGAAATCACTCCATCCGCATCCGTTTTGTGCATAAATTTTGAGCCCAGCCAACTGGTTTTTCCGGATTTTTTATCTCCGGTTAAAAAAATCAAACTCATTTTATTCCAGTGCTAAAACCATGACAATCGTACCCAATATAAATTGATAAATCCGTTCTAAAAATCTATATTTTGCAGAAATTAACCAGTTGTAAGTAACCACTTTTTTTATTCTTGGAAAAATATCCAAGACATCGTCCACCTTGGCCTGATAACTCGGCATTTTCTTATACAAATATTTCTTAATCAATCCTGTAAGGAGAGGCCCAATGATATAGTACCAAAGAAAAATTATACTGATCACTCTCAACAGATAAAACAGAACATCTTTTTGTCGAAAACCCATCCATACCAATCCAGTAACTACAATACAAATCATTAAAATCGGAAATATAAAATTTCTGCGCTGGGATTTTGGAACAGTGTCCAAATCATTCACAACATCCAATTGCAAAGTGCGATTAGCAAATAAATGCCTCTGCAAATCATTTAATATCCGGAATGTCAACCATGCCCATAATATTGCCCCAACAAGGTATATGCTGAGATAGAGTAATATCATCAGTTTGACAGAAAGGAATCCTGCAGATGAAAACACGCTTTTTTGTACCCATTCTATAAATGATTGAACAGAATGCCAGAAAGTAAATCCACCGACCAAAGTCAAAACAATAAGTTTTTGGAAAGCAGATTGCAGAATAGCGATGACAAATCCAGCAAATAATGCAAAGCGATTCAATCCAAATAACTTTACGATAGCATATAAAGCTAATGCCTGAAATGTGACAGCAAAATATGCTGTGGGAGACGTATGAGGGCTTAGAACCATCTTCACTAACAATACAATCATTAACGAAGTAAAAATGAATTTCTTATTCTTACCGCTGTAATGAAGAATCAAGGTGATCAACAATAGTGCGAATCCGGCAATGATTAATCCGGTGAAGGGAAATTGTAAAGCATGCAATATCCCTCCTAAACCACTTTCTATAAAAGCCCACAATGCAGTCAGTCGGTACAATATTTTATCCCTATGTTCAGGAGATTTTTCCACAGCTTCACATTTAATTCTTGTCGGAATCAGTAATGGGTGACTGCGATTGGATTTGCTTTCCAAAATGCTGGACAAAATCCGAAAAATCTCGGTACAACATTTCATTACCTGTGGCTTTCTTATAAATTTCTGCCATAGCACTCAAACTGTGATACATAAACTGATCCATTTCCTGAATTTGCATTTCGTTGGTCCACAAATCCAGTTTAAAGGTGTCCCTACTTTCCTTGTCAAACAATGAAATCAAAACAGCTTTCACTTCTCGTCCTGTTGCAACACCTTGATCATTGGTTTGCCAGATGATGTTCTGTGGTATTTGGTCTTCATTCAGCTGAACCTCAATATTAATTTGGGCTTTTCTTTCCATTTCTACTTCACTTTTTAACTATAACTTTATAAATCTCACAGGACGATCCGGCCCATACACCCAGTGCTCCGTCCACATTGCCATTAATTCTGATATATGATGAAAAAGGACCTTGCCTCTGTTTGCTAACTTCTAATGTATTCCAAAAATCATATTGGCTCTGATCTATTAAACACCATTTGACCGCAACTGTATCACCCAGTTTCCAAAGTCCGGTGGTCTCATCAAATTCTTCATTTGCCCCAAGCGCACGATTAAGTGTAAATTTGAATTCCTGACCATTAAAAAAAGCATCATCTACCACAGAACTCACACCTGCAACAAATCTTGAATTGGAAACTTGAGTAAAATAACGGTAAAAATTATTTATCGGAGGATCCTTGATGTAACAAAACATCTGAACAAATGAATCAGGCGGATTTCCGGGAGCTTTTTCAAACCATATACTATCCAGCGGCACATAATCAGGTATAATCACCGATGCATGTGCATATCTACTTCCGGCATACGCATGAAATCGATATTCCTTTTGTCTTTCGGGGTCAATCAAATTTTGTAAATCAGCATAGATACAAAAATCAATGGTAACAGAATCAATTGAATAACCCAAACTTTTCAACACTTCTACTCTAACTGGCTCAGGCAAATCTGAAAGACAGAGCTGCTGTAGTTGTATGCTATCCGATCCGTAAGCTACAAAAACTGTAGCCCCTTTCACAAATTTGCTTTCTATCGTATTCAATCCTATAGTATCAGAAAATGAATAAGATTCCGTAAGGATCGCATAAACCGGTGTCGAACCGGAAGCAGAAGATTCTATATAAGCCTCTACTACCAATGAGGGTGGATGGTTCAAATCAGGAGGCGTCACCACTTCTTCACATGATGCAAGGCCGATCATAAATAGGATGCTATAGATCCAAGATGTTTTCAATCCCCCAAAATTTATTTTATTCTCCAATAGAAATTCCATGTTACTGCCGGTATGATTGTAAATATTGATACATTGACGGACTTCGCGACGATTCGACCTTTCAAATAATCGGATTCAAAATCTGTATAACTAAAAAATGGATTCTTCCTGTTATAGACATTGTATACAGAAAATGCCCATGTAGAATAATATTTTTCCGAATTCTTACTCTCATTAGAATACACAGCAGAAAAATCCAATCTGTGATATGATTTTAGTCTCTCGCTGTTGCGTAAACCATATTCGATCTGTGGTTCATTTTGTATGATAAATACACTTCGGATGGGAGTATATGCGCGTCCTGTGGCATACACAAAATTCGCTGAGAGTTGCCATTTTTTATTCAGTTGGTATTGCCCTACAACGACGAGGTCATGCGGTCTGTCATAACTGGTTCTGAATATTCGCCCGTTTTCAATCTCATCGAATTTTCTTTCAGATCTGGACAAAGTATAACCAATCCAACCTGATATGTTGCCAACATTTTTTTGCAATAAAAATTCAATTCCATAAGCTTTCCCTTTTCCGGCGACAAATTCATTTTCCAACTCATCAGAAAAATTGTCTACATAGCTATCGCGGTAGTCCAACTGATTAGCAAGATCTTTGAAATACGTCTCCACAGAAAAATCCAAATCCCAAGCATTGAATCTTGTATAATATCCCAATGTATATTGCCATGCGATTTGAGGTTTTACTACTGCAGAACTCGGCACCCATACATCATTTGGAAGTGTTGAATTAGAACTGCTCACCAGATGAACATATTGCGCTGCTCTGCTCACTCCTGCTTTAAGCGCTGAATTGGAATTTATTTTGCGATTTACGATCAGTCTGGGCTCCGGCTCAAAATACATTTTAGCAATCTCATTCCTCCCAAATACTTCTCCACTTTCTTGAGAGGTATAAGGACCAACTTGTATAAAGTTACTCAACCTCATTCCGAGATTCACCCGCCACCATGAAGACACATGCCAATCATCAGACAAGAAAATTTCGTTCTCGTGACCATACTTAGGATCAAATCCTGAATTAAAATCGGTCTCCCCATTCGTGCCTGTGACTACGTTGGGAGACAACTTGTGCCAAGTATAGCGAAATCCGGATCTGACAGTATGTTTTGAATTGGGATAATACTCTGCTTGAGCTTTTGCGACATAATCAATCACACCTGAATTTACTGCAAATTTAAAATCGTCCTGTCCTCCAGCAATCTTGAAAGAGTAATTGTTTGAGATCAATGAAGTATTAAAAAATAATTTATCACTGACAATATGATTCCATCTCAATGTCAGAGTTGTATTGCCATATGGCAATCTAATATCAAAATCACGGTCATTGTCAGCAAAACTGAATACGTCTCTTCCAAAATAACCACTAAAAAAAACTCTATCTTTTTTTCCAAGAATATAATTTGCTTTGGCATTAAAATCGTGAAAGAAATAATTGGTTCCTTTGAACTTTGTTTTGTTGATAAAAGGCTGGGCAAGGTCAAGTGCATAGGTTCGCCTACCGGAAAAAATTACTGAGCATTTATTCTTCAAAATAGGCCCCTGTACGGTTAGTCTGGAAGCAATCAAACCGATACCTCCTTCCACTGTCCAATGGTTCATATTTCCATCTTTCATCTGCACGTCTATGACCGAGGAAATCCTACTTCCATACTCAGCGGGCATATTGCCCTTTATCAAGGTAGTATTTTTGATTGCATCTGAATTGAACACACTAAAGAAACCCAATAGATGCCCTGTATTGTAAACCACAGCTTCGTCCAACAATACCAGATTCTGATCAGGTCCGCCGCCTCTTACATAGAGCGCAGAAGAGCCCTCTGTAGCAGAAGAAACCCCTGGCAAAAGCTGCAATATTTTGAGCATATCCACCTCTCCCATGAGAGTGGGCAATTTTTTTACCTTGTCCATCTTTAGTTCTATGGTTCCCATTTGTGTGGATTCAATATCTTTCTTTTTCTCCTCGTCACTGATGACAATTTCTTCCATCAATATTCCGGGTGAAAGAGTTACAGGTAGTTCCTGGTCTACCAGAAAATCCTGCTTAAGCTCAAATGATTCATATCCGATATAGGAATACACCAAAGTATAGGAACCAGGGGGAAAACTCAGGGAATAAAATCCGTATGGATTTGATACTGTCCCTAAAGAGGGATTCTCTTTGATATAAATATTGACCCCGATCAGAGTTTCATGCGTGGATTTTTCTTTGATATATCCACTGACGGTGATGTTTTTTTTTTGCGAAAATGCCGTGACAAAACACATACACCCCAACCACAATGCTAAAGCTACTTTCATCGACTGTTTGGAACAAAACAATATAAAATAAGTTGAGCCCGGAAATGCTATCTGTATCCTTTGTACGGGCCATTACAAATTCTCATGAGCTCTAGGATAAGCTTGGAAACTTGTGAAATTTAAGTCGTTGAACCTGAACGATCATCAACTGCTGATCTGCTCCAATTTTAATGGCTTGAGCTGATATCCTTGTCTCTTCAATAAAGCCAACATACCATACTTGCCAAATAAATGTGCTGCACCTACTGCTGCAAAACTGACCCGGTCAAGTTGCATTTTGCTGCTAAGGAATTCTGTCATTAGCTTATTCCTATTGTAAATCATAACATTTTTGGAGCTGCCGAGTCCTTTCCTTGAGCTCTTGTATAAACTTCTGATATCCTGACGCATATACGCTTTGAAAAGCGAATTCAATTTTCGCTTGGACGATATCGGATTTTTGAGGAACAAATACAAATCTCTCCACTGCTTTTCTAAAGGGATGGCCTTTAGCACTCCAAAATGTTCTGACATGGATTCAAGACCGCCACATTCTTTACCAAGTGCTTTTGCTTGAGTCCATAATGCCTGATCCATTGCTTCGTGCCTTCCCAGTGACAGGAATCCCATTTGCAAATGGTGTAAAATAAGGTAAGGGTATGTATTTCCCATTGGCTCCAAGTCGACATTGAATATTTCTTCAGCCAAGTGCACCACTTTTTCCCATTCTTTAGCCCCGGCAATCTGACTGATATTCTGACCATTCTCCAACATTAACAAATGACGAATATCCTCTTCCCTAAGCGTGCTCAGGTCCACTTCAGCAAAAAAAGAAGAACATTGTTGGAGGTATGGTAAGATCTGACTACACAACAGTGATGACTCATGATGGGCTACATGCATGCTACCGAAAATGTAAGCTCGCAACTGCCCAGAGTGACAACAAGAGTAAAGCAGAGAAGTAATCCGATCCAGTAAAAACGTATTTTATGGGCTACTAATCTAAATCTACACCGTCTGGATGTATGGGTAGCGCATTTGAACTCTTCACTGTCGACAGACACATCAAAGTTTTCAGTCTTTCCACCTCTTCAATCTGGGATAGCTGTTTGAAGAGCAAATATTCATAACTCGCTATGTTTTTGCATACTACGCGTAACATAATATCAGCATCACCTGTAATCACGAAACACTCTATGACTTCGTCTATTTTGTTGATTCTCTCAACAAAGTTTTCCAAAGCTTTTGCCTTGTTCCAAGCAATGTTAACCAAAACGAAAGTGCTGATAGTCAAATCCACTTTTTGAGGATTCACCTTAGCATGATAGCTTTGGATTACTCCTGAGTGTTCCAGTTTTTTGACCCTTTCGAGAGTTGGTGCCGGAGATAAGCCGATTTTTTTGGAAAGCTCCAGATTGGTAATTTTGGAGTTACTTTGAAGCAAATTCAAAATTTTGACGTCGGTTTTATCTAATTTTTCAGACATAGCTATAGATTTTAATTTTGTGGACAATGCTTATAACCCACAAAATTAGAATATTATTCTGAATTTTGAATAAATAATTAAATAAAGATAAAATAATCTTTTATTTCTTCGGATCTATGCAGGCAGAAGCTATTTCCTATGGGAAAATGCCGAGATTGTTGTAGTCGTTTTGGATTTTTTCAAGAGCAACGACAAATGCTGCACTTCTTAAACCATCGATGTCTTTTTTGGTCTTGAAAGTTTCCCAAATCTCCTGGAAGGAGGTTACCATTGTCTCTTCGAGTCCTGACCTCACCAGGTCGATCTCGTCAGCACCACGAGTCAAATATTCTCTCTCGCGATCGCCGATCGTCTTACCTGTAGCTTTCTGGACGTAATCTACGATATTGGCATAAGCATTGGAGTCAAAACGCTTCTCCATCCTACCGAATCGCATATGGCTCAAGTTTTTTAACCATTCAAAATAAGATACTGTCACTCCTCCTGCATTCAAGAACATATCAGGTACGATGATCAAACCTGCTTTCTGAAGGATTTCTGCTGCATCAGCAGAAACCGGTCCATTGGCAGCTTCACCTATGATTTTAGCTTTGATTCGCTTCGCATTATCTCCCGTAATTTGGTTTTCCAAAGCAGCTTTTCTTCATCGCATCATCCGTCATGCACAATTCTCGCAAACCATAATATACACCTCGTCCGGTGGCCTCATTTCTGCCTTGAATACCATTTTGGTTGACAGGCTTACCTGTCACGCATCCTGCTGCATCGATTTCTCCACCTTTGAAAGTTAAATAGGTATCAAGAATCCAAGCCATCTCCCTTGTACCTGTACCGTAATCCGGAGCAGGGACGTCAATACCAGGGCCGATGAAATTCTTTCGGATCAGTTCTGTAGTATATCTCCTGGTGATTTTCTCAAGAGCCTCTTCAGTGTATTCCCGCGGATTGATTTTAACGCCTCCTTTTGCTCCTCCAAAAGGGACGTCAACTATTGCACATTTGTAAGTCATCAATGCCGCCAAAGCTTCCACTTCTTCTTTATTGACATGAATGCTGTAACGAATACCTCCCTTTGTGGGAAGTCTATGGTGACTGTGCTGGGCACGATAGGCCTCAATCACGTGTATCTCATTTCCTATCCGGACCGGAAAGTGCATCTCATAAACTGCATTACAAACTTTAATTTGCCTGAGCAAGCCGGCAGGTATATTTGTATACTTTGCCGCTTTGTCAAAATTCATGTGCACACTATCCAAAAAAGAAACTTCCTTTCCCTTACTCATGATTTGAATTATTTTCTAATTTATTAATCTTTCGTTCGATATACCACAAAAAACCAATCAACCCCAAGAAAACAATAAAAACAACCCCAAAAACCACATAGATTTTGCCCGTAGATCTAAGAAAATCCAAAGACATTAAAAGTGGTATCAAAAACATCCTGAATGTGGTTTAAAATTCATTGCCCTAAAGGATTTCAAGCATTTTTGCGACGCGAAATTGAGGTTATTTCCTCTAATAACGAAATATTTTTCAGTTTTCTTCTTCTTTATACAATTGTAATCTCTTGACTCTATAGTGCAGTAAAGCTATCCAAACTGCGAGCAGCATGAAACCAAGTACTGCAGGATAAAATACCAGTCTCAGTGAATTATCCATGTCATCTTGGCCGAAAGCAGGATTACCGCCATTACCAGGATGCAAACTGGACGTCAGACGTGGAAGGATAAAAACCATTGGAATCACACAAACCAATGCCAGAATCGCATATGCCGAACTTATCGTTGCCCTTTCTACTCTACCTGGAATGGCCATACGCAAAATCAGATAAGCAAAATAAATCAATAATGTGAGCGCTGACATATTGAGCTTAATATCCCGGGTCCACCAACTTCCCCAGGTAAACTTTGCCCAAATCGACCCAGTGATCAAGCCCAAAATGCCAAAGACGATAGCCACCTCAATCAGAGAACTCGCCAAAATATCATATTCCAACTTTCGCAAATACAAATATGAAATGGACGCGATCACCGACAATGAAAGCAACAAAAACATCGAAAACCACATCGGCACATGGAAAAATGTATTCCTTATAGTTTCATAAAGAATGTTCCTGTAAGGAAAGTAATATACACTACTTTGATAATGGAACATGCCCGGAAGCAGCTTTTGCCAAGCAGCCGATCTAAAGTTTTCTACAAGGGAGTCGGTGACTTCAGATCCCTTTCTCAAAACCAGTTTAGAAGGAAGTATCATTACTCCCTCTTGTACATTGTCCAAAACGACACTAAGGCTAGTCACATCAAGCTTGTCCGGCATTGGAGCCGGCAATCTGCCTGTAAGAGTCAGTTCATTTTCACTGTGAATCAAGATTTCTTCGACTTGATAGAATAAAGTATCGTCGTAAAGTAAGAAAGCTTTCAAGTGGCCTTGGCCAGATTTCAGTTTACTATTGTACAATTCAATGTCCAATGAGTATGCTTTGCCACTCCAAAGCACAAGTGGGTGGCAGTCAACTATCCCAGGCTTCAAAGGAGTCAACAATCCTCTGATCAAGACGTAGCTCAACAATAATACGCTCGCTATTTTCCACCATGATTTTCTCATGAACCGATACACACCAATTATCAAACCTGATTTATTCAGCTCAGCCATGCTTCCACATTAGAGGTACCACAAAAAGGATCATTGCCAGATTGAACAAGTCAACCGCCATCAGCATAGATCCAAGTGTAAACATTTTACTCCATGCTCCACCATCAGCCAACACCAAGGTTGCGGCGTAGGCCAGTCCAACTATGGGAAAGCAGAGGGGTAAGCTAAGGATCATCTGCAGATGGCCATTTTGAGATGCCAGATAGGAAAAAAATGAACCCACCACACTGATCGAGCACATCCCCAACGCAGTCAGAAGACAGATCCATAGCCAATGCCATGACAGCAAACTATTCATTGGAATCAACAGTTGAAATATAAAAAATATAACCAATTGCAATATGAAATAAACGAAGCTGAGAAAAAGAATTTTAGCGACCAAATAACGAAGTGGACTAATCAATTGAAATAAGTACAAGCGATTTCGAAGCAAATCTTCTTCAATAGAATTTTTGCCTAAAAAAAGCATCAGGAACATAGATGTCAACCAATAATACATGCACCAATGAGTACTTTGTAAGCTTCCGGAATATAAGTACAAAAGAAATACAATACTGATCACAAATAACAAAACGGAAGCAATAGATTGAAAATGTTTCCATTCATATTTCCACTCCTTGAGCAAGAGGGCTATGGTCTTTGAACGGGAATTCAATTTCCCCTTTTGGCTGTTGTCGAGCCGGTCCGACATTACTCGCTAAGGCTGATCACACCAAGAGATTTTCCTATTTTGATGAAAGCGCTAATGGCTTTGTCCAGATGTTCGCGTTCGTGGGCAGCAGACAGCTGTACACGTATTCTTGCTTTCCCTTGAGGTACTACAGGATAGAAAAATCCGATCACATAGATGCCTTCTTTCAAGAGTTCCGCAGCAAACTGTTGTGCCAATGCAGCTTCATACAACATGACAGGAACTATCGGATGCTCACCGGGGACGATTTTGAATCCCGCTTCTGTCATCTTTTGTCTGAAATACTTGGTATTCTCTTCCAGCCTGTCTCTCAATCTTGTTGAGGATCCTAGCAATTCCATGACTTTGATAGAAGCCCCCACTATGGATGGAGCGAGGGAATTTGAAAACAGATAAGGTCTCGACCTTTGCCTCAACAGCTCGACTATTTCTCTACGACCTGAAGTAAACCCGCCTGAAGCACCTCCCAAGGCCTTTCCTAAAGTTCCGGTGATAATGTCAATTCTACCGATAACGCCTTTCATCTCGTGACTGCCTCGTCCTGTTTTACCCAGAAAACCGCTGGCATGGCACTCATCAATCATCACCAATGCCTCATATCGGTCAGCCAGATCACAAATCTTGTCTAACTGTGCGATAGTGCCATCCATACTAAAAGCTCCATCTGTTACGATGATCTTACGTCTCGCCTGAGCGGCATCAGCCTCCTGAAGTTTTTGTTCAAGAGAGCCCATGTCATTGTGCGAATATCGATATCTCATCGCTTTGCATAACCGAACACCATCAATGATCGAGGCATGATTCAGTTCGTCTGAAATAATTGCATCCTGTTCGCCAAATAAGGGTTCAAAAACACCGCCATTGGCATCAAAGGCAGCTGCGTACAAAATGGTATCCTCAGTACCCAGAAACTCCGAAAGTTTGCTTTCCAATGTTTTGTGAATGTCCTGAGTCCCACAAATAAATCGTACAGACGACATCCCAAAACCATGTGTATCTATAGTTTCTTTTGCCGCCTTTACTACTTCAGGATGAGAGGACAAACCGAGATAGTTGTTGGCGCAAAAATTGAGGACTTTGCCACCTTCCACCGTGTCAATTTCGGCAGCTTGAGCCGAAGTGATCGTCCTCTCTCTTTTGAACAAGCCTTCAGATTTGATTTTGTCCAACTCAGCTTGAAGTTGCTTTTGAAAATCTCCGTACATATCACTGCATATTATCCGACAAAAGTATTCAATTCCTTATAACTATGATAGTTAAAAGCCAGCACATTACAAGCAACCGGATGCAGTATTCCATGGAAAAGGGCAATCAAGTGGGGTTTCCAGATCCTGACAGGATAAAAATGCCTGGTGATATTCGCAAATACCTGATGGCCAAATTGCGGATGAAAACAAAGCATTTTTGCCGCAATGATGAAGCCATTGTCTAATTACATGAATTAGTAAAAAGCACAAATTCCATTTGTCTTACTATGCTAAAAAAATATGGCTTGCTTAAGATATACCTTATGTGTCATTCTAGAAATAGCAGATGAAGCAATCAGAACTTAGTTCAGTCTTTAAAATTACCGGATCTCACCCAGTATGCAAAGTTCGAAATTAGTCAATGCCTTAAATCGAATATTATCCAAAAAAATGTCTAAATTATCTCGATAATATTTAAATATTCGCCATATGAACATCAAATCAACTTTAAAATGAACCTTTAACCAATTTATATGCATATAATTCACAGTTGAAATCCGAGCTCAAGTAGTTTCACAATATTAAGGTTTTCCCCAAATCCAATTTAAAGCTAGAGACCAATTATTGAGATTAAGGATAATCAATTTAATTATGTTGACTTCGCAGGTATGCTTCCTGGAAAGAATCACCCGAATTAGACTTTGAAATATTTTTTTAAATTAATGAGGATAACTTTTTGTAAATTTTGAATCGAATGAATAATAATTTGATTCAAAGTTCAAATCTTTATACTAATGCAATACGAATAAATTCAATATCAGGCCCTGCAAAATAGTCCTTAGAAAGATTTGCAAAAAAACTCGAGATTCAACAAAATGACCTTGATAAAAATGGGGCTAAGATAAGTTTGCCTTTACCTGAAAAGTATATATTCCAAAATGGTCCACTTATTTTTAGACTTTTGAAAGATTCATTTAATTTAATATATGATTTTAGTGGCATGTCAAGTCAGATGAAAATCACGAGTGTCATATTTGAAAATCAGGTAAATAGCATCCATTTTCTAGGAATCAGTCCACAATAACATGCTCTAAGCATTCGTTATAAAACTATTACATCCGATACAAGAGTAAAGTTCCTTCAAAGAGATAAACAATTCTATCCCAAAAACAATATCAATTTTATGAGAAATTTACTGCTAAAATGAATATAATCTACGCAAACATGAAATCTATACAAATAAGTTTATTTGCAATTGCTTTCCTTCTTTTCAGTTCTTTGGGATGCAATAAAAATAAGGACTGCATCATTGATGATCAGATACAAGGAGAATGGGTCTGGTTGAAATCAGTGGGTGGGATTGGTGGCTGGACATTAACACCTGAAAGTGAGAATATCACCAGAAAACTGATCATTACTGATAATATTTATAGAGAATACGTTAATGACTCCCTGGTTTATGAAAAAAAATTTGTGTCCGGAATTTCGAAAGACAAGCTCATTGACACAGACGTGAGAAAATATATCCAATTTGAATCCGGGGAAAAACTTGCCACAAAAATTAAAGATTCAGATCTTGAATTAATAGAACAATGCATAGATTGTTTCAAATATTACTATACAAAAAAGTAGAACTTTATTAACCGCCGCCCTAGTCCTTGCTATCAAAGCCAGAAGGTATATGATTGAAAATCGCGTTATCCAGCTTAGAAAAAATTACAGTCAAACAAATGAAAGCTATATCCAACTTTGCGAAATATGAAAATTTTTAATTCTCATTCATTTTACTATGTACACTAGCCTATTTCTCGTTCCATCTTAAATTTTCCAGATCGCGGATGACTTTTTGTTCTCCGATCAGTTCTTGAAGAATTTTATCGACCCAGTGCCTTTTGTTACTTGGAAAAAAATGATAGACCTCGCGGACGGTGATTTGATTATGGAGACGGATATGAACACTGATTTCATTATACCACATTGACCAAATCTCCATTGGGATTTTATCATTCTTCAATCTCAAGCAATTATCACAAATGCCACAGTCCTCCTTAGACTTCTCTCCAAAATAACTCAGCAAAAACCCTTGCCTACATGATTTCTCATCCAAAAAATTCAATACTGACTTGAATCTGGCTCGATACATCTTTCTTTTTTTGACAAACCATCCCATATCCAAATCTATGATATCCAAATGTGGTCTCTCCCTGAGAAAACGGATTTGAGGTAGATTTTTCAGAATCCTGTATCTGATCATTCCCTGCCGATCCAGCTGTTTCAATCTTTCCACGAGTTCGACGACCGAGCAATGAAGATATTTTGCTACCTGGAGCTCATAAATACTGACCGGCAGTGTAAAAACTCCCTCATAATTTCTCATCAAATATTCAAGGATTTTTGAATACAAAGGATCCATCTTATCTAATTCCTCCAACTCGGTTTTTGATGCTATAATTTGCAACTTCGAAGGAGAAAAAACCGAATCATTCAGCTCAATCCATCCGGATTGCTGTAAAATCTGCAGAATGTAAGTTAATTTTTCATGAGCTATCTGATACTTTGTTGCAAATCCGCTCGAGTCAAAATCAAAAGACTCTGCAGAATAATCACCATAAGAAAACTGAAGATCATTGCACAGTTTTGTAAATGTTGATTTCACTTGTTCAAAATCAGGAAACATTGCTTCGAACCGCAATTCAATTTTTCTTCTATCGTCCTGATCATACAGCATGACAGCGTATGACTTTTGTCCATCACGTCCCGCTCGACCAATCTCCTGATAATATTCTTCAAGACTAGGAGGTAAATCAAGGTGCACAACCATACGCACGTCAGGTTTGTCAATACCCATCCCAAAAGCATTTGTACTCACCATTGTGTAGCTACCTGCCAACCAGTGTTCTAGTTTCTCCTTTCTCTCCTGGGACAATAAACCCGCATGATAATAATCTGCACTTATACCCTCCATACGAAGTAAGTTCGATTGATTGACTACCTCTCGCCTGCTTCTCGCATAGACGATATTGGTGTTTCTAAACTTTCTTAAACTTGAGATCAGTCTAGATGGTTTTTGCTCATTCTCTTCAACTACTATTGAAATATTCTCTCTTCGAAAAGATTGTACGAACTCAAGTGGCTCTTTTAGCCGGAGGCTGTGAATAATATCGCGTCTTACATCTTCTGTAGCTGTGGCTGTCAAGGCCATAACAGGACAATTCAACCACTCTCTCAGTGATGCCAGTTTCCCATAGGAAGGCCTGAAATCATATCCCCACTGGGAGATACAGTGTGCTTCATCGATGGCTACAAAATGGATTGGTGCTTGTTTTAAAAAATTCTGGAAGACTCCGGACTCCAATCTTTCCGGTGACACATAGAGTAGTTTCAGACTTCCATAAATTGCATTGTCCATGATCCTCTGAATATCCGCTTTGGATAATCCAGAATGTAGAAACTCCGCCGGTATGCCTTTGTCCTTGAGTGCAGAAACTTGATCCTGCATCAAAGCAATCAATGGTGAAACCACTAGGCAAAAGCCTTCTTTCATTAAAGCTGGAACCTGGTAACATATTGATTTGCCACCTCCTGTTGGCAGCAATGCCAATACGTCTTTACCCGCTAATATAGCAGATATGATTTCTTCTTGAAAAGGTCTGAAAGCCTCATAGGTCCAATATTGCTTTAGGTACTTTCGCGCATCTGGAACCATAAGTATTTACTTGACGGAAGGACAATTGATGCCTCTCTTTCTAAACCTGATTTTCTTTTGTCTAAAGTCTGCTCCAAAGTGCCATGACGCTGTCAGCATCAGACTATGAAACCAGTCCTTGTCTATTTCATTGGCTCTTTGGGAACCGTTCGGGATCATGTACTTATTGGCAATTTCGGCAGCTATATCTCCTCTTGCATTCTTGATAATATCATAACCAATGTAGTTACCACTCACATCATCGAGAAAATCAGTTCTGGTCTTCCTAGTGATATATTCCACAGTTAGCGCCAAATTAGAATTCAGGAAGTATCTAACACCCATACCCATAGTCAAAGCAAAAGCGGAAAGGTCATACAAATCCTTGTACCCGGGTAGTCCTTGCCCCTCTGTCCCCAGATCTCTCAGCTCCACAACTTGACCATTGTATTTTCTTTTGGGATTAAAGTTAAAATAGCTGGCACCCAATGTCAGGTAAAAGTTCATCACACGCGGTTCTTCATAAAACAAACCCATAATATTGGCCTGACCCAAAAGCGACACCTCATTGATAGCACTATAAAAGCTCGCATTCCTGAGCCTGTACCAGTCCTGCTTTCCATAAGAGTCATCACCTTTTACAGATAACCTCATATACTGCAGCTTAAATGCAATAGCATTTGAAAAATCATATCTGAGATGAATGCCTCCGGCTAAACCGGTCTGTTTTATAGCAGCAATAGCATTAGGGGTCAAGTCACCACTATAATTTGATCCTCCCAAACTGATGCCTACATCAATGCTTTGAGCTGCAGCAAAGAATACCAAAGATTGTAAAAACAAAAAGACGAAAAATCTCATTTGAGCGTTTAGACGGGGTAAAAATGAATATGGGTCAAAATATTTTTACTGAATTGCAGCAAATAAAAAACTTATTTTTGCCACAAGTTCGATGGAATTAGACTATCGTCATAATTTTGAAAGACTTATTAATAAAAGAAAAATATAATTTGTTTAATCACTCTTCTCAATTTCAGCTTATTATATGAAAAATATAATCACTTTTATTCTCTTTTTCGCGATTTTTTCTTCTATGAATGCACAGTCAAGCCTACCTAAAAATTGGTATCAACTTGACAAAGACAAAGATTCTTTCCAAGGAATTAGTTCAGAAAAAGCGCTCCAAGAACTTCTGAAAGGACGACCAAGCAAAACTGTCGTTGTGGGAATTTTAGATTCCGGTGTAGATGATAAACATGAAGACCTCAAAAATGTAATGTGGACCAATCCTAAAGAAATTGCCGGCAACTTAAAAGATGATGACAAGAATGGATTCATAGATGATGTCCATGGATGGAATTTTCTTGGAAATAAAAACGGTGAAAATATTGGTCCTGACACGTACGAGTCAACACGAATATATGCAAAGCTTAAGTACAAGTATGAAACTGCTGATCCTGCAAAGCTCACTTCTGAACAGAAAAAAGAATACGAACTATTTAAACAAACAGAAAAAGAAGTAAAATCCAGAAGAGCTACTGCTGAAAGCAATGTAAAAGGAATCAATGAATCAAAAGATATGGTTTACAAAGCTATTGAATCCGTGGAAACAGCACTTGGAGGTAAAGCTTTGTCAGCTGAAAATTTAAATGCCCTCGGTGAACCAGACTCTAAATCCTTGTCCGTTGGCATCTCCATAGCACAAGAGTTCGTCTCCTCAAATCCTGACATCAAAACAATGGATGACTTAAGAAAAGCCTTAGATGTTGAATTTGAAGAAGGCAGCAAACACTTCCAAAATGAGCTAGATTTTGCTTTTAACCCGGATTATGACTCCCGTAAAATCATCGGGGACAATCCAAATGATCCATACGAAAACAAATATGGCAACTCAGACGTCAAAGGCCCTGATGCTACTCACGGTACGCATGTGGCAGGACTGATTGCAGCATCCAGAGGAAATAGTCTCGGCATGGATGGCATAGCCGATAATGTGAGAATCATGTCAGTACGATGCGTTCCTGATGGTGACGAACACGACAAAGATGTAGCCAATGCAATCAGATATGCAGTAGACAACGGAGCCAGTATCATCAATATGAGTTTTGGCAAGGGTTACTCACCCCTTAAAGGAGTGGTAGACGAAGCCGTCAAATATGCTGAAAAACACGACGTATTGCTGGTGCATGCTGCAGGTAATAGTGCACAAGACAATGACAAACTTTCCAATTTTCCAAACAAGAAGTTCGCTAAAAAATCCTGGTTCAAATCTAACAAAGCAAAAAATTGGTTAGAAATCGGAGCGAGTTCCTACGAACAGAGCCCGAACATGTTGGCGGATTTCTCCAATTACGGTAAGAATTCTGTCGATATTTTTTCACCCGGAGTAGCGATTTATTCTACTGTACCAGGTAATGCTTATCGAAATTTACAAGGCACTTCTATGGCCTCGCCCATTGCAGCAGGTGTTGCGACATTGATCAGATCTTATTTTCCGGAATTAACTGCGAAGCAAGTGAGAGAGATCATTCTAAAGAGTGTAGTTCCTATCGCATCAGAGCAGAAAGTACCCGGCATGGATGAAGAAAAAAAGATGTCCCAATTGTGTGTTACAGGAGGTATGATCAATGCATACAAAGCGATTCAGCTTGCACAGCAAACAAAAGGAAAAAAGAAAATCAGTAAAAGTTCAAAGTCGGAAATGACCGCACCAGGTGAATACAGAGCGAATCCTAAGGCATAGTTTGACAGGATTAAGCTGGGTTTTCAATCACTTTTTGGTTAAAAATACATCAGATGAACTTACTGCTCCATTATAAAAGATCTAATAAAAGAATAAGTTATTGATTTGCACTAGACTTTTGCTCTGGATGTCAGTAGGAATGTATTCATTCAGCATTAAATGAAAAACGCATTTGGTTTTACATTTCCGATTTATCGAATTCAGCTCTTTAAAGTATGGTTTTTACTGCGGATCCCATAATGCTTAAATTATATAATTAGTTTTTACAATGTAAGCTCCAACGAATAAGGTATATCAAGTTGTATCGAGTATAAACAATGGACAAAAAATACAGTTAAGGGTTGTACCATCGAAATAATAATAGCAACTTGTGGACTAAATAAAAATCGCGCCTTGCAAGAATTTACCGCGCTTTATTAAATTATCACTGCTGAATTCAACATTTAAGTGCGACAAGGTTCAAAAATACTTCATTTGGTGTTTTGTAGCCTAATTTTTTTCTTGGTCGATTATTTATTTGGGATTCAATTCGATCCAAGTCAGTTTGCTTGAGCATGGAAAAGTCTGATTTTTTTGGCAAGTATTGTCGTATTAAACCATTGATATTTTCATTGCAACCTCTTTCATAAGCGGAATATGGATGAGCAAAGTATATCTTAGTATTCAATGCTTTTGCCAATGTTTGATGATCTGCATTTTCTTTTCCATTGTCTAATGTAATTGTATGGCATAAGTTTTTATATTTTTCAATTTGCAACTGATTGTTTTGGCTGTGAATTTAGCTTCTTTGGACTCCAGCTTAATGATCTTGACAAACAAGGATTTTCTTTCCACCATACTGGCAATTTGGGACTTATGATTCTTTCCTACTATAGTATCTCCTTCCCAATCTCCATACCTTTTTGAGATTCAACAATCTTTGGTCTATCTTCAATACATACTCTGTTTTTGATAATTCCCCTTTGTTTATAGGTATTTTTGCGTCTTCGCCTACTTCTGTGGGAATGTCTTAAATTACTCCATAGATCACCTCCTTTCCTTTTATCTTCATATACATATTGATATATGCACTCTTTACTAACCCTTTCATACTTATCAATATTCGCTCGACCTTCGATTTGCTCTGGGCTCCACTTGATTTTAAGTAATTGATCCACTTTGCTTTTAAGATCGCTTGTAATTTTATTCTTCCTTCCCTTTCCTTGTGCTCTCTGTTCACTCCGATCCTGAGCTCTTGCGCTTCCATATAACTTGTATGAACCAGGTGAAGAGTTTCTATCGAGTTCCCGATATATAGTGCTTCTATGATATCCTAATTCCACAGCAATCTGAATAATGCTCATTCCTTGCCTTTTAAATTGTTCAATTAATACCCTTTGAGGGTAGGTGATTTGTTTATACATTTGTGTACAGTTAAAAATCTTGAGGGGAAAGTACCTATTTTTATAATAGGTCTTTCTCCAAAAGAATGTTTTATTAACTGTCGCACTTATTTATGGAATCTAGTACTTTTATTAGCATTAAAGAATCATAAGATCCGAAGAATATAAATCCGGAAATTTCACAATAGCAATTGACTAAAAAGTTGTTGGACCCAATTCTGCCAATTAGATCTGGCCATAGAGTGCCATATAGCATAGTCTCTTGCCAGTAAAATCAGATGACATATAATGAAGAAGATATTCAAAAAAAGAACATCTCAATTGCAACAGATTGGTTTTTTAGAGCTCAAAAAATTACAATACTATTCCAACAGTACAAGCACAAGCAATTCCGGCTTACAACGTTTTGTTAGAGGGAGGTGCCGGTGAAACCGTAAAAGAAATTGCCCGGAATCCATTATGCTGTACTCATTTATATATTCGTTGAATGTGATTTTCTTTGTAAATGACTTGTCGTAAAAACAAATATTTCAATCATTGGCATAGACCTCCTACAAACAAGTGCGGTCAAAAAATGTCTGGATTTAGTGGATGCCTTATTGATAGTTAAAAATGAAGTTGCTGAATATATCTATCCAATTTGTACAGATACAAAGAGAAAAATGATCTCATTAGATTGAAAAAATTTGCTCTGATATAGCTATTCCGCCGACTTATCTAATCAAGGTCAGCTCCCCAACCAAATCTTTACTTCTTCCTGATCTAAAACTAATCTTTATCAAATAAACATAAACTCCCGGCATTAGCGCTTGATTTTTATAAGTCCCATCCCAAGCGGCTTCTTTTGAATTTACCGGATAGTTGTCTGAAGAAAAAATTAATTCGCCCCATCGATCAAATATTGACACCTTAGCCTGAGTGATATCCTTGCTGCCAAACAATTCCAAATAATCATTGAGTCCATCTCCATTTGCGCTGATTACATTAGGGATGTAAACCTGCTCATCTATAATGCGAATAAAAACACTATCTAATGCCGTACAGTGATCTTCATTTTCTACCAAGACGTATATCATTTGATCCTCTGTTGCCAACAATGTCGGATTTATACAACGGTTACAATCTAACTGGTTCGAGGGGCTCCAGATGATATTTTCAAAATTACCAGCTATTTTAGCTTCAAGACTGATACTTTGGTTTTTTTGAATTTCGATGTCAATACCTGCATCCACGCTCACAGAGTCCGCATCGTCGATCTCAACAACAAAACTGGTTTCACATTGCAGCGAATCTTTGATCACGACTAAATGTGGTCCCGCATCCAGCATCTCAACTTTCAAATTCAAAATTATCTGCTGATCGAGCAACACCTGATAAGGTGGAATACCTGAATGGATTGAAGTAAATTCTATCTTTCCCCATTTTTGATCTTCAAGGCAACTCATATCTACCTGATTGTACTCAAATTGGGGCTCATCCCCCAATATCAATACTACACTGTCTTGATACCTACAAAAATCAGACTGATTTTCAACCCGAATAATATGTGCACCTGCTTTCAGTGAATTCATCTCCAATTTTGAGTCCACCAAAAGTTGACTATCAATACTGTATTGATAAGTGAGATGATTGAAATTTTTAAATTGATCCAATTCCAATACAAAAGGAAAATCCTTTCTACAACCAACAAAAAGAGTGTCATGGTACAAATTTAGCATAGGACAATCCTGCGTCCGACAGCTTACCCATGGACCTATTGCATCTGAACAATCTCCCTGCGCCTGACTTATGAGCCTGCATTGCACTTGTGTATTTGGCGGCAGATTTTCAATTGAAATAGTTGAATCATTTACCCAAAAATAAGAAAAAACGGGATTGAGTTCTACCTGGAAATTTTTAACATTAATTGATTTATCCCATGAAAATTGAATAAAATTTAATCCGGCTTTGCAAACAGCTGTCGTTTGCTCAGGTTTTGGAACAACAATCAGCTCTTTATAAAACTCTTTTTTACAAAATCGATTCTTGACTTCAAATCGAATTCTCTTTAAGCCTGGCTTATTCCATTTTACTTTATATCTCCTATCAGCAATCTTCTGACTGGAAACCGCACCATCCAACTCAATACTATCTTGATCTTCAGTATTCTTTAATCCTATGATAACAAGTTCTGTCTCTTCACCTACACATAGAATACTGTCCAATTCAATACGCAGATCAGGAATATCTACGACATGAAACTCAATTACTTTTTCAAACTCACACAATGCTTTGAAATACCGAACTTTGATTTTATGAATTCCCGGCCCAGCCAATTTCGGATCGAAAATACCAATGGTGCTGTCTATTATTCCTATCCCATGGAAACGAATATTCCAGCCGGATTGAGGATTTACAATCAGGTATGGAATTGTCCGAATAGTATCCTCTCCATTATGCAAACAAACTTGATGAACAGCAGATATCTGAATATCGACAATCGGACATTCAACTGCACGACATTGCTCGAAAAAGACGCGATCACCACATATACTGTCTTGAAGAATAAATTTTATCCTGACCAACTCACCTTGCTTTAATCCGGAAATTATCACAGAATCCTGAGTGATCCGTACTGAACCAAATGTGATTACTGAATCAAGCAACCAGTATACTCTCTGGTTGTTATCTTTCCAATGAAATACTAAAGTAGAGTCCGATGCAGTGCATATCACCTGCGGGTCAACCGGTGTGGGTAGTATCCGAAAACTATGCTCATACTGTTTGGCACAATAATCATTGTATGCCTTAAACCTCAAGCTATGGTAACCTGTGTCGAGTTTAGGCAAAACAAATGAACTATCTTTGAGTCCACTATAAACTAAATTGCCATCAATCTCAATTATTGCTCGTTTAGCAGAAGAATTTAATCCCAAATTCAAAGTAATTAACTCATTTTCACAATAAGTTGATCTCAAGGATAATAATTTGAGTTCCGGCTCAGGAATTACTTTCACCAACTGAGTAAAAATAGAGATACAGTTTCCATTTTCCACAAATCCATACCAACTCGTATCTCGAGTGATTAAAATGATACTATCTATTTTTTCTTGTCGATTCAAATCTGAATAATAATAATCCAGATTTCCGACAACAGGAGGGTCAATTATAAAGTCATAGGGATTGATTGAACTCCCTGCGCAGACAAAGCTATCTTTTGTGACCAAATCTATTTTCTCAACTAGCTTAATCTCAAGTTCAACAGTGTCAGAACAGCTGCCATTCATACCAATAATAAATATGACTGTATCACGATCTATGAGGGACTGGTTCTGAATCTCTATAAAGGCGCCACCAGGATCTTTAAAATAAAAGTTATAATTACTTGTTGCTCGACTAGAGTCAACAACCTGGATGGTGGTCAAATCTAACGCAATAGATTCGCATACTTTTAGTATACAAACCCGGCTGAGTAACTTGCAAAGTCTGAGAACTATCCAGGATTCGACCCAGGCTATCCTTCCAGTATGTTTTGTCTACCGGAATACTCGTCTTCACCTGCAGGACAGAAGTAGTTGTATCGCAACTCAGGTCATTAGATTTTGATAAGCTGATATCATTCAAGTCCTTTTTGATATTGATATAAACTATGCTATCACAAAATGGGAAAGTTATCATCTTGCCGAGTTCAACAAAATTGCCTGAAGAGCAAAATGTCTTCCCAAATATCACAATACACTCATTTTGACAAAGAAAAGTATCCAGATTCTTAGTGGCAAGCGGATATTCTTCAATCGTCAATTTCAAAACACTATCGCATCCTGTGAAATTCTTTAATCGAATCTCATGTTCTCCTTTAAAATATTCGTTCCCTTTATAGTTGTAGGATTGATTTTGGCAGGTATAAAAAGTCCCTATAATATTTTCTGATTCTTTCCCAATGATCACGTCTAAGCAGAAATTTTTTTCATGGCAAGGATTTTTAGCATGTAAGCATACTTTACCTTTTCCTGCTTGAGGCCATTGCACAGTAACCGAAGTTGAAGTTTGAGAGATCAAGTTGCCATTGGTAATTTCCCACTCAGCTTCACATGCACCGTTTATAGCATTAACTGAATATGTCTCTGTTTCGCCTTCGCATACATTGCTTCGTCCCATAATATTGCCACCAATCCCGGGAACAGGAGCCGTAGCAGAGCCTGAAGTGACCGTCACAATAAACGAACATGATGCCGGACCATTTCCATCGATTACGATGTAATAAGGACAACCAATTTTGAGTGGACCTGCGGTAAAACCATGAACTCCCTTAGGCATATATGTATTGCAGTTGCTTACCAGATTGAATGAAGAACAATCGGGGGTATCATACACACCTAACTCAATAGAATTTCCCAAAGTGCATCCTGTTACGTTTACATTGAAACTCAGGCTGGTTGATCCGGCTACAAAAGCAAAATATCTGATAGAATGGACGACAAATGTACAGTAGCCGGGAGGAGCATTCCCCGGTATTGTATGAGAGGTAGTACCAGCAGCTCCATTGAGTTCACATACTACACAAGCATCAGCACAATCATTCGATAGATTTACAGGATTACCGCATATTTGAAACTGGCCGAAAAGCTCAGTCTGACAACATATGACGATACAGATAAGATAATATTTCAGGCAAAAGTTGGACATTATTTAAACCAAACATATTTCCAAAGGATTCTTGGTCCAATAATAATATAAGATTCTGAAATAATAAAACTTACTGCACTAAAATTTCACAAATTCATTGAATTCTTCGAAAAATTACTTTCAGAAGCTTAAAAGACGACACAACACGACATAAACAGACAACTAAAAACGAAAAGAAAGTAAACCATTTTGACAGTTGGACTACTATATGACTATATTTCAAGCGGACAACGAGTAAGCCGATTCCTTGCCGACCCTGTGCTATTTATTTTTTTCCCACCCACATTTTTTAAAACAATTTTAGCCGGACTTCAAGTGGCACATTTGGCTTTGCTCCATTCACAAGCCGACCCTTCGCAAAGCCCAAAGAGCCACTTTTTACCAACACAAAGACGGATCAATGTGATTAAAAAAGTAACTTTGACCGATATAAATTTTAGATGACAAAAGAGATACAAATAGAAGTTAGTTTGATTACCAAATTGACTGACCTGAAATACATGCACAGGGCAGACATTCGGGACAAGGCTTCGCTTGAAAAGAATTTCCGTGAGAAGTTTCAAGCCTTGAATCGTGTAAACTTGACTGATTCAGAATTTGAAAGACTATTTAAGGAAATCATAAATCCAGACGTTTTTGCTTCATCAAAACGACTGAGAGAAATCAACACCTTTACCCGTGAAGACGGCACGCCTTTGCATTACACGTTGGTAAATATCAAAGATTGGTGCAAAAACGAATTTGAAGTAATCAATCAATTACGCATCAGTACAAGCAACAGCCATCACCGTTATGATGTGATTTTGCTAATAAACGGAATTCCCGTTGTGCAAATTGAATTGAAAAGTTTGGAGGTTAGCCCACGAAAAGGCATGGAGCAAATTGTGGACTACAAGAGTGACCCGGGCAACGGCTACACAAATTCATTGCTTTGCTTTATGCAAATGTTTATTGTGAGCAACCGTTCAAACACATTTTATTTTGCAAATAATAACTCTGTACATTTCAGTTTTAATGCTGACGAACAGTTTTTGCCTATCTATCAATATGCCAGTGAGGACAACAAGAAAATCACACACTTAGACGATTTCTCTGAAAAGTTTTTGAGCAAATGCGCACTAAGCCAAATGATTAGCAAATACATGGTATTGGTGGCAAGCGAACAAAAATTGATGGTCATGCGACCATATCAGATTTATGCGGTGAAGGCAATTGTCAATTCTATTCAGGAACACAAAGGCAACGGCTACATTTGGCATACAACAGGAAGTGGAAAAACGCTGACTTCTTTCAAAGCATCTACCCTGCTCAAAGACAACCCGAATATTGAAAAATGTTTGTTTGTGGTTGACCGTAAAGACCTTGACCGACAAACCCGTGAGGAATTCAATAAGTTTCAGGAAGGTTGTGTTGAAGAAAACACCAACACAGAAACTTTGGTAAGACGAATGCTTTCAGAAGACAAGGCTAATAAGGTTATAGTAACCACGATCCAAAAATTAGGAATAATTCTAGATGAAAATAGTAAGAGAAACAGGCTAAAGTCTGATAAAGGTATGGCGACCTTAAAAGAACGTTTAGAACCTTTAAGAAGTAGGCGGATTGTTTTCATTTTTGACGAATGTCATCGTTCGCAATTCGGAGATAATCATGATGCCATTGTAGATTTTTTTCCGAATGCACAGCTATTTGGATTCACTGGAACGCCCATTTTCGATGATAACGCTATTTACAAGCAAGTAGAAGGTGAAGTAGGTTCTTATAAAACTACAGCGGATATTTTCAAAAACCGCCTTCATTCATACACCATAACCCATGCAATAGATGATAGAAATGTGTTACGTTTTCATATTGACTTTTTCAAGCCTGAGAATAATGTAACTATTGGAAGCTTGGAACATAAAAAGGCAGTTGCGAATACTATTTTGAAAAAGCATGATTCTGCAACAGATGGTAAACATTTCAACGCAATATTGGCAACAGCATCTATCAATGATGCTATTGAGTATTACGAACTATTCAAAGACATGCAAGCTGTTAAAGCGAATGAAGATGAAAGCTTCCTTCCTTTAAATATTACTTGTGTGTTTTCTCCTCCTGCACAGCTAATTGCCAAGGAAGGGGATAAAGAGAGCCAGAAGAATGCAGCTGATATTAAACAGTTGCAAGATGATTTGGCACAAGAAAAAGCCGACAACAAAGTTGAACCTGAAAAGAAGAAAAAAGCACTGGAAGCCATCATCAGCGATTACAACAAGCAGTATGGCACCAACCATAGAATCACTGAATTTGACTTGTATTACCAGGATGTTCAGCAACGTATAAAATTTCAGCAATTCAGCAATGCCGACTATCCACGCAAAAATAAAATTGATTTGGTGATAGTGGTGGATATGTTGCTCACGGGCTTTGACAGTAAATATTTGAATACATTGTATGTTGACAAGAATCTGAAATTTCACGGACTGATTCAGGCTTTCAGCCGAACCAACCGCATTTTGAATGACACCAAACCTTATGGCAATATTTTAGATTTCCGCCAACAACAAGCCGAAGTTGACAGAGCTATTGCTCTATTCAGCGGAGAAAGGGTGACAGAACGAGCCAAAGAAATTTGGTTGGTTGAACCTGCACCGAAGGTTATTGAAAAATACCAAGAAGCGGTTAAGGCAATGGAAAAGTGGATGGAAGATAAAAACATGGTATCCGAACCGCAGGAAGTTTACAACATCAAGGGTGATGCTGCACGAGTAGAGTTTATCAATCGCTTTAAAGAAGTACAACGATTGAAAACGCAGCTTGACCAATATACCGACCTGAACGAAGAACAGAAGGCAAAGATTGAAAACCTGATGCCCGAAGAGCAATTGCGTTCGTTCCGCAGTTCTTATTTAGAAATTGCAAAACAACTCAAAGAAATACAGCAAAAAGAAGGCGACAAAGCACCAGAAAACATTCAGCAATTGGATTTTGAATTTGTGTTGTTTGCTTCTTCGGTGGTGGATTATGATTACATCATGAACCTGATTGCCAAATACACACAAGGCATACCGAAAAAGCAGAAAATGACCCGTGACCAACTGATTGGTGTGTTGAGTAGCAGTGCCAACCTGATGGAAGAACGGGAAGATATTATTGACTACATCAAAAAACTGGAAGTTGGCAAAGCACTAAACGAGCGGGAAATAAAAGACGGCTATCAAGCATTCAAGGAAGAAAAGATTGCTAAAAAATTAGCTGAGATAGCACAGCATAACGGTTTGGAATTTTCAGCATTGCACCAATTTACAAATGCCATCATTAGCCGAATGATTTTTGATGCTGACAAACTAAGTGAACTCTTTGAAACTTTGGATTTAGGCTGGAAAGAACGCACCAAAAGAGAACTGGCATTGATGGAAGAACTTGTTCCTGTGTTAAGAAAAAAAGCCGAAGGCAGAGAGATTAGTGGATTGAAAGCATATAATGTCTGAACTATGATTTTTTTGATTAAATGATGGAGATGATTAAAGCAGAGCATAAATATTCTGACCTAACTTCAAAAGTTATTGGCTGTGCAATGAAAGTTCATTCGGCTTTGGGTAACGGATTTCAGGAAGTGATTTATCAAAGAGCCCTGGAAATAGAAATGGCCGATGAAAGAATTGAGTTTAGCAGAGAGTATGAAATGCCTGTATACTACAAGCATCAACAGATTGGAATGAGGCGAGTAGATTTTTTGATAGAGGGAGTAGTTTCTGTGGAGTTAAAAGCCATCATACAATTAGAGGATGTTCATCTAGCTCAGGCAATTAATTATCTCGAAGCATATGATTTAGAAGTTGGGTTATTAATAAATTTTGGGGCAAGAAGCCTTGAATTCAAAAGAGTGACCAACAAAAAGTTCAAACAAAAAAATCAAGGCAATCCAAAAATCAAATAAATCACAGTGCAGACAAATGAGTAAGATAAACGAAAATAAATTGGTGCCGAAACTTCGCTTTTCTGACTTTGCAGGCGAGTGGGAAAAAGATGAATTGGGTAACTTAATCGAAATCAAAGGCAGAATTGGCTATCGAGGATACACAGTAAATGACATTGTAGGTATAGGAGAGGGTGCAATTTCACTCAGTCCTAGCAATATAAGCGATAATAATTTATTGCAATTTGAAAAGTCAACTTATATAACATGGGAAAAGTATAATGAATCACCTGAAATACAATTGAAAGATGGTTACACAGTCCTAGTGAAAACAGGTTCTTCTTACGGGAAAGCAGCACTAATAAAAAATCTACCTGAAAAATCTACAATTAATCCTCAATTAGTCGTATTAAAGCCAAATAAGATTGATAAGCGTTTTTTATTTTATATCGTTTCTAATGCTCCTGTTCAAAAGCAAATAGAAGCATCGGTTGTTGGAGGAGCAATTCCAACTTTATCACAAGAAAGCATTTCTAAATTTGAGGTTTTAATTCCACCCGATAAGGATAAAAGTGAACAAAAGAAAATCGCTGCTTGCCTTTCTTCTTTAGATGAAGTTATCACAGCCGAGAGCCAAAAGCTGGAAGTGCTGAAAGAACATAAAAAAGGCTTGTTGCAAAATTTGTTTCCGCAAAGTCGTCTGAACCGTGATTTATCTGATGAAATGATGAGCATGATGGGCACGAAAAAAAATCAAGGCAATCAAGAAAATCAAAAAAATCAAGGTTCAGACAATGTGCCGAAAGTGAGATCTAAGGAGTTTGAGGATAGTGGGGAGTGGATGGAAACTACTTTAGGGGAAATTGGCGAACCTTTAATGTGTAAAAGAATCTTCAAGGAGGAGACTACCCCAAATCCAAATAATGGTGTTCCATTTTACAAAATTGGAACTTTTGGTCGTTCAGCAGATGCATATATTTCTAAAGAAATTTATGAGGAATATAAAAGCAAGTATTCTTTTCCTAGAATTGGAGACATATTGATTTCAGCCTCTGGAACAATTGGAAGATTAGTTATTTATGATGGTTCGCCCGCCTATTTTCAAGATTCAAATATTATTTGGTTAGGTCATTATGAAGATGCTGTCCTAAATCGTTTTTTGCTTTACTGTTATTCTAATTTGACGTGGCAAACATCTGATGGCGGAGTTATTAGCAGATTATACAATTCTGATTTCAAAAGGATGAAAATCAAATACCCTGATAATAAAGAAGAACAACAAAAAATCGCCTCTTGCCTTTCCTCCATTGACGAATTAATCATTGCCCAAACCCAAAAAATAGAAGCATTGCAACTACACAAAAAAGGATTGTTGCAAGGTTTGTTCCCTAATCTAAATGAAGTAACAGAATGAGCGAAGTAATAAACATAAACCATCCGGAATATGGTGAAATTTTGCAACAAGCTGTTGCCGAAATTCATGCAGCTCGAAATTTGGTTGCCAGGCAATTGGCAAAGGCAACCAACACGGTGTATTGGAACTTGGGGAAATTGCTGTTTGAGAAGCAATTAGCAGAAGGTTATGGTAGCGGAGTGGTCAATCAACTTTCTATTGACCTAAAAAAAGAATTTCCCGATATGGGCGTTTCGCCTCGCAATTTGTGGGATATGAAACGCTTCTATGAGCGTTATCATTTGGCAGATGAGAAACTGCGACAGGCTGTCGCAGTTTTGCCGTGGGGGCACAATGTGCTGTTAATCAACAAGGTTCAATCACTTGATGCCGTAACCTTTTATGCCATCGAAGCGGTAAATAAAGGTTGGAGTAGAGATTGGTTACTCAATGCCATTAAAATGGACAGCTATACCCATGCCCAAAAGCAAATCCAATCGCATAATTTTATCGAAACGCTTCCCATAGCTCAAGCAGACTATGTTAACGAAGTATTTAAAGACAGGTACAATCTTGGTTTTTTAGGTATCACAGAAAAAGCAAAAGAATCAGATTTAGAAAAACGACTGGTAGAAAAGATAAAATCGTTTGTGTTGGAATTGGGAAAAGGTTTTTCGTTTATTGGCAACCAATACCGATTGGAGTATAACAACAAAGAGTATTTTGTAGATATGCTTTTCTTTCATCGTGGCTTGCGCTCATTAGTGGCTATGGAACTCAAAATAGGAAGTTTTAAACCAGAATATGTAGGCAAAATGAATGTCTATCTTTCATTGCTTGACAAATTAGAAAAGGCGAAAACGAAAACCAATCTATTGGCATTATACTTTGTGCAGACAAAGACCATTTGGATGTGGAAATTGCTTTGCAAGACATCAATAAACCCATTGGTGTCGCTGAATACCAATTATTATTACCCAAAGATGAATTACACACTTTGTTAAAAAATGAAATAAAAGCTGTGGAAGAAAATAATCAGGAGCAACCATGACAGAAAATAATCAAACCCAATTAGGCAATACACTTTGGAAAATTGCTGACGAATTGCGTGGAGCCATGAACGCTGACCAGTTCCGTGATTATATGCTTTCGTTTTTGTTTTTACGTTATTTAAGCGACAACTACGAAGCATCAGCCAAAAAGGAATTAGGCAAAGACTATCCTATTCTAAAAGATAATGATAAACGAACACCGCTTTCTATTTGGTATGCGCAGAACAAAACCGATGTAAAGGAATTCGAAAAGCAAATGCGAAGAAAGGTTCACTATGTAATTGAGCCAACGCATTTATGGAACAGCATTGCGGAATTGGCTAAAACACAAAGCAAAGAATTGCTTCGCACTTTGCAAGATGGTTTTAAATACATAGAAAATGAATCCTTTGAAAGCACCTTTCAGGGCTTGTTTTCTGAAATCAATTTAGATTCTGACAAACTTGGAAAGAACTACGAAGAACGAAATAAGAAACTCTGCAATATCATTCAAACCATTGCAGAAGGCATAAAAGAATTCGATAAAGGGGACGATGCTGATTATTTAGGAAATGCCTACGAGTTTTTAATTGGTAAGTTTGCAGCAGGTTCAGGACAAAAAGCTGGCGAGTTTTATACACCGCAAAGAATTTCAGACATACTTTCTTCTATTGTGATACTTGACAGCCAAGACCCAAGTTCAGGCGAAAAGAAAAAGATTGAACAGGTTTTAGACTTTGCCTGTGGTTCGGGTTCGTTATTGCTCAACGTCCGCAAAAAAATGACAGATGCAGGCGGAACAATCGGTAAAATATTCGGACAAGAGAAAAACATCACAACATACAACTTAGCACGAATGAACATGCTTTTGCATGGCGTGAAAGACACAGAATTTGAAATTCATCATGGAGACACTTTACTCAACGATTGGGAAATACTCAATGAAATAAATCCATCTAAGAAATTAGAATTTGATGCGATTGTAGCCAATCCACCATTCAGCTATCGTTGGGAACCAACAGAAGCAATGGGAGAAGATTTTCGTTTCAAAAGTTACGGTCTCGCACCAAAGTCAGCAGCCGACTTTGCTTTTCTGTTACACGGTTTTCACTTTTTAAGTAAAGAGGGAACAATGGCAATCATATTACCTCACGGTGTTTTATTCAGAAGCGGAGCAGAAGAAAAAATCAGAAGAAAACTTTTAGAGGACGGAAATATTGACACCGTTATTGGTCTTCCTGCAAATCTGTTTTTCTCGACAGGTATTCCGGTTTGTATTTTGATTTTAAAGAAGTGCAAAAAATTTGACGATGTGTTATTCATTAATGCCGTTGACCACTTTGAAAAGGGCAAACGACAAAACAGTTTACTACCTGAGAACATTGACAAGATAGTTAACACATACAGAAACAGAACAGAGGAAACTCGTTACTCTCGTAGAGTGACAATGGACGAAATTGTGAAAAACGAATTCAACCTGAATATTTCACGTTATGTAAGCACAACTTTGGACGAAGAACTCATTGACTTGAAAGAGGTAAACAAAAAACTCATTGACCTTGACAAAGAAATATCCGAAGCAAGAGAAACACATAACAAATTTTTAAAAGAGCTGGGACTTCCTCCGATATAAACTAATGATGAACCAAAGCTATATACAAGCACATTTCCAAAGCCACACAAGCCAACGTACAGACCACAGCTTTGTCAAAGAGCTTGCAAAGCAAACGCAAGACAAGATCGTTTTTTAAAATTTCCAGACCCTTTAAAAAAATTAAAAAACGCAACGCTCAATCCGACAGGCAATAACATGAAAACTCAAAAAGATATGGTTTGCAAGGACAGGAACAGAAAACCAGCCCATAACTTACAAGAATTATACAAAGCTCTGCATAGTACCGATAGGCCTACCAATACATTCGATCAATATCGGTACAAATTGACTCTTCTACTCTATCCGGGGTGACTGAATAAATCAAGCATGTACAGTTTCCCAATTATTGATTTTCTGAGCATAAGGGCCTGCTTTTACTCCTTAAGATATTTCATGGATATTTCATGAATACTTCACATATCAAATCATAGTAACCAGCGATTTTTCCATCTCATGATGCTGTATTCCAACTTCGATGAATGGATCTCCAAGTTTTTGATATCCCAGTTTCTCATAAAATGGAATAGACACATCACGTGCATGCAAAGTAATCCTTTCATAACCCAGAAGTTTTGCCTTTTTTTCTGCAAACTCCACCAAAGCGGTTCCTATGCCTTTTGCTTGCAAGTCAGGCTCTACACAGACCTGTCTCATTTTGAATACAGGCTCAGGTCTTATCTGATGTAGAACGAGTGCAGCGACCATTTGCTCTTGATCATCAAAACCCGCCAGATGTATTGAATCAAATTCAGCTTCTATTTGCTCTATGGTATAATCTAAATGCAAGGGTTCCCTCAAAACGCGATATCTCAATCTCAGGGAAGCATCATATTCTGGCGAGCCATAAAGTATTTGTGTGTAATGCATCAATGTTTCAGTTTGGCTTGTGAAAAAACGCGTTCACAAATCAGCAGTGCTTTTTGGAGCTCTTCCCAATGGATATCCGGCATCAAAGCTTTGTTTTTAAGATGTAACAGCATTTTCTCCATCGGCATATTCCCTACGAGTTCGTCCTTGGCCATAGGGCAGCCACCATATGCCTTCAGAGCGCCATCAAATCTCCGGCAACCTGCATGATATGCAGCTTCGAGCTTTTCTTCCCATTTGTCCGGAAGTGAGTGAAAATGAGCCCCAATTTCTAATGCAGGAAATCTCGGTAAAACAAAACCAAACAAGTATCGAATGCTTTCCGGGGTTGAAACGCCTATTGTGTCAGACAAGGCAAACTTATGTATCCCCAGGGAAGCAAGTCTATCCATCCAAAGGGCAATTTTGTCAGCATTCCACTCATCTCCATAAGGATTGCCGAATGCCATCGACAGGTATATCACGATCTCTTTTTCGGAGTCGTTGGCCATGTTTTGCATCCGTTTTACCAATTCAAAGGACTTCTCTATGGTGGAATTTGTGTTCCTCAATTGAAAGGTTTCTGATATTGAAAAAGGATAACCCATAAATCGAATCTGTTCAAAACTACAGGCATCCTGTACACCTTTCAGATTGGCTACTATTGCGAGCAAATCTGTCCCCTCCTGAAGTTGAAGGTGCTGCACCACTTCCTTTGTATCACGCATCTGAGGTATCGCCTGCGGTGAGACAAAGCTGCCAAAATCGAGAGTGTCAAATCCTACTCGCAGCAATTGGTTCAGGTATTCTATCTTGAGTGCAGTAGGTACAAAAGCAGGCATACCTTGCATGGCATCACGAGGACATTCAACAAATTTTAGCCGACCCTGTTTTTCCATTATAAAGCAAATGTAAGCCGCATTCTGTCAGATTTTCAATACATATATGAATCAAACAAAATATTTATCACTTCTCATCTCCGGATTTGCTCTGTTTCTAATGGGTTTCATCGGTATCTTTCTCAATTTGATTGGAGCACAACTTGTTCCTCTGGCTTGGTTAGACAGTTTTGGACCGGGAATTTCTTATCTTTTGAAAGGATTTGTTGCGGTATTGGGCATATGTTTGGCCTACCTGGCTTATTTATATAAAAATAATTTTTAATATATTTTTTTGGCCAAATACAAACGAATTGCAGAAAAAATGCGTTTTTTGTGAATAAATGTGGAGTAAAGATGAGTGTAGCATATTTTAGTTATGTCAAAACAGAGCAAAAGAACAGTATAAAAGCTTTCGTAGGCTCTATCAGCATCTTATTGTTGCTATTGATCCTCATCTATTTCCTTAGATTTGAAATCAAACCACCTGAAGAACTTGACGCACCCCCGTATTTGAGTTTGGTGGACTTTATACCTATTGAGAGAATAAAAGATTATGAAGATGCTGGAGGGAGTAAAGGAGCTCCGGGACTGGAAGAGCTGGAAGGTGGATCTAAGGGCAATGCTGAGCAGACCCCTCAACCGGAACCGGATCCTGTAGCAGATTCAAAAGTAGAAACAAAGCCGGTAGAAACACAAACGGTGCCTACATCACCCCCTCCAGTGGTGACTTCATCAGAACCTGATGTAGTAAAACTGCCTACACCTCCTCCTATCAAAATACCTCCAAAGCCTGCTCCGGATGTCGTTACGGCTCCAAGCAGTCCAGGTAAAGTCAATGTGCCTGAACCGACCAAACCTTCAACGACTCCGAGCACATCAGCCGGAGATGATGATCAACCGGGTAGTGGTGGCACAGGAACTGGGTCCGGTAGTGGCACAGGCAGTGGCGATGCAAACTCAGGTAGTGGAACAGGTGCAGGTGGTGGCACAGGAACTGGTGGCGGTGGCGGTACGGGAGGTGGTTCCGGAGCAGGAACCGGCTCGGGAACAGGTGATGGTGTTGGTGTCGATTTTGACGAAACGGGACCACTCAGAAGACAAAGAGACTATTGTCCGAATACTAAACTGCTCGCTACACCAAAACCCCAAAAAGTTGCCTTTAATATTTGTATCAACAGAGAAGGCTATGTGACTTATTGCAGATATAACAGCAGACAATCTGAAAGTAAAGACATCGCTTTCATCAAAAAAGCATTGGAAACAATGAAAGATTGCAGATTCAAGCCTAACGACAAAGCGCCTAAGAAGGAATGTGGCGTGGTGACCTTTGTATCGGCAGGTCAAAACAAGCCCTTGAATTGATAGAAGTCTGCTGACTTGGTTCAGACTTTTACAGCTGGATCTTCAATTTTATTCCTGAATTACTTTTTAAAGCTTCCCTGGGGTATATTGTCTGTCCGCTTTAGATTCATCTGAATGTAGACCAAATATAAACTCTAATGGTGAGCTTAACCTTTGGCTCCAATCCGCATGACTATGTGATGCTCCCTGCCATTTATGACTCACAGTTGTCAATTGTACCGACAATTTTCTTTCATCAAGTACTTTGTCAATTTTTTGCTGAGCGGGTTCATACCAGGAGTCCAGATTTTCCGTCCCGTAATCGAAATAGATGCGTTTATCTTTCAATGCTGTATCATCTACTGTACTCAAGTATTTGACAAAGCCGTCTGAGCACGCGTTACAATCTTTGATCCTGCTGAGAGGCCAATGCGTTGACATGCAAATCGCACTACCAAAGACTTCAGGATGCTCCAGGAGGGCATAAAATGAGATCAAGGCTCCCATGCTTGCACCACCAACGGTGGTAGATTCTGCACCCGATAAGGTTCTGAAATTTCTGTCTATGTAAGGTTTTAGCTCGCTGATCAAGAAACTCAGGTATTTGTCTGACAATGGTTTGCCACCATACTCAGCTTTGATGGCTGCCTTGGTGATGGAATTCAATTTCTCAAACGCTTTGGAAGGGTTAAATTCTCTGTATCGCTTTTCAGAATTCCAGACACCCACAAGGATAAATGGCCTCACCACTGAATCTCGTATGAGTTTATCGACGATTTGATCAAAATGTAGAGATTCTGATTGATATGATACTTTATCATCAAAAGCATTCTGTCCATCCATCCAGTAAAGTACCGGATATTCTTTCCCGCTTTGAAAATAATCAACCGGCAACAAAATGTCCAGATTTCGGGAACTGACAAATTGGGATTTGAATCTCAACATTCTTTGCTGTAAACCAATGGAGTCCAAAAACTCAACATTCTGAGCCTTAGATACAGGAGCAATGACAAGACTGTACAAAAAGCAGGGCGAAAGATATCTCAGGAAGCGACTCCAATTCATTTCATTTGGATGCTTTGTTCTTGTGGACAATACAAGCTTTTACAAAATCGACAAAAAGAGGATGTGGCTTTTCGACCGTACTTTTCAACTCCGGATGAAATTGAACTCCGACAAACCAGGGGTGGCTTTCCAATTCTATTATTTCCACTAAATTTTTATCAGGATTGATTCCACTGGCATGCATACCATATTTTTCAAATCCCTCTAAATAGCCATTATTGAATTCATAACGATGCCTATGTCTTTCCGCTATATCTTGTTTCCCATAAGCTTTCTCAGCCAAACTACCATTAGAAAGAGTACATGCATAAGCGCCGAGACGCATAGTACCACCCTTTGCCTTAATCTTCTTTTGCTCCAACATCATCTCGATCACCGGATTCTTGGTATTGGGGTTAACCTCAGTAGAGGAAGCATCAGAGATCCCCATGACATTTCTAGCAAATTCCACGGCTGCACATTGCATCCCAAGGCAGATACCAAAGAAAGGAAGTTTGCGCTCTCTGGCATAGCGGATAGCATTGATTTTGCCTTCAATTCCTCTTTCCCCAAAACCAGGAGCTACCAGGATGCCTTCCAGATCAGAAAGCAACTTGCTCGTCTCGTCAGGGTCAACTAAATCTTCAGAGTGGATAGCGCGAATCCGTACTTTACATTCATTTGCGGCACCGGCATGCACAAAAGCTTCATATATCGATTTGTAAGCATCTTGAAGCTCATTGTATTTGCCGATCAAGCCAATGTTGACCTCTTCACTCGGATTCTTTAGATGACCGAGAAAATCTTTCCAGGTCTTAAGTTCGGGCTCTCTTTTGGAGCTCAACTTGAGACATTCCAGGGTGCGAAGATCCAGCCTCTCCTTCAACATCAGCAATGGCACATCATAAATGGTTTCTGCATCGATAGCTTCAATCACATGCTCGAATTTCAAATTACAAAAAAGGGCTAGCTTGCTCCGAATGTCATCTGAAATGGGCTTTTCTGTCCTACAAACCAAAATATCAGGTTGAATACCGGCTTCCTGTAGCTCCTTCACACTATGCTGTGTTGGCTTGGTCTTCAGTTCCTTGGCCGCTGAAAGATAAGGGATCAAAGTAAGATGGATCGACACACAATTTTCAGGACCGAACTCCATCCTGAGTTGTCTGAGAGCCTCCAGATAAGGTAAAGATTCAATGTCCCCTACGGTCCCTCCCAGTTCAGTAATAATCAGGTCATATCCTGTCTCACCCAGAAGAGTGATCCTTCTTTTGATTTCATCAGTAATATGAGGTATCACCTGAACTGTCTTTCCGAGATAATCCCCTGCCCTTTCTTTGTTTATTACCGTCTGGTAAATGCGACCTGTGGTTACGTTGTTGGCCTGGGAAGTGGGTACATTGAGAAATCGTTCATAATGCCCTAAATCCAAATCGGTTTCAGCTCCATCATCCGTCACAAAACACTCCCCGTGTTCGTAAGGGTTTAAAGTACCCGGATCGACATTGATGTATGGGTCGAATTTTTGGATAGTGACATCAAATCCCCTTGCTTGCAAAAGCTTCGCCAATGAGGCGGCAATAATTCCTTTTCCAAGTGACGATGTTACTCCACCCGTAACAAAAATGTACTTACTCATTAAAAAATGTTTGCTACGGGACACAAAGTTACATCATTCCAATGGATAAATACTTATCTTTCATCAATCATGAATGAATACAAAGGGATCAGTTATTCCATTTTTCCTATAAAATCATGTGGAGAAGTTAGGTTTCCAAGGATAGCAGACTTTTTACAAATGAAAAAATGGGACCGGAACTGGATGCTCATTGACGATAAAAATCAATTTCTGACGCAAAGAGAAATACCGGCTCTAAATATACTAAAAACTAAATTGGCAGACGATGGCTTTCATATTTATGAACCTGAAAAAATACATGAAGGCATTAAAATAAACTTTGATTCAACAGAAAGCCAAACTCTGATTTCAAAGATCTGGGCTTCAGAAGTTCAAGTTTATTTAGAATCCAAAGAACTCAACAATTGGTTTTCTGAAAAATTTCACAAATCAATACGACTGGTAAGGGCGATACAAGGTGAAAGAAAAAAAACAATAGCAAGCAAAAATATCGAGCTGGATCTGGCTTTTGAAGATGGATATCCGGAGCATCTTATCAATGTCAGGTCATTCGCCGAGCTAAAAGATAGAATCCATGACAATCTATTTATTGAACAATTCAGAGCCAGTATCATCTACGATGGAAACAAGCCGTATTCTGAAGACCTCGAGGAAGAATTTTTGGTAGATGGTGTTCATTTCAGAAAAGTTAAAGCTTGTGTACGTTGCATCATGATAAACTTACTGCCCGAAAGTGATCATTTTTCGAAGGAGCCACTAAAAACACTCTCATCGTATAGAAATTTTGGAAACAGTGTCCATTTTGGAATATATGCATTTCAGGTATAGAATCTCTCTTTTCCCCTGCCTTATTGAGCTGATAAAAAGCAAGGTCAACTTCATCTCCATTTTTTTATAACTGGAATCTGTCGGTTATCTTAAATTTATACGAAAATATCTTTTTCAATTATGGACAATAAAAAAATGAGGAAGTAAATATTACAGTATCTCTACCCTTAGTCTTTACCTCATATACTTTACTAAAATAGCTCTATGCATAAGCACTTGAGCTCATTAAAACCAATAAAAAAATTATTTAATACTACATTTAGATTTTGATCAATTTTCTCAAAGCCGTCTTTCTTTTTTGATCTCGCATTACAAGATTATAAATTCCAGATGGATATGCTTCAAGATTCATTTGATCTCTATCAATCCACCAAAACAAAAAAAGGCTGTCGAATGATTCACCAGACTTTAATATAATTATACTTTTATTTTATTTTATAGCAGTTTCTTGATTTCTTCTTCCAGATTATCTCTAGGGTCCAGGGCAGCCACTTTACCTTCTTTATCCAGTAAAAATGTTTTAGGTATAGAATGCACTCCATATTCAGCAGCTGGACCGCTTTCCCATTTTTTAAGATCACTCACATGAGTATCCCATTTCAAACCGTCTTTGGCTATGGCAGCAAGCCATGCATCCTTAGCTCTTGTAGTCAATTCGTCAAGTTGTTTTGGATCGGTTATCGTGTTTTTCATCCTGCTGTCCACACCATCCAGCGAAACACTGAATACAGTAAATCCTTTGCTGTTATACTTATTATACATTTCAACTACGTGTGGATTTGCTCTTCTACATGGGGCACACCAACTAGCCCAGAAGTCAACCAGGACCACCTTTCCTTTCAGATCAGAGAGTCGAAAAGTTTTGCCTTTGGGACTAGGGAGTGAAATATCAGGAGCCATCACCCCAATTTTAATTTTTTCACTTGCCATTTGCTGAGCAGCCATTTCTTCAATTTGATTGATGAAAGACTCATAAGTTTTGGTAAACTCTGAATTGGGATAATCACTTTTCATTTTTGCCAAAACCTCCTTGTGAGTATCGACAAAATCTGCTCTGCCTCCAAGAAACTGAGCAGCCATTAATCCAGCCGCCAAAGGATGCTTTGCATTCTTCACTTTATTCACCAAATCCTGTGCTCCCGGCTGACCCTGAGAGAGTGATTTGTATGTTTCTAAAACTTCTGCAGTTGCCGGACAACCGGAAACTGTATATTGACCATTTTGGATATTGGCAGTAGAACCACTGAATTCAATTTTCTTTTCAGTTCCGTCCATAACAAAAATTATTCTCTGCTGACCTAAACCTAAACTGTACAGTCCAGGGACGAAATTTTCCCCAAGTGGAATTTTAAATTTGCCACCAGACATTTCTGCTTGGCCAAGTTCTACTTTACTGTCATCCAGACCAATGCGTGTAAGCACAGCTTTACCGTTGCCCGCATCTGAAAAATCTCCGGTAATCACTGCTCCCTTCTGACAAGAAGAAAACAAAATGACAGCTAAACCGAGAAATAAAACAAATTGTACTAATCTCATTGATTGCTTTTTTATCTTTTGCTTAAAATTATTCTTTTTCAAGGTATTGGCTAATCCCCATATCATGCAGTTGACCGTATTCCGATACTGATCCAAAATCTTCGTGATCGATGATCATTTTTTTTCCTTTGCAGACACCCAACTGAATGAATGGAACGCCTAAATCCTTTAAATGGTTTTCGACCTGGGTTTTCAATTCTTCTTTTATGCTGATGCATACCCTTCCTTGCGATTCCCCAAACAAAAAGATGTCTTTCCTCAATTCAGCAGGAATATTGATTTCATAACCTAAGTCTGATTGAATCGCAGATTCTGTGAGACAAGTAAAAATACCTCCCTCAGAGACATCATGACATGATTGAAGATATTGATGCTGAATTAAAGAAGTGATCGCTACGTGAAGTTTCTGCTCTTCATCCAAATTGAGATAAGGTGCAGGCGCATGGCTGATGTCATGAAAGTATCTCAGGTACTCCGAATAAGCAATATGAGCATTTTCAACCCCAATCAGAAAGATAAGGTCACCTTCTTGAACAAATCCGGAAGTAGTAAAATACCTCACAGAATCCATCACACCCAGCATCCCTATAGTCGGAGTAGGATATACTGGAACATTTCCTGATTTGGACACAGTTTGATTATAAAAACTGACATTACCGCCCGTGACGGGAGTATCAAATTTAATGCATGCCTCGCCCATTCCTTCCAGTGCTTTGACGAACTGAAAATATACTTCTGGGTTGTATGGATTGCCAAAATTCAAGCAATTTGTGATCGCAACAGGTACTGCTCCGGAGCATCGGACATTCCTCGCAGCCTCTGCAACAGCGATCATCCCTCCTTGTTTTGGATCCATGTAAACGTATGCCGAATTGCAATCCACTGTCATGGCCAAAGCCTTATCAGTATCCTTGATTCTCACCACAGCAGCATCTGAGGAATTGACTGAATTCATAGTTCCGGTTCTTACCATTTTGTCATATTGATGGTATATCCACCGCTTAGAAGCAATATTGGGAAGAGCAAATAATTTCTTACTTATTTCCACAAGGTTGTCAGGTTGAGAAACTTTCCCTGCCTCAAACGAATTTACTTTTTCCATGTAATCAGGAGTCCTGAATTCCCTCTGATAAACCGGTGCCCCTCCACCCAAGACCAAACTTTCTGCGGGCACATGTGCGACCAAAGTATCATGCATATAGTATTCCAAATTACCTGAATCTGTCACCTCACCGATCAGATGACATTCAAGATCCCATTTATCAAAAATTTTCAACAAGGTCTGTTCTCCTCCTTTCTGTGCAACGATAAGCATCCGTTCCTGGCTTTCTGAAAGCAAGATTTCCCACGCTTGCATGTTCGCCTGGCGAGTAGGCACTTTATCGAGCCAAATTTTCATTCCCGTGCCTGATTTGGCAGACATCTCTGAGGTAGAACAAGTAATCCCGGCAGCACCCATATCTTGCATACCTACGACTTGACCGGAAGCAATTGCTTCCAAACTAGCTTCTAGCAATAATTTCTCCTGAAATGGATCGCCTACCTGAACAGCTGGCAGATCTTCATTTGAGTTTTCTGTCAAATCAGCGGAGGCGAAAGTAGCCCCGTGGATTCCATCTTTGCCTGTAGCGGATCCCACTATAAATACAGGATTCCCAGGTCCGTCGGCTCGAGCGGAAACAGTCTTCCCTACTTCGACAACACCGACTGACATTGCGTTAACCAATATATTTTGTTGGTAACAAGAGTCAAAATAAACTTCACCACCAACAGTTGGTACTCCAAAAGCATTCCCGTAGTTGCCTATTCCTTTGACAACACCTCTCATTAATTTGCGGGTATGTGCACTCGCCAGATCTCCAAAGCGCAATGAATTCAATGCTGCAATGGGTCTTGCACCCATGGTAAAGATATCCCGATGGATGCCTCCTACCCCCGTAGCAGCACCCTGATATGGTTCTATGGCAGAGGGATGATTGTGAGATTCTATTTTGAAAGCACACGCCAGCCCACCTCCGATATCGACAAGACCTGCATTTTCTTCGCCTGCTTCTACCAGCAATCTGGAACCCTTTCTGGGTAGCTTTTTGAGGTAAATAATCGAATTTTTATATGAGCAATGTTCCGACCACATCACAGAATAAATACTCAGCTCAGTGAAATTTGGAATCCTTCCAAGTACTTTACAAATTTTTTCATACTCTGCTTGATTGAGCCCAAGTTTGAGTGCGGTATCAACACCTGCTGTCATGTAGTAATAAATAATGTTGTCCTGCAAAGGTACATATACTCACCTATACATTGCAATATATTATCAAGTGTAAACCCTCATAACCAATCTTAATAAACCTACAAAACTTGTTCAACAGCGACAGCTTTACACTTTTTTCAAAGCTGTATCGAAATCCGAAATGATATCGTCGATGTGTTCGAGTCCGACCGAAACCCGAATGAGACCGTCGGTAATGCCTTCTTTTTTTCTCAACTCAGGATCTACCTTCAAGTGGGAAGAAGTGGCCGGATGTAAAACCATCGTGCCGGTCTCTCCCAATGAGGGTGCAATAGCTGCGAGACGGAGTCTATCGATCATTTTTTTTGACCCTGAGACGTCCGTCTTAGCTTCAAAACTCAACATTGCCCCTCCTGCAGACATCTGTTTTTTAGCAATTTCAAAGCTGGGATGATAGCTGAGAAAAGGATAATTAACATGACTCACCTTTGGGTGTGAAGAAAGATACTTTGCCAGTAAAAATGCATTTTCTGAATGTCTCTCCATCCTCAAATGCAAGGTCATCATACCCAGTTGGATCATCCACGCATCCATAGGATTGGAGTTCACACCAATCAGCTTCATGGTTTGCCAAATTTTTTGATGAAATAATGTTTTCTCTTTGACGAGTACTACCCCACCTGTAGAAGCACCATGCCCATGTATAAACTTAGTAGTAGAATGAAGGACTATATCCGCACCCAATAACAAAGGTTGTTGAATGATTGGAGTGCAAAAGGTATTGTCAACGATTAAAAAAGCATGATAGCGGGAGGCCAACTCTGCCAGAGCCTGGATATCATAACAGTGCAATGTGGGATTTGATGGAGTTTCCAGGTAAATGATCTTGTGTAGTGGTTTTTGTCGGAGTGATTTTTCGACTTTTTCAAGATTTGACAAATCTATGTAGACCAACTTGATACCTTGAGGCTGTATTACTTTGTTAAACAACTCAGTAGTTCCTCCATAAAGATTTGCTTGAGTAATGATCATGTCTCCTTTTCCAAGCAAGGCTGTAACTGCCAGATATATAGCTGACATACCTGAACTGGTTAGAAGTCCGTGGGCACTTATATCACTACCGGCTATCTCCAAAGCAGCTATTTTTGCAGCAACAGATTCCATCGTGGGATTTCCATACCTGGAGTATACATGCGTACCCGGTTGATTTTCAAATGCCTTGATGCTATCACTGAGTTGATCAAAGCGAAAAGCTGAGCTAAAACAAACCGACATTTGGTGTGGCTGTGTATTCTTTTTTTCTTTTATGGCTTGTGCACAAATTGTTTCCGCACGTTTTATAGCTTTGTCTTTCATTTGAAATGATTGAATTACAAAGTTCAACATTATTTTTAATCATTGGCAGCTAAATCAGGATGCAGGAAGAAGAGTTTTCAGAATTATTACAAGAAGAAAGTGAACCGGAACTGGTTCAATACAAAATTGACCCGGGACAAACGCCTGTAAGACTGGACCACTTTTTATCAGAAAAAATAGCTAAAGTCTCAAGAAATAAAATTCAATCCGCCATAGAGTCTGAATTGGTCACTGTTAATGGAAAAAAGTCAAAATCGAACTATAAGATCAGAGGCAATGATTTGATTGAATTTTACATTCCTAAGTCGCCTTCGACAAGCGAATTAATCCCTGAAGATCAAAATCTCGAGGTGGTTTATGAAGATGATGACCTACTTGTGATCAACAAAAAACAAGGTGTTGTCGTCCATCCTGCAGCCGGAGTTTATACAGGGACTTTGCTCAATGGTTTGGCTTGGCATCTTGGTTATCGCCAGAAAGAGATATTGACAGATGGTAATGAAAGGTTGGGTCTCGTTCACAGGATCGATAAAGAAACGTCAGGATTGCTGCTGGTTGCAAAAAACGAACATAGCGTATCACATCTTTCCAAACAATTTTTTCATCATACCATAGATCGCGAATATCTGGCATTGGTATGGGGCGAACCTGATCCTGCCATTGGTACTATCACGGCGAATATATATAGAGATCCCAAAAGGCGAAGTTGCATGGGAGTAAGCAAAGATGGGTTGGAAGGCAAACATGCTGTAACTCATTACGAACTGGTAGAATCATTCTATTATACAAGCTTGGTCAGATGCAAATTGGAAACAGGTAGAACTCATCAAATTCGAGTACACATGAGACATATCGGCCATACCCTATTCAATGATGAAAAATACGGTGGAGATCAAATTTTGAAAGGTACGTTATTTACGAAATACAAACAGTTTATACAGAACTGCAATAAAATACTACCCCATTTTGCATTACATGCTAGAAGCATAGGATTTATCCATCCAAACTCTGGAAAAAAAATGTACTTTGAGCAGGAACTACCGGAAAATTTTAAAAATCTTGTAGACAAGTGGAGACATTATACGGCTCACCGCAAAGAAATACTCGACGATGGTAAATTTGAATTTGAAGATTAGATGGAGCCAAATCAGCATATCTTATATCAAACATTGGAACAACTCCAAATTCTCAAAGCTGAATTAAAAACGGAATCAGAACAAAAGGAAAATTTTTTGTTGCGCGCCGAGGCAGAGAACAGCTGGTTTACACAACCGGAAATAGTGCGAATGATTGATGCGATTTGCGAAAAATACCTTGATCAGAAAAAATTAGAATACTGGTTATCAAAATATCATTTAAACTATTCAATTTCGAAAACAATAGGAATTATTGCTGCGGGAAATATTCCTCTTGTCAGTTTTCATGATTTGCTTTGCACCTGGGTCAGTCCACACAAAGCAGAGTTAAAATTATCTTCCAAAGACAAACAATTGTATTATTGGATAAAAACAATTTTAGAAAAACATTGTCCACTTTTAAACCAAAAAACGAAGTTTGTTGAGAGGCTTAATTCTTTTGATGCAGTCATAGCTACAGGATCTGATCTCGCATCAAATCAATTTCGTCATTATTTTGAAAAAGTGCCCCACATTATCAGAGCTCACAGAAATTCAGTTGCAGTATTGACCAAGAATTATCCTTTGAAAGAGTGGCATCAATTGGGAGAAGATATATTCAACTACTTTGGTCTTGGTTGTAGAAATGTAAGTAAAATATTCATACCTGAAGGATTTCCATTAGAAGAATTAATATCCTCCCTGGATAATGATTTTGCACACCTTGCACACCACCCAAAGTATGCAAACAATTATGATTATCAACTTGCATTATGCATAATGGGTAAAGAAGAATTTTTTCAGGGCAAGACCATCATTGCCAAGCAAAGCAAACTATTGAATTCTCCTGTTTCCGTTTTACATTATGAATTTTACGATGATTTTTCAAACCTGATACTGGCGCTTGAACGTAAAAAGGATAATTTACAATGTATAGTATCTGATATCGACCCAATGCACGCTGATTTATTCGCTTTCGGATCTGCACAAAGACCTGAACTTTGGGATTATTCCGATGGTGTAGACACTCTGAAATTTTTAGCAGAGTTATAGGAAAATGAAAAAACAAGAAAAAGCGAAACAAATTCGAGTAGTACTGGAAGAGTTGTTTCCTGAAGTTCCAATCCCACTACACTTTACGGATCCTTATACACTCTTAGTAGCTGTTGTGCTCTCAGCTCAATGCACAGATGAAAGGGTTAACAAAGTAATACCGACGCTTTTTGCCTTGGCAGATAATCCCTCAAGGATGAGCGCACTAAAAATTGAAACCATAGAAGAAATTATCCGACCATGTGGTCTGTCGAATTCCAAATCCAAAGCTATTCATCGGCTGTCGGAAATTCTTTCAAAAGAATATTCAGGGAAAGTCCCAGCTGACATGATTCTACTAGAAAAGTTACCCGGTGTGGGCCATAAAACAGCAAGTGTAGTCATGTCACAAGCATTTGGACAGGCCGCCTTCCCGGTGGATACACATATACATCGTCTGGCTTATAGATGGGGTTTGAGCGATGGCAAGAATGTGGTTCAAACTGAACTAGACCTGAAACTTCTGTTTGCTGAAAAATATTGGAATAAGCTACACTTGCAAATTATTTACTATGGCAGACAATATTGCCCGGCACGCGGACACAGCTTAGAAAAATGCATTATTTGTAGAAATTATGGTGTAAAGTCCAGGTTGAACTAGAATGGATAATTGATGGCCAAATGAAAATTTCCTTCATTCCAAATATTTGCCAAGCTCAGTTTATTGCTTTTAGAAAATACCCAATGTGACTGGTCTGCATTCAAATATGAATTTCTCAATTTTACGCCATAATCCAGACGAAGAATACAAAAAGAAATATCCATCCTTAGACCTACTCCCGTATTAAATGCAATCTGATTTATAAAATCCTTTGAAAATTTTGCCTCGGGCGTTCCTTCTGATTGAGGCCACAACCACACATTGCCAATATCGAAAAACCAAGCCCATTTGAATCTCCAAAATAAATCAGTCCGATACTCTGCATTTGCTTCAAGTTTGATGTCTCCTGCTGAAAAAAATGCAAATTCATTTTGCTCCTGACTCGGTTTTGTTGCTCCAGGCCCCAGCTCTCGAATAGCCCATCCTCTCATACTTTGAGGGCCCCCCATAAAAAATTTGCGGATATAGGGTACCACTTTGTCCCTACCATATGGAATCGCCACACCCGACGTCAATCGAAAAGCGACGCTACTCCTATCCTTCATAGTATAATACCATCTCTTGTCCCAATCCAATTTGATGAATTTGGAAAACTGCAAAGAATTTAGCGAAAATACTTCATCCTTAGCTAATATCAAATTATACAATGAATTGATGGCAGATATTTCAATTCCGGAAAATTCCACAGAATAATAATTAGAAGTGGTCCATCTCTCGTTCAAATCCTTTTGCTTATACTTTATGAAATCGTGAAATAAAAAAGACGTAATCAGTCTTTTACCTTTAAAACTGGATTCAAGGAATGAATTTTTCTTAATCACACTATCAAACCTAGGAAAAGTTTCAGGCACATATAGACTTATGCTGAATGTATGTGCGTCAATTCTTTTGTATCTGTCTAGCCTTATATCGTATGCCACCTGAGTGTTCAATAAATAATAAATATATGCATCATTCAGAAAAACATAATTAAATCCCAGCTCCAAAGAAGTAAAGCTATTGGGTTTTTGAACAGTTCTTCCGAATCTTTTTACAATTGACTTCCAGATCGCAAATCCACCGGTGATATCATAAAAATCAGCAAGCCTGAGACTATTCTGATACCTGAGATTAATCGCATTATATGTTGACAACTTTGTAATATTGACTTCAGTTCCAACTTCCAGACTGGTTGACAATACCTCAGCACTTCCCAGCAAGTTTCTGTTACGCAAATTTACATTTCCGGAAATTCCAAAAAGATTGGAACCCAAAGCGCGAACTGTGGTATAATTCAGATCACTACTAGCATCAAACACCCATCTTTTATTTAAATTCAATGTATATGAGATATCTATATTTCCCGGCTTAGAGCTGTCTTTTTTTGTATCCAAATTTATAAACCTAAAAAGCCCCAGTCTATTCAATTGAGAAGTACTTTTCGATAAATTGGATTTGTTATAAAGTTGTCCCGGACGAGTGAAAATGTTCCTTGCCAGCAAACTATTCTTCACTTTCACTCCGTCACCATATCGAATGAATTTTATTGAATCAAATTCTGTTTCGACTTTATCATATGCAACAGCATCAGCTGATTGTCTGATGACATTCACCTTACCAATTCGAAACTGATCATGCTTTGATTTACCTTGAGGTAGATTTACTCGCAAGATCAAATCCGCCAAGTTATCAGAGGTATCGATTTTGAGTGAGGGAATATAAAGCGGCGTAAAATCTGCAAAGCCGTTGTTGTTCAAAATATCAGTAATACGCGCTTTCTCTGCCTGAAACAATGCATTGTCAACCGGACTTCCTTTTTTGAGCAAAGCTGTGGATGCATTTGAATTAAGGATTTCCAAAATTGCAGTATCCAAAGTACTATACTCTATGCTTCTGATTTTCAATCTGTCTTTAGCATAAATCAGATAGGTTACCGTAGATTTTTTTCTTTTGGTTTTAATGGTGGAACTTACTGTTACATTTAGGTATCCTTTGTTTATAAAGTAGTTTCTGATATTATTTTCTGTTGACTTCACCAGGATGCTGTCTAAAATAGCAGGTTCTTCTGCATAATTACTAAATATTTTATATCGCATTTTGGTGGGATCCAATTTAGATAGGTTATAGTAAAACCACTCTCTGGGAATTCCAACCAAAACTTTGCGATTTGGCCTTTGTCTGTACAAAGTAAAAATATCAGCGGAAAGTTGATTTTCTGTCAGGTCATTATCAAACTCTACCATTTTAAACTTATTCTTCTTGAGGAGAGATTGATTACCTTTGACATAGTTTGTGGTGTTGCATGATGTACCTATTAGGATGAGTACCATGCATACTAAACTGTAATATCCAAAAATAATTGAACGTCGACTTTCCATGTTTTTATCCAAGCAAGAAAAAACCTTTATTAAATCCCTCCATCAAAGTGAAACAAGGATTTTGCGCAGCGAATACTCAGCTGAAGGATCCAGGTTGGTACTTGATTTGATATCAAGCGCTCCAAGTGATATCATTAAAATTTATGCTACCACAGGATGGCTAAACAAGCATAGCTCAAAGATAGAAAATATTGCCCATTTGGTCAGTGAAATATCCGAATCCGATCTGGCTTCGATAGCGCAACTCAGGACAACAAAAGAAGTGTTGGGAATTTTTAAATTTCCAACATTCAATTCAAATATTTCGACTTCAAATCAGAATACCGTGGTCTTTTTGGATCGGATAAGTGATCCGGGAAATTTAGGCACTATCATCAGAACCTGTGATTGGTTTGGTATTTCATCGATTTACTGCGCCCCTGGAAGTGTGCACTTTAGCAATTCAAAGGTAGTACAATCTTCAATGTCCAGTATCGCCAGAGTTCAAGTGAAGTATCTTGCTATAGCTCAAGTTAAGCAATTGTTTGAAGGACATAAGTTTGTAGGTGCCACATTGCATGGATTGGCTTATAATGAAATAGACAAACCGGAACAAATCGTTATATTGATAGGAAATGAAGCAAATGGACTCAGTCAAGAGGCAATTGATTTGTGCGACATATTCGTGAGTATTCCGGCAAAGTTGTCACTGGGTGCTGAGTCTCTTAATGCAGCAGTGTCTGCAGCAATATTAATCTCATCTTTTTCAAAATAGTAAGGCTCATTAGACTAAACTCAGTTGTGTTTTAATTGAAAAACTTTTTCATTTATTATTATATTTGCTTTCATGGTCCTGCTAGATGTTAAACAATTGAATGTCTGTTTTAACTCACATCAACATAGGGTTCAAGCAGTAAAGGATCTCAACTTTAGCGTCCACCAAAATAGAATTCTTGGTATCGTTGGCGAATCTGGTAGTGGCAAGACCATCACTGCAATGAGCATCTTGCGACTTTTACCGACCAACGCTTTGCTGGAGGGTTCAATTCTGTGGTCAGAAAATGAGCAAACGAGCAATTTATGTGAATTGGAAGAAGACAGACTAAGAGCAATTCGCGGTGCAAAAATTTCTATGATTTTTCAAGAGCCGATGTCTTCCTTAAATCCGGTATTAACTTGCGGCTATCAGGTGGGTGAAGGTATCCAAGCGCACCGACTTTACCCAAAATCTGAGATAAAGGACCGAGTCTTATATTGGCTTGAAAAAGTAGGCCTTCCGGATCCCTCGAGAGTTTATAATTCCTATCCTCATCAATTGTCAGGAGGACAATTGCAAAGAGTACTCATTGCTATTGCTCTTAGTTGCAATCCAAAACTGATTATTGCTGACGAGCCTACGACAGCACTGGATGTTGGGATTCAAAAGCACATCATCGAAATGCTTCTCAGGCTTAAACAAGATTTGGGTTTGAGTATGTTGTTCATCTCTCATGACCTTGGAGTAATACGGGAAATATGTGACGATGTCCTGGTCATGAAAAATGGCAGAAAAATAGAACAAGGCCCTGTAAATGAAATTTTTAAAAATCCGCAACAACAATATACCAAAGGATTACTCTATTGCAGACCACCATTGCAAAAAAAACTCAGAAGACTTCCCACAATGGATGAATTCGAAAGAGGTACAGGAATTAATCATTTTGATGATACCCAATGCATTCTTCCTTCCGAGTTAGACAGAAAGTTAGTGTCGATGCACAGTACTGCACCTTTGATTTCTGTAAAAGATTTAAATGTTTATTATCCTAAGAAAAAATCCTGGTGGCAAAAATCAAAAAAGGATATACCGACAGTCAAAAATTTTAATCTTGACATTTTTCCAGGGGAAGTGATTGGTTTGGTGGGTGAATCCGGCAGTGGCAAATCCACAACAGGAAAAGCGATTTTACAGTTATTGGAACATTGTACCGGCAGCGTCGCTTATCTTGGGAAAAATTTGTCTCAAACTGACAAAGAGCACATGCGTACTTTGCGGAAGGACCTGCAAATTATTTTTCAGGATCCATACTCTTCCTTGAATCCCCGTTTGACTGTGGGAGACGCTATCGTCGAGCCCATGACGGTCCATGGCATTGGAAAAAATAAAAATGAACGAATAAATCTTGCAAAAGAATTGTTGGCGGAGGTAGGTTTGCTTCCTGAACATTTTGACAAATATCCGCATCAATTCAGCGGTGGGCAGCGTCAAAGAATTTGTATAGCAAGAGTACTGGGTTTGAAACCTCGATTCATTATTTGTGATGAATCTGTTTCCGCTTTGGATGTTTCTGTGCAGGCTCAGGTGTTAAATTTGCTCCAGGATTTAAAAGAAAAATTCAAACTGAGTTATTTATTTATTTCTCATGATCTTTCTGTGATTCATTTTATATCTGATCGGATCCTTGTGATGAAGGATGGCGAAGTAGTGGAGGAAGGAAAGTCCTATGAAATCATTAAACAGGCAAAAACGGATTATACACGCAATCTGCTAGCATCGATTCCCGGAAGTAATTACATGCAAGAACTCATTCAATAACCCGATAACGATTCGATCTGATCTCGACAATTTTCACAAAAGAGTTTTCAAAATAATCTGCATTCCAAGGGTCTTTGTTCTGATCTGAAGATTTAAATACAGGTGAAACATTGAACTCAGTCTCTAGGTAATTCCCCATACTTCCCAATGAGTACCAATGAAAAGGATACAAATTGGTTTTTAAAGATCTCACAACATATTTCATGAGGTCATAACCTTCTAGTGCTTCTTCGGTAGGAAATTCACGATATGTATTGAAGTATCTTTTCTTAAAAGCACGGATATTCGATTCATCATTGTCAAAATAATTGCTGATGCTCAACCTGATTTTGAGTGTATTGACATAATCTAAAATATCACTTTTCAATTCAATCCACTTGTACATTCCATAAACAATTACATCATTATTTCCCTTCTCCGAGCTGACGCGTCTCAAGAAATGGTAGATATAATTTTCGTCTTTGATCGAAGCAAAAGGCAAAATAAATACAGTGGGCCCGTCTTCCTTTAAAAATGGTGTGAGAATTGGATTTTGGGAATTCGCAAGATCGTCCTCTTTAATTGTTTGCTCACTGATATTTGCAGAAAACTGAGTACTGTCATTGAAGAATTTAATCTTTGAGTCTTCAGGAGATTTCGATATCAATATAATATTCGAGGCAGGGTAATACTTTCTTGCATGATCATTGATAGCTTTATAATGTGCATACAATCCCGCTTTTGCTTGTACGTAAAAAGGATTTTGTTCTGCAATCGTTGAGCTACTTACCCAAGGACTGATCAAAATTGATTCGTGCTCTTTAGCCCAAGTGGCACTTGATTTTACGGCCTCTGACTTATATGGGCCAATGATCACGTGAGGCGGTCTTTTTTCGTATTGTTCCAGAACAAACTTACTTATATCATTGCTTTGAATATCGTGAACTGTAAGTAAAAGTTTTTTGTCCAACTCATTTTCAAATTCCTGAACTGCCATTTTCATTCCACAGTAATATTGGACAAATCTTTCACTTCCGGAAGGCAATCTCGTTGAGAGGGTATCCATTTCATTTGCTCTGAATGGGAGCAAAGCCACTACCCTATATACCGAATCTTCTTTGGGCAGCATCAGCTTACCTGTACTTTTTTTAGGAACTCCGGGAGTTGTAGGTGTCGTTTTTTTTTCAGTCTCTTTAGGCTTCACCACGACCTTGTCTTTCTCCTCAGTTTTAGGTGCATCTTTTACCTTTGAGGGATTTTCTTCTTTCCAAACTACAGTGTCAATTTTTGGAACTTCATTCGGCTTGCTTGTTTTTTGGGGTGGAGTATGATCAGCAGACTTAGACTTAGTTGCTTTCTTAGATGGAAAACAAGCTGTACCAATAACGAATATACATAACCATAGAATGGAAATATTATTCCCACTCGATGGTTGCCGGAGGTTTGGAACTGATGTCATACACTACTCTATTGATTCCTTTTACCTGATTGATGATAGAATTTGAAATATCAGCCAATATATCATGTGGGATATCGCTCCACTGTGCAGTCATTCCATCTACTGAATCAACAGCCCGAAGCGCAAGCACATGCTCATAGGTTCTTTCGTCTCCCATGACACCTACTGACTGTATGGGCAGCAAGATAGCACCTGCTTGCCAAATTTTGTCATATAACTTATACTCTCTCAGTTTTGATATGTAAATATCATCTGCTTCCTGCAGAAGATGTACAGAGGAAGAAGTCACCTCGCCGATAATGCGTATTGCCAGTCCCGGGCCCGGAAATGGGTGTCTGCCCAACATTCCTGCAGGCAAGCCAAGATTCGCCCCAACCTTGCGAACTTCATCTTTGAACAAAAGCTTCAGGGGTTCAATGATTTTCAATTTTAGTTTTTCTGGCAAGCCACCCACATTGTGATGTGACTTTATAGATGCAGAAGGACCGTAAACGGATACTGACTCAATAACATCCGGATAAATAGTACCCTGACACAACCATCGCGCAGAAGGATTATGGGCTGCACAATTTTCAAACACATCGATGAAAGCTTTCCCGATTACCTTGCGTTTAGCTTCAGGATCGGTCAAACCCTGCAAAGCAGTATAAAAAATGTCCTTTGCATCTACACCCTCGACATTTAAGCCAAGTTCTTTGTATTGATCTAAGACTGATTGATATTCATTTTTTCTCAAAAGACCATTGTCTATAAAAAAAGCGTGAAGCTTTGAACCGATGGCTTGTGACATCAACAATGCAGCAACAGAAGAATCCACCCCTCCACTGATTGCCATGATGACTTCATCATCTTGAATTTGTTCCTTGATCAGATCAATACTGTTTTCAACAAAAGAATTTGGTGTCCAATCTTGATTGGCTTGGCAAATATCCACAACAAAATTTCGAATGAGTGCTGAACCTGCAACAGTATGATACACTTCAGGATGAAACTGTACTGCATAAACCGGAAAAGTATAGCCCCTAGACTTAAATGCTGCTATAGGAATAGAATCAGTATGAGCAATTGCATTGAAATCCGGTCCAAGACCTGTAATACTGTCACTATGGGACATCCACACCACAGTTGAATCTGAGATATCTCTCCAGATGTCATCAGAACCCTTGTGATGAACATTGGCTTTGCCAAATTCCCTTTTTGACGAAGACTCCACAATCCCACCGGTTTTTGCAGCGATCAACTGTGCTCCGTAGCAGATGCCCAGGATGGGAATCTTATTGAGGAATTTATCCAAATTGACCTCAGGATGGGTTTCTTGCCTGACTGAAGCAGGGCTACCAGATAAAATGATCCCGGAGCTGGTGTCCAGGTCAATGTTATCAGCCTTGTGAAAAGGTAAAATTTCACAGTACACATTGTGTTCTCTGACACGTCTTGCGATCAACTGTGTCACTTGAGAACCAAAGTCAAGGATATAAATCTTTTTTGACATGGGTAAGTCTATTCATCGATAAGCCCCCGCCCTTCCTTGGCTACGAGGCCTTTTTCTTGAAGATCTTTCAGGAGTTTATCCAACACCCCATTCACGAAATCTCTAGATTTTTCAGTACTGTATATTTTCGACAATTCAACGTACTCGTTGAGGGTTACTTTACAAGGTATAGTTTTAAAATTGCGCAACTCAATCACGCCCATTTTGATCAGGATCATATCTATGAGGGCGACTCTCTCTGAATCCCAATTTTCAAGAATCGGCTCTATGTCCTTGTCCAGGTTATCGCTTTCTTCGTATGTTTTTTTGAGTAAAAATTCTCCAAAGTCATAAACAGTTTCTCTATCCGGTTTATGCTCATCAAAAAATCGTTCATCTGACGGAAGCGTTTTCAAGGTTTTTTTCAGAGCTCCTATCACTAAGGATTTATCATCAGACCAACTTGCAAAGTGATCATCCATCACTTCATTGAACAACTCATTTTTCCTACAACAACGATAGAGTTCCAACAACATTTCTATGTGCTCATCCTTCGTTATGTCCGATTTGAGAATATACGCGTTGTATGAAGGTTCTTTCAATAACTCCTTGTAAACTTTCCTGAAAACGTCTTCATCAACGGCATTTTTGAATCCGGTATCCTTGAATTCTTTTTGGATAAAAGTATTTTTTTCAACACTTTGAATCAAGTCATTAGAATACAATTTGTCCGTAAAAACCTTATCTTCATCGGTTTTGATATGCTTATTCTGTCTCACTCTAGCATCTTCAACAGCTATGGAACAGATTCGAACCAGACAATAAAGATTTAAAAGATAAAGCTGATAAGCCGACTGAATAGTATTGTGAAATGCCCGTATAGCCGCATCAAAAGTAAGTTCTTTATCTTGCGCCAAACTATACAATTGCTGCATCACTTTGACGCGAACATTTCTCCTACTCAGCATACCTTTCTACTTGGCTTTTTGTGACTGCAAATTAACATACATTTCCTCAGCATACAGAATTTAATATATGAAATATTTAAAATATTTACATTTTTAACAAATCGTATTTATGTCCCATCTCTTCAGCTTCTGGCAATCTTTTAAAATGCCATTTTCCTTTGATGACGCCATCTTTGAGAAGCAGCAAACCCGGATTTGACCTCATGATAGTCTTTAAAACAATGTCATCACATGTATAAAATCCATAGGGCACTGCTAGAAATTCTCTCAACTTGCCTATCCCCTGCTCTCCCATTCCTCCCACAATAAACATCACTCCTACTGAACGTCCCGCAAAAGAATCTACGACAGGGAAAATTTCCTTCTTTAAAGCATCAATATAGTTTGGGTCCCAATCATAAACTGTCGCCACTTCTTCTCTGGATTTGGTGCCAACGGAATTCTTGACCACCTTGTACTCAAGCTTCTTGCTGTCGGCCCAGATGGTATCATAGACAAAAACTGAATCGACTACCTGCCTGGTTTCTTTATGGGTCTTGTATTTCGCTTTAGGGCTGATAATCAAGAAAGTATTCTTTTTCTCGTGCAAAAGTGAATCTGTCTTATCCTCTCCATTGAGATCAGCAATGTCAAAATAGCTGATTTTAGTCTCCGGAATGCTTGGTTCAGATTTGATTTGATCCAACACCTGCCACTGAACTTTAGGATACTGAGCGAAATTTTTCATGTATTCATCCTCAGTCAAAACGACGACCTTGCCGTCAGCTTTATTTTTTAATTTGAAAGAAACCTTAACTTCAGAAGCAGCTTTCTTTTCGATTTCTTTTTGCTCCCTAATGTTCACACCTATTTTGAAAGGTCTAAAGTCCAAAACCGGTTCGTCCCATATATAATTGCTAAAGCTGAACAAAGTAAGAGCTACTGCAGAGAATCCGGTCAAAACGGTCCTGAATACCGGAGAAAACAATTGATGGAGTTTTCTCCATCTAAACAGCATCCATAAACCCGGTAACATTAAAAACACGTCTTTAAAAAATGAGGTCTTAGGATGCAGCTTCAAGAAATCTCCAAAGCAACCACAGTCTGTCACCTTCATATTCTTGGAATCATAATCTGCCCATTTGCCAAATTCAAAAAAATTGACACCATCCGGAACATATCCTGTCAAATAAGTAAATCCTGTCAATGCAAGGAAAAATAACAAAATCAAAAAGAATAACCAGACCACCAATTTGCGATATGCACCCACCAAAAGCATGATCCCCAGCACTATTTCCAGGACTATTACAAACACAGAAAAGCCAACACTTGCATGTTCAAGCATAGGAAACAAGCCAGCAACAGGCTTTAAAAAGGAACCTTCAGCTACAGCCTGAAACTGTTGGAAATATTGCTCCATCTTGTACGCAGTTCCCAATGGATCAACAACCTTCACAAATCCGGAAAAAATAAATAATGCTCCGCAATAATTTTGAATAAAACTATCCGGCACTGAAATTTTTCCCTGCTTCCAAAAATACACCAATACAGTCAGTACCGCTGCAGCAATGGCGACATAAATCATAAGACTAATGATCGTCATAAATAATAATTTTGATAATTTATAAAAAGCCCAACTGCTTGTTGATTCCGTCGTCAATACGATACTTCATCACCAAAAGGGATAAAACGCCCGTCGTGAGTGATTTCAGAAAAACGGATTTCACTAAAGTTGGTAAGATTTTGTCTTTCAATTACAAAAATCGTTCAGAATAATTTGAAACAGGTTAAGATTTTTCTAAATTTGAACAATGAGATGTTAATGATTGAGTACTATATGTCCTCAGACTACATAATTTTATTGATTTGTTGAAGGATTTTGAATTGATTTCCTTTTATTAATTGCAGTTAAATGGATCAGGCCGGAATGAGTACTTATCTGACTTTAGGCAATGCGAGTTATGGTGAATACCATGAAAAAGGGAGTAAGTTCCTGGCCTACGCTTTTCCTGTAGAAACGGCACCACAAGTCAGGCACCATTTATTGGATCTGCAGAAAGAACACTCCAAAGCGAGGCATGTCTGTTATGCATACAGATTAGGCACGGGGCGTCTTGAATTCAGAACAGTTGACGACGGAGAACCTTCTGGTACGGCTGGCAAGCCCATTTTGCAACAGATTGACAAACACCAAGTCACCGACGTCGTCATATTTGTCGTCAGGTATTTTGGAGGAGTATTGCTAGGCGCTCCGGGACTCACGAGGGCTTACAAACAAGCGGCCGAACAAGCAATCGTTCAAGGGCAAATCGTAAGTCGGGACATAATTGAACAGTGGGTTATTGAATGTAATTTTGTACAAAGTCAACAGATCCTTGGTCTTCTGAAACCCGAACCTGGAGTTCAAATTGTCAATACGGTACTTGGTGAGCCCTCAGTGATTTCAGTTAATTTACCTTTGGTGAGCAAAGAGGAAATATTTATGAAAATTAAAATGAAGTTAGAAAACCGAAAAAGAAAAGATATAGCAGAATTGTTTCCCATCGAAGGGATTTCACTTTCAAAAAACTCCATTTGAAAAAAGGCTTACTCACAGGAGGAATAGGCAGTGGCAAAAGCACTGTAGGGTCCATATTCAATGTGCTTAACATACCTGTTTACAATTCAGATCAGGAAGCCAAAAAGCTGATGACGCAAAATGACCTCGTCAAGAATAAAATCATACAATCTTTTGGGGATCAAAGCTACGTGGATGGTGACTTGAATACCGGTTTTCTTGCAAAATCAGTCTTTGGCAATTTGGACCAATTGCAGATTCTAAATAATATCGTCCACCCTGCTGTTTTCGAACATTTTTTACAATGGGCAGAAAATTTTCAAGCACCTTATGTTTTGCAAGAGAGTGCATTGATTAGCAATATTGGACATTATTATACTCCTGATTTTATCATATATGTTTTTGCTCCTGAATCCATCAGAATTCAAAGGACTGTGCAACGAGACAAACGGCGTGAGAGAGAAATCAAGCTGAGGATCAAGGCACAAGCATCTGATGATTTTTTCAGAAAAATAGCCAATTATATAGTTTATAATGATGGCAATCATTCCATACTTCCTCAGGTATATGAGATTCACCAAAAAATAATCAAGACCTCTGTTAAGGTTTCTATATGAGATAGTACTGCGTTCTTAATCCTCAAAAAACGCTAATTTTGTCAATTAATATAAGGGAAATGAGCATTATTGATACAAGCAGAGAGGTAGAGCATTTTATCGAACTGGAAGAAAAGTTTGGCGCACATAACTATCATCCCTTACCTGTTGTACTCAGCAATGGAAAGGGAGTTTATGTTTGGGATATCCACGGTAAAAAATATCTAGATTTTCTGTCAGCATATTCTGCTGTAAATCAGGGTCATTGTCACCCGCGAATATTGAAAGCAATGATTCAACAGGCTTCCAGACTTACTTTAAGTTCCAGAGCATATCACAATGATCAATTGGGTGAATATGAACAATACATCACCAATTTATTCGGATATGACAAAGTCTTGCCTATGAATACAGGAGTTGAAGCTGTGGAAACTGCTTTGAAACTCTGTAGAAGGTGGGCTTATGAAGTCAAAGGTGTTGAGGCAAATCAAGCAATCATATTGGTTGCTACCGGCAACTTTCATGGACGTACAATTGCCGCCATTTCAGCATCTTCTGACCCAAGCAGTTATAAAGGATTTGGACCATATGTGCCCGGTTTGTTAAAAGTGGAGTATAACAATATTGAAGTGCTGAGAGAAGCTTTACAAGACAAAAATGTATGCGGATTTCTGCTCGAACCAATACAAGGAGAAGCCGGGGTAATAGTACCTGATGATAAATATCTCAAGGAAGCTAGTGAACTCTGCAAATCAAAAAATGTCTTGTTCATTGCTGATGAAATTCAGACCGGCTTGTGTCGAACCGGAATGAGATTGGCTTGCGACCATCTCCAAATTAAACCGGACATTTTATTGTTGGGCAAGGCACTATCAGGAGGATTCATACCTATCTCAGCAGTATTGGCCAATGATGAGATTATGCTCACCATCAAGGCAGGAGAACACGGCTCTACATTTGGAGGAAATCCTTTAGCCTGTGCTGTAGCCATTGAATCCCTACGGGTATTGGAAGAAGAAAATTTGGCCGATAATGCTGCAAACATGGGTACCTTGTTCAGGTCTTTGCTGAAAGAAGAATTGAGTTCGATTTCTTTGGTTCGCGATATCCGTGGGAAAGGATTGCTAAACGCAATAGAAATTAACACTGAGCAAGATTCAAATGTAGCGTGGGAACTTTGCACCGGATTTATGGAAAGAGGCTTGTTAGCAAAGCCAACACACGGCAATATTATCAGACTTGCTCCTCCTCTGGTCATTACAAAATCTGAAATAATTGACAGCATAGAAGTGATAAAAGACACCATCGTCTCTTATTAATTTCTAAAAAATTATTGTCTAACATATTTAGGAATAATCATATCTTTATCACAAGGTTTATTCAATTATTAATTTCTTGTTTGCAAATTCCGCCTATGAAAAAAAAATTACTTTTCATTTTATTAATTGTTTTCAATAATGAAATTTTATCTGCACAGCATATTCAATTTAGATTTTGCGGTGCCACAACTACTGTTTCTCCTACAAATGATCCATCGACCGGAGCAGATCAAAGGAAAAAAGGTGCTATCCGATTGGATTATATATCCCTCGGATTACCAGGCCAGTCAGAGTGTTGTCCTTTCCATGCTATAGGCTATTCAAGCTCAACTAAACCCTGGACTTTTGCAAACGCTACATTTGCTGACGGTTGTTCTTCAAATAATAGAAATGGAGATTGCACTCCGTGTACGACTTGTAAAGATCCCTATTATGGAAATAATATCGTCGTAGGTAACATGTGGGGACAAATTTATGGTAACGCCAAAGTTGAAGGACTCAATAGCGATCTGTGGATAGAGAGCACCGGACAGTTCAATCAGGTATGTTTCGAGACTTCAAAAATTGATGTTTCGCCATATAGAGGAAAAAAATTGGAGGTGAGAACAGTATTTCAAGGATATGCAGATTCCCAATTTAGCATAAAGAATGTCAATTTCACTTACAGATACAATTCTGATCCTTATCCGGCAACTCCTTATTTCTGGAACAAAAACAGCAATATCATTGGAATCTATACAGAAACCAATTCCGTACCGGTTGTTCCAACTACAGCAGTTGAAGATTTGTCCGATCAATTGGAATTCGACGTACAACCTAATCCAGTGATAGATTTGTTGATTTTAGAGTTGAAAATACTTGAATCTTTTTCCGGAAGCATTAAAATATGGGATATTCAGGGAAAACAGGTTTATTCAGAGAATATGCAATTTTCAGAAGGTTCTTTGAGCAAATCAATTCCCGTGCAAGATTTGAATGCTGGCGTATATCAAGTGACAATCAGCGATCATCTGGGACGTATTTCTTACCGAAAGTTTTTTAAATAAAATTTTTACCATTTTATAGATCATTGTTTACACCGCAAGTGATACACCATTCATTTGCGGTTTTTTTATTCATATCTCACACGAATTTCTCCAAATCCCATGGGTAAGTAGATATTCAGATCGCATTTCAAATCTGACATAGAAAAAAATATTTATATTTACCATTGGAATTCAAGGCATTAATCCCCTTCCTCCGAATTAAAATTACTTTTATTTAGACATTTACCAATCCGGTTGAAAAACTGGCATTATATTTATTTATAATATATTGATGAAACGAATAATATTACTGAACGGTTTATTACTGACCGTAATGACAGCTATCATGGCACAACCCTGTGCTGATGCAGGCAAGGATACCATGATTTGCGGACTTAGCTATTCGTTGATCGGAAACCCATCAGGAGGCTCTTGGACGGCTATCTGCCATCCGGCAGACAGTATACTAATGATCATCGACAGTATCTCTCCCGGCAACAGCACTGTTAAACTAAATAAATGCGGTAAAGTTGAGTTCGTTTACACAATCTATTCCGGAATTTGTCCTTCGAATGATACTGTGGCGGTTAGCTTTGAGAATCGGTCTTACACTATCGAGACTTTAAATCATGAAATTGAAATTATATATTCGAGCTCAAATTGCTATTCCGATCCAATTGATTCTTGTGGCCAGACTAGGAGTCTTGGAGGACTTGATCCACCGAGCCCCTTGTGGAAATTCAATTTTCAAGGAGTGTGCGAATTGGTAAAACTACGGTTAGATATAACAGGTGCTGATTACTCCAATTGTTCAGCTGATAGTTTCCAGGTCGGCATCCAAACTCATATGGACACAACTCAATTAATTTGGTCAACCAGACAAAATGCATTTCTCAGTTTTGATCAGAATCAACAAATTTCAGACAATAGATTGGATGCTTACATCAGCCAGATACAACAAAATGTATTAAATGATCTCAAGGCAAAATGTCCCCTTGAGAAGTGTTTTGTAGAAACGAGCACTTGTGGAGATACACTGGAATCAGACACTCTGAAATATGTGGTTCCCATTCATAAAGGTGGACATTGGGTATTCTTGGACAATGGCACAGAAGTAGAACTGAACAAACTCAGCGTATTAAGAATAGGCACCAAAAACTATTCCCTAAGATTCTCCAGAAGCCCTGATTATTATGGACCTAATGCTCAAGAAATTCAATTAACGGAATTGGATGACAATTTTGAAGAAGTAAAATTTTCCCAAAAAGTCAATATAGAAATTCAATGGAAAGAATTCTGGACATATGACACTTTGGAATTTATCTTTCCCAAGGAAATTTCTGATCAGAGCTGCTCATGCTTTGGCAGAAACCTGTTGTTTGAGGCATTACCGGAAGTCAAAGTTCCGGAATTTAATTGCCCACCTATCACACTTAGTTTTACGCCGGACATTGAAATTCAATTCACAGGTGATCATGGATTTTGTAAAGAAGAATTTGCAGAAATTGGCACTAAATCAACATTTGAGACTTATTCGTGGTCAAATGCATCTGATGAAAAGTCTATAGTAGTATTTAGAGAAGGTTATTACTCTGTCATGGTGACAGACAGTTTTCATTGCAGCGATACCGCAGGAATTTTCATCAGACAGTATCCTTTACCAGAGTTTGAAGTAAAAGCAGATGAAAGGATATTATGTCGCGGTATGTGTACTGTCCTGAGAGCAATCGGTGATACCAATAACATTGTGATCTGGAATCTCATCGATACTTCCAGAAATATTGAAATTTGTCCTGACAGAACACTTCACCATCTCGCTCAAATGATTGATTCTAATGGTTGCCAATCCGATAAATCAATTGAGGTCATAGTAGCTGAAACTCCAGATCCTAATGCAGGTCAAGACCTCCAACTGACATGTAGTGTACATTTTGTCAATTTGGAGCCTTTTCGTTTGGATACCATTATAGGTAGAAAATTTTTCTGGACGGGTCCTGATATCCTTCCGTTTAACAGTCGACTTGCTCAACCCACCGTTGCACTACCCGGAATCTATATATTGTCTGTGGTAGATACATTTTCAGGATGTACCGGAAGAGACACAGTTGAAGTATTTGATAATACTCTGCCGCCTTATGTTTATGCAGGAGAAGATCAAATTTTAAGTTGTGGTCACAGCCAGATTGGGCTCAAAGGTGATTCATCACACTATGGATTGGGTTATCTGACAGAGTGGTTTGGTCCGGATGTGAATTCGTCAAATAAAAATATGATCAATATTTCTGTAGGATTACCAGGCCAATACATTCTCAAGATTATTAACCTGACAAATGATTGTACTGCGACTGATACAGTAATAGTCAACAGTGATAAAGACCTCCCTCTAGCTGATGCAGGCATAGACAAGCTGATTGCTTGTGATTCTGTAGGCACTACAATTGGAGGTAACAATGGAAGTTTCGGACCTGATATTACTTATATGTGGTCAGGTCCTGATATCAATGCTGGAAATATGTCCCGAAGATTTCCCTTCGTGCGCGTGCCTGGCAACTATACATTAATTTTGACCAATACAATGAATTTCTGTCGGGATACAGACATAGTTGTGGTAGCCAATGTTTCGGTTTTCCCTATGGCAAAAGCAATCAAGTCTTCTGATTTGGGTTGTGGAGTCGATTCGACTTTTTTAAGTGCCAATTCATCTACGGGTAATAATCTCCAAATCATTTGGACAGGGCCTGATATCACAAGTGCAAATTCTTATCAGAAACTAATTTCTATCAAGAAAGAAGGACAATACATATTGACTGTCAGAGATAGCATCACTCATTGTCTGAGCCATGACACAATACTAATCCATTTCAATGGACAATTTCCGGATGCTCAGGCAGGACCGAATGTTCAAATCAATTGTCAAAGAGATTTTGCAATTTTGGAATCATCGATTAATGAGGCTGATTCAAACATAATCATAAAATGGTCTGGACCTGATATCAACAATTCTAACAACTCTGCGCGCAAACCTATTGTTACACTTCCCGGAACGTATATTCTGCATGTCAAGTTCAAAAACTCTTCTTGCGAAATCTATGACACTGTACAAGTAAGTGAAAATCTTATTAAACCCATAATAGATCTGCCTGATACGATTAAATTAAATTGCAAAAGCAGGCTAAGTAATATACTACCTCAAACCAGTAATATATCAAGTGAATTCAGGTTTAGATGGCTTGGCCCACAAACTGACACAATCAACACAGAAAATATTGCTTTGATCACAAATAAATCGGGTGTTTTCGTTTACAGTGTTCTCCCGCCAAACACAAATTGCAATTCCTCAGATAGTGTTTATATCGATGTAGACACTACACTATACGACATAGGATTAGCTCAAACGCTCATGTTACCTTGCTCAGATAAACAACTAATTTTTATTGCGAACCACTCGGAGAAATTAGATTCTATAGTGTGGTATAATTCAAAAGGAGTAAGACTTTACGGCAACAAGGAAGGAAAAGAATTCACTTTCAGAAATGCAGGGGATTTTACATACGTATCTCATCAAAGCAATGGTTGTGTAACTTCCGGTGTCGTTGAGGTAATTTTGATCAGTCAGTTGGAATTCAAAAAAGAAATTGTTTCTTCGTGCCCAAATCAGATCAATGGCTCTTTGACAGTTTCAGATTTGAATGGTGCATCTCCGTATTCCGTCACACTTGATAACAAAGTCCAGCCTATAGGACGAACTTACTTTACAAATTTATCACCTGGCCAACATATAATTAAAATCGTAGATGCAAATCAGTGCCTTATCATTGATACTTTTTTTATTCATGCTTATCCCGGACTCGATTTTAAATTTTTAACAACAGATACCAGTTACTTGTGCGGAGAGGAAACTATTGAACTAGATGCATATTATGGAGATAGCTTGATTTACAACTGGATTGGAGAAAATGTAAAGACACCGCAATTAGTAGTCAATAGATTTGGAATTTTTACTGTTGAATATAAAGATTTACACCAATGCGAAAGTGTCCGAAGATCATTTGCGGTATTACCCGATACCAGAGAACTTGAAAAAAGTATCAAGATTCCGAACGTATTCATTCCTACAGGAGAAGATATCAATAAAACTTTTAAGCCTTATTTTGAAAACCCCGAATCCATTAGCAATTATGATATGTCAATTTTCGACCGCTGGGGAAATTTGGTTTATTTCACATATGACCCAACTCATTCATGGGATGGAACAAAAAATTCGGAAGCAATGCCGATGGACACATACATTGCCGTTATTTCGGGGAAAATAGATTTGTGTGGAGAGAAGTCCGAATTTAAATTTACCAAAGCAGTCCAGCTGATTCGATAAATTTTTGCTCGGTTTTCTAAAGATTGAAATTTTTTACTTTAAAAAAAATTTTACTTATTGTTTTATGAATTTCAAAGAAACCGAATTCATACAATATCTCATACCTGTAGGTTTTGGTCCATCTTCAAAGACATGACCCAAATGTCCGCCACATCTACCACAAACCACCTCAGTTCGTACCATACCATGAGATTTGTCTTGTATTTCCTTTACATTGGTTGAGTTGATAGGCTTAAAAAAACTCGGCCAGCCTGTACCAGATTCAAACTTTGTGTCAGAATTGAATAGCGGCAATCCACAGGCCCGACAATTGTACATTCCATTTTCATGATTATCCCAGTACTCTCCGGTAAAGGCTCTTTCCGTACCTTTTTGCCTCAACACGTAGTACTCCATCTCAGATAATTTTTCCTTCCACTCCTGTTCTGATTTTATAATTGGAATAATACTGTCCATAGCAATTGATTCTAGTTGTTCGGTATTTGATTTAATATTTTGTTCGGTTTGCATTATTTTATGCTCGACAGGTTTCTGCCCACAATTCATCAACAACAATACAAAAATGCTGAATAATATCATAAATATTGATTTTATCATCTATAACTACTTTCTTCCTGTTTCATTTTCTGTAAGAATGTATTTCATGATCCACTTCATCAAATTTATTATACTCAAAAAAACCAAGAATACAAACGTGATGACAATGAGCACAAATTTGAAATGCACAAGATCTAGAATATTTATACCAGTAATGATCCACCCACCAAGACATGCCAACATGGTCAGTATGATATAAGACATCAACGATTCTCGATAATAAACCAAATGCTCCTTGGAAAAAAAAGTAACAACACAATTCATGACCACAAAAAATAAAATAGGAGCTAAAAAACAAATCCAATAATCCTCTTTCTCCACAGTCGTGATTTTCATCAAACTAGCCATGTAAAGAACAAGGACCAATAATATCATAATGCCAAAACAAAGTAAAAGTTGCCTGAATGGCGTGAGTCGATAGCCAAAAAAATCTACGTCCTCTTGTTTCATTATTCTTTGAATTGCGGTATTGCAATCAAATCAAAATGATCAGCTGCAGTGATCTTGGCTTCTACAAAATCTCCTATTCTCAAATAAAGATTTTGAGCATTGATATGTACCTCATTATCTACTTCAGGGCTATCTGCTTCAGTCCTTCCCACATAATTGCCAGACATTTTCTGGTCAACCAATACGCGGAAAATTTTACCAACTTTCTCTTGGTTCAACTCCAGCGAAATTTGTTCCTGGATATCCATTACCCGAGACGCTCTTTCCTGTTTTACTTCAAGTGGAATGTCATCCTCCAATTCATAAGCAGAAGTCCCATCTTCATGTGAGTAAGTAAACACACCCAACCTGTCAAACCTATTTCTTTGAATAAATTCTATCACTTGCTGTACATCCTCCTCAGTCTCTCCGGGAAATCCTAACAACATAGTGGTACGCAAACTAATACCCGGAATTTTATCCCTAATCTCGTCAATGAGTGCTTGCATTTCTGCTTGGGTAGTTTGCCTTTTCATTGCTTTCAGTATTGGATCGGATGCGTGTTGCAAGGGAATATCCAAATACTTGCAAACCTTTGGTTCGCTTTTCATCACTTCAATAATCTCCATAGGAAACTTAGCAGGATAAGCGTAGTGCAACCTTATCCACTCGACGCCATCTATCTTACAGAGTTCGCGCATCAATTGATCCAAACATCTTTGTTTATAAATATCGAGACCATAGTATGTCAATTCCTGTGCTATGAGTATAATTTCTTTCACACCTTGCGTGGTAAGGTGTTTGACTTCATGCACAATCGATTCAATGGTTCGCGACACATGGGCTCCACGCATTAAAGGTATTGCACAAAAACTGCAGGTGCGATTGCATCCCTCAGATATTTTTACATAAGCGTAATGACTTGGTTTCAATAAAATTCTTTCACCGATTAATTCAGATTTATAATCGATTTCAAAATTTTTCAACAGAAGCGGCAATTCCATTGTACCATAAAAAGCATCTACTTCTTTAATTTCGTCTTCAAGCTGGTCTTTGTATCTTTGAGATAAGCACCCTGTGACAAATAATTTTTTTAGGCTCCCAGTTTTTTTCAATTCTGCATAAGACAGAATTGTGTCAATAGATTCCTCTTTAGCTTTGTCAATAAATCCACATGTATTGATTATCACTATTTCTGAATCATTTTGATCAGCATTGTGCTCTACAGTTATCTTATGGTGAGCTAAATGGGTGATGAGATTTTCTGAATCTACAAAATTCTTAGAACAACCCAATGTGACTACATGGACTTTTTCTTTTTGAAAAGTTTTTGTTTTCAATAAAATAACTTAATGTGCAAAACTACGTTTATTTCAACAAATGATTTGGATATGAAGGGATTTTCTATAAGAGGTTTGAACCTGATATGGGTCCTTACATTGTGGTTCTCGATAGATGTAAAGGCTCAATGGGGTGCTGAAATATGGATTGCGTCATCCTCAGATCATTACAGTGAAACACCGGATATTGGGCTTACAGACGCCTACCTCAGCCCAAAAGTAGCTTTAAACAGGTGGTTTAGATTAAAAAATTATAGACTGGAATTTTTACCGGGTGTTGGATTTTCTTTTGCTCAGAAAAATCCTTCCGGAAACGGCTTGGACCTGAATTCTACACACCTGTATTTACAAGTCCCTGTTCTCATTTATCCCTTGAGCTTTAAAGACGATTGCAACTGTCCAACATTTTCCAAGCAAGGAAATACGATCAAAAAAGGCTTGCACTTTTTTATTAATCCCACAGTTCAATATGGATTTCACAGGTACTCCAGTTCTGAACAAAAAGAAACACTTCGCCAGTGGTCTACCGGGATCGGGGCTGGTGTAGGCTTGGATTTGGCCCTCAATAAAACTTGGACACTTACCCCAAGTTTAGGCGTTCAGCAAAGCTTCGGCGAGGAGTTATGGCGATATTGGTCTGATGATTCTGTTTCAAAGTTTCGAACTTCAGAAATCATGGTTGGGATTCGAATGCATTACAGGCACAAAGCCAAACAGCGATATTAGGCCTTTTGACCTTGAAGCCAGGCATGCACGAAGTGCCACACTGCCACTCCTGCAGCTACGCTCACATTGAGTGAATGTTTTGTGCCAAATTGAGGGATTTCAATGCAAACATCCAATTGTTCCAACACAGTATTTTGTATACCTGTGACCTCGTTACCTAAGACTAAGATGATAGGTCTCGACCAATCCGGAGTATAAGATTGCAAGGACACAGAAAGGTCTGTTTGTTCTAAGCCGATAATCAATGCATCTCTCTCAGATTTGATGCTGCCCAATGATTTTGCCAGATCAATGGATTTATCCCAGGAAACCGTTTTGGTAGCACCTAAGGCTGTTTTTTCTATTTCAGGATGTGGTGGAATAGCAGTATAACCTCCCAACAAGATAGACTCCAAAGCAAAACAATCAGCTAGGCGAAACAGCGATCCAACATTGTGTCCTGATCGAATGGAATCAGCAGCTAAACTTAGGGGGATTTTATTTTTTTGGATGAATTCAGATGGAGCCAACCGTCTGAGTTCTTGCATAGTTAATTTTCGCATGTGTTTACCTCACTACTGTTATGTCACCATGCAGTTGTTCCGTAGTATTGTCTTTCCACTTCACTTTCAAATAATAGACATAAACACCGGGGTTGACTTGAGAATGTTTGAATAATCCGTCCCAGCCCAATTCCGGAGTATAAGCATCAATGTCCTTTGCAAAAAATACTCGTTCACCCCATCGGTCAAAAATTGCAAATTCCTCAATCGCGGCAGCAGCAGAAGGCGTGATTACAGGAAAAAAATTGTCATTGATGTGATCTCCATTCGCTGAGAAAATATTCGGCAACCAAATCTCGCGACCGACTATTTTGATCAAAATATTGGCTTCTGCTTCACAACCATCTTTTGTAATAATACGGATTGAATAATTTTGATCTGATGTTAAATTTTGAACGACAGGATTTTTGCAGTATGAGCAGCTCAAATTACTTGCCGGATACCATTCTATTGAGCTGATTTCAGAATCAGGGACAGAAAATACAGGATCCAGAGTATAGTTGACACCCTGAACCAACTGAATAGTTGCTAACAAATCTACTTCTACAATGGGACCATCTTTTATGCTAAACCGTTCTTCAAAATCGCATCCATTAGCATCAGTGATTTTTAAAAAATGATTTCCCGCACTGAGTGACACTTTCTTATTTAAATCGGTTGTCAATCCATCAATTGTGATATTATAAGGTCTTACACCTCCTTTTACATCTGTCAATGTAAACGAACCAAATAAGCCCACGCAAGGCGAATCTTCAACCATTTTTGAAACAGATCGAGGGATATCCGTATTCAACGTTACCAGAACTGAATCCACATTATTACAATAGTTTTCCTGATCAGTAACGAGCAAATAATATTTCCCTGGTTTATCAACCAATATGCTCTTTGAATCAATTGGTGAAAGAATATTGCCTGAGGTAGTATGCCATGCAAATGTGATATTTTGATTTTGGAACGAACCATCCAACTGAACAACACTATCTCTACAGGTCAGAACCCTTGCTGGACCTGCATCGACAAATGGTTGAGATAGGTTCTCTATCACTAATACACTGTCTTCGGCAATGCATAGATTAGAATTATTCGTTATTTTAAATTTATAATAGCCTGGTTTGTCAACTAAAGCGAGTGTTGAATCTGTGTTCCCTATTATGTTTCCATTTGATGAGGACCATTGGTAACTGAAGTTACCTGCACCTGAATTATTGTTTGCCAATAATTCAATTTGCTTATTCAAGCAATTGAGTGTATCTGGAATGTTGATCGTCACACGTGGAAAATTTATATCTAACCGGACTGTTACTGTATCCAAATCAAAACACCCATTTACATCATCTTCCACCCTCAATACATATGAACCAGCGCCACCTACGGTTAAACTTTGTTGATCTGAAGGACCAAGAATGATTCCGTTTAATGTCGACCAGGAGTATTTGATATTTCTAGCCTGTGAACCCAAACCAAATAGAATCAAAGATTTGGTATCGCACTTCCAGATTGTGTCAACTCCCGCTTGGGACATGGGTTGAATGGTATCTTGGAGAACGATCACTTCTGTTGAGTTCTTGCAAAAATTGGATTGATCAATGACTTCCAATTGATATTTTCCCGGGACTGAAATGACCGGATTCAAAATCATAGAGTCTTTGATCGATGGAAATGATGATGAACTCCAGTTGAATATTAGCTGAGCACCAGATTGTGTCTGTACCCTACCCTGAAGCTGAATCGTTAAATTCCTACAATTCAAAACTAGGGGTTGATCAATCTGAACCAGCGGGATTTTTTGATCCGGGATGATGATCAACTTAACAGTATCACCACAGAGACTCAAGGTATCTATTGTAATCAAAACATATTCTCCGGGTGCCGCCGCAATCAATTTGAGGGACTTTGGATCAGAATTAATTTTGCCGTTGATCGTACTCCATTGGAAGGTAGTGCTTGAACTTATAGTAGAGTTTAAAGGATCCACTACAATGACTGAATCCCCACATGAAAAGTAGAGACTATCGCGCAATTTCACCTGCGGCTGAAATTTTGCATATTCAACAAAAATACTATCCTGATAAGAACAATCTGTTAAACTGTCTGTCACAGTCAAACCATACCAACCTCCTTGTGTGACGGATATGGCGCTATCAGACAGATGTGTAATCACTGAACCTGATGACGAACTCCAAATTTTTGAAGTCCGTTGATTTGATTTGTCACTGCTGATGAGGATGCTCTCATTCTTACAATTGATGTCACCACTTTTTTTAAGTTTAAACTGAGGTATTGCCCTGACATCTCTGATATAAAAACTATCTTCACTAAAACATCCATTTTTTAGATCGGTCTTCCTGATCGTCCCATTTGAGGATTGGACAAATGCCCAACTTGCAGAAGTATCGGAAGGTTGAGTGTTGCCTGAAACGGACCAGTTGTAGAGTACATTTTGATTTTCAAATCCCAAAATATTGACCCAGGCTGTATCATGGCTACAGGTGATCAGACTATCGAATTGTAGTTGCAAATCAGGTTGCTGAACATCCTTCTTAATCAACCATTGTGCTGTATCGGCACATTTGGTAGATTTGTCCACCAATATGACACGATATATACCTTCCAGGCTTGCTGTAATGCTTGTCTCTCGGTCTATCCGATTGTTATTTGGTAAAATCCAAGTGATCTGGTATTTCGAAGTATCTATATTTTTTGATTGCAACAAGGCGGTATTTTTCCGGCAATTTAAAATGCTGTCTCCCCGAATTTGCGCCTGAGGCAGGGTCGTATCCCCAAATACATATTGCTGAGTTTCAAATATACATCCCGACTCCAGATCTGTAACAAAAACAGTGTACCATCCCGATTGGGTGATTTTGATGATAGGGCTCCCCTGCCCGGATATAATGTGTTGATTTGAACTCCAACTGTATTGGTATCTACCTGAACCATTGAACACAGATGCCGTCATAAGAACTGTATCCATCTGACAATTGGGTACACCTGTCACGATGATTTCCCCTTCCAAATCATCTGCTACGTCAACAAGTACTTCCACTTCTTTCTCACAATAGACGGTTCCGTTGTCATAAATTATTTTGAGTTTATATAATCCGGAACCTTTAGCCATTGCTTTTGATCCGGAGACATTCAATATATTTCCTATATCTGTACTCCATTCATACCTAATATTGGGGCCGGAAGAAGATCTGCTGCCATCCAATACGAATTCTTCGGATTCACATTTTGGTTTGACAGGAATATCCAACACAGCTCTTAAATCTACAATTTCGACAATGACGTCATCTTTGTCATCGCATTTTTCAAACATAGTGATGTCGTCTATAGTAAAGTCATTGCCACCTGCATTTCCAGTCAATTCTCTCAAACAAATAGCAACGTTTGCCGCACTTGCCATAAAGCAATATTCAAAAGTCACCCAGTTGCAGACAGAATTCGCAGCTATCTGACCCACATCGACTCCATTAAAACTAATACTTATAAGTGGAGGATTGGCACCAACCACACTCTGAGCGGAAACGGAAAAAAGATACATTTTTCCGGGAATCAGGGTCACTGTCTGGCACCAGATATTATTACTTGTATTGACAGATCCATTGACAATCAATTGATTGCCTGACCCAGAGGTATGATCTCCACAGGGGCTGAAGCCAGGGTGAAAAGCAGAAGGATCGGGACCGACATTATAAGTACCTTCAGGCAATAAACTATTGGAAAAATTATAATTGGAGGAAAAGCCGGTCTGGCCGGCTTCAAAATCACCATTGTCTATAAGATTGAGAGTACTCACGCCACTCGTGGTGAGCGTGTAGGTATATCTGCCAGGTGGAGCGATTACAAGGGGATTTAAACTGTTGGGATCACTCAGATATGTCCTCGGATTCCAAGAGAACATGCTACCATTAGCATTGCCCTGAAGTTCAGGAGGCATCGAGGGATCACATGTAAACTGATCAGGGCCGGCATCTGCATCAACGCTACACTGAGCCATTAAAAAGACAGAAGAATGCAGCATTCCAAGCAAAAGCAATAACTTTAAAATCCATTTCTCAAGCACAAATGCTAAAGTAAGAATTTTCTAATTGGAACCAAGGAAATTTATCCTAAAAATGAAACTGAATCTTTCATAAACATTATTCCAATCCTATCCTGTCTTTTTTGGATAAGCCTTTGACAACCTGAGAATAACTGTGATCTATCAATTCCTTCAATATTTTGTCTGAAAGCTTCCCTTCAAAATCTACTGTGTTCCAATGTCTCTTATTCATATGATATCCAGGCTGGACTTCTTCATACTTGTCCCGGATCTCGTCGATGAGATTTGTATCATACTTGAGATTGACCTGCAGGTGACCTGCTTCCAAACCTGTCAAGGCAAATATCTTTCCCTTTACCCTGAAGACTAGAGTTTCTTCACCAAAAGGAAAGTCATGAGACGTAAAAGGTTTGGATAAGCAATACTGCATAAAGCTGTCAATATTCATAATTTCATATGGATAACTGTAAAAATAAGAAATCACTGTAACTTTACGTAATGAGGTGGAAACAAATACTCTTAGCACTAACATGGATATTCAGCTTAGAATATGGGGCCGCGCAATGGCACAACCAAACTTTATACCCTAACGACTCAGGATTAATACTGATAACAAAACTGGTCAATGATTTCAAACCTTCAATAGTTCTGGATTACTCTCCAGCTCGGGTAAAAATGTACACAGAAATTTACAACGAGGCAGATACGGTCAGATGTGTTTATACAAAACATGCACTCTATGTCAACCATCTGAGTCAAGATGCAATCGCAGATCTATATAAAAATGGAAATCCAAATGGCATCACATGTGAGCATACATTTCCACAGAGCATGGGTGCTGAAACAGGAAATGCAAGATCAGACATGCATCATCTCTATCCAAGTAGAGCAGCCGTAAACGAAGCAAGATGGAATTATCCCTATTCTGAAATCGACGACACAAAAACAAAACACTGGTTCTATAAATCCACTGATCTCATTTTGAAACCAGGAAAAGAAATCAATGAATATAGCGAATCTATAGATGGTTTTTTTGAACCCAGAGAAGATCACAAAGGAAATGTTGCTCGAGCGATATTTTATTTTTTCACGATGTACGAATTACAATCCAACAAAAGTTTTTTTGAAGGCATGAAAAAAACTCTTTGTGATTGGCACCTTCAGGATCCTGTAGATTCATTGGAATGGGCAAGGACATATGCGATTGCAAAGTATCAGGAAAACAAAGCTAATCCTTTTGTTTTGGATTGTAGTCTCACCCGACGGACATATTGCCCACAATCTGCTGTTTGTAAAACTACAGAATCATATTTTTTAGATGATATTTCTGTTCAACTATTTCCAAATCCAAGCCAGGATTTTTTTGAAGTGATTACCGACCAAAGTTTTGATATCAGGTCTCTTCAAATTTCAGATATGGAAGGCATTTCTAAGTCACTGAATTTTGAAAAATATGAAAACAGGTACCAAGTAAGATTAAATGATATTTCACCAGGATTATATCTTTTGAGAATCACATCTCAAGATGGAAAATTCATTCTTAAAAAATTAATCATCAGGTAGCGGAAGGGATTCAACATTCATAGTGAGATCTTGATCGATTCATCATGGGGATGATAAAATAAGTTCGTGGATATAGCGCTTTATTTTGGTAATCGCTCCGACTTCCAGGGTGAAATAAATTTGGAATTTCATTTATAAATTTATATCTTTGAATCATTAGCATAACCAAATCCTGAATAGTATCATGAAATCCTATATTTATTATTTTATTCTAATCTTAACTGTCTTTTTCCATGGCTGTTGTGCTGATTGCCATAGTCCTTGTGCACAAGCTTTAGAGGCATATCAAATCAATTTTTTTTGTTATGTTTTTGACAAAGAAACCAATGAATCGATCGTAGGTCATTGTCTTGACTGCCCCTACTCTGATAAGGTATCCACACTGGTCGATATGTACGGAGATACGATTAGAACAGAGGGGACTATAGATACCGATGGTGCGATGAGATTCTTACTTATTAAACATGGCCGCGACAGTGTAAACTATCCCATCCACCAGGAGTACTATCTGCACCTCGTTGACTTTGACAATGTGGAAAGGGATGTCGATACCATCTCCTTTGATTTCACCCTCGTCCATTCTGATCGGTGCGAGATGTACGACTACAAAGACTTCAGATGCTATTATAATGACAGCCTGTATCTCACAGAGTACAAATGGTACAAAGAAGGTGGACGCGTTATCTTTTATAAATAAGCAATGCCAGATGAATAAAATCAGTTACTTCTTCTGGGCGTGCTCTTCAATGGTTTTCAAAGGCTGTTGTGATGATTGTGGTGTCCCCTGTTCACAATCATTAAGCGATTATGAAATCGCTTTTTTTTGTTATGTTTTTGACAAAGAAACCAATGAGTCTATCGTAGGTAATTGTCTTGACTGCCCCTACTCCAATACAGTATCTACACTGGTCGATATGTACGGAGATACGATTAGAACAGAGGGGACTATAGATACTGATGGAGCGATGACATTCTTTCTGATCAAACATGGCCGCGACAGCGTAAACTATCCTATCCATCAGGAGTACTATCTGCACCTCGTTGACTTTGACAATGTCGAAAGAGACGTCGATACCATCTCCTTTGATTTCACCCTCGTCCATTCTGATCGGTGCGAGATGTACGACTACAAAGACTTCAGATGCTATTATAATGACAGCCTGTATCTCACTGAGTACAAATGGCATAAAGAAGGTGGACGCGTTATCTTTTATAAATAAACGACGCCGTATGAATAAAATCAGTTACTTCTTCTGGGCGTGCTCTTCAATGGTTTTCAATACTTGCTGCTATAACTGTGAAAGTCCCTGTGGACAATCTTTGGAGGCATATCAAATCAATTTTATTTTTACCGTATTTGACAAAGAAAAAAATGAATCTATTATAGGTCACTGCCTAAGTTGCCCCTACTCTGATAAAGTATCCACGCTTGTAGATATATATGGAGACACGATTAGAAATGACGGGACAATCACTGCAGGTGGAGAAATGATTTTTCCACTTATAATAAAAGGCCGCGACAGTGTAAACTATCCCATCCATCAGGAGTACTATCTGCATCTAGTTGACTTTGATAATGTGGAAAGGGATGTCGATACCATCTCCTTTGATTTCACCCTCGTCCATTCTGATCGGTGTGAGATGTACGACTACAAGGACTTCAGGTGCTATTATAATGACAGCTTATACTTCACAGAATACCCTTGGTCTTCAGGTTGGGGAATCAGGTTTTATAAATAAAGACGCTACATGAATAAAATCAGTTACTTATTCTTGGTGTGCTCTTCAATGGTTTTCAATAGTTGCTGCTATAACTGTGAAAGTCCCTGTTCACAATCATTAAGCGCTTATGAAATCGCTTTTTTTTGTTATGTTTTTGACAAAGAAACCAATGAGTCTATCGTAGGTAATTGTCTTGACTGCCCTTACTCTGATAAGGTATCCACATTGGTCGATATGTACGGAGATACGATTAGAACTGAAGGCACAATAACTGCAGGAGGTGGAATGAGATTCAGCCTTATCAAGCATGGCCGCGACAGCGTAAACTATCCTATCCATCAGGAGTACTATCTGCACCTCGTTGACTTTGACAATGTAGAGAGAGACGTCGATACCATCTCCTTTGATTTCACACTCGTCCATTCTGATCGGTGCGAGATGTACGACTACAAAGACTTCAGATGCTATTATAATGACAGCCTGTATCTCACAGAGTACAAATGGCATAAAGAAGGTGGACGCGTTATCTTTTATAAATAAACGACGCCATATGAATAAAATCAGTTACTTCTTCTGGGCGTGCTCTTCAATGGTTTTCAATAGTTGTAATAAAAAATTAATTAGTGGATGTAGATTAGTTTCCAATGCCTGAAATCTCATTTCTTGCTTTTTGTTTATGTCAAGCAATTTTGTGAAACTACAGCTGGAAATTTGCTTTGCAGTCTGAGACAATATAGGCCAATTCCAATTTGATTCGAATCCCTACAAAATCCCTGAAGCAGTCAAATATCTCTCAGCATCCAGCGCAGCCATACAGCCTGAACCTGCTGCTGTAACAGCCTGCCTATAAACTCTATCCTGAACATCTCCACAAGCAAACACACCATCTCGATTTGTTCGACTCGTACCTGCAATGGTTTTCAGGTACATCTGTTCATCCATGTCCAACCAGCCATTGAACGGTTGCGAATTCGGAGAATGTCCGATAGCAACAAAAAATGCTTTGACGGGAATAGTACTTTTTTCGTTGGTAAGGACATTGTTGATATGCACGGCATCTACTTCTTGATCACCTTTGATTTCTACAGTTTCTGTATTCCAATGGATGGTGATGTTTGGAGTGTTCTGTACTCGTTCTTGCATTATTTTTGAAGCACGCATATAGTCTTTTCGCACCAATAAATGCACCTTAGTGCAAAGTTTAGAGAGGTAAGAAGCTTCTTCTGCAGCAGTATCACCACCCCCTACTACTGCGACATCCATTCCTTTGAAGAAAAAACCATCACAAACAGCACATGCAGAAACTCCTTTATTGAGGAGGCGTTTTTCGGATTCCAATCCCAACCATTTTGCACTAGCTCCTGTGGCAATGATCACAGAATGTGTATGAAGGATTTCTCCCGATTCAGTCCATAATTTATGGAGAGGACCATTCAGATCCACTCCTGTGATTCTTTCGTACCTGATCTCGGTTCCAAATCTCTCAGCTTGTTTCTGCAAGTCCTCCATCAACACCGGACCATGAACTCCTTTGGGGTATCCGGGAAAATTCTCTACTTCAGTGGTGATCATCAATTGGCCACCGGGTTCAGCACCCGTGAACAGCAATGGATTCATGTTTGCTCTGGCAGCATAAATGGCCGCCGTGTATCCGGCAGGTCCAGACCCTATAATAATGCAATGTTTAGCTTCCATATTTTCTATCAATTATCTATTCAAAATTTGAGTGATGATTTCTTTTCCCTGTTGAAATAAATAGTCAAGGTCAGACACATTGTTCAATCTGTATTGAGCTCTGTTATAAAATTTCTGACGACTGTTGTATAATGTTTCAAAATCCAGAAAGTTCATAGATTGATAGAGTGGCCTATTCCCTTGCAATTGCAGTCGTTTAAACAGCAAAGGTGCTTCAGAATGTAAGTGAATACATGCATATTGTATCATTAAACTCATATTGATAAAAAAGCATGGACAACCTCCGCCTACAGTGATCAAGGATGGTGTTTGATGCATGCAGTCCAGCAAAACTTCTCTTTCCTGAATTCGAAAAGCCTGCTCTCCTTCACTTTGCCAATATTCCGGGATGTCCATTCCAACGAGATTTTCGAGGCGGCTATCCAAATCAATCCAATTGAATCCAAACTTCTCACACAAATGCTGACCTAAAACTGTCTTGCCAGATGCTGCAGGTCCAACAATGAAAATGTGTCGATTTAATCCTAATTTTGCCAAAATGAATCGTCAATATAAATTTGAAGTGCCATACCTGAACATGATCTTGATGTTGATTGTGGCATTTTCCTGCAAAGAAAATAAAAAATCAACGGTGCCGGCTGAAACTGTGACAAATCCTTATCTAGAGGCCATTGAAAATTCATCAACGGCTTCAAATCCAGTGGATTCATTACATACAGCAAAGTTTGTTTTGGAACAAGACAGTATCGATTTTGGAACAATTACGGAAGGTGACACAGTCAAATACACACTTTACTTTCGCAATACAGGAAATAAAAAAGGCTTGATATCACATGTTGAATCATCTTGTGGATGTACTGTAGCAAAGCATCCCAAAGGATTTATTGAACCCGGAAAGAAGGATTCAATTCTTGTAGAATATCACTCAAAGGGAAAATCCGGCTTACAGTCCAAAGACATTCTTATTTTTGCAAATACTTATCCTCAAGTAACTCGATTTAAAGTAAAAACTTTTGTAAAACCAAGACAATAGAAAATTATGGGTGGATGGTCAATGATTGTGTTTTATATTTTGATTTTTGGAATCATGTATTTTTTTATGTTGAGACCTCAAATCAAAAAACAGAAATTACAAAATGAATTCGGCAATCAATTAAAAAAAGGTGATCAGGTAGCAACTACCAGTGGAATAATCGGCAGAATCACAAAAATTGAAGAGAACATTGTTGAACTTCAGTTAGATGGAAAAACCTTTATCAAAGTTCTCAAATCTGCCATTTCAAAAGAGGCCACTGACTCTTTGCCGGCCAAGCAAATCATAGAATAAACAGGCCTTCAAAGTTGAACTGACTCATCGGGATCTGTCGATTTCAATGGTGAAAGTCGTGCGTCTGTTGAGTTGATGTTGTTCTTCGGTACAATCTGCACAAGCACAATTTATTGCAGGATCGTCTTCGCCATACGGCACAGGTGTCATTCTTGTAATGCTGATTCCTTGTTTTACAAGATAATCGATCACCGAGTCCGCTCGTGCGACTGCCAGTTTTTTGTTATAAGTTTCGTCACCTCTACAATCTGTATGAGCACCGAGGCGTATATTGACTTTGGGATTTGAATTCAAAAGTCTAACCAGCTGATCCAGAGCATGATGGGACTCTTCACGAAGATTGGCTTTGTCAAAGTCATAAAACACATTTTCAAGCACGAATTCCTTATTTTCTTCAAATGGCGTTAGACTTATTTCTTGGACAATGATCAAGGTGCTATCATGTGTCAAATCTCGAGGTACTGCCACAGTGTTTAGAGACAAATTCTGATTGAGGTGTTGTCTGCGTCCAAATTTAAAATCAAATGTAGAATTCGCCGGAAGATCCAGGGTAATGCTGTTTTTTGTTCCTGTGTTTACTGTGATAGAGGAGCCCTCTGTGATCAATATTGAATCGAGAGGGGCCTTCGAAATGCCACCTCGATACATACCGGCAGAATAAAAATTCAATTGCAATCTGATTGAAAAAATTGGTTTGGAAGTCAAGCTGTCTTGACTCTTATCACTCAACAAGGAAATGGATAGTATATCGTCACCTTTGGTTTGAAATCTGTTGGAAGTAAATAGATACTTGTAAACCAGGCTATCTCCCCAAGCTAAAGTAGTGTCCGGAGTCAAACCAAAATCGTCCGCCCCTGAATTGAACGGATACTTCAGATTTTGAGGGGAAGCCCATTCACCCGAAGAAAGTCTGTAAGTTTTGAATATATCCAGACTCCCAAAACCAGGCAACCCGTCACTTGAAAAATACAGCGTATCGCCTTGCCATACAGGAAAGAGCTCCTGCCCTTCTGTATTGATACGAGCAGGTAATAACTCGGGCTTGGACCATTGGTCACCATTGAGATAGCTTATATACAAATCGGTTTTGCCAATACCTCCGCTCCGATCTGAACTAAAAACCAGAACAGAATCTGAGTGATGTAAAGCAGGGTGCTTGTCATTAGATCGACCACCACCTAGATCAAGGGTATGGTCATACTCCCATCGAAACGAACTAACTTTAGCCTGAGCTATCTTGCAATAGGTATTATCAGCATCATGAGAAGAACAAGATGTGTATAAGGCAATTGACTCATCTGCATTGAAGCAAAAAACAGCCTCATGATCTCCTGAGTTGATATCTCCGGGTATTTTCTCTACATCGCCATTGTTTTTCAATCTGTAGATATCCATGAAAGGATGCAAACTCCATGCATATAATTCCGATTTATTGGTTTGTTTCCTATCCGAGCTAAAATACAGCTTGGAGGCTCGATCAAATACCGGGCAAAACTCTGAATAATTCGTATTCACATCATCCAGCCCTTCGATGACAAATTGAGCAGTGCTGTCGATGCGTTTGATCCAATCTTGGTTGGACTTACAGATCGCGATTTCGCGACGATATAGCGGTTGATTGGGAAACTTCTGAGACAGATTCTGAAAGGCGATTGCCGCTGCATCAAAATTTTCTGATCGTTTTAAACTGAAGGCCAGCTCAAGCATAGTTTTGGGATCCGGTACTGCATCTGATGACAGCCGAAACCAAGCTGCGGCTGCATTGAATTTACCTTGATATTGGCAAGATTTGCCGGCATAGTATGCAAAGGAGGCTAGATCTTCTTCTTTCTTAGCAGCATTGTACTTCTTGGTATAGAGTTGTTCTGCCAGTGCATATTCTTTGCTTTGGAATGCCTGACTGGCGCTTAATTTTTTCAATGACTTGCATCCACTTGCTACAATTAACAGGCAAAATGAAACAAACAAGGTAAATGTCTCAACTTTCTTCATACCATGAGGTCCAAAAATAAACAGCCCTTTGTAAAATCATCTACAAAGGGCTGCTGTTTTTTTTACTTATAATATTTATGTAGTCTTTGCTACTTTTTTACTGGTAGTTTCGTGATTGTGTTTTGGCGTAAATCTTAGGTTTTTACCTAAATCCACAATGATCGGTGTGGCAACAAAAATGGAAGAATAAGTTCCAATAATAATACCAATGATCAAAGCAAAAGCAAAGCCTTTGATACTGTTTCCACCAAAAAGGAATAGGATGATGATGGTCAACAAGGTTACAAGTGAGGTATTGATGGTACGCGAAAGCGTAGTATTGATCGCAGCATTGATCAATTCCTTATCACTCTTTGTCGAGTCCATACTGAGGTATTCCTTAATCCTATCAAACACGATAACAGTATCATTCATCGAATAACCTATGACTGTAAGTATGGCAGCGATAAATGCTTGATCGATCTCCATAGGGAAAGGCAAGATACCATGGAACAAAGAGAAAAAGGTCAATACGACCAATGTATCATGCACCAGGGCAACAATTGCTCCTGCACTGTATTGCCATTTATAGAACCTGATCAAGATGTAGATAAAAATTACTGATAAGGAAAGCAATATTGCCTTTGTCGAACTTCTTTTGATGTCATCTGCAATCACCGGCCCTACCTGACTATAAGACAGGATATGAATACCACTTCCTTCATGATTACTGAAATCATCAAAACTCACGTTGGTACCCAAGGCCTTATTGATACCCTCTAGTAATTTAGCCTTTACCTTATTGTTGACATCTGATGATTGGTCATTGATGAGGTAAGATGTTGTAATATTATATGTATTCTTAGTGTCTACACTTTTTACAATCGGGTTACCTTCAAAAGCAACATTAAGTGCATTTCTCAAAGTTTCGGCATCTATATCTCTATCAAAATGGACGTTTACCGAATACCCACCTTTGAATTCCACACCAAGTTCGAATCCACGAGTAAAAAATGAAATCAAACCGATAATTGTAAGTAATCCCGAAAAGATATAAGCATATTTTCTATTGCCTACCCAATCAAAATTAATGTCCTTGAACATTCTCCTCGTAAAATCTGAGAAGAAGCTCATTTCTTTACCTTTGCTTGACCACCAATCAATGATCAATCGAGAAACCAGGACAGAAGTAAAAACTGAGAAAATAATACCTACGATCAAAACCAAAGCAAATCCTTTGATAGGACCAAGACCATAATAAAACAATACAATTGAGGACAACAATGCTGTGACGTGCGAGTCGATAATCGCCGATAATGAATGTTTGAATCCTTCCGCTATTGATTGAAGATATGACCTACCTGCGTTGATTTCTTCTTTGATCCTTTCGTATATGATAATATTCGCATCAACAGCCATACCCATGGTCAATACCACCCCGGCAATACCAGGCAAGGTAAGAACGGTTCCAAATGAGGCCAAAGAGGCAAGAATAAATATGATATTCAATCCAAGAGCAATGATGGATACGAATCCGCCTACTGTATAGTATAGCACCATGAATAACAATACAAGGAAGAAACCTCCTAGGATTGACCATAATGACTTATTGATATTTTCTTTACCCAGGGAAGGACCTACAAGGGATTCTTGTACAATTTTTGTCCGTGCAGGCAATTTACCTACTTGTAGAATATTAGACAAGTCTTTTGCTTCATCTATAGAGAATCGGCCTGAAATTTGGGAATTTCCCCCAAGTATCGGGTCATTAACATTGGGACATGAAACAACCTCATCGTCAAGAACGATAGCTATCGGACGGTTGCGATCATTCGCAGCACGGGTTGTCATATCACCCCAAACTTTCGCACCTTTATTATCCATTGACAACGATACTACGACTTCACCTGACAGGGGATCTGAAGTAGTCAGAGCTCTGATTACCCTAGAACCGTCCAAAGGAGCATCATTGGTACCGGGTTTCTTCTTGATACCATAGATGTCATATAAGTTGGTCAATTCATTGGTTTCATAATTTTTTGTAGCTTTTTGGGCTACTCTGAATTCAATATCCGGAGGGAAAAGAGCTTTTACCTCTGGTTTTGCCAGCAAATCCAAAACTTTGGATTTATAGGCTTTGTCAACAACCCCCAAAACGGCTTCGCTGAAAGCAAAATTTTGCCCATTGCTTTGATTGGGAGAAAATATCTTGAAGAGTGGTCCAGCTTCTCGATTAGGATCATTGGCATCGGGGATCGTGTCCACTCCGGCCAATGTCGAATCAGTCACATTTCCTAGAGAATCGCGTTTGTAGTCGTAGCGATTTTGCAATCTGAATTTCGGCTTTGTTTCTGCAGCGGTATCACCTGCCATCATTGCCTTCAACTTGGTATCCGCATTGACGAAACCGTTGAAAACACCGGGATCCGAAATTCTGTAAACATCCCAGAATTCAAGTTTTGCAGAAGCTTGGAGATACTTTCTTGCTCGCTCAGGATTGTCAACACCCGGCAGTTCCACCACGATCATATCTCTTGCTTTATCCAGCGAGATATTCGGCTGTGTGGCACCAAACTTGTCTATTCTATCCTTGATTCTGGTAAAAGTCATATCGACCGTTTCATCTGCCAATGTTCGTATGGTAGCCTGTACGTCTGCGTCCGATGAATTAAAGGTAATTTTGTCTTTGAGTGTTGCAGATTTTGAGAACAGGGAAGCCAAGGATTTTCCAGTATTCAGTTTCTTATATTCACTGACAAATAATGTAATATAATCTGCCTGGCTGTTTTGCAATTGTTTTTCAGCATTATCTAAAGCCTGAATAAACTGAGGGTCTTTATTATTCCCGGATAGAGAAACCAACAAGTCCCTAAGATCTATCTGGAGCACACTACTCATACCACCTTTGAGGTCAAGACCCAAGGCCAATTGTTGCTTCTTTAAGTCCGTATACGTATAATCTTTGAGTAAGGGAACCTTAAGTATCTTCTCGGAGGAAATGGAATCCAAAAAATGCAACCTCGCTTGCTTTTCAGCCATATATTTTTGGTTTTCATCCTGTATCCCCGCACCTGCTAATTGAGCTGCTTCTTCTGCTTCCCTCTCTACTCTGAGTGTTGGTATATGAAAGAGCAATTGGATTAAACAGACTGCCAAAAGGGCATACAATATCCATTTTACTAGTCCTTTCTGTTCCATATTCTATTTAAAATGAAAAAAAATGATATGTTTTTTTAGAATCCGCAAATATAAGTCAAGAAAACCGATTAAGGCTTATTTATTAACAAATGTTTCGTTTTTCTGATAGAAGTAATAATAATTTGTAAGATACTGACTATTCATTTCATACATATAATTTTTTCTAACTATTTATTCTACCTTGTATTCTGTATTGAATTCTCAAACTAGTACTGATTGGTGCTTCTCTGAGCCCAGGACGAACTGAATATGTCTGATTGGTGAGGTTGTGGACATTCAACTGTATCTCCCACTTTTTAAATACCTTGGAGCATCTAGCACCCAGGATGATATATCCTTTATCGTGTTTTTCATGAAATTCTTTGACTCCCTGGATTATAGCTCCGGTCTCAAACAAATAATCCACCGCCGGAACATCCGCCGAATAGAGTAAATCCATTCCCAGCGACCAGCTATTGTATGTCAGTGTAATATCTCCTCTGGCAGTTTGTTTGGCTCTATACTTTAAGATATTGTATGAAGCACTACTTCCAATGACGTTTAACTGACCTCGAGTTGCAGTCGACCATTCGTTTATTGGTAACTGTCTGCCTGTGGTATCCCATTCCAGAAATTTTGGATTTATCCAGGTCATTCCTCCCAATATTGTACAAGTCAATGGTCCCAGCGGTCCTTGTGTCTGAAAGCTAAGCTCCTGGCCGGTAATCCTTGTATCTCCGACATTCTGAGACTGAAAAGAAAGTTGAAACTCCTCAAAGACCAAATTGAACTCCATCATATCTCTATACTCTTGCCAAAAAATGGAAGCATCAGCTACAGCTTTCCATGCACCAATCACAAAACCTTGCTTAAAACCGGCTTCTGCTGTTTGTCCCGTTTCTGAAGTAAGTTCAGGATTAGCTTTAATTTTCAATCCTCCTGCAGAAGTACTGATAAATTTTTCGGCAAGAGAAGGAAACCTGTAGGCTTGACCCCAGCTCGCTCTCAAATATCCTGCCTTATTGAGTTTGGCGTTGATACCAAAGCGAAATACAGGCTTGCTTTCAGAACTATGCGCATCAATGTTCTTGCCAGCAATCGAACTTGGGCCTTGAATTCCGAATCTTTCCCATCTCAAACCGGCGGATATGAGAATGTCCTTGAACATTCTCTTCTCGGCTTGCAAGAACATTGCTAAATTGGAAGTTTTAAAAATCGTATCACCATATAATGGCGCATCGACAAAGCTGCCCGCAGCGAAAATCCCTCCAACCATTTGCAAACCTATTGAATCCATTGTTTTAGAGCATTGATACTCCCCATAAACGTTTTGGCTTTTGTTCGATTGGTCATTGTCGTTCTGGTTTGTAATGGAATACCACCTCGATAATATCCTATGCCTGAACCCAGTCCGGGTAAAATAACTGATGCCGGGATCCACCGAAAATCTTAGTTTTTTGCTTGTACTATAGCTACCGACCTCCCCAACAAATGATCCCTCACCGTCCCAATAAAAATACGAAGTGCTCTCTCCTCGATTTGCGTTTAATCCGAGGGAACTTGTAAATCTGTCATTCCATCTTTTTTTTAGTGATAGATATGCTCTTGCATTTTCACTCGAGACCGACTCTAGAAAGGAATTTTTATCCGTCCAGGAAAGTGCCGCTGAAACATCAATATCTCCATATTTTTGGAGGTGGGTGATCTGGTGCTGTTGCTCAAATGGTATGCTTTTATTGTTCCACCATTGATTCGATCCCCTTGGTGAATGATATACCCGAACGTTCGTCTGCAGTGAAGTCACAGGATTGGATAGAGGAACTTGAGACCTGAAATGGATAATGCCATTCATTGCGGAAGACCCGTACAAAGCTGAAGAAGCTCCTTTTAGTATCTCAACCTGGCCTATTATTTCAACAGGGAGATCATCCCAATATGGCAAAGCTGCATCTGGTTGTAAAATGGGTAAATCATCCATCAATAGCTGGACCCTGCTTCCGGCTCCATAACTATAACCTGCACCTCCTCTGATCACCGGTTGTCCATCAATGATTTGAACACCGGGAACACGCTCTATCATATCCCTGACCGTGTTGGAGTTCCATTGGTCTCTTTGACGAGGTTTAAGGACATCTATACTTACTGTTGATTCTGCCAGAGGTTTTTCGAATTTTGATCCGGTAATGACGGATGTTTGAAGTGTCAAACTTTCTTCTTCCAAATAAATTACCAAATCCTGAATGATTTGATTGCTCCATGAGATGCTTATCGTTTTGTATCCCAAATAATTTGCATACAAGTCCTTGCCGGAATTGTCCATGGGAATTTCAAACCTTCCTTCGCGATTGGTAAAAACACCAGCTCCATCTTTATACGCTATAGCCACCCCTTCTAAGTTCTGGTTTGTATATTTATCCTTCACTACACCTCTGATTAGTTGTTGTGAAAACAAACTGAGGAGTCCGACAAAATGAAAAAAAAGCATTGCCAAACCGCACACTTTCAATTTATATGAAAACACTTTCTGCATTTTAGAATCTTACTAATGCAATGTTATTCATTTTTTTTGGCAGAAGGCAAATAATCATTAATTTTAGGCATGATTCATAGCTTAAAATTTCAAACTCTTATCTTTTTGGGAATTCTAATTTCCTCTTTCCTCCAATTGGCATATTCTCAAAGTTGCCAACCTGACAGCATTTATCGAGATTCATCGGCAGGAGTTTACCCAAAACCAATTACCCCTGCTAATCCGAACGGAGGGATAGACAAAATTGCATGTATTGGCAAACCTTATGAATTTGTATTTACTGTAAATATCCCTGACACACTGACAGTACCAGGAATTCCAACTTTATTGCATTTGAAATCAGCTAAAATAGACACCAGCGGAGCAATTTTAAATTTGCCTGAAGGCATCAGTTACAGTTGCAATCCACCAAATTGTGAATTTGCAAAGCAAACAACAGGTTGTATCATTTTGCATGGCACTCCAAGCAACAATGCTATTCCAGGTATCTATAAACCGGAAATAACATTGACCATCAATACAACATTATTCCCCGTCACTGTAAAATATCCCGGACCCTATTTTCCAGGTGAGTATTTACTCACGTTACTGGATGCTCAATGTTTGAATTCTTCAAAAGATGTGGACAAGGAAGTCGCAAATTGGTATCCAAATCCAGCTGATTCATATATAAAATATTCTGGAAAGGAAACTGTTTCAAATTTCAAGTTAATCAACAGCTCAGGTTGCACCATATTGCAAGTGCTTCAACCTGAAAGCGATGTTTATGTGGGTCATCTTCAGCCCGGCTTATATATTGCCCAATGGTCTCATGATGAGCAAATTCATCATCAGATCTTGGCTATCAATATCAAATAAAGCATTATTGAAGTTGGAATATTGAGATCAAATGCATAGTGGAGTTTAACATGCACCGTCCAAAATATATTTATTTAATTTCAATACTAAAGTGGTCAAAAGATTTTATTCCTCTTCGTACTCATCATAAAATACAGGATCAAGCATAGGCAAACCTACCCATTCATTTTCATCAACATTGACTGCCATCATTCCTAAAATCCCTCCTGAAGCTTTAGCAACGTGTTCTGCAAGAGATAAATATGAGCTGTACATCTGTGCTGCAAGTCTCAATGGCAATTTAGCAATGACTGCGTTGACTATACTTAAATATTTTGAAATTTGTTCGTTCCTTTTTTTTGTATCTTCAGGAAGTGAAGTAATCAAATCTTCTATTTTATTCTTGTAATTTTTGTCTAACTCCTGATAAAACGGCTTGACTTCAAAATGATTTGAATAAGTTCTGATACCGATGATTTTTTCGGCAAACTTTTTCTCCTTTAGATCAATTTTTCCGTCCGCACCTGCTATTAATACAACAATATTAGGTACAGCGTCAAGCAACATCTGATACTGCTCTTCATTAAGATTTCGAAATGCCACTGGAACCATAATTCAATTCTTATGCTCAAATGTAGCACAAAATCATAAAATGGATTCGCTTGAGAAAAATAAAATTAAAATTATAATTTTTTCACAAAATCAAATCTAATATGGAAACTAATAAAAACATTGGTTCTGGATTGAATATCAAATAATTGTAACTTGCAATGTATTTTTGTAGACCAAATCCTAAGGAAGTGAAGAAGCAAAATGTATTGTTTGAGGTGCCTGCAATGACTCCTTTAATGGAGCAATACTATGCGATGAAAGCAAAGCATCCGGATGCAATACTGCTATATCGCGTGGGGGACTTTTATGAAACTTTTGGTGAAGATGCCCTCAAAACCTCAGCAGCATTGGGAATCGTACTGACAAAAAGAAATAATGGTGGCAATGATATAGAATTAGCAGGCTTCCCTTTTCATTCTCTAGACGCCTACTTACCCAAATTGGTTCGCGCTGGATATCGGGTTGCCATTTGTGAACAATTAGAAAAACCGAGCAAGGGTAAAAAAGTAGTTCAACGTGGAATCACAGACGTCATCACTCCCGGAGTAACCACAGATGACAAACTTCTGGACTTAAAAAAGAACAACTTTTTGTGCTCCATTGCATTTTCGAATGAGAACATTGGAATTTCTTTTGCTGATATTTCAACCGGAGAATTTTACATTGCAGAAGGTGACACTCCATATATACACAAATTAATTCAGAGCTTTCAGCCATCAGAAATAATTCTTTCCAAATCGATAAAAGACAAATTTGAATCTACATTTGGGGACCAATACTATGTATATTCACTGGAAGATTGGATATTTCAATTCAATTTTGGTCGGGAAAAATTACTGAAACATTTTCACGTTCAAACACTGAAAGGATTTGGTGTTGAATCCATGAATACAGGTCAGACTGCTGCCGGTGCTATCCTTTATTATTTAGAAAGTACTGAGAATAAAAATCCTGCACACCTTGCCCAGATCAGTAGATTGGCTTCGAACCAATTTATGTGGATGGACAGATTTACAATCAGAAATCTCGAACTGGTGGATGTCATCCATCCGGAAGGAACGGCGCTCATTCATGTACTGGACCAGACAAAGACTCCAATGGGAAGCAGAATGTTGCGAAAATGGATTCTGATGCCATTAATACATCCCGACCAGATTTGCCAAAGATTAGATGCAGTAGATTTTATTATTAACCACAGCGAATTGGTGGAAGATGTCAACCAGCACCTGCAGTCCTTCGGAGACCTGGAAAGGTTGGTTTCTAAAATTCCTCTTAGAAGAATTAGCCCCAGAGAATTATTACATATAAGGAACTGTCTGAGAAAAATCAGTCCAATTCGAAATACGATCCATCATACTAACAGTGAACTTTTAAAAAAAGTAGCATCGGGGTTGCAGGATTGTACTGATCTTGAGCAATTGTTAGCTACACAACTCCAAGAAGAAGCGCCAAACACAATATCCAAGGGTGGAATTTTCAATCCGGAGGTTTCCGGCGAGTTGGACGAGCTACGTCACATGATGACAAATGGGAAAGATATGCTCCTGGATATCCAAAGAGAGGAATCTTTGAAAACCGGTATCGCTAATCTCAAAATTGGATTCAATTCTGTATTCGGTTACTTTCTGGAAGTAACAAATAAATACAAAAATCAAAATCTGGTACCTGCACATTGGATTCGGAAACAAACCATGGTAAATGGGGAGCGCTATATCACTGAAGAACTCAAGAATCTTGAGGTAAAAATCCTAAGTGCTGAAGAGCGGAGCTTCACATTAGAAGAAGAACTCTACCAGAAACTCCTGGATAACATTCAAGAGCACGTAAACACACTTCAAAATAACGCCAAGGCTATAGCTGAATTAGACTGTTTGATATCTTTTGCGCAGGTTGCAATACGCAATCACTATTGCAAACCGGAGTTGGATGAGGGCATGTCACTTGACATCAAAGATGGGCGACATCCTGTAATCGAAAAGCAACTGCCACTAGGGGAAGACTACATACCAAATGACATTTACTTAGATCCACAAGACCACCAAATTCTCATGATTACCGGCCCGAATATGTCCGGCAAATCTGCCATTCTTAGACAGACAGCATTGATCTGTCTGATGGCTCAAATGGGGTCCTATGTACCGGCTACGCATGCCTGGATTGGTGTAATCGATCGAATATTTACAAGAGTTGGAGCGAGCGACAACTTGTCATCAGGTGAATCAACTTTTATGGTGGAAATGAATGAAACGGCATCCATCTTAAACAATTTATCGCCGAGATCTCTGGTACTCCTTGACGAGATCGGACGCGGGACAAGTACGTATGATGGAATTTCAATCGCTTGGGCAATTACAGAATATTTACACGAACAAACAGATAAAAAACCAAAAACACTGTTTGCTACACATTATCATGAATTAAATGAACTGGAAAAACATTTTCCTGGAATTAAGAATTATCACGTGACTACACAAGAAATTAACAACAAGGTATTGTTTCTCAGAAAATTGGTACAGGGCGGTAGCGAACATTCATTTGGTATTCATGTCGCTCAAATGGCAGGAATGCCTCAGTCTATCATTTCCAGAGCTCAATACATTCTAAAAGAATTGGAAGCTGCAAGATCAAAAACAGAAGCTGGGAGTCATTTGCCCGGACCAGCAGAAACAAAGTTTGTACAGGTTTCATTGATTGACAGCAACAGCAGCCAGGAAAGTGAGATCATCGGACAAATTCAAAAAATTGATGTGCAGACGATGACTCCCATCGAATGTATGATGAAAATAGCCGAATGGAAGACCAGACTTAAAGTTTAAGAAAATAATATTGAAACAAAATTGCCCTATGTGACATCCGATTATTATTAAATTCATATATAATGACATTTAATTGCCATCATAAAACATCATTCTAATAATCCTCAAAGCTTCTCATAATCATTATTAATTCTTTGCATTATTTTACCATTCCCTGCAACTAAAACAGCAGTGGGAAAAAAATAACAATTAAGACCCTTACAGAAAGAACGATTCTTATCCAACATGAACTTGCCAACAAATTCTTCAATTTCCAAACTGAATTTTAAATTTGCATTGTAATCAGGCAGATGATATTCACGATTATCCTTATTCAAGATCACTTTTATTGAGATGAATTTGATTTTTGAATTGGCCACATTCAACATTCTTTCCAAACTAACGATTTTACTTAAATTTTTCAGACAAGGAGAACACCATGACCCCCAAAAATAAAGAACGTAAAGTTCCGTTTGTAAATTTCCAAATTTCTTTATCTTCTCCATCAAAACATCATTCACATAGTATCCAATTTTATGCCCGAACAATTTTAATGAATCCGGATATAAAAAAAGACATATGGTTCTATTTGAAAGATCCAGCGAATCAAAATAATATGCTTTGTTCTGAACGATAAATGGCTCAGATAATTCATAAGCCACTGTATCCACTAAATTATGAATGATAAATTTTTTAAACACAGCATCATATCGTAATTTATATCTATCAATTTGAGTTGAAGTTAAACTGAAGTTGGCAAGAGGAACAATATTAACACTATGATTCTTCTTTGATAGCCGATTTACTTTGATCAAAAATTTTATGCTATCATTCTCAATCAGATTATTTCCACAAGCAATATTCAAAATATGCTGCTTATTAAATTCAAAGGAAACTTTATTATAAATACTAGCTTGAAATTTAAAAATCGAATCATTAATTATCTCTACATCAAATAAATCTGTTTTGAATTTGTTTTTTGAAATTTTGAAATGAATGATCCCCTCATTTAATGTAGAAGATAACTTTGAAAATGCACTGATATCCACATCAAAATAAATAGAAGCTAAACTTAAATTTCCTGATTTGGGAACTACTTTATTCCCAATTATTGGATTAATATCATGATCAATTTCAAGAGGGATTTTTTCAATACACTGAGAACTTAAAATGTTACTCACTTTCAAAAATATAATCCAGAAAACTCCGAAATATCGTAACTTATTAAAAGTAAATATCATTTCTCGAAGGTGCTCAGGTAATGAATATTTAAGTCATTCAACAATAATATTCTCCCGTTATAAAAACACAAATTATACTAACTTTATAATAAGGGAGCAAAAAAAGTGATTCCGTCAGGATTCGAACCTGAGACCCTCTGCTTAGAAGGCAGATGCTCTATCCAGCTGAGCTACGGAACCCACTCAATGTTCAAAGCAAAAGTGAAAATTTCTTATGCTTAGTCCTTTTAGCTTAAAAAGGAGGGCAAATTTAATACCTTTCTCTAATGTACGGTTATTTTTGTCGGGATAAATTGTAATAAAAATGGTAGTCCGTATTGAAAGCAGTTGGAAAGAACTACTCGGTCCTGAATTTGAAAAAGAGTATTTTAGGGAACTAATCCGATTCCTCCGAGATGCAAAGACAAAGGGCAAAGTAATCTATCCTCCCGGAAAATGGATATTTAGGGCATTTGACTCAGTGCCGGTGGAAAGTGTAAGAGTGGTCATTCTTGGTCAAGATCCATATCATGGTCCAGGTGAGGCCATGGGTTACTGCTTTTCAGTCCCCAGAGGTATCAAAATCCCTCCTTCATTGAATAATATATATGCAGAGCTGAATCAAGAATTTGGATATCCCAAACCTGATCATGGCGATTTGAGCGAGTGGGCAAAACAAGGCGTACTTCTACTCAATGCCTCGCTGACAGTCGAACACAAAGAAGCCAACTCCCACAAATCGATTGGATGGCATGCCTTTACTGATGCGGTAATCCAGAAACTCAGCGAACAACCAAATCATATTATTTTTATGCTTTGGGGTAACTTCGCCCGTTCCAAAAAGGAACTCATAAATTCTAGCAAACACCTCATTCTGGAAAGCGCCCATCCCTCTCCTTTGGCCGGCGGCAAATTTATGGGCAATCGGCATTTTATCCTTGCCAATGAGTACTTGAGAAAAAACAATTTGCCAGAAATAAATTGGCAAATTTTCTAATCTTCAATATCTCGATCGCACCAATCAAAATTTAAATTGATCTTAAAAATCAGTACAACCAATCTTATAAAGAAGCAATAATGAGGAATTATTGAAAATCAATTTCGTATGATTAAGAATACATCCTCATTCGATAAGTGATTTTCCAGTTCCCCAATCAGAAAATATTCGTTTTGAAAATCTTTGCAAATTTTTTCAAATTCGTCCTGGGAGTCCTTACTGACAGCGACCAATAGTCCTCCACTCGTCTGAGGATCTGCTATAATATTATAGTCTTCACTTATGTTTTCAAATCTGATACGGTACCCGTAGCTTTTCCAGTTGCGATTGGTTCCTCCAGGAACTGCTTTTTGACTCACGTAATCTTTCACAGCATCGTCAAGCAATGGTATTGCCTGGTCGTAAACCACTGCAGTAACACCTGATGCCGTACACATTTCTAAAAGATGACCGGCCAATCCGAATCCTGTAACATCGGTCATCGCATGCACTCCTGAGCATTTTCCAAATTTTTCTCCTATGCTGTTTAACTTCAACATAGAATCCAATGCCAGTGTCTGATGTTGGGGTTTTAACAATGACTTTTTCTCGGCCGTTGTGAGAATCCCCACTCCTAGTTTCTTGGTTAGATAGAGCAAATCACCCGGCTTGGCGCCGCGATTCATTTTGATATTTTCTATATCAATTTTACCGGTAACAGCCAATCCAAAAATGGGCTCAGGAGCATCGATGCTATGACCTCCGGCTAGTGGAATTCCCGCCAAATGACACACTGATCTTGCGCCTTCAAGTACTTGAGCCGCGACATGTACAGGTAGCTTTTCTATAGGCCATGCTAAGATTCCAATTGCCATCAAAGGCTTTCCCCCCATTGCGTAAACATCACTGATGGCATTGACGGACGCCACTCTGCCAAAATCAAATGCATCATCCACTATAGGCATAAAAAAATCCGTGGTACTGATGATGGCTGTACCATCTCCATTATCAAACACTGCTGCGTCATCTTTAAACTCATATCCAACTAATAAATTCTTGAAACTTTCTCTCTTGATTGAGCTTTGTAAAATCTCATCCAAAACTGCAGGTGAAATTTTACAACCACAGCCAGCTCCATGGCTATATTGAGTCAATCTAATTTTTTCCATCCTTTATTTGATTACAAAAATCGATAAAATCATCAATCCATTTTTCAAACTCTAAGTCTTTTATTGTATATTGATGAATACTTCTTGTGGCTACTTTGGAGATATCATAAGCATAACATTTGTCATAATAATCTAGAGCAATCTCCGCGGCATCTTTATATCTCTTTTGGTTTATAGAATTAATAGCTAAGTTCATTTTTTCAGATCCAATTCTACGACCAATTTTCTTAAACGACAAAATTAAATTTTCGTCATTACTCTCATGAGAATTACAATAAACCTCTACCAGGTGTTGTAGTCTTGTATTGAACTCAACATCCATTACTACCAAAGGAGATGTCAACATGCTTTGCCATAATTCTACTGGTATAGCTACCGATCCAATCAATCGACTTTCATTCTCAATAAAAATTTCCTTTTCGGTGGTTAATGCAAAAATACTCTTGAAAACAAGATTTTCAAATTGCTCTGCACTGACCTGTTTTTGTTCTCCTATCCATCCAAATGCAGAACCTTTGTGGTTGGCGAGATTTTCCAGATCCAAAATCTGATTACCTTTCTTCTGTAATATTTGTAAAAGTTTTGTTTTCCCCGACCCGGTTTTTCCACCGATCAAAATTAATTTATAATTACGAGTTTCATACTCAGACCGTGCCCACCTTCGAATGCCTTTGTAACCACCTTTTACTATTGAAATATCCATACCACAAAAGTCAAGTAACCATGCCATGCTCTGTGATCGCATCCCACCACGAAAACAATAAATAATGGCATGTCTCCCCTTCGACACAGCCTGTGCTCTCTCAAAATACTGAGCTAATTTGGCCCCAGCAAATTTTAATCCAAGCTCTACCGCAGCTTGCTTACCTGATTTTTTATATAGTATACCTACTTGTATGCGCTCCTGATCGCCAAACAAGGGAAGATTAATTGCTCCGGGAAAATGTCCTGCAGTAAATTCAGAAGGTGATCTTACGTCAATGATAATAGACCTATCATTCGAAATGTTATATAATTCATCCGGTGTAATGATTTTCACAATTCCAGAAAATTTAATATCTCCAATGATCTAGATATTTAATAAAGAGTTTAGACAAATTAAAAGCATCAGGTAAAGCTCTGTGTGCGTTACCTTCAAAATCAATTTTTTCCATTTCCAACGATCGCGCCAGACCAAGTGGCTTGTTATTCCCCTTCATCTCATTATACTGCTCTTTGAGATCAATGTAATGCGTTATCCAACTCAAATCAAGTTTGAGATCATTCGCGTCGGCCGACAGCAAACTCATGTCTTTCTTTCCCCAACTACAAAAAACAAATTCAGATTCAAAATGAAAGACCCAATCCTGCATCTGATCCATGACTACGTCAAAGCGAGCGGATTTGTCAATATCTCTCTGATCTATACCAGTTAAACTCCTGCAATAACTTGAAAGTACGGGTGATTTTACCGGTTTTACAAACTTTTGGAATGTATCCAAAAATTCTCCGAAACTATTAACGGAATAGGCCCCTACTTCAATTACTTCTTGTCGGTGTGGCACAAATGTATCCTTCCAACATGTAGCTTCCAGGTCAAAAATAATAAAAATCATGTCAACTTGGTTTGCGGGTCAAGATCAAGATGAATTTCCTGCCAATTGATCTCTTCGTCAGCAAATAGATTATTCAATTTGTTGGAATAATACAACAAGGTAATAAAATCTTCACTACAAAGCTGTCCTTGTTTATTTCTGGTTAAAGGTTTTAAATTATGAAAACAACCTAAAGTCTCTAAACCTTCACTGATAAGCTCATCCATGTCATCAGGAATTTGGTTTATGTACTTAAGCTTGTCTGATACTTTCATTTTCTTGAGAAATGTCCAAATCCAAATGATGTACTGACGGAATTGTTTTTCCCCAAATACAACTTCTTCTTCAGGTATCTGCACCAGATTGTACATATCCTGATGTGGATTCATTTTCGCCAATAATCTGAAAGCTGCAAAGGCAACAATATGGCATGGTAAAATTAGATTGTAATTCCTAAATTGCTTGACGATACATTCACTCAATTCTTTGGTATAAATAGATTCGCGTTGTGTATCAATTGCGATTTTACCTTCGTGTACAAAATAATCTTTCAGGTCTATGTGTTGATTGTGAACATTAAAGCTATTTGCATCTTTGTCTAACTGATTTCCAAATACATCAATGGGATCACCAAATGTCAAATACACACTACTTTCCCTTGTCAATAATCTTTTTGCAAATTTTACATATTCGAAAATAGAGGGTGATTTATCTCTCATTGTAAATTTCTCCTGTCCGGTAGTTTTGAGATGCTGAATCATCAAGTCTCTCGCTTCCAAAACACTTTCGTAGTTGATCACTACAGGTACGATGACAACTTTTCGTTTGTCATTTTCTTCCAACAGCTCTCGTTGAGCCTGAATGAGAGAATTCAACAATCCTAGTTTCAACTTCATCTCCACTTCTCCTGATCTTGATCTGGTACCTCCGGGAAAGAAAATTGTATTCACACCTCTCTTGATGGAATTTTTTGAAAACACTCCCAAAGTCTTGAGGTAAATTGAATTCTTTTTTCGTCTATCGACACGGTAAGCACCGAGTCTATTCATAAAAAATGCAAAAAACTCCGAATCAAAAAGATTGAGTCCGGCACCATAAGAAAATGCCGGCATTCCTGTAGCGAGGTCAATGGTATAACCAACCAATATGGAATCCAGATTGCTTGAATGAGTTGGCAATAATACTATGGTATGTTCAGGAAAAAGAGCACGTATATTTTCTAAATTTCCCAATACTTTCAATCTGCTTAAATTCGCAGCTTTCATCTTCTTTTGAGAAAAAAGACTTAAGAGTTTTGGCTTACTCAATAAAACATAAAATACTGCATTTGAAACTTTCCGAACAAACTGGAAAGTATTTATATTAAAGTTACCTGCTATTTCTTCGGAATACCGCTTGACCAAACGAAATGCAGTTTCCAGATTTTTTGATTTTTTGTTTTCGTCTGAAATCTGATTTTCATGATACTCTTTAAGTAATTTTCTAAAAAATATTGCTTGGTTGGGAGGATCAGCTTTCCAGGGATTTGTTTTCACTCTCTGCCGTTCTGCATAAATTGCCTTAGCAAGTATCTGATCGAGTTCAGAATCTTTTAGTGTTGAAAGATCCCGAAGAATTTCCTGATTGATCTGATGAATAAACTCCTTTCGCTGCTGGCCAAATTTATAGATTGGCCAATCATGCAAATCCGGATATATATGTTCATATACAGTTTTTTCTGTTGAATTTAACTCAGGCATCGTAATTTCAATTTTCAACTTGAATGATCGATTCGACAATATCTAAAACTTGTTCCCTTCCTGTTCTCATTTGAGTACTGGTCTCTACCATAACAGGTAATTTTTCCCAACTTTGACTAATAATTTTTTTTAACTCCTCAATATGAAATTTCTTTTGCCCGGCTTTGATTTTATCTGATTTTGTAAATATGATGACCAAAGGAATACGTTGAGATCCAATAAAATCGATTTTGAGCATGTCGGCATTTTGAGGAGGTATGGATATATCTACTAACAAAAACACAACACGTAGATTTTTTCTGCCCATTAAGTATTTTGGTATTTCCTTGTCCCATTTTTCTCTCACACTTTTACTGACTTTGGCAAAACCATAACCGGGTAAATCCATAAAATGAAATTTTCCTGTTTGTCCATATAGGTTGAAAGTTTGTGTTTTGCCAGGCACAGATGATGTTCTAGCCAATTCTTTCCTTTGGCAAAGAAAATTGATCAAGGAGCTTTTGCCAACATTAGACCTTCCCCAAAAACAAAACTCAGGTAGCTCATTTTCTGGAATTTGACGATACTCACCAAATGAGCTCATGTACTCGGTCAGCTGAAACTGTATATTGCTCATGGAAGCGCAAAGGTCGTTAATAAAACTATAAATGGTATCCCCGTCAAGGAAATTCTGCATTTTTGTCGTTTATTTTGTAATAAAATCAAAACCAATGAAAAAAATAACTCATATATTAATATTAAGTTTTTGTTGCGTTGCACCTCTCTTTTCCCAACTTGATTTTGGCATAATCGGCGGGCTCAGCACTATGAATGTAAAGCAAAAAGAGCAAATATTAAGTGGCTCCACCTCGGCTGACTCCATTCGATTTATATTTGCAGATGCCAACTATGGGTTTCACTTCGGTGGTTTAATGAGATATAGGAAAGGAAATTATGTTATCCAACCAGAGTTGATCTTCAATTCCAATAAAGTAAGTTATAAGTTACTGAAAAACAAGGTTGTATCTCAAATAGACAGCATCCAGAAGGAGAGATTTTTCAACTTAGACATCCCAGTTATGTTGGGTATAAAAATAAGTGTCCTGAGATTGATGGCAGGACCCGTAGGGCATATTCATATTTCGAGCAATTCAGAGTTAACAGACGTCAATGGCTTTGACGAAAAGTTTAAAACCATGACATTTGGTTATCAGCTGGGCCTTGGTTTTGATGTCGGTTCTCTCATGCTTGATCTACGCCACGAAGGCAACTTTACTGAGTTTGCTGATCACATCAGTTATTTTGGTGACCAGGTAAAATATGGTTCTCGACCGACTCGCCTGATATTCTCGCTTTCCTATAAATTCTAGTCAATTCTGTTCTGTTATATCCTTACTCTAGGATCGATGTAGTGATAGACTATATCGGTAATTGTATTGATCATTATAAACACTGAAATAGTAAATAATGAAGCTCCCAAAATCACAGGTATGTCAAAGGCGTTTAAAGCAGTGATGGTCAGGTCTCCAAGGCCCTTGTAGTTAAAAACATATTCTACAAAGAAAGCACCTGTCAATACAGACGCAAACCATGAACTAATTGTAGTAAAAATGGGGTTCATAGCGTTTTTCAGTATATGTTTTCTGATCAATTGGGCAGTTGCGATTCCCTTTGAGCGTGCAGTCCTGATATAATCTTGCCGGATTACTTCTAAATAAGCGACTCTGGTCATTTGAGCGATCATAGCCACCGGTCTGGTACCTAGAGCTAATGCAGGTAATATGACATGCTGTGGTGTGAATCTCACTTCTCCAAAATCATCCAAAGAAAACAATGACCCTTGAACATCCAAACCCGTATACCCAGACCAAACAAAACCGAACAGGAGACTAAAAAAAATAGCGGAAACATAGCTTGGGACACTGATTCCAAGTGTACAAAAGCTAAGGATAGCTTGATCCTGCCATTTTCCTTGATAAGCTGCTCCCAGCAATCCAAGGCCAATACCAAAAATACTGGCAATTATCATTGAAATCAAACCCAGAATCAGAGTCGGAGGCACTGCTGTCCTGAGCATTTCCCATACAGATCTTCCCGTTGAATAAGAAGTACCCAAATCCGGTAATGAAAGATACAGTACTTTGGTTTCTCCGCTATAGATCTTAATTCCTTTACCCTGCCCCTTGCTTTCACCAGAACTCACCCCCTCCCATCGAATCGGACTCAGCCCTATTAAGTAATAGGCTATCCTTTTGGATACGGGCTCATCCAAATGCATCTGTTTCCTCATTTGATTCACCGCAGCCTCATCAGTCCTCTGTCCAAAATACATTCTTGACAGGTCGACCGGGGCTTGATAAATGATAGCAGAAATCAATACAATTGCCGCTAGCATAGTCAAAACAGCAAAGACCAATTGATCAATCAAGTACTTCATAATCTGTCAGCTCATCCTATGGTAAATTTTTACCTACTTTTGCAAAAATATCAAATCGATTGGACAATCAAGAACTACATTTTAAATCCTTTCCGGCAGAAAAGATTTCATATTTTAAAAAGAATGACCTTGAGTATTGGTTACAATCCATTGATTTCGACCCTTTGATTGAACAAAAACCGAATTTTCAACATATAGAAAACCAAATCAACGTCAAACAGAAAACATATTCTATCAGACATCACATCAGTAGCATTTTCAATCAACAATACAGCAATACAAAGGTCTCAGATGCCGTCAAGGAAAATATAGAAAAATTATCTGACGAACGAACGTTTTCTATTTGCTGTGCACACCAACCTTTGCTGTTGACAGGGCCGGCTTATTTTATTTACAAAATTTGTTCTACAATATCAGTTAGTAAACAATTGAATAATAAATTTCCTAATTATCATTTTGTTCCCGTTTTTTATTGTGGCGCTGAAGATCATGACTTACTGGAAATCAATGAGGTAAATTTCTTTTCACAAAAACTAAGTTGGAGGCAAGAAGTAAACAAAGTAAGTGGAAGACAAAACCTAGACGGTCTTGATGAAATAATAGATCAATTAGAATCTATTTTCAAATTTGAGCTCAATAGTCAGTTATTCGTCCAAAAATTAAGAAACTTCAGTTCGCTCAAAGAAAATCAATATGCAGACTTTTACAGGGAAATGATCAATGATATGTTTGGTCATTATGGACTTTTATTTTTTAATCCGGACGACACTTTCTGTAAGCATTTATTTTCTCCGATCATGTGCAATGAAGTGGAGGCAAGATTCACTCAAAATAATGTTCTGCGCACTGAAAAAATAATGAGCCAAATGGGCATTGTACCTCAAGCAGGTCACAGAGAAATTAATCTATTTTATATTGATGAGCAAGATGACCGAACTAGAATTATTGAAACAAATGGTAGATTTCACACTACTGAAGGACAAGATTTTGGAACCCTCGAACATTTAAAAGAAAGAATTTCAAAAGAAGCACAAAATTTCAGCCCGAATGTATTATTACGACCATTGTATCAAGAGTTCATTTTACCCAATGTAGCTTTTGTTGGTGGTGGTGCAGAGATCAGCTATTGGATGCAACTCAGACTTTCATTTCAATCTCAAAACATCAGTTTTCCAATCTTATTAAGACGATTATCCGCACAATATTTAGACAAAAACCTGAATGAACAAATTTCTGCTTTGGGGTTGAATTTTGAGGATTTCCTTGATGGCGAATCAAAAAGCAAAGAAAAATACCTCTCTACACATTCAAAATTTCCTTCAAATATTCATTCTTTTAAAGATCAATTACAACAATCCATTGACGCATTATCTCAATCTGATGAAATAAAATCAGGGCCGCAGCAACAAACTTTTGAAATAGAATTGAAAAAACTTCAAAATCAACTTCATCAGTTTGAAAACGAACTTCTAAAATCCGTCCAGGAAAAACACGACATACAACTAAAAAAAATCGAGAAAATTCATAAACAAATCTTTCCGCAAGATAATTTACAAGAAAGAGTCCAAGGCGGATTGATTTTTTATTTCAAATTTGGTGATACCCTACTTGAAAAATTAATACAAGTCTATCAACCGGAAGTTGCTGAATACTGGCTTTATTCTGAAGCAACAGGACTAGAATGAAAGATTTCGAGCAAATCTCCCAAACGTTCTCTTAAATCTTTTCGATCTATTATAAAATCAAGAAATCCATTCTCCAGCAAGAACTCTGAACGCTGAAAACCTTCCGGAAGTTCTCGCTTGATGGTCTCTTTGACAACTCTGGGCCCAGCAAATCCAATCAATGCATTCGGTTCGGAAAAATTGATATCACCCAACATTGCAAATGAGGCAGTTACTCCTCCAGTAGTCGGATCTGTCAGGAATGAAAAATACGGCAATCTATGCTGGGCAAGTAAGCTCAACTTAGCTGAAGTTTTGGCCATTTGCATCAACGAAAATGCCGATTCCATCATTCTAGCACCACCCGATTTTGAAATGATCATAAAAGCACAATTCTGGGAAATTGCGTAATCTATTCCTCTGCTGATCTTTTCGCCCATGACAGAGCCCATTGACCCGCCTATAAAGTTGAAATCCATGGCAGCAATGACGATCGGCTTTTTATTTATTTTCCCAAATGCTACAGAAATGGAATCTTTTTTACCTGAATTCTTTTCTGCATCCTGAAGCCTCTTTGTATATGGTTGAAGATCAGTGAATTGCAAGAAATCATAGCTTTCTAAATTTTCAAACAATAGCTCCCATTTGGTATCAAACAGCAATTCAAAATAACTATCAGAACCTATCCTACTATGATAATTACATTTTGGGCACTTGTAGAAATTCTCCTTCATCTGCTTCACAGTAGTAGTCTCATTACATTCCGGACATTTGTACCAAACACCATCCGGTGTTTCTTTCTTGGATTTTGTGGCGGTAGAAATGCCTTCTTTCAGTCTGGTAAACCAACTCATGATAGCCCTGTTTGTAATTCGTCTTATGCAAATTTAGGGTATTGCGGCATTTCCTGTTAATATTGTGTAAAAAACCTGACAAAAACACGAAGTTCATATGAAAATCTGCCTACTGGGTTATGGAAAAATGGGTAAAGCCATTGAGACTATTGCCACTAAGCGTGGCCACGAATGCAAATACATCAACAGCAACACGAGCACCACGGAGATGGGTGAAATTCTGGATTGGTCCGAGATTGCCATAGAGTTTTCTAAACCTGAGCTTGCATTAAAACATATTGAACAGTGTTCTAATCTAAAAAAAAACATAGTGGTAGGTACAACGGGTTGGCATGACAAAATGAACGATGTCAAAAGTATTGTTGAAAACAGCCAGCTCGGTTTATTGTATTCATCCAATTTCAGCATTGGCGTCAATATTTTCTTTCAAATCAATATTTTACTTGCTAGATTATTGAATTTCCACCCGGCATACTCAGCTTCAATGGAAGAGATCCACCATACACAAAAACTTGACTCACCAAGTGGTACGGCGATCAGTTTATCCAGGCAGATCATCGAAAACAATTCTAAATATACTCAATGGGAAGAATCGTCTGATCTGAATTTGGGTGAAGGTATTCTTCCAATACATTCCATAAGAGAAGACAATGTCGTTGGGACCCATTCAGTTGACTGGAAATCAGACATTGACCACATCTTCATTCGACACGAAGCATTCAACAGATCTGGTTTTGCATTAGGTGCTGTGGTCGCAGCGGAATGGCTTTTAAACAAATCAGGTATCTTTACGATGAATGATGTATTAAATACTATATAAATTCAAGAAACCTTATGATCAAACCTGCTTCAATCCAGCAAGTCATCGAGACCGCAAGGGTTGAAGATATTGTCAAAGATTATGTCCAATTAAAAACCAGAGGACACAGCCAAATTGGATTATGTCCATTTCACAAGGAAAGAACTCCTTCTTTCACCGTTTCTGTTACAAAAAATCTTTTCAAATGCTTTGGCTGCGGAAAAGGAGGCGATGGAGTCAAATTCATTATGGAGATTGAGCAGCTTTCGTTTGTAGAAGCGGTAAGATTTCTGGCTAGAAAATACAATATCCAGTTAGAAGAGCTGGCCAGCACCAAAGAAAACCTTGAAGCTCAGCAAAGTATCGAAAGTTTGAACCTGATTAATGATTGGGCAAAAAAATATTATGAAAAGATATTGTGGGAAACTGACCTAGGAAGGAACATTGGATTGGATTATTTCAAACAAAGAGGATTTCTTGAAAGCACCATAAAAAAATTTGAACTAGGCTTTACTCCTGACCTGCCGGATGGACTCACTAAGGCGGCTGTCTCCCAAAGTTATTCAATAGACCTTCTCAGAAAATGCGGCCTCACCAATTCTTATGAAAAGGATTTTTTCAGAGAGAGAGTAATTTTTCCATTGCATAATGCTTCAGGAAAAACTATTGGCTTTGCAGGAAGAGTGCTACAAACAAACCAGCAAGTTGCCAAATATGTAAATTCCCCAGAAACTGAAGTTTACAACAAAAGTAAAACCTTGTTTGGTTTGCACCTCTCGAGACAAGGAATCCGAAAAAGCAATATGGCTATTTTGGTGGAAGGTTATACTGACGTAATGGCTCTTCACCAGGCAGGAATAGATCATGCCATCGCTTCCTCAGGTACATCATTTACAGAAGAGCAAGCACATATAATAAAAAGATTTACCGAAAATGTCACCATTCTTTATGATGGAGATCAGGCAGGTATTCAAGCTGCTTTACGCGCATTAGACATTTTGGTGAAAGAGAATATAAACCCATACCTGCTATTTATACCTGATAATGATGATCCGGATAGTTATCTGAGAAAACATGGTAGTGAAGAATTCATAAGACTTTTGGAACATCATAAAAAGGATGGTATAGTGTATAAGGCGGAGTACTTGCTTCAAAATGCCGGTACGAATCCAATTTTAAAATCAAGTGCCGTAAAAGATGTTGTTTCGACAATTGCAAAAATGGAAGACAACATCAAGCGATCGTTCTACATTCAATCTTGTGCTCAACTGATGTCGGTTGCGGAGAGCACATTGATAGACCAATGCAATGTCTATATACATGAAAATTTAAAAAGCAAAAATTTCAAACTACGCCAACAGGCACTTGAAAATGATGAAATCATACTGCGCGACAACCCTGAAATAACAGAATCAAACACATCCCATAAGCAAACTTTTTGGCTGCCATTTACAGATGAAAATCAAGAAAGAGACATCATCCGGATTTTGATGCTCTCCGGGTCAAAGTTGTATACTACCGAACAATGCACGGTGACCGAATTTGTATTGGCCAATATTGCTGATATCACTGAGTATTTCCAACATCCCTTGTATTCAAAAATTCTACAAATGGTCCAACATGCGTTTGATCATGGAGAGATCATTCCACTCTACAACTTTATTCACCATGAAGAACCCGAAGTTAAAGATCTTGCGCTTGAATTTTCCTTCCAAAAATATGAACTGAGTAAAAACTGGTCTGATAAGTATGGCTTAGCCGAAGCGACCTTCAATGAATTCGGATCGATCAGTGAGGAAGAAATTCTACAAACTGTGAGACATATCAAAGTGAGAAAGTTTGACCAAATCATCAGGAAGCTAGATGAAGAAATTATAAAGGCGGTTGATATTGAAGAACAATACACCCTTCTCAAGATTCGGGGAGAATATAAATTTATACGGAATAAGTTGTGGCTTGAAACCTCTAATCAATCTCCGATCGACAATTAATCTTCTTGATATTCCAATGGTCTGTTGCAAGTTTGAGAGCGATTTGTAGTCCAAAGATATTTTCCAATCAACCACAATGAAATGGGCAATACTGCCAATTTAAATCTAGCATTGCCAATAGGTCCGGTCATGATCCAAATGTACATGATTATCACAACACTGACTAAAGCAGCCAAATCACTTTTCTGCAATTTTTTACAAGAACTAATTACAGCAACAAAAAAAATAATATTAAAGATGAGTAAACAAAATAGTGAAAGTATAAACCAAGGTCCAACACCGACAATGTATTGTTTCATACCTGTCCATTTGAACTTATCCCATTGATAAAAAAAACTCAAAGATGCTCCTCGATCTAATTGTGGCAAAAAATTGACAATATCATATCTCCCTGGGTCCAGCCAAAACTTTGCCATACCCCTAACCTGCAACATGATATAATTGTGCCAGTATTCTAAAATTGTCGAACTAGACTGCTTATTGAGATACAAACACTTATCATGAAAATTCATATTTATCGATTCCTTTCGCCATTCGGTCACTGCAGAGTCTGCGTACTCCACATTAAATTTATGTTCTAGTGTTAGCCTGGCATTATAATTGTACAAATTATTTGTAGTCATATATGTATAATGAAAAACACCGGTGAGTTTTTCATTTCTCATAGACCAGAATAAAATCACCAGAGGCATTAAAATACTTAATGCTAAAACCAGCTTATTTTTATTATTGTAATAAATATACAAATGAATTACAAAATTGATTACAAAAAAATACAAGAGCACCGGTTTAATCAATACGGCAACACACAACATAAAGTTGTACAGTAGTAAATATATAATTCCATGATTCTTCTCAAACATGAATATAAAATAGATTGCGATGAATAAACTCCATGCGAACATCCAATCAGACATGATTTGACCGGCAGAAATAAACATTACCGGGCTTAGGACTAATGTTATAACAAAAAATGCAAAAAATTTCTTAGACCGATTGTCTGAAATTCGATACAGCCACAAAAATGCAACAGCCTGCACCAACAGTTGGTATAAAACAATCAGATGGTCTGGGCAACTCCATATATACCAAAAACTCAAAAAGCAGGCGTACAGCGGAGTTCTCAATGACCAATATTCCGGTAGTAGTTCTTGCTGCCAAAGATTACAATAGCTGCTTTGATGATTCAAAATATTAGAAGCTTGAACTACATACTCAAATGAATCAGACAAATAAATATTTCCACATTTCCAGGCAGCGATAGCATATACAAAAGCTATTGTAAATACAATTAAAGTAAGATATAATTGATTTCCTTTAAAGCCGAAATGAGAAAGCCAGCTTCTCATTTAAAGGGTCTTCTCAGCTTGCATGATCAAACATACCTGGTTTCCATTCTCCGGATTCTTTTCTTTCTGTTCATAGTAGACCGAAATAAACCATAAGCCAAAGCAAGACCAATAGGCAATAAAAAATTGAGGTACTTATAAAAATTCCGTGTAGCATCATCAATTTCCTTTATTGGGCGTCCTGTGACGGACTTTGTTCGCAACTCTATCAAACCGGTATCATCGCTCAACCAATCTACTGAATTGGCCAATAAACTTACATTGTCGTCATTGACTTGTCTTCCTCGTCCTCCTACCGGAAAATCTCCGTCACCGAAAATGACCAATCGACCATCATTGTTTCCAGCTCCAAAATCCCCTTCCAATACACCACCCAAGCAAATCTGTCTGTCTGGAAAATCAGCATTAGACCATTGATGTTGGATATCGATTTGAACTGGCATTGCTTGTTTGCCTGATTGATCCGAAGTATACATCAATGGCGTAAACTTCATGTTGGGTTTACCCTTATAAATAACCGGGCTCGCAAATTGGAGGATGACCATCTCCAATCCTTTCGTTATCAGATGATCCGAAAAGGTCTTTATTACGGGCAAATATGGCAACTGAACAGGTGTAGCAAACGAAAAAAATCCACTCTGCTGCTGTACTTGAACCGATCCACAAGAAATATCCCGAACCAAAGCATTCTCTATATCAATACCTTTTTCATTGAGCCAGGCCGGAACTCCAGTATTCAACTGGCTGGAAATACCTTGTTGCAACTCCACATTCATTTGATCGCAAGCTATCAATAATTTGCCCCCGTTTTTAAGATACCTGTCCAGCAATACAAAATCTCCGGGAGGAATACTATCCTTTGGTCTTACCAAAGCAAGAGCACGATACATGCTTAGATCGATCGTATCATTAAGATAAACTGAACTCACGTCACACAATACACTCAATTTCTCATACACCTGTGCTAATTCTTGCAATGCTGCTTCACCATGACCTTGAATAAAGCCAATTTTAGGTCTGTTTAAACTGGTCATTTTCTTTATAGCGGTAGTCAAGCTGTATTCCATAGCAACTCCAGGTTGAATCAAAGGAATGATTTCTTTTTTTGAATCGATTTCAACAATAGCACCCATGAAAGCTTTCAGTTGCTTGGCTTGGTCTTTGTCTCTCACATTAATTAATACAGATTGAATCCCTTCCTTCATCGCTTCCTCTTCAAGTTTTGAATCCGAATTCGGACTCATGAACTGATATTCCAATTGGCCTTTCGAAAGACTAGCGTACTCACCCAATAGATCTTTAAATTCCGACCGACCTTTATCGATATCTACAGGTAAATTATCTGAAAAATATGCCTTGACCTTGACTTTTTTATCAAGTTGCCTCAATATATCGTTTGTAGCTTGACTCAAGGTGAACTCTTTGTTTGCCGTCAAATCGATTCTGTAAAAAAAATAGTTGGATAAAAAATTTATCAAAAGCAATACAATGACAGCAAAAATAATTTTTACGGTTCGGCTCATAATCTGCTTTTAATTCTTTGTGAAACAAACAGTTCGGCTAATAAAAGTCCGAAACCGGTCAATGAAATAAAATATATTAAGTCTTTGGTATCCAATACACCTTTAGAGATAGAATCAAAATGTCTTCCCATACTGAGAGAACTGATAAATGTCCCTGTAATTCCGGTAATATCGGTAGCAATCGCATCAAATAAAAATTGAAAAAATATCCCGATGAACAAAGCGAGCAAAAAAGCGACAATTTGATTGTTTGTTATTGAACTGGCAAAAAGCCCAAGTGCGATGTATGCAGCACTCAATAGCAACAATCCTAAATATCCACTCCACACAACTCCATGATCAATATTGCCTAATTTTGCAATGGATATGTAATAAGGCAATGTCAACAACAATGCAATAGTGACTAAAGCCAGACAAGCAAAAAATTTACCCAGTATAACTTCCCAATAACTGACAGCTTTAGTTAGCAATAGTTCTATGGTTCCTGTCTTTCTTTCCTCTGCGAGCATCTTCATCGTTATGGCAGGAATAAAAAAGAACAAAGTCCATTTTGCTATTCCAAAAAACACATCCAGATCGGCTTCTTTCCTGAAAAAAATATTGGATCCATAAATCCAGGTAAAAAATCCGCTAAATCCAAGAAAAGCGATCAGCATAATATATGCCATAAGACTATCAAAAAAAGAATTCAATTCCCGCTTTGCAATAGAAAAAACAGCTGACGACATATCAATAATTATTTTATGGTTAAATCTCTGAAGATATCTTCCAATTTGGTTTCCATCGGAATCATTGCCAGTAAATCCCAATTCTCATACTTACACAGTCTATAAATTTTCCTGTTAATATCAGCAGTAATATCTGCAGCCACTTCTAATCGAGATCTGTTATCTCCAATAAAATCGATCGATTTTACTCCTTCTAAAGCACTCAGTTTATCAATCAGTGTAGCTTGTTCAACCCCTTCTATTTCAACCTGCAATATTATATTCCCTGCAGATTTCTTTCGCAAATCAGATACTGTTCCATTTGCCACTATGCTTCCTTTATTAATGATTAGAATTCGGTCACAAGTAGCCTCAACCTCAGGAAGAATATGTGTACTCAATATTACTGTTTTTTCTCTGCCAAGTTTCCTTATTAGTTCTCTTATCTCAACGATCTGATTTGGGTCAAGTCCGGTAGTAGGCTCATCCAGTATGAGTACTTTAGGATTATGTATGATTGCTTGTGCCAATCCAACCCGTTGCCTATAGCCTTTCGACAACTCACCTATTTTTTTGTGTTTTTCAACATCAAGTCCACACAACACCACCATATCCCGCAATCTGTTATTGATTTTAGACTTCTCGACACCCTGCAATTCTGCACAAAATGCGAGATAATCCAACACTGGCATGTCTTCATAAAGTGGATTATGTTCAGGCAAATACCCGATGTCTCTTCTGATCTCTTTGGTGTGCGCACGACTGTTGCCATACCATATCTTGCCTTGATCGGGTTCGATATATTGAGTCAACATCTTCATGGTTGTGGTCTTTCCGGCTCCATTGGGACCTAGAAATCCCACGATCTCTCCAGATTTAATTTCGAAAGAAATATTGTTCACAGCCAGTTGAGGGCCATACCTTTTGGTAAGATTCTCGATCTTTAAATCCATAATAATCTACTTAGCAATGATTCCAAAATACGAATGCCAAATTTTCAAAAAATTAAACAAAAATAAAAACTCTCTTCCTCAAATAAAGTCAATCCGACAAATTAAAATAATTTTAACGTATCTAAATGTGCGAATTATCCTTACTCCGATGTCTGGTTTGAATGTCCTTGGTAATTATTATACAGATCATTGCCCAAAATATTACTGCCGCCTTATCTGAATCAAGAAAATTATTCAAAAATCCATGAGTAAAATACCCGATCAGTGAACAACTTACTGCTAGGATGATAATCCGTTCTTGTTGATCATGACTTTGATAAAATGACTTAAAGGAATAATAGATTACTCCAATTAAAAGCACGATCATAAGGCATAATCCCAAAATCCCCATTTCAGCAAATGGACCAAGGTACTCACTATGCGCATTTCCAACATCACCAAAATTCGTACTGATCTCAGTATGCATACTACTCAGTTGAAAAGGTGCATAATGAAACATATAAGTTCCTGGCCCAAAACCAAACACCGGCTTTGCCTTTCCCATAGCAATCGCGCAATACCATCGGTTTAACCTCTCCAAATTGGACTGGTCGCTTGAAATATTACTAATGGACTCTACATTTTCCACAAAATCATTACTTGAGCTAACTTTATTCTCTTCCAGCTTCCTAATCAGGTTATTTTGGTTGATTAAAATATAAACCAGCAGCAGCCCAAGTCCAAACATGAGTGTCTTGAATTTAATCCTGAGAACAAATAAAAAAAAATAAAATAGAGATGCCACAATACTTATCCAAGCAGCTCTGGAATATGTCAGATATAATCCTACCATTAAAACTACAAAACACAAATAATACAGCAGTGACAACTTTAAATTTAACTTATGGTATATTGCCATGCCAAATGCGAGTGGCACTCCCATACCCAGTACTGCTCCAAATATGGTGTGATCTTTAAAAAAAGGCTTCATGGTCCATTGTGATGGTTTCTCTGCAAAATCCCAAGACCACAGATGAATAATATTATACAATGCTACGATGCTCAAAGAAATTACGAAAAGGGAAAGAAATACTTGCTTGGAACCTTTTGCCTTAAAATAAAAATAAGCAAGAAAAAAAGAAGGAATGATGAACCACAATTTGGCAATCAAAAACTTAATCGATACGATCTTTTCTGTGCTGGACAATGACGTAATAAATATCCAGCTTAAATAAATATAAATGATGATAGCAAAAGGATGAGTAAATATTCTTTTATCATCCAGAGAATGAGAAAAAAGCAAATAAAAAAATGTAAATACAAATATTGCCAAAAGTGGCTCCACTGGAATAGACAAAGATAAATCCATTGTCTCCCACATTTCAGAAGGATTGATTGAAAGTGGTATTAGAAAAGGCAACAAGAAAAATAATAAATCAGCCTTGAAAACCAATACACCAATGAAAAATATCACCAATGGTAATAATAACGTGATCCAATTGCCGAAATACAATCCTGACAGCGATATGATCACCAGAAGAATCGTCAATATAATGAGTTGAATATCCGACTTCTGCAAAAAAGAAATCATCTCATTCCGATTGCTTGACGAAAATCCGATTGTTTTTCTCGAATAAAAATCAATAACATAGCGAGAAGTGCAGCAAATGATAATCCAACCACCACTATGAGCCATCGTATAGGAAATGACTTTTTCTGGGCTGGGACGGCCTTATCCATGATAAATTTTTGTGTGAGATAAGTATCCACATCAGCCCTTGTTTGGACAACGAATTTGTTGATCTGCATGAGATTATCAATCTCTTTTTCATAAATTCGTTCTACTTTATCAAACTCTTCTCCATATAAGATATTGGAATCGACCAGTTTTTTCAACTGAGCTCTTTCTGTCGGAGAAGATTGTGCAAATGCTTCGATGAGATATCCTCTTTGGAACTGACTCATTACTCCATTATTACTAAAAAAATCCATCGATTTCTTGAGGGTATCTATCAATATTTGTTGTTTTCTGGCTTGGGACTCTAAACTGCCAAGAAGTGACAATGCCCTGCTTTGAACCATTTCATACTTGATAGAGTCCAAAAAGACTGCGAACGAGTTTGCAATGTCAGCCGCCATTTGAGGGTCCTTGTCAAGCACTGAAATTTCGATTGAATTAAACCGGGTTCTTGAAATACTGGTATTTCCATCCAGGGTTTTAAGAACATAAGTTTTTGCAGCTTCTGCCTTTGGATCTATTTGATAATGTTTGTATAAATCCCACTTGTCGATAATTTTTTCTCTCAATCTGGTTGAATTCAACAATTCGATCGCTTGTTCAGCTTCAGTAGTTTCACCAAAATCACCAATATTTCCTCGTCTGAAGGAAGTTTCATTGATGGGAATTTGAGATAATTTTACTGTAAAAATGCTAGTCGTAGATCTGTAGTATTCGGGCAAAATAAACGCTACAAGTACAGATACAATTAATCCCAAAATCAAAGCGGTAAAGAAAGTCCTTCTATTTCGCCACAACATTGAGAAAAAATGATTAAAGTTGATTATTTCCATTTCGTCTTTTAAGGTCCAAGTACATGGATCTGAATTTAGAACGCAAAAGTAAGCATTTTTTGTCTGTCCAAATTGAACATACCAAATCCTGTAATCCTAAGCATTACATATTAAATAAATTAAAATATAAAGTAATAGATCAAAGCTCCCGCTCAAAGGCTGTCAGGTCGGCTTTTTGATCAAGCATACATTTAAAATGTCCTTTTGGACAGGCCGCAAAACCAATCTTGCTACAAGGTCTGCAAGCTAATCCTACCACTTGTCTCTCATCATGAAATCTCTGCTGCCGAAAATAAGGATACATACCAAAAGCTGGACTAGTACTACCCCAGATACTCAATATTGGTTTGTCAAATGCGGCTGCCATATGCATCAATCCGGTATCAGGGCTAATCACATACTGAGAATGTTTGATCCAAAATGCGCTTTCGTCAAGACTACACTTTCCAACCATATCGATTACATTGTCAAATTCTAAACTCAGCTTTTGTCCCAAGCTTAGCACATCCTTCCCACCCAACAGCACAATTTTTCTGGAAGACCTGACGCCAATAATCCGTTTCCAAAGATCATATGGAATTTGTTTTGTCGCATGGGCAGCTCCTAAAACTCCTACAATATAATTTTGCCTTACACTATTGAGCATTTCCTTAGAAGCTTGAAAACTAGGATCAAAAAAATATTCTAATCCTCCTCCGTCATATCCTACTTTTAACGGCTTGAGAGATTCAAAATAACGATCTACGATATGTTGCGCCTGAAATGGGTACCAACTTTTCAGTCTGACTTTGAGCCATTTTTGGATATTCTGCTTAGAATAGTTTATGGTTTTAACCCCCAATTTCCAACATACCTGCATGCTTCTCCAATTTTTATGGAGATCAATACAATATTCAAATTTTTGATCCCGAAGAGCCTCAAGAAGTTCTCCATCTACGAATTTTTCAACCGTCCAAACCTTGCTGACATTTGGATTACTTAAAAACAATCCAGCAAAAGTATTTCGGGTTAGCACATGCACATCAACCTGCATTTGCAGATGCACGCACCTGAGTACCGGAGAAGTCAAAATAATATCACCGATCGAACTAAATCGAATAACCAGAATCTTCTTCGCCTGGGATTTCAGATGATTTTATTTTACTTAAAAATTGATAATGTCTTTGTTTGATTGTCCACGCTTAATACCAAATGGTATAATCCATCGGTCAAATCTGCCACCCGAATCTGAAGATGATTACTACCATCTATGAGTTTTTCGGTACCATTTCTCCAAATTTTTCCTGAACCATCAACTAACTGATATTGAAGGTCAGTGGAATGATCCATTTCCAAATACAAATTCAATAATTCTGTTGTAGGATTAGGCCCAAACTCCATTTTTTTAACTGCAGGTAAATCCTTGGTGTTTATCAAACTTCTTTTACCAAGTCCAAAATAAGAGCCCCACCTTGCGGCATCTATTACTCGTGCAGGATTTCCACTTCCACTAATTTTTGTTCCTCCTATTGGAATTTTAAACAAATTAAATTGAGTTGATTCGTCTTCATAAATGACACGATTGTCCAAAACATTATAATTTGGATATCCTGTTCCCGAACGGTTGTCTAGAATTGCTTCTGTCTCTCCAGTTTCTATATTAGTACCAAGAATGGCATAATTTGTTGAAAACAGGTCTTCTTGTACATAGTCAAATGCAATAATATAAGGTGAATTTTTAGAAAATATTGCATTACCTATACTTGTATTTTCTGGTAGAGCGGAAAACAGTTTTTCAATTTTTCCATCTGAAAATGTTTTTGAGCTGCTCTCAAAAACCTTTAGGAATCCAATATCCCAATAATTTACCGTAGCACCTCCTGAATTGCTTGCAATGGAGCTATATGAATCATAGAGTATATATTGGCTTGATAAATCAAAATCCATAAAATCCGCATATTTCACTTCTCCGGTTGAAACGCCCTGAGTGTAGGTCGGATTGTATAGGGTAAAACTTTTCCATTGTTGAGAAACAAAATCATAAACATGAATAATTTTTTCTTCTGCATTGAGCAATGCAGCTAATAACCTTCCATCTTTTGATATAACAACATTTCTATAAATATTATTTCCAGGATCTAGATCGACGTCTTGATAAGCACTTGTCTGACTATTAAAAAACAACCCATGCATAGAATTATCACTGGCAACATAATAGATCTCAGTGCCATCATCAGTTACACTTGGTTTAGAAATTATACTTTTTGTCGACAACTCGAAGAATTTTGAATTTTGTTCATCTACCAAGTAAACTCCTTCCAGGTTTTGATCTGTACACACGATATATTCTTTGCCAGGATTAGCTGAAAGGTCCTTTTGATAATTTCCACCACCTGTGCTTCCGCCTCCACCGATACCAACCTTGCTAAATGCAGACTGTGCAGCTGCCAGAACATTTGCATTTGAGGAATAAAGGTCTTTACAACTTTGTTCGATAGATGCTCTTAAATCGAGAAATTTGGATGATCTGGTCAGATAACTTGTTAATGCCCTGTAATAAACCTTTTCGGCAATAATTTTTGCCTGTTCCTCGCTCATATTTTTTGCCATCTCTTGGACAAAAAGGTAATAGGCATAATTTGTAATCCCACTGTTGATATGGACGCCACCATTATCCTCTGTTCCTTTATATTGTTCATTTACATGGTTGGGTTGCCAAGCATAATTACCTTGACTAGCGCCATTGTGAGGATTGCTTAAATCTCTAAGGGCTCCTGATGGAAAATATGCTTTCACGACAACGTCTTCACCCATTTTCCAATCTTCACGATCTATCATTGCTCCAAAAATGTCTGCAAATGATTCATTCAGTGCACCAGACTCATTTTCGTAAGTCAGATTTGCAGAATTTTGAATGACACCATGTGACATCTCATGTCCTGCTACATCCAACCCTTTTGCCAAAGGAGTAAATGCCTGATTTCCATTTCCATAAAACATAGCTTCTCCGTTCCAAAATGCATTGTCCATTTTCTTTCCGTCTTCATCCGTAACATTGATGAAAGAAATGATAGTGCCTTTCTCCCCATTGATACTGTTTCTTTGATGAGTACCCAGATAATAGTCATAAGCTTTGCCTGCATTGTAGTGTGCTGAAATAGCTGTAGGATTATTCCAAATATTGTTTGATGAGGTGATATGATCAGCTTGAAAATTGCTGCTACCTGCTCTTGAATTTAACGCGTCAATAGTAAAAATTGCACCTACCGGTTCATCAGGCATTTTGGAAGCAGATGGGTTAAACATAGATCTCGACCCATCAATCATATAGTATCTTGAACCTTCTTTCCAGGTTCTAAAACTGCGATTTACACCCAATAAATCTGTACCGTTTGCTGGTTCATCTCCAAGAGGTGATAGCATGGATGTTCCTTCAAGATTATGGTCATGAGAGTGAAGTTCTCCTTGTGAATGAAGCTTACAAATGTTTGTGCTGCTTTTAAGTACTTTACCATTTATAGCATCGACAATGACTTGATATCTTTCAGTAGCTTGCGGCATGATATCCAGTATATATACCAAAAACCAATTACTAGTCTTGTCTTTCCAATACTCCAATGATTGAGACTTGAGACCGGTTCTTAATCCGCCAATACCATAAGTCACTTCGTCAGTGGCTATTTTTTCTACATCGCGCAGATGTTTTTTGGCAAATTGGTATGCCTGGTTACTGCTTATTCTCGCCTGTACTGGAGCAATTGAGGGGACTTCAGCATTACCATGTGCCATCAGTTTTTGATCCTTAGAGTAAAGATGAATAAAATACTCTGATGCATAAATAGGTACACCAGCAAAATACTGCTGCATGCGAATATGCCGGATGCCTAGTTCATCCAACTCATTTCGCTTTACTATGAACTGAGTCCCTGTACCTTCTAAAGCTAGTCTTTGCCCGATAAAATCGTTCCAAAACTCTTTGGAATCGGACCTGGTTTGAGCCGGTAAGACGCATTCGAATCTCGTAGGTCGATCACTTTTATCTTGACTTATTACAGACATACGCATAGATGCATTTTCCAATACCCTTTTAGAAAGTGGCAACGATGGTAGATCTTGCAATATACTCCACCCGAAATTACTTCCCTCATGGGTGTTCGCTTTCGTCAAAATTCCCGGCGTCTTTGGTTTACTTGTTTGATCAAAACGAATATTCTTTTTCATTTGACCAAAACCCACACTGTAACCGAAAGCCAAGGCTATCAATACCAAAGTAAATCTGAATTTCATCTTGTTTATTTTGTTTCTTTAAAAGCTTTTTGAATGAAGTGTTCCATATTGGAATAAAACAAATTTAAATTCGGCTCTGCAGCTTGCTTTGACCCATCCCATACCAGTCTTTTCACCTGATCACCTATTTTTATTTCAATAAACTTATAAATGTTTCCGGGATTGCTCTCCTCCGCATCAAAGAGCCCAAGTGAGTTGAGATTCTGGAACATTTGGGTGGCGTCAGTTTTTTTCATTTTGGCTTTCACCTGAGCAGAATTTATCAAGGTTCCATCTTTATACAAATTTGTAAAAAGCTCTCTGCCCACAAAACCGCCACCGGAGCCAATCCGAATGTAATCTTCTTTAGTGTAATCTATAACTTTTGCACTCTTACACGCCCAAAGTACAGACAATGCCAAAACACTGGCACAAATCCCTATATAAATGCAGTATTGCTTCATCTCAGTAACTTTCATATTATTTCAAATAACATAGCTTGTTTTCCAAAAAGCTTTATTCCAAAGCTAAAAAGCTTAAAGATCTAACTATTTGACAGCAAGTTAAACCTATAGTATCATAAATGTAAGTTAATATTTGATCGAGGGAACAAAAGGATCCCATATTTCGTTTTATTTTTGCAAAGATTATTAATTAAATTTAAATCAAATATGAAAAGTATCTTAATCGTTTTAGGATTGTTTATCGGATTGAGTTTCAATCAATTATCTGCACAAACTTGCCAACATGCCAAAAAAGACGCAAAATCGTGCAGCGCATCATCTGCAGCCGTTTCAGAAGCTGCCCTAAAAGCAGCAGAAGCTGATGCTACTATCGAGAAAAAAGTTTGTGAAAAATCAGGAAAAGTGAGTTTTCAAAGAAAATCTACTGATGCTGCAGGGACTGTTACTTATAATGATGTGGTATTTGACGAAGGGAAGGCGATGTTTGTGAGTGCAGATGGCTCTTCAATGTCTGATTCTAAAAAAGCTTGCACAGGTGGTGAGTCAAAAGCTTGTTGCAAGAAAGGTGCTAAATCATGTTGCAAGAAAGGTGCTAAAACCTGCTCAAAAGATGGTGCTTCCAGCGAGCAAGCAAAGTAATAATTTTATTTTTCTAACGATAAGGCTACCTCTTTAGGTAGCCTTTTTTTATTTTTGGCGCTATGATAAAAAAAATATTTACCGGTTTAATCATTTTCTTACTCTTGCTACAGTTATTTAAGTTCAATAACAACACGTCTGACCAACATCCGGGTTTGGTGTTTGATAAATACCCAATAACTCCTGAACTAGAGCAAACGATGCGTTCATCCTGCTTTGATTGCCATAGCAACATGACTAAATATCCATGGTATGCAAAAATACAACCGGTGAGCTTTTGGTTAAACCACCACGTAAAAGAGGGCAAAGGCAAACTAAATTTTTCCGAATTTTCAGCATATTCAGCCAGGAAACAAGCACATAAAATGGAAGAGATTGCAGAGGTTGTTGAGAAAAAAGAAATGCCACCTAACTACTATACAGCTCTTGGGCTTCATCCTGAAGCCAACTTGTCTGATGAGCAAAGAAAAGGGATTGCCGAATGGGCAAAACAATCCCAAAATCTAATCATCAATGGCAGCGCTCCTTCTCACGAAGAGTGATTCATGCAATATAACATCAATTCAATATTTCAGACCATCTATCTGATAGGATTGAGTCTCAAGGGAATGAGTTTCAGTATTTTTGTGCTATGCGTGTGTATCTTGTTTTATTGATGACAGCATTAGGCTTAAGTTATTTGCATTCGCAGACAGAAAAAATCTATCTGTCCGGTTGGGAATGGAATATTTCTTCTCAGAAAGAGTGGTACCCATGTACGATTCCAGGAAACCACATTTCAGCCTTGATTGAAAATCACATGATCCAAAGCCCATTTAATGGGATAAATGAATTCAGTGCTCAAATTTACAACGATGAGAGCAATCAATTTAGAAGCTATTTCGATTTAACAGAACTCCAGATGAATGCAAGTCATGTCTGGTGGGAATGTGACGGGTTAGATACTTACTGCAAAATTTGGATCAATGGCAGATTGGTTGGTGAGAGTAATAATGCATTTCGCAGGTGGAGGTATGATATCAAAAATTACATACAAAAAGGTAGAAACGAGTGCCTTATTAAAATCGAGTCGGCAGATTTGATATCTCAAAATCTTTATTCAAAACAAATCACTCCCCTACCGGGAGAAGCCAGAGTAACTATCCGTAAACCACAATATCATTTTGGTTGGGATTTTGGCCCAAAATTGATAATTAATGGAATTTCAAGTTTGCCTGAAATCATTATTAATCAGAATATTCATTGTGATTATGCTAGTCTACAAACCATCGAAATTCAAAAGGGTAAGGCTGAACTAGAACTCATGGTAGAATATACCGCTTCAAATTCTGATGAATACGAGTTCGAGTTGTTGATGGATGATCGGAAGTTTATATTTCAGGAAAATTTGGAAGCTGGAACTCATTTGTTTCGAAAAAAAATAAAAATCAAAAATCCGGAATTGTGGTGGCCTAATGGAAACGGAAATCAAAAATTGTATCGTGTTACATTGAACGCAAGGTCAAAGAATTTGAATCACCATTTTTCCAAACAATGGCAATGCGGTATAAGGCAGATCAAATTGATACATGAGAATGATAAAGATGGAAAGTCATTTTACTTCTTGGTAAATGGCGAACAAATTTTTATCAAGGGGTCTAATTATATTCCCCCTGATATTCTGAAACCAGATGCTGACCCAATCCAACTTTTGCAAGACGCCAAAGCTTGTCACTTTAATATGTTGAGAATTTGGGGTGGAGGAACTTACGAAACGGAAAGATTTTATCAGCTCTGCGATAGTTTAGGGATTTTAATTTGGCAAGATTTTATGTTTGCTTGTGGGATGTATCCGGGTGATGAAGATTTTTTGGACAATGTATTGGCCGAAGCCGACCATCAAGTAAAAAGGATTTCCGCACACGCTTGCCTCGCACTATGGTGTGGGAATAATGAAATTAGCGAAGGATGGGATCGTTGGGGCTGGCAGACATTACTTGCCAAGTCCATCAAATCCAAGCTCAGTTCGGATTATGATAAACTCTTTAAATCCATATTACCTGCAGCTGTTCAATCATTCAGCAGGACGGATTATTGGGAATCATCACCACTTTTCGGGAGAGGCGATAGTAGATTTCAATCTGAAGGCGACGCCCATGACTGGGGAGTTTGGCACGATGAGATGCCGTTCGATGTTTTTGAAACCCGAGTTCCCAGATTTATGAGTGAAGCCGGATTCCAGTCGTTGCCATCATTGTCAACTATTGTGCAAATCGCTGATTCTTCAGAATGGGATCTTCAATCTCCGTCCTTACTTTCACATCAAAAACATCCTCGAGGCAATAAGCTCATTTCAAAATACATACAGCACGATTTTCCAGATCCTACAAATTTTCCAAATTTGATATACCTGAGCCAATTGACTCAGGCTGACGGAATGGCTGTAGGAATAGAAGCGCATCGAAGAGCCAAACCATACTGCATGGGTACTTTATACTGGCAGTACAATGATTGTTGGCCCGGAATTTCCTGGTCAGGTAGAGAGTATTCAGGTCGATGGAAAGCCTTGCAGCATAAAACTAAAGAAATCTTTAAACCAGTATTGATCTCAGCAGAGTCTAAGTTTAACCTTGTACATGTCTTTGCAACATCAGACTTGCTATATCCTTACACGGATTCACTTGACATTAAAATTATTGAGACTAAGGGTAAAACAATATGGCAAGAAAAAATAAATTTCCAACTCAAAGCGAACGAATCCAAAATAGTGTATGAGCTAGATATTGCGAAATTGAGTTTTCCATTTGATGTACACAATCACATACTAGTCCTTCAGCCTTTCAATCAAAAAATGTCCAACATAAAATGGCATCTGTTTGATGTCCCAAAGAAAATAAAGTGGGAAGAAACGCAGTTTGAAATGACATCAATTACAGAATACAATGGAGTCTACTCGTTTTTCATTACATGCAACAATCCGGCAAAAGGTGTTTATCTCCAAGAATCTGAAAATATTAGATATTTTCCTAATTACTTTGATATTTTACCCGGTCAAAAACTAAAGATTGGTATTGAAAATAATAGTCCAATGTCGGCTCAATTACCCGAGAAAATTATTTGCATTAATCAGCTGATTCATTAATCCAGGAAATAGTTTGGTATAATTCGTAAATCAAGATTAGGGAAATTCTGAAATTTTTTGCTTCCAGATCCTCTCAAGATTTTAAAAAGACTTATCTTACCTTCATCATACTTTTGACTTGCTGGATGGATTCGTTTTGCAATCGAACATAGTAAATTCCTTCAGGCATACCTTCTAAATCACAATTTACCTGATACAATCCGACCGACATGTTTTCATTGATTAAAGTCCGAATCACATGGCCTGAATCAGAGATAATTTGAATCATGGTGTGACCTCCCAAACTTTCAAATTTAATAGTTGTATTTGAAACGAAAGGATTGGGATATGCTGATACCAAATTCTGGCCAGCTCTGTTATTAGAGTCATGAACAGAGGTTGGTATGCAGTTTGATTTCTGGAGAATTGGAATCTGCTGGTAATTATTAAGCATGATGGCATCCAAATCCGGTTGCGGAACACAAAACCAATCTTGCAATATAGAAGCATATACGGATCTAAAATCGTACTGCATTGGCAGATTGGATTTTGATGTCGAAGCGGAATCAATTACAGGATTTTGTCCTATAACACTAGCAGAAACTTTTGAGCCGAACAAGAACATCGGTTGAGCTGCACCATGATCAGTGCCCCCTGATGCATTGGATACGATTCTTCTACCAAATTCTGAAAATGTCATTCCCAATACTCTATCACTCAAACCCATTAACTTTAAATCGTCGGTAAATGCATAAATCGCATCTGAGACTCCTTTCAGTAAGTTGGCATGATTTCCTTGAGTATGGTCAGTACTGTTCACTTGAGCGGAGTGTGTGTCAAAACCACCTGTGCTGACCCAGTAGACGCGGGTTTTTAACCCACCTGAGATTAATTTTGCAACTATTGAAAGTGCACTTCCCAATGCAGCGCCGGGTTCAGCAGGTGAAGATTTTGGGTAGAGCGATGTTAAGTTCTTTCCCTTATTTGCTGCTAACTCAACTGCATCTCCAAATTTATCTGTCTGTCTTTGAACTTCTCTTACATAAAGCAATTCCTTACCGGTGCAATTTACAGGTGCCGGATCTTTGAAAATATTTCCTGTAAGGTTGAGTAAATCTTTAGTGTTGTTGATGGCTATGCCCATATTCACGCCTTGGTTCTGAAGCCCTAAACCAACACTGCCACCAATCCGGATAGAAGGAGGATCAGGCATAATAGAATTTGGGAAACCAACGGGAAAGTTAGGATATTCATAATTTAAATATCTACCTGTCCAACCGGAGTTGAGATACTCTTTTGTATCACTACCGGTAATCCAAATATCAGTAGATCGGAAATGGGAAAAACTAAATTGAGGATAACCAACGCCTTGCACTATACTCAACCGACCATCATCCCATAATTCGCTGAACCTATTCATTGCCGGATGCAATCCTGTCTTTCCGAATGTACCGGATAATTTTAGTACTGAAGACTCAGGGAGTAAAACATTTTTCCTGATGGTATCTAAAGACAGCGCGGCATATTGGTCCAATGGGATGACTGTATTCAAACCGTCATTACCTCCAGTTAGCTGCACGATCACCAGCACACGATCAGTATCATACAAAAGAGAATCTAAACCACCGAAAAACGGCGATGCACTATACGCATTCAGGGAGACCCCACCTATTGCCAGTGGAACGGATTGGACAAACGATCTTCTTTTCATTTTAAAAAATTAATAATTTAATGAAAATATTAGCACAGGTGATATTCTGCTGCTGATTGCAAATAGATAAATAAATCTTGTAACATGCTTGGCACTCGTTTTGCTTCTGGATCACTCGTAGATGGATCCCCGATAAAAATCTGATAAGCATCTGTCCAATAATAATCTGAACTTTGACCAAGTAATAAATAGGTTGTTTTTATTTGACTTTTTACCGCATCTGAAATACTTACTCCGAATAGTAATTCGATTGCTTCATTGATTAATTCATTTGGATCTTCAGGATGAGCAAACTGCTTCACAAAACTCACATAATCAATAGTTAATTTTTGGTTTTTATTTGCGTCCAGAAATACTGAATTTCCACTATTGAGGCCTGACTTACCTACAGCTTCAAAGAAATTTTTCCGTTCCGGATAAGTTGTCGTATCTAACCAATATTCATGAAAAACGGGAGCTTGGTAATACGCCGGCCAACCTGCAACATTTGGTGGATCACCAACATCAAATCCACCTTTAATCACATAATTTCTGATTTGAGAAAAATTTACATAAGCTAAATCTGAATGTACTGCATCATCCGGTTTGGGAATTGGCAACTGAAAAGTCCGTAACATTCCTATCGTAAAGTCTGTAGGACTTTTAAGCATACAACCAAAATTTTCAGATTTAAAAAAGTAATCGCTCGTGAACAGTGCACGCAATACTTCTTTTATGTCATAATTCTTCCTAAAAATTTCTGCCAGAGGTTCGATCACATTGGATTCAATGTCTGGAGTTATATCATAATATACAAAATAAATCCACAATTTCCTACAAAGGAATTTTGCACATTCGTCAGTTTCCAATAACATTGAAATCATATCATCGATTTCCAATTCAGCCATTAATCTCTCCTCACCAGCTTTTGGTGTGCGAAGGATTTGTTTGTTCTTATAAAATGCTGAAAATTGTTTTACAGCAACATCATGATTTGCACTCACAAAACTAGTCTCAGGAAGGATTGCATAATTCGCATTGTTCGCGTCTTTCTTTTGGGTGATAAAAGTCCACCCAGTGAGCACTCTGGCTGCTGCTTTTACATCGTCTTCTGTATATCCCGATCCTGATCCTTTTCCGATACAAAACAGTTCTTGAAGCTCCCTACCATAATTCTCATCCGGGGCGCTTTTCTTATTTAAATTTCCATTGAGGTAGCGCAGCATTCCAGGATCCAGAGTGATATCTTTTACCATTTGTCGAAATGAACCTAGTGTGTTTTTGCGCAGAGCAACATTGGTATAATATGACAACAATGCTTGTTCTACAACAGAATCTTCAGTTGCAAAATGATTGTGCCAGAATAGCACCATTTTTTCATATATGCTAATATCTTGATGTATCTGTAGTCCAGTCCACCAATTTTTATAACTGAGTCTTCTGTACCCATTTGGGTTTGGGTTTGCTCCAATAGGAATAGGTATATTTGCCCAGCTGGTTCCCATAGGCACAGTGGTATCCAGATTGTCAGTTTTGACATTGTTGCTTACTGTAAAATAAGTCTTCAAAGGTCCGGCATCTGGGGGAGGATCCATCAACAATAGATCAATAACTGAAATTAATGATTTGCCGTTAAGTTGTTTGAGATCTGAAATTCTCACACCAAAAAGTGTACGGCGTAAAAGATGAAGCAATTCCTTTTTTCCAAATGGACCTGAATAAGGAGTTAAACTTGGCATATGAACTAAATAAGTGCCCAAGGTAAGTATTTTATACTTTCATATACTGTTTTAACTCAATTTTTATTTGGGTATGAAAAAAATCCTGTTCGTCGTTGGAGGCTATAATTACAGTTCTGTTTTTTGCAAAATCGTGCAACAGTTTTGAGAACCATTTTCTTGCTTCGGAGTCTAAATTAGTGGTTGGTTCATCTAAAAGGAGAACCTCTCCCTCAGAGAGTATCGCAAGCGCTAATTTTAATCTCTGATATAGTCCCGAAGAGAGTTCAAGAATTGTTTTTCTTTGATGACTTTTCAGATCAGTCAGATCCCAAAAGTCACGACTGGAAATATTGTCAATGTAGCTTTTAAATGTAAAGTGAAAATCCAATAATTCATTTATAGTAAAATAAGAAGGCAAGTCCATATAAGGAGCTGCCATACAGATCAATGGCTCAATATGTTCCCTGGTCTCTTTTCCATTCACTACCCAATGAACTTTTCCTTTGTTGGGTCTGATCATTCCGCCAATAAGTTGCATTAATGTAGACTTACCAACTCCATTTCTACCGGCTATGCCGTAAGATATTCCTTCATTGAATTCAAAATCAAAGTTGTTGATCACCCAGGAAGAATTAAACTTTTTAGAGACTCCTTCCAGGCTTATTTTCATGATATTGTACTGTGATACCCTTTCATAATGCCTCGTTGAGATGCCATTATGAACTGTACAATTTCATCCTTCTCGGCCGTATCAGGAAGTTCTGCTTGAACCATTTTCAATCCCTGTGATATATTACTGTTCTTTATAAAAAGGTACCTGTAAATTTCGTGGATATTATTGATTTGTTCTTGAGTAAAACCTCTCCTCCTCAATCCGATAGAATTCACTCCTTCATAAGACAATGGGTTTCTGGCTGCCTTCACATAATGAGGGACGTCTTTCATTACTAAAGATCCTCCACCAACCATTACATGTCGTCCAATTTGTACAAATTGGTGAACTGCTGTTAATCCTCCAAGTATGGCATAATCATCTATAGTAATGTGTCCAGCCAGATTCACATTATTGGCAAGAATAACATTATTTCCAACAATACAATCATGTGCGACATGAACATAGGCCATAAGAAGGCAATTCGAGCCAATCCGGGTAGTCATTAATGCTTTAGTACCTCTATTTAGAGTACAATATTCTCTCACGATGGTGTTGTCTCCAATCTCCAATGTTGAAGCTTCACCTCCAAATTTCAGATCTTGAGGGATAGCACCTACCACTGCCCCTGGAAATATTTTACAAGAATTTCCAACCCTAGATCCATCCATTATGGTAACATATGGACCAATCCAACAATTGTTTCCAATCACCACATCTGCTCCAATTGTAGCAAATGGCTCTATTACAGTATTGGCTCCAATACGAGCCTCTGGATGTATATTACTTTTGATCACTTTCAGCAGACCTTTTGACGATTTGGGCAGTGAGGACACCCTCACATACTAATTTATTACCTACATAAGCCGTGCCATTCATTTGAACTATACCTCTCCTTATGGGAGAAAGCAACTCCATTTTAAGAATAAGTGTATCTCCTGGCAGAACTTTCTGTTTAAACTTGGCACCATCAATCTTTACAAAATATGTATCCCAATTTCCTGGTTCTTCCTGTTGATGGAGGGCTAAAATTCCACCGGTTTGGGCCAAGGCTTCAATTTGCAAAACACCTGGAAAAACCGGATTATCAGGAAAATGTCCCAAAAAACATGCATCAGAAAAACTAACATTCTTTATTCCGACCACGATATTTTCACTCAGTTCAATGATCTTATCTACAAATAAAAAAGGATGTCTATGCGGAAGAAGTTTTTGGATCTGAGGTATCTCAAGAATAGCTGGTTTCTCAGGATCATACACAGGAAGCCCTTTCAATTTGGCTTGCTCTAAAATTTTGCGGCGGAGTACTCTCCCAAACTCTACATTTGACTTATGTCCGGGTTTGTGGGTAACGATCTTGCCTTGAATAGATTTGCCCACCAGGGTAAGATCCCCAATGACATCCAACAATTTATGCCGAGCGGGTTCATTAGGAAAGTTCAACTTAACCGTGTTCAAAACACCTTCTCTTTCAACTTTGACACTAGGTTTGTTGAGTTTTCTTGCAAGCTCATCTAATTCAGGTTGGGTCATCATCCTGTCCACGATGACAATAGCATTATCCAAATCTCCTCCTCGGATTAAGTTTTGATTCATCAACTGTTCCAGTTCATGAAGGAAGACAAAAGTCCTGCAGGGTGCGATTTCTACCGAATAATGAGTTAAATCTTCTATTGAAGCAAATTGCTGGCCCAACACCTTTGAATTGAAATCAATTAAAGCAGTGATTTCGAGCTTGTCTGATGGCATGGCAATATATTCTGCTCCGGTATTTTCGTCTTCATAAGTAAAAGACTCTGTAATGACAAAGACTTCCCTTTCTTCGTTCTGTTGCACTATACCTACTCCCTGGAGCAAATGTACAAATGCAGCTGCTGAGCCATCCATAATGGGAATTTCAGGACCATTGAGCTCAATCGTCACATTGTCTATTCCAAGGCCAGTAAGTGCTGAAAGCGTATGTTCCACAGTCCAAACCTGGGCAATACCCTCCTGCAGTGTGGTTCCCCGATTGGTTGAAATTACTTTGGAAAGATCTGCATCAATAAAGGGTTGGTCCGGTAAGTCTATGCGTCTAAATTTAATTCCTGAATTTTCGGGAGCAGGATGAAACGACATACGCACCATAGCGCCAGTATGGAGGCCAATACCTGAAAGAGAAACGGAGCTTTTGATCGTGCATTGCTTCATTTACCTGATTTTAACTCGTCCAGCTGTTTTCTTAATTCATCCACTTGCTTCCTCAAATCAGGTAGCTTTTTGAATTCAGAATACGCCCGAAGATACGAATAATAATCTATGGCTGGAGAACCGTACCACTTTCCTTTCATTTTTTCAATCGAAGACGCAATACCACTTTGTGCTTGCACCATAGTATAATCCGCAACACCAAGATGTCCTGCAACACCAACCTGCCCTCCCAAGATCACATGGTTTCCGATCTTGGCACTTCCGGCTATTCCTGCTTGAGCAGCGATAACTGTATGCTGGCCTACCTGTACATTGTGGGCTATCTGTATTAGATTGTCCAACTTGCTGCCTTTTTTAATGATAGTTGAACCAATACTTCCTCTATCAATACATGTATTTGCTCCAATTTCAACATCATCTTCAAGAACGACATTTCCGATTTGAGCGATTTTGCTGTAAACGCCTTCTTTGTCAGGTGCATACCCAAATCCATCACTCCCTATAACTGTGTTTGATTGAATCACACACCTCTGTCCTATGATTGAGTCTTTTAAAATCCTCGCACCTGGAAAGAGAACTGTCCCAGTACCAATTTTAACTTTCGCCCCTATATATACTTGGGGATAAATGGTCACACCATCAGCGATTTCCACTTCTTCAGATATTATAGAAAAGGCACCTACTGAAACTCCCTTGCCTAATTTCGCAGAGCTATGTATACTTGCCAAATCGTCTATACCGGTGTTTTGAATAGAGTCAGTTGTTTCAAAAAAAGCCAATAGCTTCGCAACGGCTTCATAAACGTTTGGGACTTTTAAAAGCGTGCAGAAAACCTTCTCCCGAGGTTCAAAACTTTCATCGACTATAACTAACGAAGCTTTGGTAGTATAGAGGTAAGGCTCATATTTTATGTTTCCAAGAAAACAAATGGAGCCTGGTTCACCCTCTTCTATTTTGCTCGGCTTAAGTACAACTATATCAGGATCACCAATCAGTGAACCATTTACCAACATTGCTATTTGACTTGCTTTCATTACAAATCTTCTACTGAATAAAATAGTACTCACAAATCTATGTAATTCTGCAAAGCAGGCATACATTCTCCAATTAATTTTAATATATTCATACAATTCGATACTTTTGGCTTTCGATCCTCCTGTAAGATGAGCAAAAAAAAAATTAAAGCCCAACACGTTAGTATACCAGTTCACAATGTACCTCAGCAGCTGGATTCGATGAATGACAAATGGTGGTACGTACTCATCGCCTTAGCTATTACTTTTTTGTGTTTCTACTCAAGCGTAAAGAATGGTTTTGTAAATTGGGATGACGACCGAAATGTTTATGAAAATCCTTTGATTACTGACGTAAGCTCAAAATCAATCAAAGCGATTTTTACAACTCCAATAATAGGTAACTACAACCCTCTTCCTATTCTTACTTTTGCAATAGAAAACAAGTTTTTTGGAATGAACCCCCAGGCTATGCACTGGACGAATCTTTTGTTGCATTTACTATGTGTATTTTTTGTATATCGTATTTTATTGTTGTTAAAATTAAGACCAGAAATTGCTCTCATTGGTACCATACTTTTCGGGATTCACCCTTTGAGAGTTGAGTCCGTTGCCTGGATTACGGAGCGCAAAGACGTCTTGTATGCGGCATTCTTCTTTCCTGCTGTTTATTTATACATTCAAAATTTGTACTCTAATAGCAAGAAACGATCCTATGTGATATACACATTATTTTGTATAGGTTTATTTGCGAAAATTCAAATGGTGAGCTTACCTCTCACTTTTATAGTATTAGACTATTTTTTCCAAAAACCTATTAATATTAAATCGATCTTTTCGAAATGGCCTTATTTTTTAGGTTCCATGCTGTTCGGTTTACTAGGTATTTATTTTTTGAAAGGTCAGGGAAGTCTTGAATCAAATACAAACTTCAATCTTTTCGAAAGGCTTTTTATTGGCTCCTACAGCCTTTTTGTTTATATTGTAAAATGGTTGGTACCCTATAGGATGTCACCCATGTATCCTTATAACGAAAAGCTCACTGTATGGCACTATATATCTTTACCTGCAGCCATAGCACTTCTTTCTCTGATGTATATTTTGTGGAAGAAAAAACAGACAGAAATTGTTTTTGGATTTGGTTTCTTCTTCGCGAACATCGTTTTTCTGTTACAAATACTTGGAGCTGGGCAGGGCTATCTAGCTGATAGATTTACTTATGTTGCGTATTTTGGATTATTCTATATTTTCTGTTATGGCTTACAAGAGTTGCTGATCAAAAAACCCAAATTGAATATTGCATATTTTTCAATTACAGGAATTTATCTGGCTGCATTATTCATGGTGAGCATAAAGCAGATTAAAATATGGAAAAACTCAGAAACATTGTGGACAAAAGTTATTGAATATTCTCCAAATACTTCTTTGCCTTACAACAATAGAGCTAATTATTACAGAGACCTCAAGCAATTTGATAAAGCATTGGCTGACTACAGTCAGGCTATAGTCATGAAAGCTGGACATGGAACCTACAATAGCCGGGCAAAGCTTTATTTTACAAAGGGTGAAAATCAAAAAGCTCTGGAGGATTATAACAAGGCAATTGAATTAAACCCGACAGCGGAATATTTTGTAAATCGCGGTGCTGTCTATGCAAATTTAAACCAATTGGATTTAGCATTAAATGACCTGAATAAAGGTTTACAAATGGACCCAAAATGGAAAGTTGGGTATTTGAACAGATCAATATTATATAACTCAAGAGGTGACTTTGCTTCAGCCCTAAACGATATTGACGCATACTTAAAATTAGATACAAAATCAGCGGACATGTGGTACGAAGGCGCAAGATGTCTGCGTGCCCTCAACCGATCAGAACAAGCCATTGAATATTACAATCAAGCAATCCGGTACAAATCTGATGGAGCCGTTTTTTATCTTGAACGAGGTAGAACTTATCGAACTCTGGGAAATCATTCTGCAGCCCAAGCTGACTTTACTATTGCGCAACAACTCGGTATTCCAGCATCAGAAATCAATAAATAAATATCTTCGAAATGCTTAGCTCCATTGAGATTAAAAACTATGCAATCATTGAGCATCTTTTCATTGAGTGGAAAGATGGAATGTCAGTGATTACAGGAGAAACAGGAGCAGGTAAATCAATATTGATTGGAGCCCTTCAACTCGTCCTTGGAGGCAGATCTGATGTCAAAGCTGTCAGGGAGGGCACTCAAAAATGTATTGTAGAAGCAAGATTTAACCTTGACCAGAAAACGCTTGATATGATTTCAGAAAAATGCGACATAGACGTACAAAACCCCTTGGAGTTGAGAAGAGAAATCTCAGCTAATGGCAAGTCCAGATCACTCATCAATGAAAGTTTGATATCCGCTTCTCTTCTTCAGGATATTTCAAAGACAATGATATCCATTTACCAGCAGTTTGATCTATTGGATATCGTGGATGCAGAACACCAGCTTCAAATTATTGATGAATATTCTGGAAATAGAGAATTATTGGATGAATACAAAATGGAATTCAAAGCTTGGAAACAAGAGCTACAACACCTCAAAAATCTAGAAGCCGATCGTCTGACCAGCTTGAAAGAACAAGAATTTATACTTTTTCAACATAATGAGTTATCAACGCTAACGATTTCGGAATCTGAATTTCAAGATTTGGAAGAATTTATTAAGGCAGCATCAAAATCAGAAGAAATCATACAAAACACTTCACAAGTTGCAATGATTTTTTCACAGGACAATGGTGTGATCGACAAACTAACAGAATGTATTCAACTTTTGAAATCCATCCAAATACATAAGCAGGTACATGAGATACTGGAACGATTTGAACCCCTACGAATGGAATTAAGAGAAATCGGAAATGAACTACAAAATATTGCTGAAAATTCTGATTTTGATCCAAAAACTACTCAGCTTGCAATGGATAAAGTGGATCAAATCAATCGTTTGATGAACAAGCATCACGTTTCAACGATTGGCGAGTTGCTGCAAATAAAAATTGATATAGCTGCAAGAATAAAAAATTTGGATGATTTTGAAGACCAAAGAAAAGTTTTGTTAGTATCTATTGCAAAAAAGGAATCTATTTTATCCGTCAATGCCGCAAAACTGCATGCCAAAAGGATCACAGCAAGCAAAAAGTTTGCTAAAAACGTAGAGACATCTTGCAAATCACTTGGATTGGAACACAATAGATTTGAAATTGAAGTTTTGAATCTTTCTTCTTTGAATGAATCCGGAAATAGTTCAGTACAATTTTTATTTACGGCAAATAAGGGTAAGTCAGTTGCACCATTAAAAAATCAGGCTTCAGGAGGGGAACTATCGCGGCTTAACCTGAGCATCAGATCTATACTTGCTCAAGATAAAGAAATGGGTACTATGGTATTTGATGAGATAGATACCGGTGTCTCGGGACAAATTGCTTTACAGATGGGGAATATCTTGGCAGAACTCGCGAAAAAAATACAACTGATTGCCATCACGCATTCTCCTCAAGTGGCAAGTAGAGCTGACCAACATCTCCTTGTTTATAAGGAACATCTCAAAAACGAAACACGCACTAACATCAGACTTTTGAGTTCTGTCGAAAGGATCCATGAGGTGGCGAAAATGCTTAGTGGCGATCCTCCTGCAAAATCAGCCCTCCTAAACGCACAGGAACTGCTGGAAAGGGCCTGATATCCAAACTTTACTTACTTTTGTAGAACTAAAACCTGAAATTATGGCAAATCCACTGCTTCAAAACAAAAGAGGTATCATATTTGGTGCTTTAGATGAACAATCTATTGCTTGGAGGGTAGCTGATAAATGTGTCCAACATGGTGCTAAAATCACTCTGACAAATGCACCTGTCGCTATGAGATTCGGAAAGATTTACGAACTGGGAGAAAAACTGAATGCAGAGGTCATTCCAGCAGACGCAACTTCTGTTACAGATTTGGATCAATTACTGACTACTTCCATGGAAAAACTGGGAGGCAAAATAGATTTTATATTACACTCCATAGGCATGTCCTTGAATGTAAGAAAAGGTAAGGCATATACGGATCTCAATTATGATTTTATGCAAAAAACATTCGACATTTCGGCAATTTCATTTCATAAACTCATGCAAAGTGCTTGGCAAAAAGATGCTATAAATGATGGTGGATCCATTCTCGCCTTAACCTATATAGCTGCACAGCGAGTTTTTCCAGATTATAACGAGATGGCGGAATCAAAAGCACTTTTAGAGTCATTTGCTAGAAGTTTCGGATACCATTTTGGCAGTTCAAAAAAAGTCAGAGTCAATACAATTAGCCAATCTCCCACGATGACAACTGCGGGATCAGGCATAAAAGGATTTCAGGAATTCTTCGACTACGCCGATAAAATGTCACCTCTCGGAAATGCTCCTGCAGATGCATGCGCTGACTATTGTGTCCTTATGTTTTCAGATCTAAGCAGGATGGTGACAATGCAAAATTTATATCATGATGGAGGATTTTCCAGCATGGGAATGAATCCGGCAATTCTAGGATTAAGCAACTCTTAAGAAGATAAATAATACAATTCAATTATCCAAAACAGTGAAACATCTCACTTACTTAGTAAGTAGTAAATTATTTGTATTTCTGCTCCTGTTTCTGACAGTTAGCGTTCAAGTTACTATTGGACAAGAAGAATTAGATTCTACACATTTGAGCATTTCTGACTCATTGGCAAAGCTTCCATTTCATATATTAAGTTATTCAACTATGAATGGGGAAGATAGCCTTGAAATCCACACAATGGATTCATTTATAATGAGTCATCAGATCGCCTCTCCTTTTCCAACCCTAAATAATTATGGAAGCCCAACAGCCCAAGCATTATACACTTTTCCAAAGACGATAGCTTATCGTAAAGATAATTCTGCCTTCAGTCCATATCTGCAAAAAATGGAAGATTACACATATTTCTTCACAAACAAACCATATGCAGAAATAAATGTCCAGCAATCAGCAGCATTGGGTAATTCATCATCAGGACTCATCAATAATTTGAAAACAGGGGTTTTATTTTCAATTCCCTTCCAAGATCAAATTTACTGGAATTTACGTTACAATAGAATCAATCACATAGGCAATTACAGTCATCAAAAAAATATCATCAATGCATTTTCTTCGCAGTTCAGTGTGATGCAAAAAAAATATCAGCTGCATTTCACTTTTATGACTAACAATTATTCCACACAATACAATAACGGTATCATATCTGACAGCTTTTTTAATTCGAGCAGGTATGACGTTCGTGAATCCATTCCTGTACATTCAGGAAGTGCAAAAGCATTGTACAGAGACTATACCTATCGCGCATTTTTGAGGAGGCAGGGAGTTAGTTTAATCAATCTAAAGTTTAGTCTTGATTTAAATTCAATTTATCACTCAAATAATAGAGACTTTTTAGATCTAAGTCCAGAAAGCACATCCGGAATTTATCAATTATTCCCTCTTCAAGACTCATTCGCACATTTAACTACAAAATGTTCCAATTGGAGCAACCAACTTAAAATTAATTTTGAATTATTCCGAAATTTCAAACTTCAAGCCGGAATAAATCAAATCTTCCAAAGGTTTGAAATAGATACAGCCAAATTCCAAAAATCAATTATAGCATTGTCAGGAAAGAGTGAGTTTGAGCAAGGTCTTTTCAGATTCATATTGTCGTCATATTTTCAACTCAATCAAACTGATTTTAGACATTACCAGCTTAAGGCAAGCTCATCGTTTCATATCCATAAGGATCATTTAATTTTTGTAGAATTATCATCTACAGGGTATGCTCCCCAAATTCAGCAAATTGTTTTATCCCATAACAGTAATTTGATCTGGAACAATAATTTCAAACCGATTGTGCGACAAAAAGTGGAAATCGGATATAATTACAAGTGGATTGACAATCTTACGGTTGGTGCCACCCGATTGCAAAATGAAGTGATTCCTGATCAATCATCAAGGAGTATTCAAGCCGACAAACCTATATATTTCCTTTCTTGCGATGGAAAAATAAAATTTCAATTTAGACGCTTCGGGTTAATTAATTTTATTGTATGGAGACAATTTAGCACTACGATACAAGAATTAAGCTACAGGTCGACGAAGCATGAATTGTACTATAAGCAAAATTTTTTTCGTAACCAATCCCCTATCGTTCTTTCTTTGAGAGCTGATTTGAGATATGATAAACAGGGAATTTATTTTCACCCATTGACCGATCAATTTTTTTATCGTCAAAACAGTACCACAAATACCAATATCTTAGAAAATTTGATTGCGTCAGCACGTTTGTATGTTGCCGGTTTTGAATTAGAAATAAGAGGTTCCCATTTGGACGCTCTGTGGGTGAAGCAAAGACCATCTTATGTGAGTATCTATCCAATTTTTGACACCTCCCTGGAACTTGGAATCCGATGGAAATTTTATAATTAGTGATATTATTGTTTATCTAAACATACAATACTGTCGTTACTGACTATGATCTTATTCACATTCGAAATCATGGCAGAAATTCAATGATTGGTACTCAAGCATCGTCAAAGTTCTAAATTTGGTCTGAGTCTTGAAGCATGGTCACCTTCATAAAAATCATGTATGATTTTGACAACTTCTTCCGGATCATCAACAATAGGCATAAGATTAAGATCCTGATCAGACACATAATGAAATTGATCACTCATTGTCTCCCGAATCCAATTCTTTAGAGGAGTCCAAAACTCCGTTCCTACAAGAATAATAGGTACTCTACTGATTTTTTCTGTTTGTGTCAATGTCAATACCTCGAACAGCTCATCCAAGGTACCAAAGCCTCCTGGTAGCGCAATAAAAGCCTGACTATACTTCACAAACATGACCTTTCTTACAAAAAAATAACGGTGATGCAAATTCTTATCAGGGTCTATGAAAGTGTTTGAACTTTGCTCAAAGGGTAGTTGAATGTTTAGACCAACACTTACACCATTTTGTAAAAATGCACCTTTGTTTGCTGCTTCCATCACACCAGGTCCTCCACCAGTAATCACACCAAATCCTTCTTCTGTGAGCCGTGCAGCAATTTTCTGTGCTAACAAATAGTGAGGATGATTTTCCTTCACCCTTGCAGAACCAAAAATAGAAATACAAGGACCTATTCTATTGAGAATTTCAAATCCATCCACTAACTCAGCGATGACTTTAAACATCGTCCAGCTATTCTGGGCCTTCAACTCGCCCCATTGTTTCATTGATTTCATAAGCATCAAATCTAAAATTAATATCTAAACATTTCTTACTGATTAAGTAAAGAAAAAAGCCTGTCCGAATACTTTCAAACAGGCTTTTCATTCATTATATCATTCATTCAAACTTCAGCCCGATAAGCAGTAAACTCACGTTTTATGAAATTATTCAACTCCTGCAAGTTATCAAACTGCTCAAATAGTTCTTTATACTTGTTATTACGTTGACTGGCAGGAATAACGTAGTCCATCACTTCTTTTCTTCCTATTTTTTGCTTAGACAGTATAATCAATCTTTCTACTACATTTCTCAGTTCCCGAATATTTCCAGTCCAATTGTATTTTTGTAATTCTTCTATAGCTCCGTCATCCAGTTTTTTACATGAAATACCATATTCATGACAAATATGTTCAACAAAATACTCTGCCAGTACTGGCACATCATCCAATCTTTCATTTAAGCTTGGTACTTCAATGATAATAACTGCAAGTCTGTGATATAAGTCCTCTCTGAATCTACCTCTCATGATTTCTTCACGCAAATCCTTATTCGTAGCAGCAATAACTCGAACGTCTACGGGAATTTCCTTATCTCCACCAACTCTCGTAATTTTATTCTCTTGCAATGCTCTTAATACTTTGGCCTGAGCGGAAAGACTCATATCTCCGATCTCATCCAGAAACAAGGTTCCTCCATGTGCCAATTCAAATTTGCCTAGCCTTTGCTTCACAGCAGAGGTAAAAGAACCCTTTTCATGGCCAAACAATTCACTTTCTATAAGTTCAGAAGGAATCGCTGCACAATTTACTTCAACTATACTGCCCTTCGAACGATTGCTTTTTTCATGAATCCATCTGGCGACGAGTTCTTTTCCTGTACCATTCGGCCCGGTGATCAATACCCTGGCTTCAGTTGGAGCTACCAGATCAATCGTTTCTCTTACTTTCATGATCTGACGGGATTCACCAACGATTTCAGGTGTTCTAAACTTTGAAACTTTTCTTTGAAGTACTTTTTTCTCTGTGATTAGGGATGATTTATCGATAGCATTTCGCAAAGTAATCAGCAGCCTGTTGAGATCCGGCGGTTTAGAGATAAAATCAAAAGCTCCCTTTTTTACTGCCTCTACCGCTGTATCAATGGTCGCATGCCCACTGATCATTACCACAGGAGTGTCTGGAGCCAAAAGTTGGATCTTATCCAACGCTTCCATTCCATCCATTTTCGGCATCTTGATATCCAAGATAATTGCTTCGTATGCGTTCTGCTTGAGTTTTACCAGACAATCCAGCCCATCTGATGCTTCATCAACCTGGTACTTTTCCATCTCTAGAATATCCTTCAAAGCTCTGCGGATACTTTGCTCATCATCTACAATAAGAATTCTCGCCATTTAGTCGCTTAGTTTTCTTAACTCAAAACAATCATTCAATTCGAAGGCAAAAATAAGAATTTGATTAATATGTAGTTATAAATAACAATTATTTTTTATACGTAAATGATTGTTATTTGTATATAATTAAAATCCATATATAAAAACTTGGAAATAATGAGTTTACCAGGGTATTTTTGCTGGCAGAATCTAAGGCCTCGAGTATTATAATCAGCAAATTAAGCTTTCTGCCTTTGAAACGAGGATTCAGCGCAAACCATCCAGCTTAAAACTTCAACTCCAACTTTCAAGCAACGCTCATCTACATCAAAAAGCGGATGATGCACTCCTTGATCTTTACCTATACCCAACCTCAGAAAACATGCCGGCACTTCATGGCAGTAATAAGCAAAATCTTCTGCGGTCAACCGTGGATTGATCCAATGAACCGAATCTTCACCCAGCAAAGAAACGCAAGCATCAAAAGATCTTTGAGTCAACTCGGGATCATTATAAAGCGAAGGGTAGCCTTTCCGAATTTCTAATTCAATTTGTACTGCAAATACTTGCTCGACTTTCAGAGCCACATGTTTCAATTCATTGTGAATAATGAATCTCTTAGTTTCAGACAAAGACCTGAATGTTCCTTCAATAGTAAGGGTCTCAGGAACAATATTTGTCGCACCTCCGTCGGTATTCATTCGCCCGAAACTGAGTAATGTATCAGCAGTGGGTTCATGTAACAATGGAAGTGAACGCATCTCCTGAATAAGATTGGAAGCGGCATAAATCGGATTATTTGTCATTTTAGGTTGAGCAGCGTGTCCTCCCTTTCCCACAATCCTAATATAAATTTCATCGCTCGAAGCCATAAAGCCACCTTTGCACAGTCCTACATGTCCTACCGACATTTTAGGCTCAACATGCAATCCAAAAATGGAACTTACCGGTGGATTCCGTAATGCACCTTGCTGAATCATTTTTAATGCACCTCCAGGCAATTTCTCCTCAGCCGGCTGAAAAAGTATTTTCAATCTTCTATCCGGCTTCAACTGCATTTCATTTAATACTATGGCAGCACCCATTACTATTGCCATATGGACGTCATGCCCACAAGCATGCATAATCCCTGGATAGCATGAGGTATAGGAAGTTTTATTCTGTTCATGGATGGGAAGTGCGTCCATATCAGCGCGTATGGCAATTGAAAATGGTTCTACAGCCTCAGGATTTAAGTTCGCTATCAGACCATAACCAGCCCAACCTGTTGTGAATTCAATATGATGAGCGTACAGCTTTTCTTTAAGTCTCTCACTAGTATTTTTTTCTTCAAATGACAATTCAGGGTATTTATGAAGTGTTTGTCTCAATAATTCGATTTCCTTATCAAAATGTGCTGATAACAATTTGATTTCACTTATTGCCTGCTGTTCATTCATTTCCCAATCGTTTTACATTTCGTATGCAAATGTCTAAATCTAACCAAATGCTATAATTCCTGTAATAATTGTCAATAAGCTGCTTCAGATTTTCTTCAGATAAATATTCGGGAAATGTATTTTTTAAATCAATTATTCCCGGCCTTAATTTTGGCCATAATGACAATTTCATATTTGCCAGAGTGCAAGATACCCATGTTTTTCTACCTAATATCACGCTTCCTACATTTTGAAAGAAATTCTTTTTATTTTCCACAACCAACACCAAAGGCAGGCTAAAAAAGAGTAAAAAAAGGCTAAAAACAAGATCAAACAATCTCTTTTGCCTCTTATATATTTTTTGGTCAAGCCTATAAGAAAACAATAAAGAGCTTAGATCACTTTTGATATTTTTTGAATCACTCCCAATGATATTTTTCATATCCTCACTCACAAATCGAAAATTCATCTGATCTTGATGATCTTCCATGAACTGAATGATACTTTTTAAAATTTCACCGGATGGATAAAAAAAAACTTCATCTATTTTGTTAATCTGATCAGGAAGTGAATCTCGCTTATAATTTAATTTCTCGGATCTAGTTATTTCTGATGAGGCTATATTATTAGCTTGACTCACCGCATTAGCAATTTCATTTAACTTCCCTTCAGGTCCATTAACCAAAATTCTTTTCTTCGTTCTAAAGAATCTGTTTGATGTCGAAAAATAGGAAAACAAACCTCTGCTAAGAAACAAATAAATCGTCATCCATGCAAAACTGAGCAACATGATGGCTCTTGAAAATCTCCAGGCCTCAGGCATCAATGCATAGAAAAAAATGTGCAATACAAATGCAGAAATTACCGCATTAACCAACTGTCCGCTGTGCTTGCTTTTTTCATATGCCCCATTGTAAAACAAACTGATGATCCAGGAAAATGCAAAAATAACTGCGCCTGTCCAAACTGTGTACGATTGATAATAATAAGGATTTTTAAAATAGAAATGAGACCAAGCCAATTTACTAAAATAAAAACCACTTACGAGGAATAAAATATCCATGACCAACCACTTCACTCTATCAACTGCGCGAAACAAAACAGTCGATAATCCCTTTAGCCAAACAGCCAATTTCAACAGCCAACTTCCGAGTACGCTCCCGGTACGATCTGAATATTTTTCCGCAAAAAGCAACATTGCATTATGGAATGTTTTAATATGATTCAGGCTCGACTTTTTTGTGCTTTCTCCTTTAAAATGTATGATCACGGGTTCAGGTAAATAATAATTCTTGAACCCGGCCAGTTGGATGCGATATGATAAATCTATATCTTCACCATACATAAAAAACCTTTCGTCCAATACCTGCTCTTCTTTAAAAATATTCCTTCTGAGCATCATAAAAGCTCCACTCAATACATCCACTTCCTGAAAAACATCATAAGACCTGTTTCCGAGATAATAGGCATTAAATAAATTTGAATTTGGAAATAAATTTCCCAATCCTGACATCTTACAAAATGAAACCCAAGGTGTAGGAAATCCTCTTTTTGATTCAGGTAAGACTTTTCCACTGCCATCAATCATTTTTAGTCCCAAAGCACCTGCTTCACGGTGTACATCTAAAAACTCAATACATTGTGAAAATGCATTTTGGGGAACTATGGTATCAGGATTCATCAATAATATATATTCTCCTTTTGATTGACTTATCCCAATATTGTTGGCTTTGCTAAAACCCAGATTTTCCTTAGATTCGATCAATCGCAAATCAGGAAATTCAGTTCTAATAAAATCCGCAGAACCATCAGTAGAACTATTGTCAATGACAATTATTTCACCTGAAATATTCCTCATCGCCCATATGGCTGATCGGATAGCAAACTCTATGAAATGCTTTACATTATAACTGACAATGATCACTGAGAGTCTCACGCCAGTGCATTATCCTGGATAAGATAAGGTGTCCGGGAAAGAATCGATCTACTTAAGGTCATTTCATCAGCAAATTCCAGCTCCGAACCAAAAGAAATACCTCTTGCAATAAGTGAAACTTTTATACTCTGATCTGATGGCAGGTGTCTTCCAATATAATAGATTGTCGTTTCTCCTTCAATAGATGGCCGAATAGCCATAATCAATTCTGCTGGTTTGGTCGATTGGATTCGATCAATGAGTTGAGATATTTTCAAATCACTTGGGCCAATTCCGTCTAAAGGTGAAATCAATCCTCCTAAGATGTGGTAATATCCATGAAACTGTCCGGTTTCCTCAATAGCAATAATGTCTCTGATACTTTCCACTACGCAGATCACTCCCCTATCCCTATTGGGGTTGCCACAAATGTCGCATAAATCGCTGTCGGCAAAAGCATGACATTGTTTACATGTTTTGAGAGAGGAAGCCATTTTAACGAGCGCAGACGCCATGAGATTTACTTTTTCAGTAGATCTTGTAGCCAGATGAAGGGCCATCCTTACAGCAGACCGTCTGCCTACACCAGGTAATGTCGCCAGCTGCTCAACTACCTCATTCAAAATTTCAGAACCAAATTTCATAGCATAAAAATATGAATAATTTATTTTTGTAATATATTAATATGCATAATTCATGTGCCTTACAATTGTGATACGAGTAAAATCCAGATTAATAAAAAATGCAAAGTATAGCCAAAACACAAAATGTAAAATTAAATTTAGCCAAAAATCTGGTTTTTAACCCAAATCGATCACTTAGTTTCATTTCTACAAGTAGAAAATCCAGAGCTTCAAGCATTTTGCTTTAATTTCGCAAAAAAAAACAGACAATGGCGGATATTATTAAAATGCCTAGATTGAGTGACACCATGCAAGAAGGTGTAATCCGGGTTTGGCACAAGAAAGTAGGAGACAAAATTGCGCCTGGTGACGTCATGGCAGAAGTTGAAACGGATAAGGCAACAATGGACCTCGAAGCTTTCCAAGAAGGGGTTCTACTACATATAGCGGTCCAACAAGGTGTGGTCCCTGTAGATGGTATGATTGCTATTATAGGTCAAGCAGGAGAGGATATCAGCGGTTTGTTATCTGGCCAAGATAGTAAAAATAAAGCTGTTGCTGAAAAAGAGCCGACTAGTGCAAAACAAGAACCCGTTGACAATATTCAAGATCTCCCTAAAGCGGAAGCCCCAGCGGATCAAAGAATCAAAGCTTCACCACTTGCTAAGTCGATAGCCAAAGAAAAAGGGATTGATTTGAATCAAATACATGGATCAGGTGACCATGGAAGAATTGTAAAAAAAGATGTCGAAGAGATAAAACCTTCAGCTTCAGCACCAATTGTCCAAGCTTCTTCAAGTTATAACAAAAGTGGCGATACAGACATCGAACTGAGCCAAATGAGGAAAGCCATCGCCAGAAGGCTGAGTGAAAGTAAAAATGCAGCACCTCACTTTTATCTCACCTCAGAGGTTGATATGGATCAGGCGGTGATCGCAAGAACACAATTGAACGGAATGCAAGAAACCAAAATCTCCTTCAATGACATGATTGTGAAAGCAGTTGCAATGGCTTTGAGAAAAAATCCCCTTGTCAATGTATCTTGGATGGGAGAAAAGATGGTTATACACCATGATATCCACATTGGAGTGGCAGTGGCAGTCGAAGAGGGATTGATAGTACCTGTGATTAGAAATACAGACCAGAAAAGTTTATTGCAGATTCGGGATGAAATCAACGACAAAGCAGAAAGAGCCAAAACAAGAAAGCTTCAACTCGAAGAAATGCAAGGCAACACCTTTACCATTTCAAACTTGGGTATGTATGATGTTGACCAATTCACAGCCATTATAAACCCACCGGATGCATGTATTCTGGCTGTTGGTTCTATTGTAAAAAAGCCAGCAGTCAAAGCCGATCAAATCATTGTATCCAATAGAATGAGGCTTACACTCTCCTGCGATCACAGAGCTGTTGATGGAGCCCTGGGAGCTAAGTTTTTGCAAAGTTTAAAACAGATTTTAGAAAATCCAATCAGTTTAGCTCTTTGAAGCTGATTTTCGAATTTTAAGTTTTAAGTTAAAGCTTCGGGCATTGTAATAATCCGGCACCCTACTTTATAATAGAGTTCATTAATTACATGCACTCTTCATATTTAATTTTCTCAGTAATGAATTACAATAGGTCACTACTTAGATAAAATGTATTTATTTTTCCTCTTCAATTAAATCCTAATCTTAAGGTTGAAATTAAGTTAAAAACCAAATTATGGTCAAACTCACAGCCTTTCGCCAAGTTTGATCCGAATGGATGTTTTTCTAAACAAACAAATTGCAGTTGCGTCAAATTCCTTCAATATTGATTCAAATGAAAACAAAAATATACAAGTTTACTCTCCAAAAAGCAAAGACGATGCCGAGCTGAAGCTTTGATTTTGTTGTCAATCAGATTTTCTCTTTAATCCCTGAAAGCTTAATATGTGTTCAACAAAAAAGTAAAAGGCAGCCCTGTAAGGAACTGCCTTTTTCTTTAATTTTATCTTTTTCCGGATTAATATCCTGATTTCTTATCTGCATCTGTTCCGGAATCAGTTTTCACTGCACCGGCTTTTCTCATACGCTTTTTGTGGCAATCCCCTGCTTCAGGTCCTTCAGGTCTTCCCATATCAACATCTTCTGGTTTGCTGATTCGGAATTCCACTCTCCTGTTCATATAATTATTGTTTCCAAGTGGAGTTTCCTCTCCACCGTACATCAATTTGAATCTTTCTCTTGGCAAATTATACTTTGTAACTAAGTACTCGATTGCTGCTTTCGCTCTGTTGTAAGACAACACATTGTTGTAAGCATTTGAATTTCTAACATCCGTGTGCCCAAATGCAGTCACGCTCAGCTCGGGATGTGATATCATGACCTGCGCAACATTGTGTAATTGGCCCAAATATTGTGACTTTACACAGTATTCATCTAAATTGAAGTGAATCATTGGAAGGAACCAATCACTTAAACCTGAACCTGAATATACTACTCCACCACTATTATTCGTAACCCCACCTGTGTTTCCCGGGTTATTGGTAGTTCCTCCAGTTGTATTATTATTATTGATTATTGTGGTACCGCCTGGTCCTGATGGAGTACCCATGCTACCTACTTTTTTGTCAATCATGCGGCCAATCTCTTCTTCTGTAATCTGAGGTTGAACTGGTAGTTGAGCTATACCCTTTTCATTGACTTGGTATCCCGGTGGTGAATATGGCTCTTCATCTTTATAATCAGCCATCCCATCATTGTCGCTGTCTAAAGTAATACCTCTGGTATCGACAGGTGAACCCGCCGGAGTGTCTTGTTCTTGATCCAACATATCTATAACTCCATCTTGGTCACTATCGGAAAGATCAAATACTGGTCTTTGCTTTAACTCAGAAATATCATTGTAAATCGGATCAAAAGGATTAACCCAATACAAAGGTTCCACTCTCTTCTTGAAAGATCCCAAGTTAAATGCCAATCTAAGATTGGTGTAATGTTGCATATCATTTTGATTTGTCTGGTCCACTTTTGTACGATATTTTTGGCCATCCAGATAATCGTTGTCAGTGACGTGCATTTGATGTTCCAACGAAACGTTAAACCTCTTTGTAATTTTCCTTGAAACACCTACTCCTCCAATAAATACAACATGTATATTGTCTTTATCATTAATGCGGAAAATACCTTTTTTCTGATAAGCTTCAGTCTCATAAGTTCCGTCATAAATACTTCGAAGACCTTTTTTAATATTTAACCTTCCTTGACGAGTATTAAAAGTAGATGTCGGTACTTTATCTACAAGGTCACGATATAAAGCACCATTGGCGTCTCTTAAATCGTGATAAGTTCTATTCATATCAAGTCCAGTACCTAAGAAAAGGTACCAGTTCCATTTATTCTTGTCTTTATGAAACAAAATGTTTCCAATATTCAAAACGCCCTCAATCACACCATAACAATATTGTGTCTTATAATTGAAAAACCAAGGATTAGCAACGTTGTAGCCTGCAAATATTTCAGGTTCGTTCTCCAAATTGTCACCAGAAGGTTGAGGATCCAATCCTTTTGCGAAATCATAGCCTACATCTAAACGGAGAGATAGAGCATAATGCACAGCCTTTCTAATATGCAAACCGAATCCATAACCGGGAAGAGCAGGGTCAACATCACCATCGATGAAGTAATGCCCTCCATGGAGACCAATTTCCCACATATTTTTTGGTTTTGGTGGATATTTCGCTTTACCGGATTTCCACATAGCTACTGGATCTGAATCCGTAGACACAGTTGCATCTACTCCGTCACCGGTGACCACAACAGTAGTATCCTGTCCGATCATCCTTGTCATCGCCAACAAGGAGAGTATGAATAGGAATGTTATTTTACTCTGATTCATATATACAACTCTTTTTCTCAAATCACTTATGATTTGGAATACACAAGCAAAAGTATGCAAAAATACAGCCATTTTTTTTTTCCTTTTAAATAATTAATATTTAAAATACATAATAATCTATTAATTAGATTATTACGCATTTAAATAATTCTGAATTAATCTTTTAGTTATATAAAAAAGATTTTCTGACTGTACTTTTGAAAGACGCAGTGCTTCATGAATAGTCACAGAAACATCCTTAAAAATTGTTGTTTCCTCGACTTCTAATGAAGTACTCATTAAATTTGCAAAAACACGCGCCATACCACAATTGGCTACAAAGTCGGGGATAAGAGAAAGCTTTTGGTCTAGCTCTTTGCAAATTGGACCGTAAATGTACTTGTTTTCATCAAACGGCACATTAGCTCCACAACTCATTACTGTTAATTTTTTGTTAATCCAATTTTGGGCTTCTTCATTGCTGATCAATCGGGAGGCAGCTGCAGGAACAAACACTTCAGCACCTAAATCAAATTTCCTTTTTTGAACTTCATCGGGAGAAATCAAATCAGGTGCATTCAATTTATTTCCGGCTTTGCTTAAAAACAACTCGCGAACTCGATCAAATGTCATACCCCCTTCGTCGATCAATCCACCTTCCCTATCTTGAATACAAACTATTGTAGCTCCACATTGGCTCAAATAATATGCTGCAGCAGATCCGACATTTCCCCAACCTTGAATAACAACTCTTTTGTCTTTCAGGTCAGAATCGTGATAAATATCATAATAATGCCTGATTGATTCAGAAACTCCAAAGCCGGTGATCATATCTGCAACGTTATATTTTCCATTACCATCAGGAGAATAGTCTTTTGTAACTACCGGAAGTTTAGTTCCAATGGACAATTGCTCCAATCTTTTTCTTGTATTTGCTGTATCCAGTTGAAAATGGCCTCTCAATACACCCTCCTGAGGGTGGTAGACGTCCAGATTTTCCAGTATTGGTAATACCTCTGCTGATTCATCGACATTCAGATCACCTCCAGTTCCATAATAAGTTTTCAGTAATGGTCTAATGGCTTTGTACCATCTTTCCAAGACACCTGCTTTTCCCGGATCGGCAGGATTGAAGTTAATACCAGATTTTGCGCCACCTATTCCAGGACCACTAACCTTAAATTTTATCTCCATTACTTTGGCAAGTGCAAGCACCTCCTCCTTATTGAGTCCAAGCCTCATGCGAGTACCTCCTCCTGCCGCACCGCCATTCAAACTATTGATGACCAACCAACCTTCTGCATCAGTTAATGCGTCTTTCCATTCAAAAACGATTTCAGGTCTTTTCTCTAAAAATTGATTCAATATTGCTTCCATTTCAGCGCAAATTTGCAAACTTTTATCAAACTATCAGATGATATATAAAAATCATATATAACTTTGTGTATATCTTATGATTCGTTATTTTACCAAACCCCCAATACTCAAAACAGAAATCACGCATGGGGATTCTGAAGAAGTTTTTACTTTTTTTCCTGCATCTCCTTGGCAATTGGATCAATTTAAGCTAGCAATTATTGGCTGCGATGAAACCTGTGCCAACGACTTTAGAGATCAATTTTATGCTTTATACTGGAAATGGGTCAATAGATTTAACATCATTGATGCAGGGAACTTTGCTGCGATTTCCAATAGAGAAAAAGCACAGGTAGTTCATGATTTTATCGATGCCGGAGTCTTACCCATTTTGATTGGTGCGAGTTATGATTTGCTTGCTGAAATTCAGTCAGTCTACTCAGAAATAGCCTTCCCATTTAGAACCGCTGTCGTAAATCCAGATTTGAGAAAAGTGCTATCGTTGATACCCGAAAATATATTCTGCAGAAACCTATACATCTTAGCTACACAACGACAATTCGGCTTCCATCTGATCCACGAACACGATTATTTTCAAGTGCCCTTAAGTGAGTTCAGAAGTAAGCACAATGGTGTCGAACCATACACCAGGAGTGCTGACCTTTGTTTTATGGACCTGGATTCAATTCGACATTCAGACCATCCGGCAGCTATTCAATGTTTACCTAGTGGTTTGAGCTCTGAAGAGGCATGTATCATGATGAAACTTGCTGGAAACGGTGACCGTTTAAGATCAATCATTATTTCCTCATGGAACAGTGTAGAAGACCGCAAAAAAGTATCTGCCAAATTAATTGCTCAAATGGTTTGGTATTTTGTCGAAGGTTTTTCCCTCGCAAGTTATGACGATATTTATTCAAATCAGAATATGTCTGAATATATCGTTGACATCAAAGGAACTAATTCTCCACTGAGATTTTTCAAATCGGAAACTTCTGGAAAATGGTGGATTAAGGAAATGAAAGAAGATGGCACTGTAAAAAACCGACTCTTTCCTTGTACCTACGACGAATATTTGTCCTGTGCTCAAGAGAATATTCCGGATAGACTTCAACAGATTTTATATTGAAGTCTTTATAATCTTTAAATTTTCAACCATAATATATCGCCAAGAAAAATAGCCAAGCTATACTGCTAAAGTTAAAATGTGTGCTTTAGTAATTTATACTTTTTACACTTCAGTCTCTCAAGATTTCTATAATCCATGTTTTAAAGGCTGTTTTTCCTTTCCACCCAAACAATAGACTAAGTGGACTAGGTGTAATAAAAATATAAGATAATTATATTCAACATCGAAAAGACAGTATTCAACAGGTTATAGAAGATAACAGGACCAACGACTGGGTAAATTCATGAGGATATACAACCATCAAAATTCACAAAGAACAAAACTTTCATTTGTTGTGCAGCTTCAACTAATGAAAAGAGTAAATCAATTACCTATACAGTTATAGCAAATTATACCTGATCATTAGTTTGATGGAACCCATACCAATACATTATTTTAAAAATTTTACAACTTCAGATTGTCCACTCGAATGTAAAATTTGTAGGTAATAAATTCCGCTTATTAAATTTGAAGTTGTAAGACTTATTCCATTCTCAGTTGATAAAACAAAATTTGGATTCAGTCGTTGTCCTGATGAGTTAAATAGAAATAAGGATTTGACATCTTTGCTTTCAACATATAAATGATCATAATCCTGAAATTTAATTTGGCTCTCAAGCTTATTTTCTATATCTTTATTTCCTACATGCGTATCAATAATATCCTCTTTGTTTAATAAACAAACTATACTTCTTCCATTTTTTTCGGAAAATATTTCTTTCTTTTCTCTGGATCGCAAAGAGGCGTTCAATACAAAGTTTCCATCTTCCAATTCATAAATATTAAAAACACTTAAAAACAAATCGTCTCTCATTTTAGAAGTTTTCCTGTGTATGATATTTCCTTTACCGTCAGTTTGCAAGAATTCGATGGAGAAAAATAAATCGGAATTAAAAATATTCCGTACTATTAATAAACCGTCTTGATATCTCAATTTATTAACTTGATAATTGGTTATAACAGGTGAAAAAACGGTATCCAATTTTATTTTTTCTCGAAGCCGACCATCATAATCAAATGAATTAATAATAATAGGCGTAGGGATAAAAGATTCTTCGTTGTTACTCAATATAAAATTATATCTGCTATTGATGGGAATGCTCATATTATAATTTCGCATATTTTCGAGTTGATCTGTTAAATCATAGGTTTTCAACAACTCGATATTGTTATTGTACAACTCCACTTTTATATTGTATAATGAACTTGGATTCCAAGGCTTAATAGAATTCGTTCTTTTTAATGAAACCAATGTATCATATCGGCCATTGAAGCGGACGTACCCAAATGCATCAAAATATTCTAGAGTTCTAGGACTTAAAAAGGTATCTGCCGTTACAAGTTCTAATGAGGAATTATATCCGTGTATTGGTGTCCAAAAATCTTGCTTTTGTCCTCCACAAGCGACATAGGTATATGGAGTGGTCGAATGGTTAGAATAGTTAGGGTATATGTATGTAAATCCCAAATAGAATAAAAGATTACTGCCAATTTTGTATTCGATAAGTTGTCCTGAATTAATATCATACACTCGACGAACTAATTTGCTTCTGATCCAGGATGGAAAAGTCCATGTAGAGTCTTCATTATCTCTAAAACAAATGAGTTCTAATTGACTATTTGAATTTATGTACGACAATACAGGGTATTCTCTTTTAGTAGAATTGGTGCGATCAAATGTTGATGTCCATTCTAGTTTTCCTGTTTTCATATCAATTTTTTCAAGCTTAGCTCCATTTAAAAATTCAGTTCTATTTATTAATACATTATAATAAGAATTTTTAAATAGAATAGGAGGCACCACATTTGGAAAAATATATTGATTATAGCCATCAAATCCCCAGTACTTTGGATGATTTACGAACGCTGAATCGAAAGCTACATGTGACCATATTGGTTTGATGTCCATCATAAAATCATCCTTTGATGTTTGACATAGGCTGTTTTGTAATATCAGTAAGAAAAGTAAAAAAGATAATTTTTTCATTTGTATAAAATTTTTAATTTATTGAAGAACAGATAATTATTTTCGTTCATGTGCGGTTTTTATACTATCAAATCATGGACATCTTGGAAGTAAAAATTTTAAAAACAATAGGACAGAGTTAGCACTGCCCTATTGTTGTAAACGCTTAAGGTTGACAGTTTAAAGAACAGGAACTAATTTCAAAATATCCGGCAGGACAACTGGCTGCAGCAGGGTTGTCACAAGTACCGATATTAAAATAATTAGGTGGACCTTGATAAATGTTACCATTTGCTTCAACACACCATCCGGTTGTTCTTTTACAACAGGCATCACTACAGTACCAATCAATCATATCAAAAGGATTAAGACTTAAACAGGTCTTATAACAAGAGCCCAAATAGAATTTACTACTCAAAATATAATTGTTTTGAGAACATAAAAAGAGTTGCCCAAATAATTGTAAATATTCTTGCATATTAATTTTCTCTAATTGGTCTTTAGCGGCATTAATAAAAGCCCGTCTTTCTGAATTCAATTGCCCGTAATTTCCACTCATAGCCAATTGCTTCCACCAGTTAATTAAATTTTGACAGTCGGGTCCCGGCTTTGGTGTTGCGGAGAAATTATAGAAATTTACAAAATATGTAATCTGTCCTAATCCATTAGTTCCATAACAGGTCTGTATCGTACATTTCACAATAGCTTTACAGGGAGCATAGGCCGGTGTATCCAATTCATAATTCACAATACTTACAGGAGGATTACAAAGGCTTGTAGGTTCAAAACAGTTGGGCTCTTGACCGTTGTTATCTGTTCTGATTTTCAAATCCACATTTTTTTGTTGATACTTATGCTCAAATAATTTCATTTCTTCCAATATTTGATTAGGATCAAGCTTTTTATCAACTTCCTTTGTGCATGAAGTAGAATTAAATAAAAAAACTACAGCAATCATAATAAAGCCAATGGTGCTAATAGATAAAATTATTTTTTTTGAAAGATTTTTTATTTTTCATTATAATTATTTTTAATCAATAAAAAAGTCTTTTCACATGTTTGCTTTATTCTTTAGCAATAAGGAAGCCTGTGCCCTATCCGATCGGTGATTGTGGACTTTTTTTGATTAACTTATTATAAAATTGCAATACAAAACCTAGGAAAATGTATTACAACTCTTTTTCATTTTATTTTTAATCTCTACGTAATTACCACAATTTAGATGATCTCTGCCTTCCGAGTATTCAATATGGGTTATCTCAACTGAGGTAACTGAGACAAAACTATAACATTTTTCTTCTTTGCAAACTATTATGTTATTTTTTTTTTGAAAATAATAAACCTTGTATGTTCAAGTAAAAAGGGCAACGGGTTTATTCACTACAGAGCTAGAGTGAATGCTTAGCCGATACGAAATCTCCAGAGGGTAAAGCTGCTTGGACCAGCTTTGTGATAACTACATGATAAAGTAGTACAAACAGCTAATCCCAACACAAGGGTATTAGATAAAAGTCTGTCTGCCAGAGGAAAGTCAAAAACAAAGCTTGCGGAATGATTAAGTAAGCACAAAAGTACTATATCAAAAGAACTGCTCTGCAGCACACCCAAGCGTATCCAAGGTACTAATTCATATATTGTTGTAAAAGCTCAAAGTAAGACAGATAAACGCCATGCTTAAAATCGCAAGCTCAACCAATTTACTAAAACTTAATAGCAGGAAACAAAACAAAAGCTCTCTGGGAAAAAGTACGGACTTGAATTATTGGCAGTACAATGGAAAAGAAAAAATATGCAAGGTGAAAGCCATGAGACGTTGTATCAGTTTGTTTGGCAGAGGAAGCTTAGCGGTCAGCAAAAAAATATAAATTACAAAACACTAAATAGACAAAAAAGCCTGAAAAAAGAAGGCTAGAACGAGTCAATTTCAAAGACTCCAGAGGATTTTTACCTAATAGAACAACAATTATAAAAGATGAATTCGACTATACTTGATTACAATCCTTCAAAGTAGCCGCTCTGATATCTGCTGCTTGAACCTGGTCCTACCAAAACAAACATTTTAGTATTTTGGACCTTTATAAACTTCAGTGTATTTTTCTTGCCCTTTTGCCAAACTCGACGAATCGCAAAGCAAAAATTGGGCTAAATTTGATTTTTGAAAAGCCATTTATGTCAATTAAAATTAGACTTTGGATGCTCGTTAGCATCGCGCTCCCCCACATCCTGAATAGCCAGAATGTATTGATCAGTAATGAGCACAACCCGAATGAGCCTTCGATAACTCTGGATCCGAAAAATCCAGCCAGGATGATGGCGGCTTCAAATATCAACAATTACTATATCAGCACAGATACCGGCAGAACTTGGACAGCTTCAATTCTAAAATCCAGTCTAGGAGTATGGGGGGATCCTTGCCTCGCTGTGGATACTGCAGGAAATTTTTATTTTTTTCACCTTTCTAACCCAGATACCGGCAATTGGATAGATAGGATTATATGCCAAAAGACATCTGATCATGGGAATACTTGGAACGATGGCAGTTTTACCGGTCTCAATGATGAGAAAGCGCAAGACAAGCAATGGTGCGCAATTGATCCTGTGACAAACACAATCTACTTGACCTGGACGCAATTTGATGTTTACGGAAGCAGCAATCCAAATGATAGCAGTACGATTCTGTTTTCAAAGTCAATCGATGAAGGCGAGACCTGGACTACTCCCATAAGACTTAACCAAATAGCTGGAGACTGTGTGGATAGTGACAACACCACAGAAGGGGCAGTTCCTGCTGTGGGGCCGGAAGGAGAAGTTTATGTCTCATGGGCCGGTCCGAAAGGTTTAGTTTTCAATCGTTCCTTTGACGGTGGAAAAACCTGGTTGCCTCATGAATCACAAATTGACCCCATACCCTTTGGTTGGGATCATAATGTCAGCGGCATATTTAGAGCAAATGGTCTTCCCATCACTTTGTGTGACCAAAGCAATGGCCCAAACAGGGGAACTATATACATTTGCTGGGCAGACCAAAGGAATGGAGAGAATGATACTGACATTTGGTTTGCAAAATCAACCGACAAAGGTGACCATTGGTCAGCCCCACAGAAAATAAATGATGACACTGGAACGGCTCAACAGTTTTTCCCTTGGATGACAATTGATCAAACCAATGGGAATTTGTATTGCATTTTCTATGATCGGAGGAATAGGAAAGGAGACAGTACTGATGTGTTTCTTGCCTTTTCAATTGACGGAGGACAAAATTTCACCAATAAAAAAATAAGTGATTCTCCATTTGTACCTAGTCCAAATGTTTTCTTTGGTGATTATACAAATATTACGGCACACGCTGGAATCGTGAGACCTATCTGGACAAGATTACACAAAGGCCAGTTGAGCATTTGGACAGATTTGCTGACACACGATAAACTCTTAAGTTCACAAACCAATGATGATCTGTCGGTTACCAAGATCGATTTCGAAAACTACCCTAACCCGGGATCAGAATACACATTGGTATCATATAAATTGCGAAAATCCAGCAAAGTCAGTATAATTTTAAAGGATTTAGGAGGTAATACCATTTATAAATTTCTCGATCAGGAGCCAAAAGAATATGGAAAATATGTTGAAAGACTTGATACAGGAAAACTGCAGCTCACGAGCGCTACCTATGTATTGCAAATCTATCTTGGGAATCGCCTGTATGAATCTCGAAAAATAATAATTCATTCGGATAAATAAGCGTTTAAACAATTAACAAATGCGCCATGATATTTATATGATGTCTTTTTGATATTTTGCAATAAAGATATCTTAAATTAGTAAAAAAAAGCGTTCTTTGCATAAGATTTGAATTTTATTGATAGAACCAACCAAAAGTATAAAAGTGTCAGAATCAAATTATATCCCACGATTTCATAATGTTAATCATACCGATTTCAACAGAGCCATTAGAACAAAAGTGCAGGCTTATTTCGAATCAAAAAGGAAATCTCAAACCGGGAATTGGAGCTTATACTTCAAAGCGATCTTGCTCTGGCTTTCATATTTTTTGCTTTACACGCAATTGGTGTTTTTCACTCCAAACCCATGGCTCGGCATTTTAGAATGTTTGGTACTCGGCGTTTTGACAGCCGGTATTGGATTCAATGTTATGCATGACGGTGGGCATGGCTCATTCAGCAATTCAAAATTCATTAACTTTATTGCAGCAAACTCAGTTAATTTATTGGGAGCAAGTGCTCTGATGTGGCACACTAAACACAATGTCATCCATCATACTTATACTAATATTGCAGGAGTAGATGATGATATCGATCTCCAGCCTTTTGTAAGAATGAGTCCAGCTCAGGGCAGGCACCTTTTACATAGATTTCAATTCATCTATGTTTGGATGTTGTATCCTCTGCTTTTGATATTTTGGGTATTCTATTCTGATTTCCGAAAATATTTCTCAGGAAAAATTGGTGTCATAAAAATCCAAAATTTTAAAATAACACAACACTTTACATTTTGGCTGGCAAAAATCGTTTACTTTGTCATCATGCTGGTGATACCTATTTATTTTGTTGGATTTCTGCCTTGGCTGATCGGGTACTTGGTACTGAGTTTTACTGCAGGTTTAATTTTGAGCGTAGTGTTCCAGTTGGCGCATACTGTTGAGGTAGCAAGCTTTCCGGAGCCAACCGAGACCACACATGAAATTGAAAATGAATGGGCCATTCATCAGGTAAATACAACGGTTAATTTTGCTACAAAAAGCAAAATGGTTTCCTGGTTCGTGGGAGGTTTAAATTTTCAGATCGAGCATCATTTATTTCCAAAAATTTCGCATGTTCACTATCCGGCTATCAGTAAGATCATCCGGGAAACTTGTGATGAGTTTCAAATAAAATACAATGAATATTCCAATGTATGGAATGCCATTGTTTCACATACGCGCCATCTTAAAAAAATGGGAATCGCATAGATAAATATCGACCCAAGAATTTATGTGTAAGATATAATTAGGGTAGTAATCATTATTTTTTAAAAATATTTATCTTAATCTTATTGATCTGAACCATAATCAGGCAAACCCTTAAGCATGAATTATACTCAAGGGAATATCTAAGAGCTAGACATTTTGAAAATAATCGGATCAAATTAATAATCGTAAATTTTATTTCATTGAAGATGTCTAAAATACTAGCTGTTTCTAATCTAAGAGACCAGGTTTATTTCACTCATCTGCTTTTATAGCCAAACAGTGATTGTTGGATAATTTATACAAAAAAATGGAATCTTAGTGAGATCTACTTGCTAATCTTGACTGAGATCCAATTTTCCATTCCTAAAAGAACGTCGTTTTAGATATTCAATAATTCAAATAAACCTGTGTTGATACCTAACTCTAAAATAGAAATTTTCAAATAGAGATCAGACTGTACGATTCTTAAAGTTCTCGATTTAGGAATAATATTTATTTTTGCTTTTTTCAAAGTGCATTACACGAGGAGAACAACGTTTTAGATTATTCGTAGTCAGTTCCATTTTGGATCCAACATAAGCCAACTAAATATTTCTTGAATTACGACTAAGTGGATTGCTCTCCTGCTTGGAGTGTTAGTCATTCCTTTGCTATGGTTTTGCACGATGCCTAAGTTTGACTCAGACTAGTGAACCGAGAAGCATATATTCGCGTTTTCTGCATGATTATGAATCGAAAAAGGTTTATCCAATCTTTGGCGTTATTACCAACATTTGGAGCTATGTACAAATTATACGATCTCTATAAGACCGGGCAGGAATTGCCGAATACGGATTTAATGCCAGCATTGTTTTTGGGTCATGGCTCTCCTATGAATGCCATCGAGGAAAATGAGTTTGTCCAAGGTTTTAGAAAGATCGGTCAAGAAATTTCAAAACCGATAGCAATACTTTGTGTGTCAGCTCATTGGGAAACCAATGGAACCCAGGTGACTGCAATGTCCAATCCTAAAACGATCCATGATTTTGGTGGATTTCCACAGGCTTTGTACGAGGTACAGTACCCTGCTCCAGGCTCTCCTGAATTAGCCCAAGAGCTGAGCCAAAAGTTGATATCCACTCAAAAAGATATGTCCTGGGGATTAGATCACGGGTGTTGGAGTGTGGTAAAACATCTCTATCCACATGCGGATGTTCCTGTAATTCAATTGAGTTTGGATATTAGAAAATCGGCTTCAGAACATTACAAATTTGCAAAAGATCTCAGCTTTTTAAGAAGAAAAGGAGTCTTGATCATTGGAAGTGGCAATTTGGTTCACAACCTTGGTATGGTTGCATGGAATAAACTGAATGAAGATTATGCTTTTGATTGGGCTCAACAAGCTTCCAATTGGATGAAGGAAAACATCACCAACCACAACCATCTATCTCTGGCCGATTATAAGAGCCAAGACAAAGCTATTCAACTTGCTATTCCGACTCCTGAACATTACATTCCGTTGCTTTATACTTTAGCTCTTCAGGAAAAGAATGAAAATGCCACTTTTTACAATGACAAAGCTGTAGGTGGTTCACTCACTATGACTTCAGTAAAAATATCTTAATCTAAATACTGAATTAAAGCGATTTGATCTCAGCAACCAATTTGGTCAGAGTATCTTTTGCATCTCCAAACAACATGTAGGTTTTTGGTTGATAAAAAAGCGCATTGTCAATGCCCGCATAACCTGCTTTCATGGATCGTTTCATGACGATCACGTTCTTAGCTTGTTCAACCTCAAGGATTGGCATTCCGTAGATAGGTGACGAAGGATCAGTTTTCGCAGCTGGATTGACTACGTCATTTGCACCAACGACCAACACAACGTCTGTGGTGTTAAATTCAGGATTGATGTCTTCCATCTCTACGAGTTTATCATAACTTACGTTGGATTCAGCAAGAAGAACATTCATGTGGCCCGGCATTCGACCTGCTACCGGATGGATAGCATATTTTACTTCAACTCCCGAATCTTCAAGCAATGACTCCAATTCATGACAAATGTGTTGGGCCTGAGCCACGGCTAATCCATATCCAGGCACGATGACAACTTTCTTTGCATACTTCATCAATATCGAAGCATCGGATCTGGCAATTTCTTTAGTTGAACCTCCAGTAGGACCCGCAGCAACACCGGTAGAAGCAGCACCACCACCAAAATTACCAACAAGTACATTCAATAGCGACCTATTCATGGCGTTGCACATTGCTACTGTCAATATGGTTCCTGCAGAGCCAACTAGGATTCCTCCGATTAACATTACATAGTTATCATATAAAAATCCACCACAAGCTGCCGCTACTCCTGTGAAAGAGTTGAGCAAAGAAATCACTACAGGCATATCAGCTCCTCCGATAGGAAAGACAAACAATATTCCATACATCAATGATAATGCAAGGATGATGTAAAACCATAGACTGCCTGAAACTATACCTAGATAAAATAATACTGACAGTACTAAAATAGACAAGAGAAGCCCGATATTGAAAACTTGTTGACCCGGTAAATTATAATCATTGATCTTTCCTTCCAATTTACCGAAGGCAATAATTGAACCGGCAAATGAAATGGATCCTATCACCAATCCTGCCAAAATGACTATAATTTTTGCGGAGGAATCAACAGTTGATCCTGTTTCTTGCAATTGCATCAAATGATTGTACTCAATTATGGATATCAAAGCAGCACAAGCTCCTCCCATTCCATTAAAAAAAGAAACCATCTGAGGCATGGAAGTCATTTGGACCCTCTTTGCCATGATCCAACCAACAATGGTACCGATAATCAACGCAACAAAAATCCAAATGAGATTATGCAATGAATTCCCATGAGCATCCCGATAGAGAAAAATGGTTGCAAATATAGCAAGGACCATTCCACCAGCTGCAATCAAGTTTCCCTTGCGAGCAGTATCCGGCTTGGACAACATTTTCAAGCCGATCATGAAGGTTACGGATGCAATCAAATAAATTAGTACCAGTATAGATTCCATTATTTCTTTTTCTTAAACATTTCTAACATTCTGTCTGTGACGACAAATCCACCAACAACATTGAGTGTGCCCAACACCACAGCTATGAAGCCTAGCACCAGGCTTAAAGTTCCATGTGCTTGGCCTGTCACTATTATCGCTCCGATAATGACCACGCCATGTATGGCATTAGCCCCTGACATCAAAGGTGTATGCAATACAGAAGGTACGTGTGATATCAACTCGATCCCTACGAATATCATGAGAATGACAAGGTATATCATCTCAATATTGGAGCGTATAAAATCTAAAATTCCCATGATTATGACTTTAAAATTTTACCATTATGCACGATCAGAGTTCCCGATGTAATTTCTTCCGACAAATCCCATTTGAATTCTGACTTATCAGCGAGATGTAGCAATAAATTTTGCAGGTTTTTGGCATAGAGTTCACTCGCATTAGTAGCTAAAGTAGAGGGAAGATTGCCCAGTCCAACAATTTTTACACCATGCTTGACAACGATTTTGTCCAGCTCTGAACATTCGCAATTTCCACCTTGTTCTACCGCCATATCGACTATGACAGAACCATACTTCATATTTTTTACCTGTTCATCAGTGATCAAAACAGGGGCTTTTCTACCCATTACCTGTGCCGTAGTTATCACCAGATCAGCTTGATATAATGACTTATTGACAGCTTCTTTTTGCTTTGCCAAATATTCTGCGGTCACTTCTTTTGCATAGCCACCTTCTACTTTAACACCATCATCTTTAACCGTAATAAATTTTGCCCCCAATGACTCTGCTTGTTCTTTGGTTTCAGGCCTGACATCTGTAGCTTCTACAACCGCACCCAATCGTTTTGCCGTTGCAATTGCCTGGAGTCCTGCCACACCTACTCCGAAAATCAAGACTTTAGATGGAGTAATAGTCCCTGCAGCTGTCATCATTAAAGGAAATATCCGAGTCATATTTTCTGCACCTAATATGACTGCCTTATATCCTGCAAGATTACCCTGCGAACTCAATACATCCATACTTTGAGCACGGCTGATTCTGGGGATAGCATCCATTGAAAATGCAGAGACGGACTTTTCCGCAAGCTTCTTTACATACTCAGGATTGGTCAAATGATACATCAAACTCATTACGATTTGACCGGCAGACAACATTTGGATTTCGCTTTCTGTGAAGTGGTTGATTTTTACCACTACTTGAGCACCATGTATGCAATCACCTGCAGTAAGTTTGATGGAAGCGCCTGCAGCTTCATAATCCGAATTTTGAAATGCAGAGGCTTCTCCTGCAGACGACTCTACGTTTACTTCAAAACCCTTTGCAAGTAATTGTTTTACAATATTTGGTGTCAGAGCAACCCTTTTTTCACCAGGTCTGCCTTCTTTTAATACAGCTATTTTCAAAGCTAAAAAAATTTAAGGTGCAAAAGTACTTGGTTTCACCCAAAGCGCAAAATATATAACAGGTATTAAAGAGAATTTCCTCTTCTATGAATCAAGCTTATTAAAGTTAGCTCTTTGGGAAATAAGATCCCTCCATAGAAACATGCAATGTCTTCCTTTTTAAGTGAGATCAATATCCAAAATTGGTATTCTATGCGCCTCAAGCCTAGAATGAACGTTCTATAATGAGCTGGATAAATGGCTTTATACCTTCAGAACATACAGGATCAATGGCTCCGATTTCATCAATTAATGTCCAGATTCTATCAGAATACTGGGATTCCACATTTGCCACTCTATCCTTGATATTATACTTTGAATAGATTTCAATTGCTTCAGCAAATCTCAAATCTGCCGGGCAGTTAGCTGAAAACAGAAATTCAAGTCTGATCTTGTCTTTACTGTCTGCAGCTGCTAATGCCTCTAAGAAAAGTATGTTCTTTTTTCCTGCCAGTATATCTCCCCCCCTCCTTTTTCCGGTTAAATGCGTGTCACCATACAAGTCCAACCAATCATCTTTTATTTGAAAACACAAACCCGTCTCAATTCCTAGTTGATAAAACAATTTGCACATCACTGTTGATTGGTTGCCAAGAGTGCAAGCCATTTGAAAAGCACAAGCCAAAAGAACGGCTGTTTTCAATTTTATCATCTCAAGGTATTCATTCGTAGAAGGAGTGATGAGGGAATAGTCCATATCCATAGCTTGACCTTCACAAATTTCCCTTGAAGTTGTCATGAAAAGATCTAGAATATTAAAGTGTTTTCCGGCTTCGGATATCCACTTGGTAGCTTCAATCATCATTACATCCCCTGCCAAAATGGATGCGGGGACACCATATTTGATATGGACGGCTGTGTGCCCTCTTCTTGTGGTAGCCTCGTCCATGATGTCATCATGAATTAGAGTAAAGTTGTGAAAATATTCCAAACCTAAAGCAGCTTTCAGTGTATCTTGATGGTTTGCTCCACACAAATTTCCACAGTACAAAACTGCAAGAGGCCGTATCTTTTTCCCAGGAAGATCCATCATGTAACGGACCGGCTCGTAAAGCGAAGTGGGTTGGAGATGTTTTACATTCTGTCTGTAAAAATTTTCGTAAATACCTAATAGCTCTTCAAATGAACTTACATTTGCTGACATGAGGGGCATTTATATTTTCCTGAAATACTGGTGGCTGGTTCCACTCTACTTAAGCAATTTTTATGGATGCAAGGTAAGTGAAAAAGCAGACTTGATTTTCGTAAATGGAAATATCTTCACTGCTGACGATAGTATTCCATTCGCTTCGGCTATTGCAGTTAAATCTCACAATATCATAGCGGTTGGAGAAACTGATCTAATCTTGAATTACAAAACTGATCAAACTACAGTAATTGACCTAGGAGGTAAATTTGCTATGCCTGGTCTACATGAAGGCCATGCACATTTTTTATCTCTTGGAAAAAGCCTGAATAATCTTCAACTCCAAAATGCACGAAATTGGGACGAAATAGTGTTACTTGCCAGTCATTTTGCGGAAAAAATCGATTCCGGTGCATGGATAGAAGGCAGAGGTTGGCATCAGGACAAATGGGACAAACCAGTTCATCCTTCTGTAAACTCATATCCTTACCATGATCAACTATCCTCCTTTACAAGTAAAAATCCTGTGGTCCTCATTCATGCTTCCGGTCACGGATTAATAGCAAATCAAATGGCGATGGATATTGCGGGAATCAGCAAAGAAAGTGTAGCTCCTGCTGGAGGTAGAATAGTAAAGGATGATCGCGGCCAAATAACAGGAGTATTCGAAGAAAATGCAATGGAATTGATCACAAGACCGCTGAGAGAATTTCAAAAGAAAACTTATCAGGAAAAGATTAAAGTGTATGCTCAATCTGCTACAGAAGAAGCACTCAAATATGGAATAACCAGTTTTCAGGATGCCGGAGTAACTTTAGAAGAGTTGAATGCATTATACCAGATATTTCAGGAAGGAAAACAAAAGATCAAACTTTCTTTCATGCATTTTGATAATTATCCTGAAATCATGCGCACCATTGATCAAATCCCATTTCACTCCTCCAATGAAGACATGTTTTCATGCAAGTCTATCAAACTTTACATAGATGGAGCATTGGGTTCCTATGGGGCATGGCTGCTGAGTCCCTATGCCGACAATCCACAAAGTACCGGTCAGAATACTATGACTATTTCATCCATTGATTCTGTGGCAAAAATATGCTTTGATCGCAAACTCCAGTTGTGTACTCATGCCATCGGGGATCGGGCCAATAGAGAGGTGTTAAATATTTTCAGATCCTACCCAAATCCAAATCTGAGATGGAGAATTGAACATGCCCAGCATATCGATCCCAGTGATATTCCAAGATTTGCAGAGCAAAACATTATTGCTTCTATACAGGCAATTCACTGTACCAGTGACGCTCCTTTCGTTAGCAAACGTCTTGGCATCCAACGTGCGAAGGAAACCTCCTACAAATGGAGGAGCCTTCTGGATCACCATGCGAGGCTAGCGAATGGTACTGACGCGCCAGTGGAAAGCATAAACCCTTTTGAGTGTATCTATGCTTCTGTCACACGGCGACGTCTGGACAATGATTTGGTATTTTTTCCAGAAGAATCCATGACAAGAGTTGAAGCCTTGAAATCATATACTATTTGGAACTCATATGCATCATTTCATGAAAAAAGAACAGGCAGTTTGATTCCCGGCAAATCTGCCGATATCATCGTTTTAGACAGAGATTTGCTGCATTGCAAGGAAGCTGACATTCCCGGGACGCAGGTATTATCAGTTTATTTAAATGGAATTAAAATTAGATAATCCAAAACTCAAATCATATAACGAATAAGTTATCAGCCGCTCCGAATGAAGCAGAAAATTTTCCTATTGGAATCAACTAGTAATTACAAAATTAAAGATCTAAATGAAAAATATTCTTCAATCCTGCCGGTCTGGCAAGATGGAATCCTTCTCCATAGTCCACATGGATCCATCTACCCATTACACGCGAAGCTGAGCGGACAAATTCCATAAATTCTTTTGAAGAAATTGGAGAATTTGGTTCTGTAGATTCAGGATTATAAAATTGGGATTTGAAGCAAGAAATAAGTTTTATTTTTTTGTCAATATACTTTGAGATATCCATGACAAAATCAGGCTTTTCTTGATGATCTTGAATATAATGGTATACAGCCTGCGGACGCCATGCTTCTTGAAGCTCTTGATTCCATTCAGTTTCAATTTTGATTAGACCTGAATAAAAACAGGCGTCTCTAATCAATTTAGCTGCTCTGCCATGGTCCGGATGTCTATCTGACAAAGCATTTGCAAAAACAATTTTGGGTTTGGAGGCTCGAATGATCTTCACAATAGAAACTATGTTTTCACTATTATATTCAAAAAAACAATCATCTAAATCCAACTGATACCTGAAAGCTGCACTCATCAGTTTAGCCGATTGAAATGCTTCCTGAGTGCGAATTTCTGCATTCCCTCTGGTTCCTTTTTCACCCCGGGTAAGATCCAGTAGTCCAACAGTATTTCCTTGATCAATCTGCAAAGCTAATGTGCCACAACATGCCAACTCCACATCATCCGGATGAACACCTATTGCTAAAATATCTACTGGTTTTACTTCTTTCATAACCATTTTATCAATGCCGATCCCCATGTGAAACCACTGCCAAAGGCAGCCAAACAAACTAAATTTCCTTTATGAACTTTTCCGGCTTCCCAAGCCTCAGCAAGTGCAATCGGTATGGATGCTGCCGTTGTGTTACCATATCTCTGAATATTGTTCCACACCTGTTCATCTTTCAAGCCAAGTTTCTTTTGAACGAACTGACTGATTCGAAGGTTGGCTTGATGCGGCACCAGAAGATCAATATCTGATTTAGTAAAGGATGTTTTGTTCAATGCCTCCTCAATGACCTCAGGAAACTTGGTTATTGCAGTTTTAAAAACCAATTGACCATTCATATTGGGAAAAATGTCCTGATCTTCCCACATTTTTTCGGTCAGAAAAATCCCGCCGTATTCTTGTTCAGGATAACCAAACCTTTCTTTACCCAAGTGATAACCGCCATGACAACCCGGATTAATAAAAGCTAATTCTTCAGCATGAGTACCATCGGCATGTAAATGAGTAGTAAGGATGCCACCTTCTTCTCTTGTCGGTTGCAACACAACCGCTCCTGCACCATCACCAAAAATCACGGTAACATTACGCCCTCTCGTGGTAAAATCCAAACCCATAGAATGCATTTCTGCCCCTACCAACAATATATTCTTGTATTGTCCGGTTTTGATGAACTGGTCTGCAATGGACAACCCGTATATAAAACCAGAACACTGATTTCTAATGTCCAATGCACCACATTCAACGCCTGTCATTTTAAGCTCGCGCTGCAGCAAAACGCCACATCCGGGAAAAAAATAATCAGGACTTAAAGTTGCGAAAATGATAAAATCTATCTCCTCTTTCTCAAGACCAGCTCTTTGAATGGCAATTTCAGCAGCTCTTGCTGCCATGGTTGTTGTGGTCTCCAGATGTGGGTTGCCATACCTTCTTTCCTGAATTCCTGTACGCTCTATTATCCAAGCATCAGTTGTATCCATGATAGCTTCGAGATCACTGTTCTTTACAATTCTTTCAGGAACATAATATCCCAATCCGGCCACTTTGGTTTTTGTATTCATAATTGTAGAATTCATCTATTTCCCAAAGCTAAATACACATATTAATCAGATAATCAGTAAATGCCATGCAGAAATGACAAATGTAGATCATTATTGTTGGCTCCACAAACCCTATGGTACACTTTATAAGTAACAACTGATTACAATAATAATCCTTGATCAGGTTTTCTTTTCTTTCTTTTTAGCAGCCGGAAACAAGACATTATTCAAAATGAGTCTATACCCCGGAGAATTCGGATGTAGGCTCAGATCCGTAGGCGGATCACCTACCTGATGCTGATAATCTTCAGGATCATGTCCAGCATAAAATGTCCAGGTACCGTAACCAAATGTACCATGTATATACCTTACTTCATCAGCTGCCTTTGTGTCACCTAAAATAAGCACATCCGGCTTCACGAATTCTTTTCTAAATGCAGTGGTTTGTCCCATAAATCCTTTCACTGTTCGGGTGTGATTCTGGGTCAACATAGTAGGAACGGGGTCCCATTTGGCTGAAAAGTCAAATAAATTAAAGTAATCGTTATCTGGACTTATCCTCCTGAATCTGGTATTATCTATTGAAGAAAATTCGTATTCCAATGGATTATCCACTAAAGTAAAATCCCTGAAAGCGAATGTTTTCAAAAAGTCAAGCTTTGAACCTGCGCTCAAATCAGCTGCGTCACCATCAAAGTATTGTGCACAAATATCCAATCCTTCTGCTGAAAGAGCGATATCATAGGAATCCGTAGCAGAACACATAGCAAACATGAAGCCTCCTCCTCCTACATATAATTTTATACTTTTAGCAACCGCCAATTTCAGTTGAGATACTTTTTCAAATCCTAGTTCAGCAGCAAGACGCTCTTGCCTTTTTTGATTCTCTTGGTACCACTCCTGATTGTGATAGTTTGCATAAAATCGCCCATATTGACCTGTAAAATCTTCATGATGTAGATGCAACCAATCATACTTCGCAAGCATCCCAGTGACAATCTCCTTGTCATATATTTTATCGAATGGGATTTCTGCATAGGTAAGGGCAAGAGTTACAGCATCATCCCATGGTTGAATCCGCTCCCCCCTCTCGTTGAATTCCGGTGTATAAACAGCGATTTTCGGTACTTTTTCCAATTTCATTACCTCCTGATTGATTTCAGGGTCAGAAATCTCAAGTCGAATTCGATCAAACTCAGCGTCGGAGATGATTTCATAACTCACTCCTCTGGTGATACATTCCTTTTCAAATGTACGTGTGTTTGGAAAAGCAAAACTTCCCCCTCGGTAATTCAGTAACCAGTATGCCTCAACTTGATTAGAAATTACCCAATAACAAATACCATAAGCTTTCAAATGATCCTTTTGCTTAAGATCCATGGGTAAAAGCATATACGAAGCGGATAAAGTTATGCTGTACAAAAATATCAGTCCAACTGCGCTATATTTTAGCAGTTGGATGCGAAGCGGTCTGTATTTTGACAAGATGATAAACAATTGGCGCAACAAATTGTCTGAATGGAAGCTTTGCCACTTTGGCGTAGAAGCATTCTTCGAAAATGACGATATTTGCATGTCCTTTCTAACGCAAAATGGATCAATTTAGTTTTCAGTACCCGACTTGGTTTCTTTTCCTTTGTATAGGAGCGGCTTTATTCGTTTCCCTTCTCGTGTATTACAAATCAAGGCAATTTTCTGAACGGCCTTTCTGGCATAAATTGATTTTAGCATCTCTACGTTTTTTAGCCAGTTTTTTGATTTTCTTTTTGCTGCTCCATCCCCTATTCAAAAAATATGAACAAGATATCAAGAAACCCTTAGTTGTCATAGCACAGGATATGACTGCTTCGTTATGTGTGCGGGATTCTCAGTGGATGTCCGACTACTATAAAGATCAAGAAAAGGAGTCCGATAAATGGAAACAAAAATATGATGTCAAGTGGCTGGGATTTGGCGATCATATTGTCACTGAATTTTCTCCCTACTGTAATCACAAAAAAACAAATATCACTCAAATTTTTGACAATATTCAAGATCAGTCAGACCTTCAAAATTTAAAAGCTGTTGTCTTGTGTTCAGATGGAATTTATAATGCTGGCAAAAATCCTCTTTATCATTCCTTGCTTAGCGGTGTAAAAGTACATACTGTATTGCTAGGTGACAGTACTCAAGAGAAAGATTTGAGAGTACAGCGGATTTTTCATAATGAAATAATTTACACAGGTGATCAATTTGCAGTGGAATGCGATATACAGTCATCATTTTCTAAAGGCAATAAGTACAATGTCAGACTCAGTCAGTGGGATAATGGCAAATGGAAAACATTGAAAGAAAGCATCAGGAATATTGAAAGTGATTATTCATTCCAAACAGAGGAATTTGTCATTCAGGCTGACAAACCGGGACTTCAGAAATTTCTAATCCAGTGTTCGTCAATCTCAGGAGAACGGAATACGAGAAATAACAGTAGAGAGTTCTTTGTAGAATTTTTGGACGCTAGAAAAAAAATCCTGATCTATGCGCAATCCGCTCATCCTGACATAGCAGCAATGCGTGAGGCTCTACTGAGCAATAAAAATTATGAAGTTGATGTCAACTATACCGGATCTTCGATCCAAGGAATAGAAAAATATGCATTGGCGATCTTACACCAGTGTCCTTCTTCTGCATCGGATGATTTATCACAAATACAGAAACTGAAAAATGCAGGTGTCCCTTTACTTTATATTATAGGAGCTCAAACGGATTTGAATTCATTCAACAACATTCAGGATATTGTCCAAATTACCGGCAGCAACAAATCCATGAATGATGCTCAAGCAGTATTCAAAAAAGGTTTTTCTGCCTTCACAATTTCAGATCAACTTTCTCAGACCTTTGATAGATTGCCACCACTTTCAGCCCCTTTTGGCAATTATAAACTAAATCCAAACGCTCAGGTATTTTTATTTCAGAAAATTGGAAAAATAGAAACAAATTATCCATTATGGATCATGCAAGATCAAACCGGATCTAAATCAGCAGTGATTTGCGGAGAAGGATTATGGAAATGGAAATTTAACAACTATTTACAAGAGAATAATTTTGAACTTTTCTATGAAATTATTTCTAAAACGGTACAGTTCACATCGACAAAAGATGATAAACGCAAGTTTAAAGTTAGTCAGAATAAGCGATTGTATGATGAAACTGAAAATATAGTACTGAATGCTGAACTGTATAATGATAATTATGAACGTATCAATGAGCCAGATGTCAATTTTCAACTTTTTAAAAATACAGGAGAAAAATATCCTTACACTTTTGGGAAAAAAGACAATATTTACGAATTACAATTGGGCAATCTGGCTGCAGGTGATTACTCTTACAAAGCTGAGACATCGTGGAACGGAAAATCATGGACCCAGGATGGCAAATTCAGTGTCAGTAAATTAGATATTGAAACCGAAAATGTGATGGCAGATCATAATCTCTTAAGGTCCATATCTGAAAAAACGGGCGGTATTTCCATCCTCAAAAATAATTGGCAAGAACTTACAAACAATTTGCTTCAAGAGGACAACAGCAAACCTATCGTGTATCAAACATTACATATCAAAAGTCTGCTCGATGAAAAAATCCTCTTTTTTCTGATATTTTTACTCCTCGCGTTAGAATGGTTTTTGAGACGATTTTGGGGTAGTTATTAATATAGCAATTAAAATTTCGGTAGTATTTTAAATTAAGTTAAACACGATTAATCTGGGTTAGAAATAAATTTCGCAAATAAAACTAATCATTTAATTTGAGTACGTCGAGAAAGGCTTTCTGCGGGACTTCAACCGAACCAATTTGTCGCATTTTCTTCTTACCTTCTTTTTGTTTTTCCAATAATTTTCTTTTACGGGAAATATCTCCACCATAGCATTTGGCCGTTACATCCTTTCGCATTGCAGAAATAGTTTCTCTCGCAATAATTTTTCCACCAATCGCCGCTTGAATTGCAATGACAAACTGATGCTTAGGAAGCAATTCTTTCAACTTTTCGCACATACGTCTTCCTACTGATTCAGCCTTAGTTCTATGAACCAGGGCAGTTAATGCATCCACATTATCACCATTCAGTTTCATATCCATCTTGATAATATCAGATTTCCTATAATCTATTGGATGGTAATCAAATGAAGCGTAACCTCTTGTCGAAGATTTCAGTCGATCGTAAAAATCAAAAACAATCTCTGCAAGTGGCATCTCAAATTGGAGTTCAACACGCTCCGTAGTCAGATAATCCTGTTTCATCAGAACACCCCTTTTATCCATACAAAGTTTGATAATGGTGCCGATGTATTCTGGTTTTGTAATAATTTGAGCTTTGATATATGGTTCTTCGACAAACTCAATGTGGTTGGGTTCAGGAAGATCATTAGGCGTATGGATCACCAGATCTTCACCGCTCGTTGTCCTAGCTTTGTAAGATACGTTGGGTACAGTAGTAATCACTTCTTGATTGAATTCCCTCGACAAGCGCTCCTGTATAATCTCCAGGTGCAACATCCCAAGAAATCCACACCTGAATCCAAAACCCAGTGCAATGGAAGTTTCTGGCTCATATACAAGGGAGCTATCATTGAGTTGCAGTTTTTCGAGACTGTCTCTCAAGTCTTCGAAATACTCATTTTCAATTGGATAAATTCCGGCGAATACCATGGGCTTGACGTCTTCAAATCCTTTAATTTCTTCGCGACAAGGATTTGCAGAAAGGGTAAGTGTATCCCCCACTTTAACTTCTTTTGCCTCTTTAATACCTGTAATAATATACCCTACATCACCGCATTCAATTTGAGACTTAGGAAGCAAATTCATTTTCAAAATACCGACTTCTTCAGCTTCATACTCCTTGCCTGTATTGAAAAACTTGACTTTATCTCCTTTTTTCAACAAACCATTCAATATCCTGTAATAGACAATAATGCCTCGGAAAGAATTAAATACCGAGTCAAAAATAAGAGCTTGAAGTGGTGCTGCCGGGTCACCTTTAGGTGATGGAATTCTATTGACAATAGCTGCCATCAATTCTGGTACACCAATTCCCGTTTTTCCACTTGCGAGAATGATATCTTCTTTATTACAACCTATCAGATCAATAATTTGCTCAGAGACTTCATCAATCATTGCGCTCTCCATGTCAATTTTATTAAGCACAGGTATGATTTCAAGGTCGTGCTCTATGGCTAAGTATAAATTTGAAATCGTCTGAGCTTGTATTCCCTGCGTTGCATCTACCAAAAGTAGTGCTCCTTCACAAGCAGCAATAGAGCGGCTGACTTCATAAGAAAAGTCCACATGGCCAGGAGTATCAATGAGATTGAAGGTATACTTTTTTCGGTCAGTATGTTCGTAGTTCAACTGAATTGCATGGGCTTTTATAGTAATTCCCCTTTCCCTTTCAATATCCATATCATCCAGAGCTTGTGCCTGCATATCACGCTCAGCAATAGTCTTAGTATATTCCAGTAATCTATCCGACAAAGTACTTTTGCCGTGATCAATGTGTGCTATGACACAAAAATTTCTAATCAAATCCATGGTCCGATTTCTAAACCGCAAAAATAAACATCTATTGGAGCTCTGATGCTAAGTTTTTGAATATCTTTTATTTATATATTTGCTTTATTTACTAACAAAAACTCCAATAATAAGTTATACAATGAAATATCGGATAAACCTCATTAGTGACACAGTGACAAAGCCTACTCCGGCAATGCTAAATGCAATGCTTTCGGCCGATTTAGGTGATGATGTATTCAAAGAGGACCCGACTGTTGCTGCTTTAGAAAGTAAAATGGCTGCCATGTTTTCCAAAGAAGCTGGACTTTTCTGCCCTTCAGGTACTATGACGAATCAAATCGCCATCAAGGCCCACACCGTTCCTATGGATGAAATGATATGCGAGACACATTCGCATGTATTTCAATACGAGGTCGGCGGATATGCCTTCCATAGTGGTATTGCAGTGAACCCCATTCCTGGGATAAATGGAAAACTCAATGTGTCATTGGTTGAAGGTCAAATAAAAGCTCCCATGGATTGGTTGCCGAGGACGCGCCTGGTTGTGATAGAAAATACTTGCAATAGAGCCGGTGGCCAATTTTACACTGAAAATGAACTACGAGAATTATCTGACTTTTGTAAAAAAAATGACCTTGTTTTCCATTGTGATGGAGCGCGAGTTTTTAATGCTTTACTAGAAAGCCATACTAATAGTCAAGACTATGGCGAATATTTTGACAGCATTTCAATTTGTTTATCAAAAGGTCTAGGGGCTCCAGTGGGTTCCGTTTTGGTAGGTACCAATGAAATGATACAAAGAGCAAGGCGAATCAGGAAGGTGATGGGTGGTGGAATGAGACAGGCAGGAATAATTGCAGCAGCTGGAATCTATGCTCTGGATCATCATATCGAAAGACTAGCCATTGATCATGTCCATGCAAAACGTATAGAAATTGCTCTCAAGAAATGTAGTTTCGTAAAAGAAATCATCCCTGTCCAATCTAACATCGTCATCTTTGCACTCAAGGATCATATTTCTCCGAACGAATTCATTGAAATACTACATCAGCACGATATTCATGCTTCAGCATTTGGAAAAAATTTGGTGAGGTTCGTCACACATCTCGATATTCAAGAAAAAATGGTCGAAGAAGTGTGTTTTTTACTTGAATCTATTTAATGATAGGCTAAATTCTATCTTGTGTAAAAATATTTACCTGATTTCGTCTCACCTGAGTCCAAATGGATTCTGTAGATAATCAGCTGACTACCTGTAATACCCAATGTATTTATTTGATTCCCTGAATGAAAAATACACTGCCCCTGCAAATTATAGATTTCACAATCCAAAATATGATTAGCTGTAAAATTTAAACTGCCAAAATCCTTTAAATTCAAATTATTCCTGACCAGATTTTCCATTAGTTCAGTTCCATCACTTTCCTCAAATTTCTCAGCTTGAACAGCAGAATTTGAGGACAAATCACCAGTTTGCAATAGTACAAACTCAGCGTTATTGTACCTTTCCAAATTGTCTATCCGAAACGAAGTGTGTATGTCCGACAAATTCCAAGCCGTGCCAGATGGATCAAGATATGTGAGGGGCAATATTTTTATGGGCAGATTTATCTGATTATTTTTTGCAGAATTCAAAAATGTACTCAAAAGCTGCAAATCTTTACGATCTATTATTCCATCTGAATTGATATCTGATTTCAATTTTTCTTCGAGGCCGGAGAATAATTTCTTTCCTAGCAAAATATTTCTCAATACCATGTAATCATTGTGATCAATTGAACTTTCATCCAATTTGTGTAAATCATCAGTACTGAGTACATATGTCGTCCGAGACTTTACATGATTAAATTTACTTTTTAATTGTGACGTTTCGGCATATGTAGTTTGCGATCCGCCTTCTTCTCTTAACACCAAAGATCCTTCAAATGATTTGTTGGTCAAAAGGAACCAATCCATTTGATGAGCAATCAAACTGTCTGGTTCACAATTTGGTATTTGTGTATTATTTTGAATATCGATATGAGTATGACATAAGTTTTGGTTCCCTGCAGTATCGGTTACCCAAATTTCGACTTCATTAACCCCCAAATCATCACACGTAAAAACTCGTGACCTGTCATTTATATCCTTAGAAAAGGAAAATGTCAAAGGTATGTTTCCACAAGAATGATATGACCCCTTATCCAAATCCGAAGCCCAAACTTCCACCATCCCTTCATCCGCTTGACCATCGAGGTTGTTATCTATAGGCATCAAAGCAATCACTACGCCGTCAAGGCAATATGGTGTGGGAGGAATAGCAGGCCTGACATTTACTGTGATTTCGCATTTTATTTCATGATCACAACCAACTTCCGCAACGTAATAAAACTTATAACTCCCTATGGGATAAAATCCAGAAGCATTTGAGCCCGGTTTATCAGCGTACTTTGAAGTATTGTAAATAGGTACAAGAACGCCACAAGAATTAATTGTATAGGAACTATCCATTTTCACAAAAGCACCTTTGCAGTCTTTGTCAGCATATATGATAGTGTCTTTTGGACAAATCAAGCGAGTATTGGGATCTACAGTGATGAGTTTGATAACTTGCTTATTGGTAAAAATTCCTCTTCCAGGAAATTTACCCGGGTCATATGTACACCAATCCAATATCTTCCACTCTCTAACTATCTTTATGCAGGTAGGGCTGATGACAAATTTCTCATCTTTGTAATTATACATGGGTTGGCTACAAGCCACTTGCCGCCAGTAAGGCCGGTCATAAGGTTTTCTAAGATTGGTTAGCTCTTTCGCCGGGTCACAGCTTTCAATCTCAATATTCAAAGGCCACGTAATGTCAGCATAGGAAAATGCTCCCAAGCTTGTAACCGTAATCGTCTGATAACAAGTTACCAACTGCCAACTCGTATCTTCAGCTTGCCAATATCGCTTTATCGTCCCCTCTCCACAGCTATTCACATCATAAATTACTTTGCACACATGGATCCACTTTTGCTCCCCATGACAAATGGTGTAAGCTTTTCCAAACTGATCCAAATCACTATAATCCTGATCACATCGAATAGTGATATCACCAGGGCAAACAAATTGAAAATCAGGGCATGATGCCTTTGTACTAAAGCAATACAATACTCCCAGAAGCAAAAAAGCAAGATTTTTCATACACAAAACTGGTGCTTGAAGTACCAAGTTACAAATATAGAAAATATATATAAATAAAATCAAAATACAAACTAATTAATAGTACTCATATCTTATCTACCATGATCTAAGAAAACCAAGCTAGAATTTTAGAAATTTCGTCGTTAAGCCATTTATCTTTGACTATCCCTAACAATTCCCCCATAGAAGTAAAGGGTATGATCCGGCCTCAACGCCCTCTCTGTCCGGAGTGAAACAATAGCACCAAAACCATAAAAAACAAATTATCTTAGACATATGTCACAATAAATGTTAAATTTGCCTATCACCTAAATACCCAAATAAAAGTGACATGATGGAATAAAATGAAACCGACAGCCATAAAACAGATAGTTGTCTATTTAAACGACAAGGAAAAGAACCACACTTTAAAAAACGCACAAGACATTGTGGCCTAATTTGGCTTAAATCAAAGTAAAGTGACTCCGATATGAGCAGGACAAAACCCATTAGAAATGGTTCATATTATAAGAAACAAAATGAACGGGAAAATACTTTTACTTCGAATCAAAAACTATCGAATGACGATATTAAAAACATGCTGAATTCAACATTTAAGTGCGACAAGGTTCAAAAATACTTCATTTGGTGTTTTGTAGCCTAATTTTTTTCTTGGTCGATTATTTATTTGGGATTCAATTCGATCCAAGTCAGTTTGCTTGAGCATGGAAAAGTCTGATTTTTTTGGCAAGTATTGTCGTATTAAACCATTGATATTTTCATTGCAACCTCTTTCATAAGCGGAATATGGATGAGCAAAGTATATCTTAGTATTCAATGCTTTTGCCAATGTTTGATGATCTGCATTTTCTTTTCCATTGTCTAATGTAATTGTATGGCATAAGTTTTTATATTTTTCAATTTGCAACTGATTGTTTTGGCTGTGAATTTAGCTTCTTTGGACTCCAGCTTAATGATCTTGACAAACAAGGATTTTCTTTCCACCATACTGGCAATTTGGGACTTATGATTCTTTCCTACTATAGTATCTCCTTCCCAATCTCCATACCTTTTTGAGATTCAACAATCTTTGGTCTATCTTCAATACATACTCTGTTTTTGATAATTCCCCTTTGTTTATAGGTATTTTTTGCGTCTTCGCCTACTTCTGTGGGAATGTCTTAAATTACTCCATAGATCACCTCCTTTCCTTTTATCTTCATATACATATTGATATATGCACTCTTTACTAACCCTTTCATACTTATCAATATTCGCTCGACCTTCGATTTGCTCTGGGCTCCACTTGATTTTAAGTAATTGATCCACTTTGCTTTTAAGATCGCTTGTAATTTTATTCTTCCTTCCCTTTCCTTGTGCTCTCTGTTCACTCCGATCCTGAGCTCTTGCGCTTCCATATAACTTGTATGAACCAGGTGAAGAGTTTCTATCGAGTTCCCGATATATAGTGCTTCTATGATATCCTAATTCCACAGCAATCTGAATAATGCTCATTCCTTGCCTTTTAAATTGTTCAATTAATACCCTTTGAGGGTAGGTGATTTGTTTATACATTTGTGTACAGTTAAAAATCTTGAGGGGAAAGTACCTATTTTTATAATAGGTCTTTCTCCAAAAGAATGTTTTATTAACTGTCGCACTTATTTATGGAATCTAGTCATTTTAATAATCTAGAAAACCTTAACTATGTTCACATATATTTATTTTGTCAATTTATTTTTATTATTTTCAATTTCGCTAATTGTTCAATATTACTCAACATATATAGTTTACAAGGAATATTATGCGAGAAAAAGAAATAATTTTCATCTCTTTTGTTCAATTCTTACAGATGTATTTGTTTCCATATTCTTTTTGAATATCATCAATGCGTCTATTGATAAATTTTTTCAAAGTGAAACCAACAGGTGGCTAGCGTTAGTTTTATTAGTAGCAGTACCATATGCATATATACATTTTTTTATAAGCAAGAGGAAAGCCAATAATGAAGCCGAAAAAAGAAATCTAAACCTAACAAGATAATTTTATTTAAATTGCAAACTGATTGATTGAAATCTAAATCGATACACCAGGTTTAAACAACTTCTGAAACAGGTTTTATGTACAGCCAGCCAAAACAATAAATTGAGAATCCTTTGCATTCCTAAGGGATACAAAAATGAATTTAATTTTCCAGGATTGATGTGTGGTTCTTTGAATTCAAATGATCAATTATAACGATGCTTTCTCGAGGCTGCTTCACAGACAAAAATTAGAATTTTAATACTAATATTAGAACAACAATAATTTCTACCTGAAGAAGGTCCTCTTAACAAGCGTTAATACAACCCAAGATACTTGATCTGCTTTATAGTAACTGCCCATATTCAGAGTTGTAATTTACCGCTTTTGGTTCAAAATATCTTATCTCTTATATATTTTTCACCAAACGTCAAAAGCTCCAGGAAACTAAGTCCCGGAATTCATACAGGATCGAATCCCATTTTAAATATTAAATTGCAACCGAGCTTGATTTTAACTTGAAGAACAGAGGCAATTATTTAAACAGTGGTGTCTGATTTTTAAAGCAGTATGATCAGATAGTTTTCTAACCTTAATACATACAAGCGTTTAAGGTGATCTTTAAATTAAGTTCATTTGACTGCGTTAGGAGAATTTTTGGGCTATACTTTGCACAAATATAAACATGTAAGTTGTATTGCTTTGGCATGTAGCCCATTCATTAATAAGCTTATTATTTTAACGCACTTTTAAAAAAAGATGGAAATATAAATTGCGTTCTAAGCAAGGGGAGTCCCAAGTTTGAGAAACCTAATAAGGCACATTCTGGAACTTTAGCGGAATCCTTTGCCAACTCCATAAAACATAGCAATGTCCATTACAATGTTTGATATAGAAGTTATCAATCAAAGTTTCAAAACTCTTTTTTTTCAATCTCATTCATTTACCCGACCAAAATATCATTCATTACCATATTGAAAAAGAATAATATAGTAATTCCCAGCAGAATACCTGCTCCATATCGGCTCGAGAAAGATAAAGAAAAAATTTAAAATGTATTTCAAAATAGGAATTTTAAACCAAAAATAAAAATCAAATGCAGTTGTTTTTTTTGATTCAATAATCCGGTATCCTTGTTTATCAAACAGTTCATTAAGCTGAATATTTGTCCATTCCAATTGAGGTTGATTGTTTTTTAATTTATATTCTTTATAGTTTTTCGAATCAATGTCGGAAACAATTAAAATTATAAATTTGGGCAAAACTGAATTATTCAAAAAAATCTTAGTGGGATCATCTATGAGTAGGATCGAATTGACAAATAACCAAATTGAATCTGAATGTTCAAATCGATAATTTTCATATGTACAGTTTATTGACTCAAAATCAGGAAATAAAGCAAATGATGATTTTAGACTTTCTATCAATTTAGGGTTATTGTCAACTAGACAAAAGTGGTTGTTTATCCCCATATTTCTCAGTGCGATAGGAATATAAGCTTCCCCACAAGGCAAATCGATAATTTTCTCTCTATTTTTTAATTCAGGATATTTGTAAATCAGGTTTTTAATTTCTTTTGCCCAAACCCAATGAGGATACCTGAAGCTTTGAATTTTCCTAGAAAAAAATTGATGTTTTGATTTCAGAACTAAAATAGTGCGGGCTAACATAGAATTCTGGGCATAAGTGAAACTTAATCAAATCTTTATCTTTATTTTCTAAAAAAGAAAGCCATTTCCTGTATGGAAATGGCTTCAATATTAATCCTTGATAATATAATTCTAAACATGAGCAGAAGGGCGCTTACCCCAGCTGCATTTTGGATTTAACCAACAAATCATTGTATCGCTTTGAGCCAGTACCTGCAGGGATTTTCTTACCAATAATTACGTTTTCTTTCAAACCTGAAAGATCATCAACTTTTGCTGCAATAGCGGCTGAACTCAAGACTTTGGTAGTTTCCTGGAACGAAGCTGCTGAAATCCAACTACTTGTACCCAATGAAGCCCTTGTAATACCAAGCAATAACGAACTGGAAGTTGCAGGAATAGCATCCCGATATTCTACCAATTTTTTATCGTTACGCTTTAGGTAAGAATTTTCTTCCTGGATTTGGCGCATGGTTACCAATTGCCCGCGTTTCAATTTAGCAGATTCTCCCGCTTCAGAAATCACTTTTTTGTCAAAAATATCGTCATTTGCATTCACAAAATCCCAACGATCTACGGGCTCTCCTTCTAATAATGTAGTATCTCCCGGATCTTCTATTTGTACCCAACGCATCATTTGTCTAACGATCACTTCAATGTGTTTGTCATTGATATTGATACCTTGTGAACGGTACACCTCTTGGACTCCATTTACCAAATAGGATTGTACAGCGAATATTCCTTTGATATTAAGTATATCTCTAGGTGCTGTAGTTCCATCGGATAATGGCGTACCAGCTCGTACAAAATCTCCTTCCTGAACCAATATGTGTTTGGACAAGCCTATCAGATATTTTCTTCTCTGTTGTGTTCGCTCATCTTCCACAAAGATTTCACGGTTACCGCGCTTGATTTTACCAAAGAATACGATTCCATCAATTTCAGATACTACTGCCGGATTTGAAGGATTTCTAGCTTCAAACAATTCAGTTACTCGTGGCAAACCACCCGTGATATCAGATACTTTACTGATATTTCTCGGAATTTTACCGATTTTCTGACCAGCAGAAATCGAATCATTATCTTCTACTGATAGATAAGCTCCTACGGGAAGGGCATAGTTTTTTAACTCATCTCCCGAAGGGCTTACAATAGAAATAGCCGGTACTTTCTTTTTATTTTTTGACTCGATAATTACCTTTTCAGTGAATCCGGTCTGATCGTCTCTTTCTTGACGATAAGTCACACCTTCTTCAATGGAATCAAATTTTACTATTCCAGAAAATTCGGAGATGATCAATGCATTGAATGGATCCCAGCTACACAACATCTCTCCCTTTGAAACTTCCTGACCTTCTGAAACCAAGAGTAGTGAAGAGTATGGCACGTGAGCACTTGATAAAAGTTTCTTGGTTGTGCTGTCAAGGATTTTAATCTCGCCTGACCTGGAGAGAACGATTCTTGATTTTGAGCCACCATCGATGAATTCGGAAAAACGAATTCCATCAAACTCCACAGTACCATCGAACTTTGCACTCAGTTCTGATTCAGCTTTAGAAACGGCCGCAACACCACCCACGTGGAATGTACGTAAGGTCAGCTGTGTTCCAGGTTCACCGATACTTTGTGCTGCTATAATTCCGACTGCATCTCCTTTTTCTGCGATTCTACCAGAAGCGAGGTTTTTACCGTAACACTTAGTACAAACTCCTTTTCGAGCTTCACAAGTCAAAACTGAACGAATCGTAACAGATTCGATACCAAGTTTTTCAATGTTGATAGCTGATTTTTCATCTATATAATCGCCTGCAGAAAGCAATATTTCATCCGATTCAGGATGAATTACATTGTGCAATGTAAACCTACCCTGTATCCTACTAGACAGGTTCTCTATGACTTTGTCATTGTCTATCAATGCTGTGGTCTCAATTCCTCTTAAAGTATTGCAATCCTGTTCAATTATTACCACATCCTGAGCCACGTCAACCAACCTTCTGGTAAGATAACCCGCATCAGCAGTTTTCAATGCCGTATCAGCAAGACCTTTACGAGCACCGTGAGTAGAAATAAAATATTCCAAGACACTTAAGCCTTCCTGGAAGTTTGATAAAATCGGATTTTCAATAATCGCAGAACCCGTGTCTCCAGATTTCCTTGGCTTTGCCATCAGACCTCTTAGACCACAGAGCTGCTTGATTTGTTGTTTAGAACCACGCGCCCCGGAATGAAGCATCATGTATACTGAGTTGAAGCCACCTTTATGAGAAGCAAGTTCTTTCATTAGGTTGTCTGTAATTCTGTTGTCAGCATACGTCCATCTGTCGATAATCTGATTGTAACGCTCATTATTCGTAATGAGACCCATATTATAACTATCCCAGATTTCGTCAACTTCTCTTTGTGCGTCCTCCAAAGTTTTATTCTTTACCGAAGGATGTATCAAATCTCCCAGATTGAAAGATAATCCTGCTTTGAATGCCCAATAGAATCCTTTCTCTTTGATTTCATCCAGAAACTTTGCAGTCACTGCAAAATTGGTCCTGGCCAAAATATCTCCGATTATTTGCTTCAGATTCTTTTTGGTCATTAATTCATTTACAAAAGGTACAGATTCAGGTACAGCTCTGTTGAATATCACACGACCTACTGTTGTTTTCACTAATTTTGGAACCAGATCGCCCAACTCATTCTCAGCATTTACCATCACCTTTACGGCATCGTGCAATTCCACCCTCCTTTCATTGAAAGCTATGGTCACCTCTTCCGGTGAATAATAAGCTCTCACTTTGGAGTCTTTCTCTTGTATTTTCTCTTTTGTTAAATAATACAAACCTAATACCATGTCCTGAGAAGGCAAGGTTACAGGAGATCCATCCTGTGGGTTGAGCATATTATGGGGAGCCAGCATCAATAGCTGCGCTTCCAGGATTGATGCATGAGCCAGAGGCACATGAACAGCCATTTGGTCTCCGTCAAAATCCGCATTGAACGCACCACACACCAAAGGGTGAAGTTGGATAGCTTTTCCTTCAACGAGTTGAGGTTGGAAAGCTTGAATAGAAAGTCTGTGGAGTGTAGGAGCTCGGTTGAGCAAAACTGGATGCCCTTTTAGAATATTTTCCAGGATGTCCCAGATTACCGGATCCTTCCTGTCCACTAATTTTTTTGCAGATTTTACAGTTTTAACGACTCCTCTTTCGATGAGTTTTCTGATGATAAATGGCTTGAACAATTCTGCAGCCATTCCTTTTGGAATACCGCATTCATGCAGTTTCAAGGTGGGACCTACCACGATAACAGAACGACCGCTGTAGTCCACCCTTTTACCGAGTAGATTCTGACGAAAACGTCCTTGTTTTCCCTTGAGAATATCACTCAATGATTTCAGTGCTCGACCTCCTTCAGCTTTCACAGCATTGGACTTTCTTGAGTTGTCAAATAAAGAATCCACTGCTTCCTGCAACATCCTTTTTTCATTTCTAAGGATCACTTCAGGAGCTTTTATTTCCAATAGCCTTTTCAATCGATTGTTGCGTATGATAACGCGGCGATATAAATCGTTCAAATCTGAGCTAGCGAATCGTCCACCATCCAATGGCACCAGAGGTCTAAGTTCAGGTGGAATGACCGGCAAATATTGGATGATCATCCACTCCGGTTTATTGTTTCGGCTATTTAGTCCTTCCCTGAATGCTTCTACCACACGAAGTCTTTTAAGAGCTTCAGATTTCCTTTGCTGGGAAGATTCTGTGGATGCTTGGTGGCGCAGTTCGAAAGAAAGATCATCGAGTTGCAATTTTTGGAACAGATCAAAAATTGCTTCTGCACCCATTTTTGCTACAAATTTGTTTGGATCTGCATCGTCTAGCATTTGGTTTTCCTTAGGGAGAGATTCCAATATTTCAAAATACTCTTCCTCAGTCAACAAATCCATGTTATTGACACCATTCCCTCCGGCCATTCCAGGTTGAATGACTACAAACCTCTCGTAATAAATGATGGTCTCCAATTTTTTGGATGAAAGACCCAACAAGTATCCTATTTTATTAGGAAGAGATTTAAAAAACCAAATATGAACTACAGGCACTACCAATTTGATGTGCCCCATTCTCTCACGACGAACCTTCTTTTCAGTTACTTCAACACCACAACGGTCGCAGACAATGCCTTTATATCGAATCCTTTTATACTTACCACAGAAACACTCGTAGTCTTTTACCGGACCAAAAATTCTTTCGCAGAATAGTCCGTCTCTTTCCGGTTTGTATGAACGGTAGTTGATTGTCTCAGGCTTAAGTATCTCACCATATGATCTCTCCAAAATCTCATCCGGAGAACTCAGGCTAATGGCAATCTTGTCGAAAGACTGATCTTGTTTGAAGACTTTATTTTTATATGACATGTCCTGTTTTTTAAGTTTGATTAAGATTCAAATTTTACGTCAAGTACCAAACCACGTAATTCGTGGATCAATACGTTGAAAGATTCTGGAATGCTTGGTTCAGGAAGATTATCTCCCTTCACAATTGCTTCATAAGCTTTTGCTCTACCGATAATATCGTCAGATTTGATGGTCAACAACTCGCGTAGGATATTCGAAGCTCCAAAAGCCTCCAAAGCCCAAACCTCCATCTCTCCAAACCTCTGACCTCCAAACTGAGCTTTACCTCCAAGAGGTTGCTGAGTAATCAAAGAGTAAGGTCCAATGGATCTCGCATGCATTTTGTCATCCACCATATGAGATAACTTCAACATATAAATTACACCTACCGTCGCTTGCTGGTGGAATCTATCGCCTGTCTCCCCATCATATAGGTAAGTTTGACCAAATGCCGGCAACCCTGCTCTTTGGATGTATTCATCTATATCAGCCATTGTAGCTCCATCAAAAATTGGTGTGGCGAAATTCATGTTTAGTTTTTTGCCTGCCCATCCAAGAACGGTCTCGAATATCTGACCTAGGTTCATCCTTGAAGGTACACCCAATGGGTTCAAAACAATATCAACTGGAGTCCCGTCTTCCAGGAATGGCATGTCTTCTGCACGAACAATTCTGGATACGATTCCTTTATTTCCGTGTCTTCCAGCTAACTTATCACCAACTTTCAGTTTCCTTTTCTTAGCAATATAAACTTTAGCAAGTTTCAAAACACCAGTTGGCAATTCGTCACCTATACTGATATTGAACTTTTCTCTTTTGTATCTTCCAATTTCTTCATTTACTTTGATATTAAAATTGTGAAGTAATCTCGACACCAGGACATTTTTGTCAGTATCTTTTGTCCAGTTCAGATAGTCCACTTTGATGAAGTCAAGCTTTTTGAGGATCGCATTGGTATATTTTGTACCTTTTGCTACCATTTCCTCACCATATATACTCTTAACTCCCTGTGATACCTGATCCTTGACGATCTTCATCAACTTGTCTATCAACACAGTTTTCAACTCGTTAATAGCTACATTGTGTTTGTCTTCAAGTTTTGTGAGGAGATCTTTCTCTTGCACTTTCTGGTATTTATCCTTCTTGGCTCTGGCATAAAGCTGCTTGTCAATGACGACGCCTTCAATCGAAGGCGGAACTTTAAGAGATGCATCCTTTACATCACCTGCCTTATCTCCAAAAATCGCCCTGAGGAGTTTTTCTTCCGGAGTTGGATCCGTTTCCCCTTTAGGTGTGATTTTTCCAATCAGGATATCACCTTCCTCTACGTTTGCACCGATCCTGATGATACCATTTTCGTCGAGGTCTTTGGTTGCCTCTTCACTGACATTAGGAATGTCATTGGTCAACTCTTCTTCACCTAATTTAGTATCGCGAACTTCCAATTCAAAGCTTTCAATGTGAATGGAAGTAAAAATATCATCTTGAATAACACGTTCTGAGAGTACAATTGCATCTTCAAAATTGTAACCCTTCCATGGCATGAAAGCTACTTGGAGGTTTGTACCTAATGCCAATTCTCCATTTTCGGTAGCATATCCTTCACAAAGGATCGTAGATGAAGTTACACGATCTCCTTTCTTTACGATGGGTTTTAAGTTGATGCAAGTTGCCTGATTCGTTCGTGCAAATTTCGTCAAAGGATATTCTTTAATACTATCCTCAAATGAAACCAACTGATCTTCTTCGCTTCGGTCATATTGAATGACTATCTTTCTTGAATCTACGAATTCTACTACTCCATCGCCTTCTGCATTGATGAGCATCCTTGAGTCAAGTGCGACTTTGCCTTCAAGGCCGGTCCCAACAACAGGAGCTTGAGGTTTGATCAAAGGCACGGCCTGACGTTGCATGTTCGATCCCATGAGGGCACGGTTGGCATCGTCATTTTCGAGGAAAGGAATGAGTGAAGCGGAGACACCAACAATTTGGTTTGGCGCAACATCCATGAAGTCCAATTCTTCATTTCCAAGTACAGGAAATTCACCATGCTCACGACCTTTTACTTTATTTGTCTGGAATGTTCCTTTTATGTCAACAGGAACATTGGCCTGAGCGATTTTCTTATAGTCTTCTTCTTCAGCGGATAGAAACTGAATACCATTTTTGACATTCACATTTCCATCTTCTACTTTCCAATATGGCGTCTCCAAAAAGCCCATACTGTTCACTTTAGCGTGAACACACAAAGTGGAAATAAGTCCGATGTTAGGACCTTCCGGCGTTTCGATTGTACACAATCGACCATAATGTGAATAGTGCACGTCCCTCACCTCGAATCCTGCTCTTTCTCTCGAAAGTCCACCTGGTCCTAGCGCTGATATTCTTCGTTTGTGCGTAATTTCGGACAATGGATTCGTCTGATCGAGAAATTGGGAAAGCTGGCTTGTTCCAAAAAATGAGTTTATGACAGAGGATAATGTTCTAGCATTGATCAAATCAACAGGCGTAAATACCTCATTGTCTCTGACATTCATCCTCTCTCTGATGGTTCTCGCCATACGAGCAAGACCTACACCAAACTGTGCAAAAAGTTGCTCACCAACAGTCCTGACCCTTCTATTACTCAAATGGTCAATATCATCTAATTCCGCTTTCTGATTGATCAATGAAACCAAATACTTGACGATGGAAGTGATATCTTCCTTAGTGAGAACCAATGTCTCAAAAGAGGTATTGAGATTGAGCTTTTTATTGATTTTATAGCGCCCTACTTCTCCGAGATTATATCTCTTATCTGAAAAGAACAATTTGTCGATAATACCACGAGCGGTTTCTTCATCCGGTGGATCGCTACCACGCAATTGGCGGTAGATATGGATCACGGCTTCAATCTCGCTTGAAGATGGGTCTTTTTGTAAAGTATTGTAAATGATAGAGTAATCTTCCTCAATATCTTCTTTCTGGAGGATCACTGTATCCACATTTGCATTCTGGATAAGCTGAATGTTTTCTTCATCAAGGATTACATCTCTTTCCAGGATGATTTCATTTCTCTCCAAGGTAACCAATTCACCTGTATCTTCGTCTACGAAGTCTTCGGTCCACCTTCTCAAAACTCTGGCGGCCAATTTCCTGCCGATTGCTTTTTTGAGCTCTTTGGCTGTTGATTTGATTTCCTCAGACAAATTGAAGAGTTTCAAGATATCTTTATCTGAGTCATAACCAATTGACCTGAGTAATGTAGTGACAGGAAATTTCTTCTTCCTGTCGATATATGCATACATCACCATATTGATATCGGTCGCAAACTCCATCCAGGCTCCTTTGAAAGGGATCACTCTGGCAGAAAAGATTTTAGTACCATTTGGATGGTATGTCTGGGAAAAGAATACTCCCGGAGAACGATGCAGCTGGGATACGACAACTCTTTCCGCTCCATTGATGACAAATGTACCTTTTGGGGTCATGTAAGGTATATTCCCCAGAAACACATCCTGTTCGATGGTTTTGAAATCGACGTGCTCCTCGTCATTACATGAAAGTCTCAGTCGAGCCTTTAATGGTACAGAATAAGTTAACCCTCTCTGAACGCACTCATCGATATCATATCTGGGAGGATCCACGAAGTAGTCGAGAAACTCCAGAATAAAGATATTTCTGGCATCAGAAATAGGAAAGTTTTCTTTGAAAACCTTAAAAAGACCTTCGTTTATCCTTTTGTCAGGAGTGGTCTCTAATTGAAAAAACTCCTCAAAAGATTGGAGCTGAATTTCAAGAAAATCCGGATAACCAGCTTTGAGTGCAGCTTTACTAAAGCTATGTCTCAGCTTGGTTTGTTGGCTTATTGCTTTTACTGACATGAAACTATATTTAACGGTACAAGGCCGAAATTATTTCTATAATGATAAAACTATGAAAGGCTTAGACCATAAATACATATGATCTAAGCCAAACACATGTGTATTCCCTTTTTTTGAAAAGGCATACTTATTGCTGAAGCAAAGAATTATTTTACTTCGATTTCTGCACCAGCAGCTGTCAATGCATCTTTTAAAGAGTTAGCTTCCTCTTTGGAGACTCCTTGTTTCAATACAGCAGGAGCTCCATCCACTAAATCCTTAGCTTCTTTCAAACCGAGATTGAGGATATTTTTTACTTCCTTGATCACATTAAGTTTGTTTGCGCCTCCGGATTTCAATACTACATCGAATTCTGTTTTTTCTGCAGCAGCAGCTTCTCCGCCACCTCCAGCAGGAGCAGCAGCTATAGCCACAGCAGCAGCAGCAGGTTCAATACCATATTTGTCTTTTAGCACAGCAGCGAGTTCATTCACTTCTTTAATTGTTAAGCCGACTAGTTGCTCAGCTAAAGCGTTTACATCAACCATTGTAATTGATTTTTGTGTTGGTGAAAAAAATTAATTTATTAAATATTAAAAAGCGTAAAGCTTGGAAGCCATCTTTATGACTACGATCATTGTTGTCTTTCCTCAAGAGCTTTGACAATACCTGCAACGGTATGACCTCCGGACTGCAATGCACCCAAAACTCGTTTGATCGGTGACTGGAGCAACATGATAACATCTCCCACCAAATCTTCCTTAGATTTTAATTTGGCTAGAACTTTAATTTGATCATCGCCGGTGAAAACCGCAGTATCAATGTATGCTGCTTTGAGCGTAGGCTTTTCATTTGTCTTTCTAAAGTCTTCCAACACCTTTGCCGGAAGAGAAGCGTTGCTGGTAAACAACAATGCTGTAGGTCCTTCAAGAGCTTGGTAAAGAGGAGCAAATCCTCTCTCTTCATCAAAGCTCTCCAGTGCTTTTTTGGCCAAAGTATTCTTCACAACCTGCATTTCGATTCCTTTTTCGAAACAGATTCTTCTGAACTGATTGACTTGGGCTACTGTAAGTGTAGATGCATCTGTCACATAGAAGAATGAGTTATTCTCAAATTTTACTTTTAAATCTTCTATTGCTTGTGTTTTTTGATCTCTTGTCATGACTTTTTCTCAATTTAAGAATTAACGAACTACCCTAGGGTCAATGTTGATACCAGGGCTCATCGTAGAAGCCATGGAAATAGATTTAATATAAGTTCCTTTTGCAGAGGAAGGTTTGAGTTTGAGTATATTGGACAAGAATTCATTTGCATTCTCTCTAATCTTGTCCGCTGTAAATCCTACGCGGCCGATTGAAGAATGAATGATACCGAATTTGTCCACACGAAAAGCAATTTTACCACCTTTCACCTCATTGACAGCTCCTGCAATATCCATAGTAACGGTACCCGTTTTGGGGTTTGGCATTAATCCTCTTGGTCCAAGAATCCGACCAATCTTCCCAAGCTTTGCCATTACTGTAGGCATTGCTATTATTACATCAACATCTGTCCATCCACCTTCAATTTTCTGGATATAATCATCCAAACCTACAAACTCAGCTCCAGCTGCTTTTGCATCAGCCTCTTTCTCTGGAGTACATAAGACCAAAACACGCTTTGTCTTACCTGTTCCATTTGGTAAAGTAACAGTACCTCGAATTGCCTGATCAGGTTTTCTTGGGTCCACACCCAGCCTTACGTGCAAATCAACAGAAGCGTTGAATTTTGCAACATTAACCTCTTTTACCAGGCTGCATGCCTCCTCGAGGTTGTACAATTTGGCAGCATCCACTTTGGGATCGACTTGCTGCCTTTTTTTACTTGTTTTTGCCATAATTTGAAGGTTTTAACATTCTACTCTTCGCAGAACTCCCTTTATTAATTGATGAATTTAAATTCTATTGCTGCCATGGGGCATCACCTGTTACAGTAAGGCCCATACTTCTTGCTGTACCTGCAACCATTTTCATCGCTGACTCGATGGTAAAAGCGTTCAGATCCGGCATTTTGTTTTTTGCTATTTCTTCGATTTGAGCCCAAGTTACAGTCCCCACTTTCTTCCTATTGGATTCTGCTGATCCTTTTGGAACTTTAGTAGCTTCAAGAAGCTGGATAGAAGCAGGAGGAGATTTTACAACAAAGTCAAATGACTTATCTTTATATAAAGTGATTAGTACCGGTAATAATTTTCCCGGTGTATCCTGGGTTTTTGCATTAAATCGCTTACAAAACTCCATGATATTAATACCTTTGGAACCCAATGCAGGTCCTACAGGTGGAGCCGGATTGGCCTGACCTCCTTTAACCTGGAGCTTTACGTATCCTTCGATTTCTTTTGCCATAAGATTTAAATTTTAGTTGGTCTTCTCTACCTGCATGAAATTGAGTTCAACCTCAGTGCCTCGACCAAATATTTTTACAATTACTTTCAATTTTTTCTTCTCTTCATTAACTTCTTTGATGTCTCCGACAAAATCGTTGAAAGGGCCATCAATGATACGAACCGTTTCGCCAGCAATAAATGGCTCGATCATGGTTTCACCTGCATCCAGAGATTCGTCTACTTTTCCAAGCATGCGATTTGCTTCGGCCTGAGACATCGGAAGTGGCACATTCTTTCCTAAAAAATGAATGATGTCCGGCATATTATTGATATGCTGGACAATTTCACCACTGAACTTAGATGGTATAGCTTCTACTAATAAATAACCTGGAAGAAGGTTTCTCTCCATGATTACTTTTTTGCTATTGCGAATCTTGTAAACTTTCTCAGAAGGAACTATCACCTGAGTGATAATCTCAGCCCAGCCTGAACGCTGGACTTCTTGTTCCAATCGTTCTCTGATCTTTTTTTCTTTCCCGCTTATGACCCGCAATGAGTACCACCTTTTTTCTTCTGACATGGTCTGGATTCGCTTACAAGCTATAAATAAAATTCAGAACCGTGTTAGTCACCAAATCCATGACGAAAATCACCAAAGCGATCAACAAACTGGCTATAATTACTACTCTGGCGCTGTCAAATAGATTTTGCCATGTCGGCCAGGTCACTTTATCGACCAGCTCGTGGTAGCTTTCCTTCAGATATAATTTGAGTTTTTCCATAATTTGTTCTGAACAATTTGCACGGGCAGAAGGACTTGAACCCTCAGCCTACGGTTTTGGAGACCGTCGCTCTGCCAGTTGAGCTATGCCCGTATGACATAAGGAAGGGCCCTTGTAGGACCCATCCTTATCTCCCGGAATATTTTAATTACTTAATAATTTCTGTCACCTGACCAGCACCAACTGTTCTACCACCTTCACGGATCGCAAAACGCAATCCCTTCTCCATCGCAATCGGGCTAATCAATGTTACTTCCAAAGATATATTATCTCCAGGCATAACCATTTCTACTCCATCAGGTAGTTTACACTCTCCTGTTACGTCAGTTGTACGGAAGTAAAACTGCGGTCTGTAACCTTTGAAGAATGGGGTATGTCGTCCACCTTCTTCTTTTGAAAGAACGTAAACCTCACACTTAAATTGCATATGTGGCTTAACGGAGCCAGCAGCGCAAATTACCATACCTCTTTTGATGTCATCTTTTTCGATACCTCTAAGTAACAAACCTGCGTTGTCGCCGGCTTCTCCCCTATCCAACAACTTACGGAACATCTCTACTCCAGTAATGGTTGAAGTCATAGGCTTGTCTTCCGGTTTCATCATACCGACGATTTCCACAGTTTCACCTACTTTTACTACACCTCTTTCGATTCTACCAGTTGCAACTGTACCGCGACCAGTGATGGAAAAAACGTCTTCCACAGGCATCAAGAATGGTTGGTCTATCAATCTCACCGGCTCAGGGATATCTTTATCGACAGCAGCCATCAAATCATAGATCGCTTGTTTTCCAACAGGATCTCCTTCAAGAGCCTTAAGAGCGGAACCTTTGATAATAGATGCGTTGTTTCCGTCGAACTGATACTTATCCAACAATTCTCTTACTTCCATCTCAACGAGTTCCAACATTTCCGGATCTTCTACAAGGTCTACCTTGTTCATGAACACGACAATTTTTGGAACACCCACCTGACGAGCCAAGAGAATGTGCTCGCGAGTTTGAGGCATAGGGCCGTCAGTTGCAGCAACAACCAGGATTGCACCGTCCATCTGAGCAGCACCTGTAACCATGTTTTTCACATAGTCGGCGTGACCCGGACAATCCACGTGAGCATAGTGGCGATTTGCTGTTTCGTATTCTACGTGTGCAGTATTGATTGTGATACCTCTTTCTTTTTCTTCCGGAGCATTGTCGATGGAGTCATAGTCTTTTTTCTGAGCCAGACCCTGTTCAGCAAGAACAGAAGTAATTGCAGAGGTCAAAGTAGTTTTACCATGATCGACGTGTCCGATTGTACCGACGTTGACATGGGGTTTCGAACGATTGAAAGTTTCCTTTGCCATTGATAAGTATTTTAATGCTTGTAATCTTTTTTAAAGTATAAATTCAAAATATTTAATGTCTAAAGAGCCACAGAAGGGAATTGAACCCTTGACCCCTTCCTTACCATGGAAGTGCTCTACCCCTGAGCTACAATGGCTTGTTAAGCAGGTCGCTTATTTTTCATTTCAGTTTTAGCTTGCATCTTTTGAAAAAACAGAGCGGGAGACGAGGCTCGAACCCGCGACCTACAGCTTGGAAGGCTGTCGCTCTACCAACTGAGCTACTCCCGCAGATGCTTTATATAGTAAAAGCTGAATTTCAAAATTTTTATTGTTTCAAACCTTTGTCTGAAAACATTATTATAAGAAATCGTCAATACATACAATATATTGGCGAAATCAATTATTCACTCTTTAGACTTACATCTCTCTGTACCCGGCAAAGGGATCAGTGATGATTCTGAGGCAAATATGCTCTAGACTCCACTGACAAAATGATGGTGGGGGTGATTGGACTCGAACCCATTCAGTCATAGACACCAGATTTACAGTCTGGCCCGGCTCTCCAACTCCGGCGCACCCCCATACTTTCAACATCTTTGGCCGATTGTGGATTTTCCTGTTTTAAGAAATAACCGCATTGCCATTCAAAAAAGATGAGCCAGTGGACGGACTCGAACCCCCGACCAGCTGATTACAAATCAGCGGCTCTACCAACTGAGCTACACTGGCTTCTCCTTAAAAAAGGGATACACTTTTATACCCCTTCAAAATTTGAAGTGCAAAGATATAATAAATTCAATTATTGAAAAAAGATTCTTTTGAGAATTTTATTCATTTTGCAACTTATCCATGTGCTTGCGGGCCTGCATCCTTAGGGAACCCATTGCTTCGGCGAGTGCTTTTTCAAATGACTTGTTAACACTTTTGGCAATGCAGGTTTTCTTCGGAAGGTCAACGATGATCTCAACTATCTTATCTTGTATTCGGGATACTTTTTCTAATCGCAAGACAATCCGTGCATGAATCTTATGTCCTTTGAGAAGACGTGAAAGACTTTGAACTTTGGATTCAATGTAGTTTAACAACTTTTGATCAGCATCAAAATGAACGGACTGAATACTAACTGTCATCATACTTAATTGATTTTATTGTGAACGAATTAAAAACTTGCTTTGGGGTGTGCTTTCATATATATTTCCTTGAGCTTCTCAATGCTTGAGTGAGTATATACTTGAGTGGATGCGAGACTGGCGTGCCCCAAGAGGGACTTCACAACATTGAGCTCTGCCCCATTATCCAATAAATGACTTGCAAAACTGTGTCTCAGTATATGTGGGCTGGTCCGGTGTATCGTGCTGTATGTGCCTGCCAATGTCTTAACCAGCCTGTAGACTGCTTCTGGATACATTGCCTTTCCGTTTTTTAATATTATCAGCCGATCTTCCCTCAAAACGTCGAGTTTGTTCCTAACTTCTAAATAACGTCTTATTTTTAAGATTAGTTCATCTAGAATGGGAATGATTCTCTCCTTGTTTCCTTTTCCTTTTACTTTAATAGTCATTCGGAAAAAATCAATATTTTCCTCCTTTAAAGCGATGAGTTCAGAACGCCTAAGACCGCATTGGTACAAGAGATTCATGATTAAATTATTGCGGGTGTCATCAAACTCATCGGACGAACCGAGGTCGAGCATTTTTTTCAATTCTGACTCATTAAAAATGGCAGGTAATCTTTTTCCGGATTTTGGTATAGTGATTTTCAGGAATGGATTTGGTTGGGTGTAAATTCCTTTGTTAATCGCCCACTTTACAAATGACTGGAGCGATGAAATCTTACGCCGCAGCGATGCAGCTTGAGCTCCATTTGCAGCGAGCAGCACTAACCAGGCCCGGATGCATTTGTGGCTAAAAACGTCAAGATTTTCGCCCCAAGAGTGGACTTGAGCGAAATGTAAAAATTGAAGTAAGTCTGATTGGTATGCTAAAGTGGTGTGATCCGAATATCTCCTCTCAATGCGGAGAAACTGAATAAATTGTGCCACCGAGTTTTGCATCCATCAAAGGTATGCAAAACCCTATAAATGTTACTACAAAATATTATAAAAAATTATAATGCGTTCTTGGTCACATAATCCTGCTTGCTTATCGCTTTGAGGATTTCTGTCCTACGCTCTACTGAAGGCTTTGTAAAATGCTTGCGTCTTCGCAGTTCTTTGAGTGTTTTGGCTTGTTCAAATTTCTTTTTGTACTTCTTTAAAGCCCTGTCAATGGATTCTGCGTCTTTAACGTCTATAATGAGCATAATTTTTAAATTTGGAACGCAAAGATATACGAATATCCTGAGTTTTCTATATCAACTCAAGCATTTTTTTCTACAAATGAGTAAAGCGTTCTGAATACATCTCTCTACCAAGTTGCAATATTTCATTATTCTAATCTTCAAATAACTTAAGCAGTGGAATGCTAAACCTAAATTGCAAAGTTGATCGATATGATCTTGATTATTCAGAACCTTTCGGTCACATCAAAATCATTGATTTTGAATTCCATTTGGTTCTCACTTGGCTCCCAAAGCAAAATCCAGATTACATTTAATTCGAAATCTACTGGTAGTCCATTTATAAGTCTGAGGCATCCATAAAAACAAAATGCCCCATTTCTGAGGCATTTTGTTATAAACCGATAGATTACAATAATTACTTTTCGAATATCATTTTTCGAGTAGCAACATAGTCTTTTCCTTCCATTTTGTAGTACAACATACCACTACCGGTCAATTCGTTGGCCGGGATGGTCAACTCATTGTATCCTTTACTCGCCAAAACTTCTTTTCTCCAAATTTGCTTTCCATCAACTGAGTATATACTGATGATCACTGACTCATTTGAAGGCACCTTGAATGCTATCGCAGTTGTGTGCTTAAATGGATTTGGTTGGTTTTGGAACAGCTCATATTCCTGATGAGCAACATTGAGCTCTTTACTCCTCCAGTCGATATCCAAGATCTCAACATTCTCATTGTAAGCTTCTGCATCGAAACCATTTTCAAACATCAGCTTCACAGGAAGAGTCATCTGTGATGACATTACTTTTCCTACCAAATAAAAGACGGGTTCGTCAGTTGCTGCAATGGATCCTGATGCATTCCAGCTCATTCTCACGACTGATTGTCCAGAAGCATTCCATCCAAGGTTTGCACTTTGGATATCTATAGTCCCAGCTTCAATGTTGAACAATTCAAAGTTCGCTCTGTCATAAGTCAAACTCATTTGAAATCCTGTCAATTGTCCATTCCAACTTGCATACACAGGGACTTTGATGACATCACCCACTGGAGCATTAGATTTTTCAATTTCAAATTTTACCTTTTCAGCTGATCTAGACTGTGTTTTAGTCACCAGGTTGGTTGCTGCATTCTGATTTAAGTCTCCAATTTTAACTGCCATGAAATCATTATTCATATTCGGACCTTTCAAATTGAGTATAGAAATCATCTCTGGCCATACAGTTGGAGTCCAAGGATTAGTCGGATCTTCAAAATGGTGAGACATCGGTACAAATCTCCAAGATTTCTGATTGTTTTTGAATTCTGAAGTTATCCCTAATATTGCTTTTCTCAATTCAGAAATATCTGAAGCTGTAATTGTCTTACTATTGTTAGCATCTGCAGCAATATATTGGTAAGGAGAATTGAATAATTTTACTCCTAAAATATGCTTTTGTATATATACGATATCAGCAGTAGATACACCATTGATCAAATCGTCATTCTTTCCAGGAACTATGTCATAATTTTCTCCTTCAATAAGGTCATTAAAGTTGTATGATCCAGATCCATCGCTCATCAATTCACTAGTGCCTGTACTAGAATTGCTGATATTCAGTTGAGCATTTTTCAATGGATTATTACTAGTTGCCATTACGAGTCCAAGTACAGAACCACCATTGGTAAACCTGTCTTGACATCTGTTGCCCACATTATCCTGAATCGTCAAAGTCGTACGACAGAATGAATTTCTATTTGAATTATCCCAAACATAAACAGTCAAACTGAAAGTAGCGGATTTTCCATTTGGAATACTATCGCATGTATAAGTACGAACAGTATCATTTTTGTTTGTTGAGAATGAGTATTTCAAACTTGCAAAAGGAGTACAATTATCATTGGTACTGCTTTCAATAAAATCTCTTGCTTTTACATCTATCATACCATTCGAAGGCATAACTGTAATGATCAATCCAACTTTACAGAATGGACTTGGATCTTTGCAGTCATTTATTCTGAAGATTTGACTTTCAGTATCAACATTCCCACATCTATCTCTAACTTCCCATATTACTTTATGCTCTCCCGTTCTGTAATTACCACTAGCATTTTTGCCTGATCCTCTTAAATCAATTGTATTATTGTTATCTAAATCAATAGAATAAGACCAAATCAAATCTGCCTCGTCCGTACAAACTGAAGTTGCACTACCTATCAATATAATATTCCCTGCACAATTTACATCTGAAGCACAAACCTCCTTAGTTATTTTGCTCGAATCACTAATGATAGGCGCTACAGTATTTCTTACGTAAATCACTTGGTCGAAATTACATATTCCGTCTTCAGTTCCACTATTGACATCATAAGTACACCAGTCAATTACCTTCCAGTGACGGATAATTTTCGCACAATATCCTCCAACATTATTGAATACTTCATCTTTATAACCAGCAATAACATTGTTACAAGCACCCGTTGGCCAGGTTGGAACTCCGGTCACTGAAGTCAGAGCTGCTGACGCATCACATCCATTAATGGTTTTTTCTCCAATTAATGATGTATCCACTTTTGAACAATTAAATGGCGATAAGTCTTGAACAGTAATTATCTGTACACAACTAACTTGTCCTCCTGAGGATGTATTCACATACCAATAGCGATTGACAACTCCTTGTGCACATTTCCAAGAAATGGTATCGTCACGATAGCTAGGAGTAAGATTTGGACATCCTCCTGTTACAGTGGCTCTGCCTAAAATCGTCAAATTGCTTAAATCGGTACCACAAGCCACAGTTTTATTTGATGGACGGGTAATCACCGGTGGTATTTTATCTTGTACGGTAACTCTCACCATACAATCATTATATCTTCCGCCTTTGTCTTTGACTCGGAATACCACCGTCTGTACAATGCCTACATCTTTACAGCAGAATGTAATTGCAGTTTTGAAATTTGTATCAGAAGGAACACCACAACTATCTGCATTCATTCTTCTAATCAACATTGAATCCAATGAACAATTGTCATAACTTCCATTGTCCACATTTTTAGCAAATAACTGACCGACTCCACTTTCATTCAATGTAACTACAGTATGCTCATCGCACACTGCAACCGGTGGCGTGTTATCCACAACGTTTACGTCAAATGTACATTTGCTTGAATTTCCACAATCATCTGTGAAAGTATAAACTAACCATTGACAGCCTAGAGTGAGGTTACTTACTCGGTAAGTTGAATCGTTAACTTTTGTAATTACGCCTTGTCCTTTGAAAGTACCATTTCCAGTACAGTTGGCTGGATCATCTGGAATAAAATGCTCAATCGTATAAGTCCATGAAGAGCTTTCAGTAATGATATATGGTCTCAAACCATCATTATAAGAACCTAATCTTCTAGGGACAGGTGCCAGAATGGAACCAGTACAGGATACCAAATCAGTCGGTACGCTTTGCACTGTTGTCGGGCATATTATCACCGGAGCTTCATTGTCTACAACCTTAATCAGTTGGTTGCAACTTTTTATAACACCAGTACACCAATCAAAAACTGTCCAGTTTCTAATAATCTTAAAAGAAGCTCCGCAAACCGGAATATAAACGTCTCTAAACGTCACTGCCATATGATCACAGCTAATATTTGACGGAGCACCAGTACCTTTCCAAAGTAAAACTCCGGATGCATTAAAATAATCATAAGGTGAAGGATAACCATTGTCTAGTGCATTCCACCCACGAGGAAAAGGCCCAACACTAGGTTCTTTAAGTTCGATACTCAAATATGGTTTTGTAAAACCATCATAATTTGGCGGGCAAACAACAGAATCCAATGTTCCCCTTCTAAAATATAACGTGTCGTTGCAATAAGTTTTATTTCCAACACTGTCTTCTGCTGACCAATATCTGTACAATGACGCATATACCGGAGTATTACAGTTGTATTTCAAATAGATATCGTAGTAGTTCAATTTAATTGGACTACATAAATCATGTCCTGTAACATTATAGTGTCCAGTACCTAAAATTGCATCAGGTGAAACTACTGCACCCGTTGCAACCGGATATGGTCTGCCATGAAATCGTGGATTAATACTAAGTGCTTCAGGAGTATATGCATCTCCACAATTAATTGTATCGTGTAGTGTGTTACAGATTAAAGATGGAATATATTTATCTTCAATATAAATATAACCCCAGCAATTAATTCCTGAACAAAGATGAGTCACTGAAACCTTTAATGTTTTACCAAGATGAACTTTCGTTACTTGATCTCCAGCGAGAATATTTCCGTTTTGATCGAAAACATCTACACTATATGAGGACTCAGGATATGGTTGTCCCTCCAACATATTATCCGGAGTAATTACTGCCTGACAATTTCCATCTAAAGACACATTGATCAGACGGTCACAGGCCAATGATATATTGCCTTCAACAAATACTCTCTGATAGCTTATAAGGCCAGCACCATTGTCGAGTTTTATTTGAAATGAACCCGCAGTGGAGCCCCATGCTACAGTTACTGAGTTTGTTGACGTAGCTGTGACGGTACCTCCTCCAAGAACTGAAAATGTCCATGGACCGCCGGAAAACGTATATGTATCAGTTGTACCGGGACATACACTAGTGTCACCACTAACATATGTTTGAGCATTGCTCACAAATGTTGTAGCGATCAAGAGCATCGCAACTAAGAAGCACTTAGCGGAATTTTGAGCTCTGAGGATGCCAGCTGATAAAGAGGCAACGCGATTGTAAATTAAAATTTGCATAGAAGGAAGTTTTGGAAAAATTAACTTTCTCATATTTCTTTTTTTCATCGGTTTATAGATTTAAAATTGGTTGAGTCAAAGGCTACTATCCGGAGACAAAGTCTCCGGCATAGCCTAATTACCCAAGAACCGTTTTTATCTTATAACTACCATTTTACGTGTAGCAATAAATTCGTTTGTATCGAGTTGATAATAGAGAATACCATTGATTCCTGATTGAATCTCTATTTCTTTACTATTCAGACCTTTTTTACCATTAATCTGGTATTCGACAATCGATTTTCCGGAAACATCGTATATACTGAGTTTGACCCACTGATCATTCGGTAGTGTAAAACTGATTACTGATTTTCCAGAGAATGGATTTGGAATATTCTGATAAAGTTCATAAGCAGAAGCACTTGATAAATGCTTACCTCTTTCAGCAATAACTACAGTTGATACATCTTCTCCAACATACCATTCGGGTGTCAATCCATATTCGTAAGTATTGATATCAGACGGAACAAATATGCCAGAAACTTTAGGTACGAGTTGCAAGTAGAAAAGTATTTCACCTGATTGTACCTGTTGATTGTTTTCTGAATTCCAACTAATATTTACCAATCCATGTTTGTCACTTACAATATGATAATTGCCATCATTTATCTGGAATGCTCCAGGAGTGATTTGTAGTAGATCAAACTTTTCAGTATTCCATATTAATGTTGTTTGAAATCCTTCAACCTTTCCTGCTGATCCTGCATAAACCGGAACTTGCAATATTTTATTCAATGCAGTTTGCTGCGTTTCCAATTCAAACTTCATTGTAGTGTTACTGCGGATGCCGGTGTTTGAATGGAAACCTGTCACTGCTTCTCCGGTGACGTCACCAATTTTTATTGCGCGGAAATTATAGTTTCCAGGATTTCCGTATACATGAATAAAATCATTGTATTCATATGGTTGATGAATATCCCAAGGATAGGCTGCATCAACAAATTCCCAAGATGGTCTTCCTTCAAACTTTAATGTAACTCCAAGTATTAATTTCCTCAATTCAGAAATATCACGCGCAGTAACACTCTTTGAGTTATTTGGATCTGCTGCGATCATATCTGCGGGATCTGAGAATTCTTCAATACCAAGAATGTGTTTCTGAATTTTTACGATATCCTTTGTTGAAACTCCGTTCAGGAAATCTTTATTGAAAGTTGGTTTCAACAAATATTCCTTTGTAGTATTCATAGTAGGGAATGCATAATGGCCCTGGTCATTTGTCATTGCCTGATCCAATACATTTTGATTTACATCGGATATACTGACGGGAACATTAGGAGCCGGTTTGTTTGTATTGATCATGATAGCGCCACCAATGTTGGTCAAATTTGTAATATCCGGACACACGCCATCATTATCCTGGAGATAAATTTTCGTTACACAAAAATCGTAGTTACCTTCAGAATCAAACACATAAATAGTAACAGGTAATGTATCCGAAATTCCGTTTTCAATATCTGCACAAACAAAAGTCTTGAAACTATCTCTTACATTCCTCGAGAAAGAAAACTTCAATAAATTGTTTGGAGTACAATTGTCGAAGCTACCCAAATTAAAATCCTTTGCCCATACAGTAGTTCCACCAGGAGCCATTATTACAGTCACTATTCCCGGATTGCAATATGGTGTTGGTTGCTTGCAGTCACGAACCACAAAATTATTCGTACAAGTACTTCTGTTTCCGCATCTGTCTTCAACAGTCCATGTAACAGAATAGCTACCTGAGGTCATAGTTCTTGTGAAGTTCTGAGAACTTCCTGTATACAATGCTGTGCCTGCAGAATTTTTGATGACATAGGACCAAATCAAGTCAGTTTTTGAACAAGAATCTACAGCTGTAACTTGTTGAGATACGGTCATCGAGCAACCAGAGAGAATGCAAAAAGTATCATTGCGATTGCACTGCTGAGTGAAAATTGGAGCTTCACGATCAATAATTTTTATTACTTGTGTATGATAGAATGTCGCTTTTGTTGGATTAGTATGATACAAACACCAATCAATAACGGTCCATCTTCTCAATATTTTTGCGCATACACCGTCAACGATGTTAAATTCCAAATCTTCGAAACCTGCTACCGGTTGATTACAACCATCAATATTTATATATCGAGGTTTTCCAAGTATGTCTGAGCTAATATCTGAACTACATCCATAAAGAATAGTATCTCTTGGGAATATAATATTGCTTTCTTCCAGAGGAGTATCGTCCACAACCGTAATTGTTTGTGTACAAGTTGCTTTCAATAAACCACCATCTGTTGCAGTAAAATGTCTATAAATATTTCCTATATTGCATGAATTCAATTGATTGTCAACAATTGAAGATAATGTTGCTGAACAGTTGTCAGTGAAAGTTGCTGTACCAAATACTGCCAGATTGGATAAATCTCTTGTACAGTTTACAGTAACACTAGAAGGACAAGAAATTGTCGGCTCAAGTTTGTCTTGAACTTGAACATCTACCATGCACTCACTTTTATTTGCTGTTGTAGTAGAAAGACCATCTCTTACTTCCAAAACTACACTTACGGTTCTGCCTACATCAGAGCAACAGAATTCAACATTGTCACCAAAATTTGTATTGGAACATGCATTTGCATTCGCGCGTTTTACACGCAAATAAACCTGACTACAATTATCATGACTATGATCGTTAAAAGATGCAGCCGGCACAATTGATCTGCCGTTCGAACCAATTGAAACAACGGTTTTTTGTTGACAAACTGCGACTGGTGGAGTTAGATCTCTTACAAAAATATCAAATGCACATCGCGTTGAATTTCCGCAACCGTCTGTAATAGTGTACACCAACCACTGACATCCGGCAGTTAAATTACTTAACTGATAAGTGCCATCTGCGAGTTTTGTCACCACACCTTGACCTAGAATAGCTCCAATCGCATTGCAACTATCAGGATTTGCTGGTATAAAATGCTGAACTGTATAAGTCCATCCTGAACACCCTTCATTGATCACATAAGGACGAGTACCATCATTCTGGCCGGCATAATCCTCAGGTACAGGAGCAATAATTGAAGCACTGCAAGTCCATGGATTCGTATCGATATCTCTAACAGTAGTAGGACAAATCATAACGGGAGGATGTGTATCCACTACTTTGATTTGTTGAATATGCGTAAAGTGTCGGGCAGCACACCAATCTATCACAGTCCACTTTCTCAACAGCTTGTATGAACCTTTGCAAACTTGTATGGTATCATCTTGAAAATCATACTGAATATTACCACAATATGTTCCTTCAGGCTTTCCTGTACCAGCTACTGTTGTATCAGGTAAATAATATTTAGGATCAGCAGGATTATCAGCAAGATGATCCCAGCTTCCATTACATTCTAATGCGGGTGCATTTCCTGGTAAGCCATCGTAATGAGGAGGAAAGATGATATCTGCAATAGTACCTCGTTCCAAATCAATTGTATCTCTACAACAATATTGATATCCAACAGAATCTTGTACACACCACAGTCTGTAGACAGTAGCACTAAGTACTGTGTTACTACATCCGTGATTGACTACGCTATCGCGATAAGTTATGTAAACGATTCCGCAAGAATCAACGCCTCTGACAGTCCATGGTGATGTGGTAAAATTCACATTTGCAAAATTTACCGGCATACCGATAATGCGAGGATCTAAATTTGCAGCACATGAAAATGTATCCCTCGGATGACAAGTCAGTGAAGGTGGATTTTTATCTTCTAATCTGAGAGTTCCCCAGCAAGTATTATTGCAAACAATATTTCTTACACTAACGGTTAATTTCTTTCCGATGTAATTTTTATTTAAAGGCAAACTCACTCTCTTGTTGCCATCATAAATGCTTACATCATAAAAGCCAAGAGCTGCACATTCAGTGGATTCTCCCTCAAGAACCATAGTAGAAAGTACGTCTGCCTGACACATACTATTGACAGAAAGCTGTACATCATTATTACACGCCAACTGACAATTCGTCCAGCAGTCAGGAAGTAAAGCAACATTGGAAACTGCTTCAACCGGAGGAGGTGGCCCTGGCGGGATCTCGTTCAACACTGTTGCAGTATTTCCAAGTGTTCCTGCTCCTGCAGCGCGCGGGTTAATCTCTGCAATTAGTTGATAAGTCAATGTATCTCCTCCCAACATTATTCCATCATTGATGGTGATATCAGGATTTGCAATTGTCCCATCGTATGCACCATTTAAAGTGGGAACTGTAACGGTTGGTGAGCTGTACACCACTATGGGTAATCCTACCAACTTTACAAATTTCGTCCCAAGGTTGGTAGAAGAACCAATCGCGTCGGTTACTACTATATTACCAGTTATAATGCAGGACGGATTTTGGACAATCATGATGCGATACGTTGCATCAATATTGCCCTGAACTCCACTTGATGCGGGAGTTACTCCAAGCAATGTTTTAGTTACAGTATAGCATTGAGCATAGGTCTTGCTCAAACTAAACAACATCAACACAGCGAAGAGATAGAATGACAAAGCTCTTCTATCGGTTTTTAAACAGATCTTTGCATTCTCTTTGATGAAAGAAAAAAGATTCATCTTGGTTAAGTTTATTTTTGTAAAATATTGTTTCATTTTTTTTACAATTTTGAATTGACAATTTCTGAGATCCTCAAACGGTCCTTTTGAGTGATCAAGATCAAGAAGTGGGGAGTGTGCTTCTTTTAATTGGGGGTAGAGAAGTAGTTTTTCATTTTAGACAGATCTGAACTATTAACCAGCTCAGATCTGTCCTACACTATCTTGGATTTTAATCAATAAGGATCATCTTTCGGACTGCTCTGAAATTGTTCACTTCGAGCTGATAATATAGAATCCCTGAATAAGCCAATTCTTCTTTATTTAATTCTACGGTATGATATCCTTGCGTGAAATATTTAGAAATCGTACGCAATTTTCTACCATTGACATCCATAATTGTCAATTGTGCATTTCCATCTTCCGGCAACTGGAATGATATTGTAGTAGATTTTGAAAATGGATTTGGTTGATTCTGGAATAGGAAAAAGCCAGGTTTAACCAATTGATCTCCACGCACAAAATCCAATCTCAAATCAGCCGCTTCACTATTCATATCATATGCTTCAGCAGCAATACTTCCAGTTTTCAGGACCAAACAACTACTTAAATTCGCAGATTGCAATCCTTCCAATTTTATCTTGAACAGTGCACGGTCTGCTTCAAAACCATCCACCTGATCAAAAGATATTCGAATTACACCTTCTGATAATCTGTTTAGATTCAAGTTGTAATCATGAAGGGAAATAGTACCATTTTCTATTTCAAGGAATTTTACTTTTTCCGGATCAAACTGCAGTTCCATCTGCAAACCACTCAGTCGAGTTTCGCTATTTATCATAAATGGAACACTAATTAGCTTTCCTGCTTCTACCAATTCATCTTGAATATTCAGTCCCCATTTTTCTCTTCGTGCCTGACTACCATTGAACAAATTTGTTCTTGCATTTCCTGACAGATCACCTATTTTAACAGCTACAAAATTGTTATTCATTTGATCTTTATCCAGATTATTATATGCAAAACTTTCTTGCAAAGGCCATGGATGCATAATATCCGCAAATTGTTGCTGAGAATTAATAAATCTCCATGATGTATTTCCTACAAAATTCGTTGTCACACCCAGGATTAATTTTCTCAATTCGGAAATATCACGAGCTGTGATACTTTCTGAATTATTTACATCGGCTGCTACAACTTTATATGCTGATTTCAATTCTGCAATACCCAAAATATGCTTTTGAATGAGTACAATATCTTGTGTAGAAACTCCATTCAAAGGATCATCATTTTTGTATGCACTCACAGAATAGTTGTCTTTCATCGGCAATGACAAGAATGTATATTGACCATGTGAAGTCTTTGCATTCTTTGTCATAGTATGCGTCTCATTGCTGATATTGACGTCAGTATTTTCCATCATTGATGATGATTCATTAAATACGCTACCACCTAAGTTAGCAGTAAGATTATTGCTTCCGCCTCCGCCATTAAAATTATCAGGGCAAGCATCCCCAGCACCATCTTGAAGCACAATCTGAGTAGTACAATAGTCAGAATTATTATCTAAATCCCAAACATATATTGTCAACACACTATCTCGTGACACGCCGTTTGGAATATCTGAACATTTGAATGTACGACCGGAGTCAGCTTTATTAGGCGAGAAGGAATACAATAATGAATAATTTGGAGTACAATTATCAAAACTATTCACATTGAAATCTCTTGCCCAAACGCTAACTTCTCTACTTGAAGGCATGATAACAGTGATGATGCCTGGTCTACAGACTGGAGTGGGTTTCTTCGCATCGCGAATTCTAAATATTGCAGGACACGATTTTTTATTTCCACACAAATCCTCAACTGTCCACGTAATTCTATGCTCGCCATTCGGATATACGCCACTTGCATTGTTGCCATTACCTGTGATAAGGTTCGCAGGATTCTTAAACAACTCTATTTTATAGCTCCACTTCAAATCTGCAGCAGGTGTACAATCATCCGTTGCAGAAGCAGTAAGATTTACAAAATAGTCACAATCGTTTTCAGGATTGTCTACAACCGGATAACTACAACCGGTGACAAAATCCGGCAAAACAGTATTGGTTACCTTGATAACTTGAACTGTGTCCCAAATTCCGGTATTTAAAACCTTATTATAGTTACACCAATCGATAACAGTCCATTTTCTTAAAATCTTTAAACAGACTTTTTCGACTACATTGAATGTTTGATCTTCGTAAGTTGCGACTACATCTGCACATCCATTTGTCGCAGACCATGACGGTTTTCCAGTATAATCAGGCAATGTAGATCCTTTGCACCCTGAGAGTATAGTATCTCGTGGCCAGGTAATTCTTTGATTTCCATTGAAAGGAGAGTAATTGACAAATGTAATTGTCTGAGTAACTGGTGTTACTGAGCTTGAAGCATCTCTGAATGTAAATGTTCGTGAAATAGTTCCTACCCCACATGAATTTAGAGAATAACTTACACTATAACCTGGGATCAGTTGACAATCTTCTGAAACTAATCCATCCTTACCCCAAATTCTTGGTTGTACATAAAGAGGATTTCCCGGATCATTGACAACGATATTTTGTCGTGCCGCTTCTGATGTTCTATAGACACCAAAACGATTTAAGTTTGTTGTATCCGTACCACAACTCACAGTGATGTCTGGAAGAGTAGCTACAATAACCGGTGGGCGCTTGTCAACCAAATTAACCTGCACCATACATTCATTGTAATTTCCACTCTTGTCATAAACTCTGAATACTACAATATTTGGATTGGTCAATACATCTGAACAACAGAATTCTACAAAATCCCTAAATGATGTATCGCTTACGATCGGAGACGAACAATTTCCAGCATTCATTCTTCGCACTTGAAAATGAGATATCTCACAATTGTCATGAGACCCATCATCGAATGTTTCTGCAAAGACTTTTGCACTGCCATAGTCAGTCAAGGTGACATTTGTTTCAAAGTCACAAACTGCAATCGGTTTTGTTTTCTCCTGAACCTCTACGTCTGCAGTACAAACTGAGCTGTTGCCACAGCCGTCCGTAGCATAAAATTTAACCCATGAGCAACCGACAGGTAGGTTGGTTACTTTCACGCTGTCTCTTGCTCCACCTGTAGCTTTTATAATTGTAATCCCAGTTGTGGATTCATTGGTTGTAGTATTTGTAGGTGGTGCAACGCATGTAGGCGATCCTCTGACTACTTTCACTTGCCAAGTAATGGAATTCGGATTGCATTCTGAAAGAATAGATGGAAATGCTACAGTTGCTTCACCTTCACAAGAACTGGACAATGTGCTGACTTTTTTAGTCGTTGCACAAGTCAAAACAGGACTCTTATCGTCCACTATTTTAATAATTTGAATACATTTTGTATCACGCGCTGTACACCAATCTGCGATGATCCACTCTCTCAAAACTTTGTAAGTTCCTTCGCAGGCACGTATTCTTAAATCTGTATAAGTGAAATCAAGATTGCGACACGATATTCCTCCAGGATAACCTGTATAAGATGGATGAGGATTCCCTTTTGTGTCCAACGGATAAGAAGCCCCGCATGGAATAACCGCATGATTACCTGGAAGTCCGTCCCAGTTAGGTGGGCAAATGATGTCGGTTAGAACAGCTCTGCGGAGATAAATTGTATCTACACATCGTGCTGTCCTCCCCACTCCATCTGTGGCCAGCCAAGACCTGAAGATGGTATCTATATATGTACTTGGTGGAGGGCAATTCACGTGAGCCGTCCTGTCACTGTAAGTGAGGGTAGTTGCACCACAATTGTCCACCAATGTACTTGTAATTGTATAAGTATTTGTACCTGACGACACCGGTGTACCCGCACCTGGTGCCAGTGGGAATCCCAAAGCAGCCGGTGAAGTATTAGCACTACAACTCACGGTATAATTCTTACACAACAAAGTTGGGTCTAACTTATCTTCTATGCGAAGTATACCCCAACAAGAGTTGTTCGAGCAACGGTGTCTTGCCGTTACCTCAAGGAATTTCCCCTTGTATGAAGCCGGTACCATAGGGCTTGTCGGGATGACAAGACCTGTCGATTGGTCTTTGATAATGATTTCAAATTCTTGATAATTATATGCACCTTTTAAGACCAAATCCGGAGTAACAATCGCTTGGCAAAATTCATTAAGTGAAATATTTACCGTATCGTTACACGCAGCCTGTGGTGCAAACTGCGAAGAGACATGGACTCTGAATGTATCACTACATACAACTGTAGTATTGTTCAGAGAAAAAACGTAATCGCCAGGTGCTGCCCAGCTTAAAGTAACCCGTCCAGTAAATGCATTTATATTAATGGTCGTACTCCCAACTATATTAGTGGAAGTCCAACTATGTGCTGCATTAAAAGGACTAATGGTGTCAACAAAGGATGCACTTCCTCCTACATCACTACAAATGAATGAAGGAATGGAAGAAAGGCCAAGATTATTACATCTTTGGGCATTTGTGTCTCGAGGTACTAAAAACGCCCCTGCGCACAATACCAACATCCACAGCCATTTCTGGCGAAGAACATGTGTAAGATTTGGTTTTTTCATAAAAACTTTTAGTTTTTTAAAATTCGTTTTTGCCAATTAATAGTCTGATGATCTGCATGCACAGACCATCCTCCTTGGGAGTAATTTGTTGCGGGGGGCAAACGGTATAGAACAATCCTGGCTTCCGCCAATAATTATCCTATGATTCTGCTCAAAATTGGCAAGGAATGTTCCAAAAAAAGTGCTAATTCAGTTACTCTTTATTAAAAAACCTGATATGAATAAATTAAATAATCCACTAATGTATTAGAGATTAATATTGGATAGCTTACGAATTAATCTTAGCCCATATCCATAAAAAAAAAATATGTAAAAGATTACTCTTGATGATTTAGCGAAGTCAAATAATTTAAATTCCTGAGGCAAAAGCAGTTCTTTAACAAGAATTGTGCGACTAGATGTTCGATTGGAAAAAGCAAAATGTTCGACTTAAGAATCGAGTGTTATTCAAATCCAAAAATTAACTGGCGGTTTGTGACAAAACTATGAATTCTGCTTGCAAATACAAACAAACTATTGGTACTCACCAATTAATAAATAGTGTAAATAGATAATATAACTTAAAAATTCAGCAGAAGGCTAAAGTAGTGAGAATACAAGCCTACTCCTGTGTTTGCAATGTTGGTCATGGCATAATCCAATGAAAGTTTCTTTAACTTGATACCAACCCCTGCTGATGGATACATTGATAGTTCCCTGTCACCAGAATTATCTTCTTTTAGAACCCTCTGAATATTATTTACTCCTGTCCTGAGATATACTTTATTGTACAAGCCGCACTCGAGGCCAAGTCTTGGATCCATGGCTATCTTGTCACCACCAATCAAACTCGCCGCGGAGCCATTATTAGAAATTTCCAAATCCAATTCCGGAACGAGGTTATAGTTAGCTCCAAATTGAAATTTATACATTCCGGCAAGAATCAATTTTGGCAAGGTATACTCAACACTGCTGGTAGGTACCTCATTATTAGTTTGATAAAGCACTGCCTTTTCTTCCTCTGTAAAACTAAATTTATATGCATTGAAAGTTGTGGTAATGTCTCTTGCCATAGCGCTCACTTTAAATTTGCTACTCACTTGATAACTTGCACCTAAGTCAAATCCAAAACCGAATGCGTTTGCAAAAGATCCAAAATTTCTAAATATGACCTTGGCATTTACACCAACATCTAATTTAGCTTTGGGGATATGTCTACCATAAGATCCAATCAGAGCATAATCCGTTACACTAAATTCTTCAATTCTACTATAATCAATGCTCCCATCAGAACCTCTAAGACGCAAGGTATTGGGGATGTTGTCTATTCCCATCCTTATCAAGGAAATTGCTCCAAATGATTTATCAGCATCTCCAAATTTTTTGCCGAAGCCTAGATAATCATATTTCCCAATACCAGAAAACCACTCTGCATGCTGAGCCCCAACCTGAAAATTACTCCCAACTCCGACCAAATTTGCAGGATTCCAATAAGCTGCATTCACGTTGTCAGTGGAGGCGGTCACAGCTGTACCCAGGGCCATGCCTCTTGCGCCTACTCCAATGTTTAGAAAATCATTGCTAAATTTAGGTGCTTGTGCTTGCATTTCATTTACTAGCAAAATCATGCAACAGGCAAGCTTAAGTTTTATCATTTTCATATTAGCTTATACTTTTATAATCCCACAATTTTCCTCAGAAAGCTTTTCTCCTATTTTAATTTCAGCGCAGTCGTTCTTTCGGAATAGGGACAATTTTCAAACGACAAATATATGATATTTTATTTTAATATATTGTTTCTCAAAGAAATAACGCACCATTGAACCGGAAATTATGTTCTTAACAAAGTTTCAAATCTTATGCGAGTTCTCAAAGCAGTATCACTTCCTTTGATTATGGAGTACTGCATGGACCTGAATACCATCCTCATTTCCAAATTCGTCTGTTATCCAAAAAACATGGTTGCCGGGATCAGGGACACAGGCCATTTGATGTTCTCCTGAAGTTTGACCTAGATATTTGCCATCCATATACCAATACAAACTTGCCCGCGGGTTACTATGAGTCGCCAAGAGTACTATAGGATTTTGGACACCATCAAGATCAACCGGCAGAAGTACATCTACTCCAGCAGGAGGGTATATGAACTTTACCTGCTTTTTGGTGGAAATAACATCACCCAGACAATCAGCACGAACCGGAGGAATAGCAATATAATCCGGGTGATTGAGTTTATAAAAATACTCCATAGCCGGTGGCAGGTGGAAAAAAACTTGTTCGGTTGGATTTGGTTCGCATTGCCTATATACTCTATGCAAGTTTTCTTTATCGGTTAAGACCTGCTCATGAAATGGGCATATCGTTTCAACAGATGATTTCAATGGAATCCACGTGCTATCAGTTTTATTGCAATACTCTCCTGACAGGAACCCACTTTTAGAGCATAAACTGATTTGTTTCAAATCATTGTACGGCACTCTAGCCGTATACTGATCACCTAAGCTTACCATGATGGATTCCATCAAAGGAGCTGCAGTATTCAGACCAATTAACCCAGGTCTGCTCCTACCATCGCTGTTACCTACCCAACATACTACTGTATATTTTTCGCCTATACCCACGCACCAGGCATCTTTAAAACCAAACGAGGTCCCTGTCTTCCAAGCAATCTTTCCATAGAGGAAATGAGACTGATGCCCAATCGTAGATCTATTTCCCGACATTGCTTCTAACATATTAAATATTGCTCCCGCCTTCAGAATATGTTCAGAATGAAAATCCTGATTGGAACCTTCATGTTTTGATCTGATAATGTTCAAGTCGGGTTCATTTGTATTAGGATAACTGTTATTGTCTAGGAAATATTGGTAATCATACACCAATTGGCTGTAAACCTTTGCCAAATCCCAGGCGCTAATTTCTGCACCACCAAGTATCAATGCAAGACCATAATAGTCTGCACGATCTCGCAATCCAGTAAAACCCAATTCTTTCAAATATTGCAAAAAAGCGGCTACCCCGAATTCTTGCAACATTCGTACAGATGGAATATTCAGTGATTGTTGAATCACTTCATCCGCAGGAACTGCTCCCTTATAATCTCTGGAAAAATTTTCAGGTTGAAACCCGGCGATATTCATCGGTATGTCAGGCAAAAGCATTTTAGGTGTAATTAAACCGCGCTGACACATTGCAGCATACAATAATGGTTTCAATATGCTCCCTGAACTTCGGATAGCGGGAATCATATCCACCCAATAGTTTTTGACAGGAATTGTATCTATAATATTGCCTAAATAACCACACACATTTCTACTTGAATTTTCAACTACCATCACTGCTGCATTTTGAATATCATTTTGTCTCCAAATTCTAGAAAAACGCAGGGTTTCTTTGAGAATTAGTTGCTGAATATTCTCTGAAATAAAAGATTTGAATACGTGTTGACTAGGATACTTCTGCATTAAGCTATAAAGAAGATGCGGTGCTTTGCTTTCTTGAATTTTTACACGAAATGGAATTGATTCTAAGGAGGACAACTCAAACTCATCCTGCGAAATAACTTGGTCTCTTCTCAGGGCTTCGAGTAATTTATTCCTTTTTAAAAGTAACTTATCTTGCTGAACTTTACTATTGAAAAGAGAAGGGCGATTGGGTAGGACCGAAAGTAAACAAGCTTCAGAGAGGCTCATTGATTTTAACTCCCGCCCATAATACTTCCAAAATGCGGATTGCAATCCAACTACATTTCCTCCATAAGGCGCTCTTTGAGAATATAGATATAATATTTGTTTTTTTGAATTCAAAAATTCGAATCCAATTGAATAAATACATTCTTTGACCTTATTTATCATATCTCTTCCAGCCTGATGTCGAAAAAGCTGCACAGTTTGCATAGTCAATGTACTACCACCTGACACTACCTTTCCAGCCATTAAATTTTGTTTGGCAGCACGAATTAATGAAATAAAATCAATCCCTAAATGTAGATAAAATCTCTTGTCTTCGTAAAACGTCAAACATTTTTCAAATACATGTGGTATACTGTCATATATTGGAATTGCCCAATTACCCTGTGGAGATGTCCTGGCTGATAATACTTTTTCTTCCTGATCCAGAAGTATAGGTGAATACTCAATATTATCCTCAAGTTGAAATGCTGAAATGATCGAAAACAACCATACAAAGTAGCATAGCCAAATTATTTTATACCACATCGAAATTCAGGAAATTATCTTGAAATTTTAATTTTCCCCAAGTTACTTATTGAACGAATATAAGGTAAATACATGTGCTCCAGAACCAGATCCGGCGAATTAAAACTACCTTCATACACTGCAGTCACCGGAATATCAATTCGCTTCACCCGATTAGCAGGCAGATCAAAATATGTCAACACTCTATCGTCTCTGATATCCTGGTAGTCTGCAGGCGAAACTCCGTCAGAAAAATTGACCCGGCTATTCTTAATTTCAAATCCGGAGGCAAAAGGAATAGTCAAGGCCATATGGTCCAGGCTTCCAAGAGAACCATCAGTAGAAATAAATATACTCAGCACGAGATCAGTACCAACCTGCAATTTTGACAAGTCAGCATGTTTGCCATCAGAGGTCATATAACTCGCACTCAACTTTACTATCAGATTTGATTCTGACTTCCTACTCTGCAATGACTTTCCAGTTTGAACAACTGTTGCCATCACTGGAAATGTACCCTTATTATCGAATTGTAAAGTATTTGATTGTTCTTGATGAATATTTTTCCGATATGCAGATTCAATACCTTTAAATTCAAATTTTTCACCATTCCAATTCCCTGCTATATTAAATGATTTGTCTTGTGATTTCACAAAATGGGATAATGCCAATAATACAAAACTCATTTCTTGTGTAGAATAATACTCATAATCATTAATCTTTTTACCAACGTTTTCCAATGCGTTAAAAGCTTCTGTTTTACGGTCACATTCCTGCAAAGCCAAACAAATAATTGCTTCGTCCCTTAGATCAGAAGAATAAGAAAATTCATTGTACTTGGTTGATAGCTTGGCCGAAATTGCCTGATTTAAAATCTGATCTGATATTTCCTTCTTTCCACTTACTGCATAAGCTGCTGCCAATAAATAACTGCTCATTTTAGATTTTGCCGTCAATTCTTTCAAGCGATTCATTGCAGCCCAATCTGTTTTTTGAGCCAGCGCAAGAGCATATAGCCTGTAAGCTTGAATATCACAATAGGCTTGATATTGATTTTTCACAGGCTTGAACAACTTGCTCATTGATGCTTCATACTTTAACCAATTACTGACCATGGATTCAGGTACTCGATAGCCATTCTTTTTACATATTAATAAGAAATGCCCTACAAATGTAGTTGACCATTCATGTGAATAGTTTGATCCCGGCCAGTAAGAAAATGAGCCATTAGGCAATTGAAATGAAATTAAGTTCTGAATACTTGTATTTACGTTCTCTACGGTAGACTTTTTATCTTGATCACTTAATTGGATCATTTGAGATAAAAATAATTGAGAAAATCCTGCCGCTGAAGTTTGCTCCACACAACCATGAGGATAATTGATCAAACGATCTGCAAAAGCACTTAAAGGTATTCCATGAAAAGCTGAAACTTCGATATAAGCTTTTTGTGATTTTCCTTCTTCGCCGAATGAGGAAATTTGTTTTGAAATGGATTGACCCGGCTCGATCCAGAAACTTTGAGTCAAGGTGGATATTGGATTTGCATTTTCAACTTTAATATCTAAACTTGATTTTGTTTTCCATTTCGAAGAACTCACATCAGCAACTAAATGAAGCGGTCCACTGGAAGTCGCAGTCGAAATTTTAAAATAAGCCGTCTTTTCACCTCCCCCCGAAAAAACCAAGTTTTGTGAATTTGATCCAACAATTTTGACCGGTCCATCTGCAGTCAATCGGACATTCACATCTTTTACAGTTGGGTCTGATGAAAATACAGTTACCGGCACCCTTACTTCTTCTTGTAATCCTAAAACCCTAGGAAATCCAATCTGAGCCATCAAATCGTCACGAACTTTGATAGAAAGTTCTGAAGATCCTGCTCCCCGAATATTGCACGCCATGACCATCACACGCACCTCCCCATTGTAATTACTAATTGTAAAATTATGGTTCCTTTTTTGTCCTTTGTCAAGTTTTTGAATTCCGGTTGTCTGTACCAATGCTTTAAATCTTTGAATTTTGGATAATTGATCTGCCGACATTCCTGCATCACCACCAATGGAGAATATTTGTGCAATTCCGGTATTGTTCACGCTCATGATATCATCGAAATTGTCCCAGGTCTGCATTGTTAAAGCTTCTTTTGCGAACAACTCTGAATATGGATCCGGTGTTGCAAATCTAGTCAGGTTTAATAATCCTTCATCAACAACATAGGCGACATAAGCCATTTCCTTACCTTCTTTCTCTGATATTTCGATTGCAAATTGTTGATCTGGCTTTACGATCTCCGGAGCTGTAATTTCGGGATGCAATTTTTTCTGCGCTGATTCTACGATGATAGGCAATACTGAATACATACGAAGTGGCAGATCATTTGTTTTATTTTCAGATCCCTGTATGAGTTGAATATCGAGATAAACATTCGGAACCATAGAGTCATCCGTAGTGAAACTGTAATCAGTCTCTTCAGATCGTCCTTCAATGATTTCATGCTTCAAAATCCGATCTTGCTTAATCGTATAAACATGATATAATGATTTATAGGCAGCAGGTAATTTTACCGATACTTTTTCTCCAGATTGGTATTTCTCTTTGTCTGTACGAATGTGAATTTGATTGACAAAGTTTCGCTTAGTGTCATTACCGTCATCAGACCAGCCTGTGTAGAAAAAGTCACCAGTGGTATATAAATTTTTTAAATTATTGACCTGCACGTAATACACTGCATACCCGCTCGGTTTAAATTGGAAATGGACTTCACCTTTTTCATCAGAAACAAGTTTCGAGCTTTGTACAAGTTTCTTTGTTTTTTACTTTGATAAGGATTTTGGTCTGTTGAGCCAAGTTGGTACCACCAATTCCAGTCTACTTCAAACACCTGAATCGATAATTCACGTCCTGCAATCGGTTTTCCATTTCTATCCACTACAATGGCAGAGATCTCATGAGACCTATCTTTTGCAAGAAATTTACCATAAGAAGAAGGAGGTATTTTAACACCTACATATTCGTCAAACCAATTAAAATTTTGTTCAAAATAGTCGGTATTGATATCACCTTCAGGAAAAAGTCGGGTCACAAACCAGGTATTGAGTATTCCGGTATGAAGTCCAGTTGTGAGAGGACTCAAATCTACTTGAGCTAAGCCCTGGTTATTCAGCTTTCCTGTAAATAAATCTACAGTTTTTACTTCTTTCGACACCTCAGGATCCAACCAACTGTAATCTTTATATTCTTTAAACTCTGGAGACAGTAGCCTAATTTGTGCTTGGATATTTGCTTCGAGGGATGCAGCAGGCGAACCATGCAACCATTTTGATTCAACACTAACTTTGGTATTTTTTCCTAAAGAATTTTCAAATTCTTTAGGAATGATCCAATTTGTTTTCAAGCGATTTGGCTTAATCGTTTCAATCCGCACATCTTTCTCAAAAATAGAAGCCCCTGAGACGAATACCGCTCGATAATTTCCAGTGAGAAACTGTGTGTTTGTCACAACTTTAAAACAATATAAACCCATTTCATTTTTACTCTGTACCTGAGTGAAAACAATCTGATCTTTTGGATTAAAAAGCTTTAGTGTAAGAGGAAATTTATCAGGTATCTCTCTATCACTTTGTGACAAAATTACGTTTAAAAAAACTGTATCTCCCGGTCTCCATACTCCTCTTTCGCCAAAAATAGAAGCCTTCAAACCTTCTTTTGTCTGGATACCACTTACATCAAATTCGCTGAATGACAATTCATTCTGAGCATTAAAATTCAGATACGCATAATTTGAATTATATTTGGCAAATACATAAGCCGCTGGAAATTTTGATTGAAGTGCGGCTTCACCTTTTTCATCTGTAGTTGTTTCCAATAATTCCTGCAGTTGTTTGTCATAAAAGATCAAACTCGCTCCCTTTACTGGCTTACCAGAGAGAATATTTGTGACCATAGCACGTGATTCACCACTCACACTACTCTTCTTGCAACTTAATGCAATTTCAGAACTCAGGATCAACTGACTAGCATAGTGTTCAGAATAATAATATCTATAGCTACAAGGGTCGTTCTGGTTTAAATTTAAATTATCCCCATCTAAATATGGAACCCACTGAACCCAATTTGATTTAAACTGTGACTCACCATCTTGTTCATAATCCTGATCATTAGTGACCTGAGGGATAGAAGATTTACATTTTAATCTAGTGTACTCTGGTTTAAATGTTAATCTTACTTCATACATTGACCCAGGGTCTGTCTTAACTAATTTATTAAGGTCTAATGCATACGTATTCCAACCAATATCTTTGACCAAGGCTCCTTCCTTAATCAAATCAATTTTTTTCTGGTAAACAACTCGTCCAAAATAACGAAGTGAATAATAGTCGTAGTTGTCATTTATATGCAAATTGTACAAAATATTATTTGAAAACAATTGAAATATTTCTATATCAAATGCATCTAATCCCTTCATTTCAACGGGTAAAATAACAGTAGACTGCCCAGGCATTATTTTTCCATGACCTTTTATGGCGAATCTGATTTCAGGTTTATTAATTTGATCCTGAATTTTCAAGTTAAATGGCTTGCTTAAGCTTTTTCCGGATAGGGCTTTAATTTGAGTACCTAAAACTATATTCACATCCGTTGACTTACAGGTTTCATCCAACTGTATCATTAATGAAGTTGGAAATGCTTGAAAACTCATGTTGCATGACACGATCTGGTCATTCTGAATAGTCCTGAAATCTTGACTTTGATCAATGGGATTGCTAAAATAAACTAAAACATTATTTCTGGAATCCTCCTCCAATCTAAACGAAGCTACAACAAATTCCTCTTTACCCGGCACTGAGATGTCAAAAGGATTAGAATATTGTTTCTCACCGATTTTTTTTAAGGTTTCAATAGTTAATTTTTGAGGATTCTCTGATTTTTCAATTTTCCGTATTTTAAAATTGATCCTCTTTTGATTGATTTGGGTGTATTCGATATCTTTCTGATAAGGCTTTTCGTAATTTATATTTAGTAAGGATGGTAAATCTTTTTCATCAATATACTCTGTCACGACAAGATCTCCTTCAATCATCATCTGCGAGGGATAATCCGGATCCACTTGAAGATAAGCATTATTCATCATTACCAACTGTGGAACAAATTGCAAATCAAACTTTACTTTTGATATACTATCCGGAACCTGCTTTATGAGTTTGTCCAAATCCAATAAAATGCTATACTTATCCCCCGACTTGACTTTATCCTGAATGGGTGTAAACTTTATCGAAAATGGGCTTTCATAAACAAACTCTCCCTCCAATTTTGGAGTTATCTGAATAATTTCGTTCGGCACCTGTTGTCCAACTTGACTTGAATCTGCTATTGCCTCATTAAAATGAATATAAAAAGAAGATTGCTTGGAAATTGATCCGGTAGTATAACTGTTGACATATCCCGCAAGATCTTCAGAATTTGAAGGCTGTTTATATTTTTGATCATTCTTTTGACAAGATATAAAGCTTAAAATCAGAATGCTCGCAATTATTGCTGCATGAAAATTAACTGAAAATCTAGTATAAATCATAACTAATGTATTGGTATGAGGAATTTACAAATCATTTCAATCATCAATTGATCCGCTTCTGTGCTCCCATTATCAAGTCCTTTAGATCGGAGGTCATATTCTCTGCACAAATTCAAATTTCTGGATAGTTCTTCCAGAGTATATCTCCTACTTGCAGACTTGTAATCATTTAAATAAGTGGCAAATGCTACTTTTGCGATCGACATTAACTCATGATCTGGTTTATTGGCATTAGTCCTAAGCATCCACAATTTGGCAAAATAAGAATACAAAGATGCTGTGACCATTTGAATTGGATTATTCTTTATGTGAGTTGCCATGTTCTTGACAATTTTCATTGCTTTCTCAGTATTGCGATGGTTCAGTGCATCCTGCAATGTAAACACATTGAACTCTCGATTGACGCCTGAAAAATTTAAAATGGTATCCACATTTATGTTTGAACCATGTGGTAAGTTAATTTGAATCTTTTCCAATTCATTATAAATAACATTCAAATTATTTCCTACATACTCATTCATCAATTGACAAGCCCCATCATCAATATGCATTCCCAGTTCTTTAGCTTGATCCTTTATAAATGAGGGGACTTGGTTTTCTTTTATCTTTAAAGATTGATAAAAAATGGATTTCGTCTTCATAGTTTTTACCCAGTTCAATCTCCCATCCGGTTTTTTATGCTTGTATGAAAAAATCAGGATAGTTTTTGATGAAGGTGCAAGTAAATATTTTTCAATACCTTCCCAATCCTTATCTTTAATTTCTTGACTTTCCTTGACTATCATAAGTTTTTCGTTGGCACCAAGGGGAGAAAGTCGAGCTATCTCTGCGATTTTTTGTCCTGAAACATCTCTACCGTAATATATTTCCTGACAAAAATCACGTTGTTCTTCCGGAATTATATTTGCTTCGGCATAATCTACAAGTTGATCAATAAAAAACTCTTCATCTCCGGTCAGAAAATAGACACGATCATATGATTTTTTTTGCCACGAACTGATGATTGACTTATAATCCATTATTCAACAAGCTTAGCATCCCGTAAATTTAGGCATTTCACTTATCTTTGCAAATTAAAATTCACCTAATAATGAATCGAAAACTCATCTTAGTGACCAATGACGACGGCATATTTGCGCCAGGCTTGAAGGCCCTGGTGGAATCCGTGAGTGAATTTGGGGACGTGCTCGTTGTAGCCCCTGACTCACCTCAATCGGGTATGGGGCACGCAATAACTATTCAGCAACCTTTGAGACTGAACAAAGTGGATGTATTCCCTGGAATCGAATCATATGAATGTTCAGGGACACCCGCAGATTGTGTAAAACTGGCAAAAAATATACTAGTAAAAAATAAATCTATTGATCTATGTGTTTCTGGTGTCAATCATGGATCTAATGCTTCTGTAAACATCCTGTATTCGGGAACCTTATCTGCTGCTATGGAGGCTTCTATAGAAAATATCCCTTCGATAGGTTTTTCCTTATTGGATTATTCGTTTCAAGCAAATTTTGAACCTGCGAAGAAATATATCAAATCCATTTCAAAATACGTTCTTGATGGAAATTTGAAAGAGTGTAATCTCCTGAATGTGAATATTCCGAAACTTGAAGCTTCCGAAATCAAAGGAATTAAAATCTGCAGACAATCTTCAGGGGTTTGGGTGGAGGAGTTTCAAGAAGGTATTGACCCAAGAAATGTTAAATACTATTGGCTAACAGGAAAATTTGTTGCAAATGAAGATAGTCATGATACTGACCTTTGGGCCCTGGCCAATGGATATGTCAGTGTGGTTCCATCCGGACACGATCTTTCAGTCCATAAGGCAATATTACCAAACATTTTTATCCAAAATATATAATGAGGGGACCACGATACTCACAATATGATCAAGTTTGGATTGGCATTTTAATCGGGTGTATTGTCCCAATCCTTGCATATGGATTGACACTTTATTTTTACGACTTAATGGATCTATTTGAAATTTTTCAAGCTGCCAATTCCAATTCAATTTTTCGAGAACGCACAATTGCATTGATCGCCATTATTGCAAATGTCATTCCGATGCAATTACTAAATCGCCGTGACTTGCCCAATGCGATGAGAGGAATTGTTTTTCCAACTTTTGTATATATTGTTATTTGGATGTTCTTTTATGGATTTGAGTTGCTAGGAATCAATGTATAAAATATATACTATCGCAGGCGAATCATCAGGGGACCTTCATGGCTCTAACCTTGTGAGGGAAATAAAAAGATTAAACCCATCCCTTGAATTTTATGGTTGGGGCGGAGAGCTCATGGAATCTGAAGGTGTAAGATTGGGCATTAATTACCACAAAGCAAGTTTTATGGGATTTGTTGAGGTGATCAAACACCTGCCCCAGATAATCAAATTATTTTCTATCACAAAAAAGCAAATTGAAGAATTTAAGCCTCATGCCATTTTACTCATTGACTATCCTGGATTTAATTTAAGGATGGCAAAATGGGCATTTGAAAGAAATATTCGAGTGTATTACTATATTTCACCACAGGTTTGGGCTTGGAAGGAGTCCCGGGTCCTTCATATGAAAAAGTATATTCATCAATTGTTTGTAATTCTGCCTTTTGAGAAAGATTTTTTCAAAAAACATGATGTCGAGTCTCATTTTGTTGGACACCCACTGTTAGATCATATCCAAAAGTTCAATAACGAAAAAAATAATGCCCAATTTTTTAATTCGAAATCAAAAAAGGTACTAGCTCTTTTACCTGGTAGCAGAAGACAAGAAATCAAGACAATGCTACCCCTCTTTTTGCAAGCATGCAAACAGTTACAAGAATATCAAATCGTCCTCGCCGGAATGTCACGACACAAAGATTTATATCATGAGCTGGTGAATGAAGCAGATCACATTAACATCTTACTAGATTCTACATATAATATTCTTAAGCAAGCTGATTGTGCAATTGTAACTTCAGGTACTGCTACATTGGAAACTGCCCTATTTAAAGTACCACAGGTCGTTTGTTACAAAGGGAATAAGATATCTTATTGGATAGCGAAAAAATTAGTGAAAGTAAAATATATTTCTCTCGTCAACCTGATTTTAGATAAAGAAGCTGTAACAGAACTCATTCAGAATGATTGCAATCCAACACAAATCGTTCAATCTGTTTTAAAATTAAAAAACAACAATTATTCACAACAATTAATAAAAGATTACGACCTTCTCTTGAGTTTGTTAGGGGATATTCCCGCAAGCAAAACTACTGCTCAGCTGATCTCATCAGATCTCAATCAAACCTATGGAAAATTGGAAAAATCTCTTTAAAATTCAGGATTATCGTTCTGAAGAATTAAAAAACAAAGCAGCTTCTTGGAACATGGCCTTTTCCAAAGATGATACTCTAGGCCTGGAGCAACAACTATCTCAATTTGGCCTTCTAAAAGAAGGCAGGCATAAAATTTCAAATATTCTATCAGAGTCTGACTCCCTTGCCAATATTTGCATTTTTGACAATAGTCAAACAATAGTTGCGGGAAACACCATTATCCATAACAAACAAAGTGTTTGTTTTATCAGTTCTACGCAATTGAGCCTGCCACATTTTATCATGAAACCCGAAAAATTTCACCATAAAATATTACATTGGTTGGGCTTCAAAGACATCGATTTCGATGATCACCCCCAATTTTCTGATAAATATGAGTTGCGAGGAGAATACAAAACCGTGATTGAATTTTTTTTTGATAAGAAAATGTTAGATTTTTTAGCTTCTCAACCTGAAATCCATATGGAAGGAATGAATTACTATTTCATTATTTATTCAAAAAACAATCTATATTCATCGGCACAAATCATGACTTTGAAAAAGTTTGCACAAATGATTTTTCAGTTGTTTTTAATGAAAAGCAAAGAGAGCCTGAGTATATTTGATCCAATTGAGGCCTAAAAAAACATTTTTTTATTTACGCCGATTGAGTTCATCTCGAATTTTTGCAGCTTTTTCATAATCCTCTGCTTCGAGTACTTTTGTGAGTAATTTATTCAACTCGTCAGATGGCATTGCATCAAATGACAAATCTTTCTCAGATTTTCTGGTGATTTTTTTTGTAGAACTACTTTCATTAGATTCTTCTTCTTCAAGTTCTACTCCTGCGGTGTCCATAATAAACTCCATCGTATAAATTGGACAGTTAAATCTTACAGCCATGGCAAGCGCATCAGATGTTCTGGAATCAACCTCAATTCTTTCACCATCTTTATTGAAAATAAGCTTTGAAAAGAAGATACCATCAATCAAATCACTGATCAGCACTTCAACCAACTCTACATTCATGGCATCCATGGTATTCTTAAAGAGATCATGTGTGAGAGGTCTGTTGGGGGTCATCCTCTCTAGCACTACAGCGATTGCTTGCGCCTCGAATCCACCAATCACTATAGGTAATCTCCTAACACCTTCCATTTCTCCAAGTATGATGGCGTAGTTTTGGTTTTGACTTACACTATGTGAAAGTGCAATTATTTCTAACTCTACTCTATTTTTATCCTTTGCTGCCATATAATAACGGGCAATGATAAGTCATATTTAGCAATTTAATGGTGTTCTTCCTTAAACTTTGATATCGCTTCGTTCAACTTTGGAACAACTTCAAACAAATCCCCCACTACGCCATAGTCTGCTGCTTTAAAAAATGGCGCTTCCGGGTCCTTGTTGATAACTATGATTTTTCTAGAGTTATTTACTCCAGCCAGATGCTGTATTGCACCTGAGATACCGATTGCTATATACAAATTGGGACGTATCGCGATTCCAGTCTGGCCCACATGCTCATGATGTGGCCTCCAACCAGAATCGGCAACCGGTCTGGAGCAGGCAGTAGCTGCATTAAGCAAATCTGCTAATTCTTCGATCATGCCCCAATTTGATGGGTCTTTTAATCCCCTACCTCCAGACACGACTACTTCAGCTTCAGTGAGTGGCGTTTTGCCTTTGACCAATTCTTTGTTTACAGAATTGAAAACAGGACCTGAAAGGTTCACATTAGACTCACTAATCTCGGCAACTTTGCTATAAGTTTTTTTGACTGGGATACTGTTTGGCATCACTGAAATCACACCTTTATCCTCCATAAAACTATACCATGCGTTTGCCTTACCAGAAAAAACTGAGCGGCGAAACTGCATAGGACTGGCTGCTGCCCAACCATTGACACCTGAAATAATTCCCAATTGAAGTTTTGCAGCAATTTGCCCTCCAATGGCTTTCCCTATACTGCTGTTCGCCAAAACAATGTATGAAATTTGATAGGCGGAGTACAGTTTGCAAAGCCAATCTATGAGTTGGGATTGATCTAATTCTCCAGAGTCCTGCACTATCAACTCATCTGCACCACAAGAACCTACCACCTCTGCGGAAGCTGATTTGGAAGTACTTAGCGCCAGACATTTAATACCTTTAACTGCTGCTATGTCTTTTGCCAAACTGAGTGCTTCCAGGCTTGATTTTTTGATTTTGCCATCTATTACTTCAATATATGTTGCAATCATTCCTTTTTTTTTTTATGATTATAGTTAGATCACTTTTACTTCTTCATGAAGTATTTTAACCAATGAATCAATGTCATCAGGAGCAATCAATTTTACTGCTGTTTTTGGAGGAAGGGCTTCAAACCTTACGAGTTTTACCTTCTGGTTAGCACTTACTGGAGAAATGACTTCTAATGGTTTCTTCTTGGCATCCATAATACCTTTCATGTTAGGTATTCTCTGTTCTGCCAATCCTTTAGCAGCAGAAACTACTGCAGGAAGTTGGGTTTTGAAGCTTACTTCTCCACCTTCTATTTCACACGTTGCCGACAATTCATTGCCTTCAACATCTAATTTTGTACAGTAGGATATAAAAGGAATGGCAAGCATTCCAGCTAATAAAGCACCTACTTCAGAACCATTATGATCTATCGTTTCTTTTCCTAAAAAAACGATATCAAATGACTGGTTTTGAGCATAATGTGCAATTTGGGTCGCGACATCATTAGAATCTTTTGGCTTTGAGTCTATTCTGATTGCCTGGTCTGCTCCGATTGCCAATGCTTTTCTGACGATCACTTCAGAAGAAGCCTCTCCAACATGCATGACACTCACTGTGCCTCCGAATTTTTCTCTCAACTCAATACCTCTAACCAATGCATACCATTCGTCATAAGGGTTCATGATAAAACTAACACCTTCCTCTTTCAGGTGCATGTTATCTGAATCAAAAGCGATCTTTGAGGTGGTGTCTGGTGTTTTGCTAATGCAAACTAATATTTTCATGAATGCCTTAAATTTGCCAACACAAAGATAGTCATTCCCCAAGATATCCTTGTCTGAAACCAAGTCATGAATAGAAAAGAACAATTAATGTCTTACCTGAAAAGCGATTCAAGTAATAGCTTTTTACTCTTTGCGATTGCAAAAGAATGCGAAACCGAAAATAATCTCGATGATGCTCTAGCCTGGTACCAAAACTTAGTAGAGTCAGATCCTGGCTATACAGGTGTGTACTACCATTTTGGGAGGCTTTTGGAAAAAATGAACTCAAACCAAGCTGCCAAAGAAGTGTACCAAAAAGGCATTGAGGTCTGTCAACAAAAAAATGATTTGCATGCCGCTTCTGAATTGAGAAATGCCATGATGAATTTGTTGATGGAGGATTAAAATCAAATTAATCTGATCAGAACCTTGATTCTCCCCTTCTGAAAAAGGTGCCAGAAAATACATGATGTACAGGTCCAATCAAATATACTTCTTCGGCAACATCACCATGAATTGTCAACTCTACCTGAAGAGAACCTCCTTTGCACGTCACATTTTGAACTTGTTTACCATTTGATTGCTCCTTCCAGCAATTGTAAAATGCAGATGCCACTATACCTGTACCGCAAGCCAATGTTTCATCTTCAACACCTCTTTCATACGTAGCAATCAAGAGTTTATTCCCTTCAATAGCTATAAAATTTACATTTACTCCATCAGACCCAAACTCATCCCTCAAGGGCTTACCTACCTCTTTCACTTTCAACCCAAGAGGATTATCTACTTCTATTATCAAGTGAGGCGAACCACTATCGACCAGGTATCCGAAAGGAGTTGAAACAGGCTTTGTCAGGTTTTTCATTCTGATTCGGATTCTGCTTGAATCCAAGACCTCGGCTTCGTGTAAGCCATCAGCTGCTACAAAATCAAAACTGGTTTTACCATATTTTCTATAATAGTATTGAGAAATGGCTCTGGAGCCATTTCCACAAAAGCTTGAAAACCTACCATCTGAATTCAGATATTTCATTTCAAAGGCATGTTCCTCATGAGGACATAAGGCTATGATTCCATCTGCTCCCACTCCAAAATGTCTGTCACACATTCTGGCCATCAATAACTGGTCGTTAAGATCTGTGTGCCAAAATTCAAAAAAGTCTAAAATGATAAAATCATTACCTGCAGCCTCGTATTTTTCGAATGGAATTTTGCGTTTCATTGTTATCTATTGAAATTGAATATTAAGCAAATTGTTACAGGATTTTGGAAAATTTTGGGTATGAAGGCTGATTTTAAATTTAAGGCACAGTATTTGTAATCAATTATATATTAAAATATTTTTTAATATAATGAAATCTCTTACCCTCCTCCAGACAGTACTCATCTCGTTGACAACAGCGTTAATGACTACATTCGCAGTCTTATATTTTGTGCAACGTCCCCAATCTGCTCCTGCCGAGGAAATTGCAGGTCAGGAACAACTTCACAAATACCTGATGTCCGGCCGCCTTCAGAGGCAGTTTTCATCTACTCAGCCAACTCATTTTTCTGAAGCGGCAAAACTAAGTACCCCTGCTGTAGTATACATTGAATCCATTCAGGACCAAAACGAAAATCCGTTTTTTGAAAATTCTAAGTCTAATACAGGTTCTGGAGTCTTGATTTCTGGTGATGGAATGATCGTGAGCAACTACCATGTCGTAGAAAATGCAGAAAAAATAACCGTTTTGCTCAATGACAATAGAAATTATGAAGCTAAAATCATAGGCACCGACCCTTCTACGGATCTTGCGCTTCTTAAAATTGAGGAGGTGGATTTACCTTTTTTAGTGTTTGGCAATTCAGATTCGCTTCTCATAGGTGAATGGGTTTTAGCCGTTGGAAACCCATTCAGACTTCAATCCACAGTGACTGCTGGGATTGTGTCTGCTAAAGCAAGATCTATCCAAATTTTGAATTCACGAAAATACAGCATAGAATCATTCATTCAAACAGATGCAGCTGTCAATCCGGGAAATAGTGGAGGGGCATTAGTCAATACTGCAGGGGAACTTGTTGGTATTAATACCGCCATCATGAGTGCTACCGGCAGGTATGAAGGTTATTCCTTTTCAATTCCTGCTAATTTGGTCCAAAAAGTGGTAAGAGATATACAGCAATTTGGTGCTGTGCAGAGAGGTCTTCTTGGAGTCATGATACAATCTGTCAATGGTGATATCGCAAAAGAAAAAGACCTTCCCAGTCCAAATGGTGTCCTCATCACTTCTGTCACGCCCGATGGAGCAGCTGACAAAGCAGGCTTAATTTCAGAAGATGTAATCCTAAAGGTAGAAGATCGAAAAGTAAACTCTGTACCTGAACTTCAAGAGTTAATTGGTGGACTTAGTCCTGGCAATAGAATCAAGATAGAATACTTTAGAAACAAGCAGAGATACACCGCATATGCAACACTTCGAAATCAGGCAAATACCACTGAATTGATAGCAACCAGGCATGATAAGATTCTGACGGATTTGGGTTTTGAACTAAGAAATTTGTCAGAAGATGAACAGAAAAAGACTAAAAAATCAGGTGTAAAAGTCATTAGCATTTATGACAGAAGTATTATCGCACAAACCAATATGGCCCCAAATTTCATCATAACCTCTGCCAATGGGAAGGATATTCATGATGTCGATCAGCTGATCAGTTTTTTGGACACTACTCAAGGTAGAGTTGTGTTACAAGGAGTTTATGAAAATTATAAAGGAATATTTCCTTATAGCTTCGAAAAAGAATAAGTAAATGAAACAACTTTACCTAAAAATTAATATCCAGAATAAAAATTCTCTAATTATTATTGCATGAATCCAAATTATGAAAGTGTAATTATTTTGTGAGAAATTCAATGCTAACTCAAAGCTTAGACTGTGCATGATTCACAAGATTATATTTTTAAAATCAAGCCAAGAAAAAATGTATTTGACACCTTTATTATCGATCCCAAGTGAAATTTACGAAATAAATGTCTACTCTATTCAGAGCAATCAAAATGCCATTAAACAAAGTTTTGCTCAGCTCCCACTTTATCTTGTCCAATCATTCACTCGATTTTAGTTTTGCGAAACCATTTTGTCTCACCACAAGCTATGAAATTATAATAAAATGAAGTCACCCAAGGCAAATAAAATGTGATAAATTTGTCAGTAAGACTTTTTAAATCTTCGATATAGTTGCCAGCCTTAACTCCGGTTTGAGTCAAGTCAGGACAAAATTCTCATAATTAATATTATAGTTTTATTTTAATCAACATTAGGTTTAATCCTGAATTGATTCATACGACGAATCCTTACGACACAGTCTTGGTTAAAAAAAAAAAAGAGCAAAACCTAAACAATAACGTCGAATAGCTGGGACCATGGCCTGTTTTACAATATTGTTCTTGGTAGAAATCTAAGAAATTAAACGTAAAACTTGTTTCAACCCTTTTAATATCAACCATGAATCGTTTTATATCTGTGGTTCTAAATTTCTAAAAATGGAATATTATTAAACGGCAGAAGCCCTTGATTATCAAGGGCTTCTGCCGTTTCGTGATCCCGCTGGGGCTCGAACCCAGGACCCCTACATTAAAAGTGTAATGCTCTACCAACTGAGCTACGGAATCGATCCTTCGATCTTAAAATCGAGCTGCAAAAATAGTGTGCTTATTGGTTTTTACAAAAAGATATGGCAAAATCTTTATATTAATATTTTTTTTAATGCTTTATTCCCTCTATATCAATACTTTTTATAATTTTGTGTCTTTTAAATTTTGCAAGGTCATGATTCTCAAAACTACTTTTGTTACCAAATTTGGCAGCTCATCTACGTTCCTGATATCTGTAGTACTCTCTATTTTGATGAACGGTACCCAGTTGCACTCTACGTCTATTATAGCCCCCTTGCATCTTGGTGATCTTGCCATAAATTCTAACCAGGTGGTGCTGGCCAAATTATATGACCGTGAAGATATTTCTTTGAATAATAGAATCTATCAATCCTACAAATTTCAGGTTAGTTATAGCATCAAAGGCGGATTGCAAGCCGGAGATCTGTTTGAAGTCAGAAATATGAGCTACACTGAAAAAGAAGTCCATCATCGAGCAGTAGGTGATATTGATTTATCTATTGGTCCTGAATATCTTTTGTTTCTAGAGAAACATGACGATAGATGGATTCCTAAACTCATGTCATTTGGTATTTATAAGTCTGTCTCAGAGGATGGAATAGACTATTTGGTTCCTTCAGAACAATCCCGCGAAATGAATGTCATCAATCCAGAAGGGCTCAATCCTAACTCTGTCTATGACCAATCTCGTCTAATTCGACAACTTGAAAAATACGTGAGAAAGCTTACTGACTGGGATGAACGCTATGTAATCGCAAATCGCTTGCCCTCTGATATTTCCAACGAATTCAGAGCTGCACCATCACACTGCAGATTTCTATCGATTGGCAACAATGGATTTCGATGGAATGTCTTTGGCAATAACGCAATCCCTTTTCGCTACTCTGAAGGGGGAGACTATTCATTTTCAGGCGCAATAGCTGCAACTCAAGCGGCAATTTCAGAAATGAATAATACCTATATGGGCGTCGATCTGCAAGACGCAGGTACTCATGATTTTCTACCTGATTGTGTAGGTGGATCCGCTTCTTCCGGAAATTTTCTTGACTATTTAAATGCCAATGGTGGTTACCTCAATACACTCATAATTTACAACGATCCTTGTGATGAAATTCCAGATCTCAACAATTGCACAGGAATAGTTGCAATCAGCGGATTGTACGGAATTTCTGACCATTTCTATGACAACAAACTTTGGTATACCGGAGGATATGGTTATTGTATAGTCAACGACAATGTCGGCCCTTGTATAAACTCGACTTTATATAGATTGATCCTCATTCATGAATTGTCGCATTCGCTAGGTCACGATCATATACCGAGTTCGTATGGCACAGCGAATCTTAATGCTACTTGTTGTTACAACCCAAACAGTCTTGATATTAATTGCTATGATTATTTATACGAACCACCGCTCCTTGCTTTGGGTGGTTTAGAGTTGCAATCTCGTCAAGTAAAAGAAGGCTTGATTGTAAGTTGGAATCAGGTAGGAAATATTTCTGACAGAGACCGTTTAGAGTTAGAACGATCCCCTGATGGCAAAAACTGGCAAAAACTCACAGATTTGCATAAGAATGCCATTGAGTTTTTAGATTCCAAACCATTATTAGGACTCAATTACTATAGGTTAAAAGAACTTTCAAAAAATAGTGGACATTCCTACTCTCAGACGACGCAGTCTTCTTGGTCTGCAAAAGCTCCAAATTTTAAGATTTTAAATGATGAAAATGGACAAATGAGAATCATGACTTCGATTTGTTCTCTGCCATTGCAGATTACTTTAAGAGCTTTAGACGGCAGAACAATTTTCCAAAAAGATTATATCCCATGTTCATCCTCAGAGCATTTCCTTGTAGTTGATCAGGAAAAAATACCTGGCGGAATCTATATCATTGACCTAAAACAAGGCAATGAATCCTTTACAGATAAGCTTTGCTTATCCCGCTTCTGAAGTAGCTTGAGTTTTATTATTCACGTTCTTTCGGCTATAGTCAGCCCTTATATTGATAAGCTTCCAAGTTAAAATTTTAAAGCAGCGCTATTCTTGACTTTAAAAGTCTGTATCTAGTAACATTATGTGCTATAGCTCAGATCAATCTTAGTTCCCTCTTGTCCAAGAATTACAGAATCAAAAAAATTGCGACATTCCTCATAAAACACCTCAATATTATCATATCTGGATGAATAATGCCCGGTAACCAATTGTCCAACATTGGCATGTTTAGCCATTTTTGCAACATCTCTTGCTGTCGAATGCTTGGTTGCTTCCGCCTTGTCCTTTAGTTCATGAAGATAAGTGGTTTCATGATAGAGCACAGTAACATCTTTTATATAGGGCAACAAAGCATCTGTCACATAGTTATCACTACAATAGCAGTAAGATCTTAACTTTTGGCTGCCAGTAATTTGGTCCAAATCTCTTTTGAGACGATTCTCCTCAAACTTATATCCAATTGTCGGCACTCTATGTATCAAGGGGAAGTGCATTACCGAGCAACTGTCATCCTGATAACATATACTTGAAAGATTATGATCTAGAATATGAAAATGTAAATCGTATTGGATATGCGAATAAGTATTTTCAAGACAATCATTCAAATATTTGTCTAAACCGACTGGGCCATAAATATGGATTTCATCCAATCTGCCAGCCAAGCTAAAGCTATTTAGCAAACCCGGTAATCCTAAAACATGATCCCCATGTAAATGCGAAATAAAAATGTGCGAAATTCTAGATCTCTTAATGTTATGTTCTGCCAATCGATTTTGAGTTCCTTCACCACAATCCATCAGGAATAACTTCTCATGTATGTTCACCAATTGCGCTGAAGGATACCGACCCTTCATAGGTACAGCTGAGTTGGATCCTAAAATCAGGATTTCAAATACATTTAAATTCATTCTTCCTCTACCAGATCCCTTTCAATGTCTTCCATAAACACATATTCTATGGATTCTTCCAAAGTTGGGACGATTGTAAGAATATCATTCAGTTTAGAAATTTCAATGAGATTGAAAATACTCTCACTTTTGATATTTGTTAAAATAAATGAGCCATAGTCCTTCCAAAGCCTGTGTGCAGTTAAGATAGAACTCAAGCCACTGGAATCGATGTAATCTACATGCCCTAGATCGAAAATCAAATTACGGACACCCTCATTTCTCAAAAAAACGAACTCAGACTTCAACTGGGGAGAGATTACCGAATTTAAATTCTTCTCATCCAGGGTAAACACCGAATACCTTTCCTGTTTATCGACTTGATACTTCATTTTTCTTTTACATTTTGATATAAACGGATGAAAAACAATAAAGTATGATATCAGTCAATTGTTTAAAAAAAAATATCATACATTTAATGCTTTAAACCGGCATAAAAGTAAGAAACTTTTTGTGGCCAGACTTTGTTTATTGTCGTCTAAAAGTAAATTTAAATCAGACACATCCCTATTAAATCAGTTCCGTTTAGGACGCGTTTGATATGAGTCCTTAACTTTGTTGTATAGAAGTAAGATTCAGAATATGAATAATAAAAGATTCTCGCCATTAGTAAAAAAAGTCCTCGCCAATAGCCGAGATCAAGCATTGAGATTGGGCCATGATTATATTGGCACAGAACATATACTACTAGGAGTATTGCAGGAAAGAGACTGTATTGCAGTACGCACTTTGTCAAATCTTCATGTGGATATCAAAGAATTGAGGTTCAAAATTGAAGAAGCTATTCCCGTTAAAAAGGGTGAAGATGCTCCATTTCAGGTAGGAAATCTACCTTTGAACAAGCATGCAGAGAAAGTACTTAAGTTTACATACCTCGAAGCAAAAATCTCAAAGGAAGATGAAATCTCTCCGGAACATCTTGTACTTTCCATTTTGAAACATCACGACAACCTTGCAGCTTCGATCCTTGATCATTTTCGGGTAGATTATATCAGCTTTCGAAAGGAATTGGAGGCTAGATTTGACTCCGATCTGCCTGATGAGATAGATGAAATCCGTTCTGAGGCGTCCTCTGATGCAGAATCATTTGATGAAGAACAAAGCGGCATGGGTGCTTCTGCAAAACGGTCAGGGACAAAATCACAAACGCCCGTTTTAGATAATTATGGTAGAGACATTTCCCGTCTGGCAGAAGACGGCAAGCTTGACCCAATCGTAGGAAGGGAGCAGGAAATAGAGCGTGTATCTCAAATCTTAAGTCGTAGAAAGAAAAACAATCCTATTTTGATCGGAGAGCCAGGAGTAGGAAAAACAGCGATTGTAGAAGGACTGGCTCTGCGCATTCTGCAGAAAAAAGTGAGTAGAACTTTGTTTAATAAACGTATTGTCATGCTTGATCTGGCTGCTTTAGTTGCCGGTACAAAGTACAGGGGGCAATTTGAAGAGAGGATAAAAGCCATCATGAATGAGCTTGAAAAATCCAGGGACGTGATTTTGTTTATAGACGAAATTCACACGATCATAGGTGCAGGTGGCGCTACCGGCTCATTGGATGCATCCAATATTTTCAAACCAGCTCTGGCAAGAGGAGAGTTACAGTGTATTGGTGCCTCTACACTGGATGAATATAGGCAGCACATTGAAAAAGATGGAGCTCTGGATCGTAGGTTCCAAAAAGTTATGATTAACCCACCTTCCGCCGAGGAAGCAATTCAGATTTTAACCAATATTAAGCCGAAATATGAAGACTACCATTCAGTAAGCTATTCTGAAGAAGCCATCAAAGCGTGCGTGATGTTGAGTGATAGATACATTACCGATCGTTTCTTGCCGGACAAAGCTATAGACGTTCTTGATGAAGTCGGGGCCAGGGTGCACCTTAAAAATATTAATGTTCCAAAATATGTTGAGGAAATTGAAAAACAAATTGACCTCATCAAAGAACAAAAAAACCTAGCTGTCAAAAGTCAGCAATACGAAAAAGCTGCAGATCTGCGTGATATGGAGTCTAAGTTGCTTCGAAAATTAGAACAAAGCAAATTAGAATGGGAAGAAGACTCGAAATTGAAGAGGTATCCGGTGACAGATGAAGATATCGCTGAAGTAGTGTCTATGATGACCGGAATTCCCGTCAATAAGGTAGCCCAGAGCGAAAGTAATAAGTTGGTGGGTATGTTTGACAAGCTGAGTGGAGCAATCATTGGACAGGATGAAGCCTTACTAAAAATTACGAAGGCTATTCAGCGAAATCGCGTCGGCTTGAAAGATCCTCGAAAACCAATCGGTACATTTATTTTTCTCGGACCAACCGGAGTTGGGAAAACCGAGATGGCAAAAGTTCTCGCACGCTTCCTCTTTGACTCTGAGGATGCTCTAGTGCGAATTGATATGAGCGAATACATGGAAAAATTTACCGTTTCCAGACTCATAGGGGCTCCTCCGGGTTATGTGGGTTATGAAGAAGGTGGACTTTTAACTGAAAAAGTAAGGAGAAAGCCCTATGCTGTTGTTTTACTTGACGAAATTGAAAAAGCCCATCCCGATGTATACAATATTTTATTACAGGTGTTGGACGAAGGTCAGTTGACAGATGGATTGGGAAGAAAAGTAGATTTCAAGAATACAATCATCATTATGACTTCCAACATTGGAGTAAGGCAACTCAAGGATTTTGGACAAGGCATTGGCTTCGCTACGCAAGCCAGGGTTGATAGTCAGGATGACCATGCAAAGACAATCATCAAAAATGCCTTAAAAAAGACATTTTCACCAGAGTTTTTAAATCGGATTGATGATGTTGTTATCTTTAATACACTTGAAAAAGATCAGATTTTCAAAATCATCCATCTTGTTACCGCCGATTTGCTGAGAAGAATTGAAGGAATGGGGCTACATTTGGAAATTCAAGATGATGCTATGGAGTTTCTTGCTGAAAAGGGATATGACCCTCAATTTGGAGCGCGGCCATTACATCGTGCTTTACAAAAATATCTTGAAGACAATTTAGCTGAGTTTATATTGAAAGAAAATCCGGAACAAGGTACCAAGCTGAAGGCCCTCTTGAACCCAGAAAAAGACAATATTGTAATCACCACATCATCCAAAAGTAGCACTGTAAAAAATAAATGATCGAGGCAACTTGCAAAAGCCGCATAAGTATCCATATTTTTACAGGCAAATTTTAATTTTAAGCCTTTGACCATACGGAAGAATAAAAAGATAACAGACGAGCTGAGAAGCCAGTTTAAGACCAACAGAGAAATCCGGACTTCACAAGTCAGACTTGTGGGAGAAAGTTTTGAAGAAATCTCTGAAGTAGCCGGAAAAACCATTGAAGCCGGTGTGTATTATACAAATGATGCACTTCGCTGGGCTGAAGACCTAGGGGAAGATCTTGTGGTTATTACTGATAAGTCAGATCCCCCGGTTTGCAAGATCATTGACTTCAACAAATTCATCTATCTCAAGCGAAAAAAGGACAAGGAGATCAAATCTAAGACCGCAAAAGTTGTTGTCAAAGAGATTCGATTTGGACCTAATACAGATGAGCATGATTTTGAATTTAAGTTGAAACACGCTACGAAGTTTCTCGAGGAAGGTGCGAAAGTTAAAGCATTCGTACAGTTCAGAGGTCGGGCCATTATGTTTAAAGATCGTGGAGAACTCATTCTTCTCAAATTTATGAAGGAATTGGAACCTTATGGATCAGCTGAAGAATTGCCAAAACTAGAGGGAAAAAGGATGCATATCATCCTTAGTCCAAAAAAGAAATAGAATTTAATTCGGTAATGCTACTTTTTTTTAGCAGAGTGTTGTAACTTTGCACCTCAATTTTTTGTACATGCCAAAGGTAAAGACACATTCCGGTGCCAAAAAGCGTTTAAAGCTTACCGGTAAGAAAAAAGTGAAGGCTTATCAGACAAAAACATCCCACAGGATGAAAAGTAAGACTAAAAAAGCCAAACGCCACCTCAGAACCAGTCAGGTACTCAGTTCTGCAGATCAAGGCAGAATGAAAGCACTATTGGGTATCAATTAATTTAATAAATTGTATCACGGGGTGAGGCAAAGTATCAATAATGATCCCTTACCTACAAAATCTATTATAAAATGCCACGTTCAGTAAATGCAGTAGCATCCAGAGCAAGAAGAAAAAAGATTCTTAAAGCAGCACGCGGTTACTTCAGCGGAAGATCAAAAGTTTATACGGTTGCGAAGAATGCAGTCGAAAGAGCGATGAAGTATGCATTCAAGCACAGAAGAGAAAAGAAAAGGGCTTTTCGCAGATTATGGATTGCAAGAATCAATGCTGCAGTTAGACCACTCGGTCTTAACTATTCCCGATTTATCGATATGCTCATCAAAAAGCAAGTGACTCTAAATCGTAAGTCTTTGGCTGATATAGCACTTCATCATCCAAAAGCATTTGAAAGCTTAGTGAAAGGCTTGAAGTAGGTTCTGTTTCACTTTTTTTAATTGATTTTAAGGCTATAGTTTTATCTATTTGCGAATGGCTTCAACAGGATCCATTCGAGATGCGCCTATCGCGGGAATAATCCCAGAAATGATTCCAATCATTACTGATAAGCTTACTCCTAAAATGATATTGAACATAGAAATGCTCATCTCAAAATGCACAAGCTTACCTATTAAAGTAAGAACAAGCCAGGCGAGTATCATACCCGCTAGTCCTCCCACTATACACAAAACGATTGCTTCTAGCAGAAATTCTAACAAGATATAAATCCTTTTGGCTCCGATAGCCATTTTAATTCCAATCATAGAAGTCCTCTCTTTTACGGACACAAACATGATATTTGCAACTCCAAAAGCACCTACAAGCATTGAAAAAATACCTATGAAGAATCCTGCAAAATTGAGTACTCCAAACACATTGCCAATCAGATTGGTAAGGAGACTAATCTCATTGATAGAAAAGTTGTCTTTTTCCAAAGGCTTGAGTGATCTTTCTGACCTGATGATACTGGCTAACTCGTATTTCAGCTCCTCAAGAATGACACCTGGACGAGCCTTGACACTGAGGAGGCTTCCATAGTTTGAGCCTGAACGGACATTAACTATTTTCTTTGCTGTCTGGTATGTAATGAATATCGCATTGTCAAAAGGCATTACTTTAATGAGAGAGTTGCCTTCCTGTTCCAGCACACCAACTATCTGAAATCGCTGCCCAAAAAGCTTAATTTCTTTCCCTTCCCCATTCCCATGGGGAAAAAGTGCTTCTGCGAGTTTAGCCCCAATAATAACAGCATTGGACCCATGCGAAAACTCTGAAGGAGTAAAATACCGACCTTCTTCCAGTTTAAGTTTGACAACGTCATTATAATCATCAGTGATAGCAGCCACATAGGCTCCTTCGACAAAATTGTTCATATACTTTGCCACTTGTCCAGGTATGAACACAGTCAGAGCTGAGGCTTCAGCCATCAGTGATCTCTTCTGGATAGACCGAAGGTCTTCCGCATCGGGTGTTGGCCTTGCCTGATATTTCCAAAAATTTTGTCCCGGATCTTCCTGCCATGGAAACTTGTCAACATAGAGAACATCAGTCCCAAGCTTTTCAAAACTATCTACTAAACTCTGTTCAAGTGAATCCACAGAGGAAAGCACTGCTATTACACAAAAAATCCCTATCGAGATTCCCAGTAGAGTGAGAAAACTTCTGAGCCGATTTGACACTAGCTGTTGTATGGCTTGTCTGAAACTTTCGTGGAATATTTTTAAAAAAATCATGTCACCTAATTGCAACAAAAGTACCTTACTCCCCTTTACTACGAAAGAAATTTAGACGAAAAGACCAATTAGAGCGTTCAGTATTCATTTCTAAACTAAAAATGGCAGTTATAGGTAACAGATTAATCCCCTTTTACTTGCTTTCGCCTATTGGAATGATTTATTTTTGCGACAATTATTAAAAACCTTTAAATGCGGACAAAATTATCTCAATTTACATTTAACCTCCCCAAAAACTTAATCGCACAATATCCTTCAGACGAACGATCGGATGCTAGAATGATGGTGGTACACCGCAATACAGGCAAGATTGAACACCGAAAATTCAAAGATATACTGGATTATGTTGAAGATGGTGATGCTATGATTTTAAACAATACCAAGGTGTTTCCTGCCCGTATGTATGGGCGCAAAGAAAAAACGGGTGCGAAAATTGAAGTATTCCTGTTACGTGAACTCAACAAAGACGTCAAGCTCTGGGATGTATTGGTTGATCCTGCTAGAAAAATTAGGGTTGGAAATAAGCTTTACTTCTACGATAAGAATGGCAAAGAGATTCTGGTTGCAGAGGTTGTAGACAATACAACATCTCGTGGTAGAACGATCAGATTTATGCACGACGGCAATGAAGCTGCGTTCCAAGCGGCACTAAAAATCTTAGGTCAAACACCTTTGCCAAAATATATCAGCCGAAATGCTGAACCTCTGGATGAAGAAAGGTACCAAACCATCTATGCAAAAGAAATTGGCGCTGTTGCAGCTCCAACCGCAGGATTGCATATGAGTCGTGAGATCTACAAAATGCTTCAAATAAAAGGAGTGGACTTTGGTGAAGTAACTCTACACATCGGTCTTGGGACTTTTCGCACAATTGATGTAGAAGATCTATCTAAACATAAGATGGAAGCAGAATATTACAGAATTCCTGCAGAAACGGCCCAATTGGTCAACAATGCAAAAGAAAACGGAAAGAATGTTTTCGCCATGGGTACTACAACTATGCGTACATTAGAATCATCGATCACAGCTTCGAAAATGTTGAAGGCCTCTGAAGGCTGGACAAACCTGTTTGTTTATCCGCCTTATGATTTCAGCATCGCCAATAGGATGATTACAAATTTTCATTTGCCAAAATCCACATTACTCATAATGGTTTCAGCATTTGCAGGGCATGAATTATTGATCGATGCATACGAATTAGCTATTAAAGAGAAGTACCGCTTTTTCTCTTATGGTGATGCAATGCTTATAATTTAATTTTTTTGACAATTATTGGAACTTTTTTGACATTGTCGTTATTTGAACAGAAGTATTCATCAAAACTAAGTAGAATTCTATGTATTGGACTTTAGAACTTGCACATCACCTTGAAGAAGCGCCATGGCCGGCTACAAGAGACGAACTTATAGACTATGCTATACGTTCAGGGGCGCCTATAGAAGTGATTGAAAATCTCCAGGAACTGGAAGACGAAGAAGAAACTTATGAAAGTATGGAAGATATTTGGCCGGATTATCCACGGAAAGATGACTTCCTCTTTAACGAAGATGAGTTTTAAAAAATAAATGCCAGAGAAATAAAATCCCTTCCATTCAAAGAAGGGATTTTTAATTTTACCACATGGATAAGTTTGACTCAACAACAAGCACGATGCTATTTCAAATAGCGGTAGATGGTTATTCATCTTGTGGAAAGAGTACTTTAGCCAAGGCGATTGCCCGAGAGTTAAATTTACTTTATATAGATTCGGGTGCCATGTACAGATGTGTTGCATATTATTGCCTTAGCAATAATATAGAGAACTTAGCTGCTAATGATTGGGATAGATTGATGTCTGAAATCGAGATCATGCTGACGCCTTCGCCTGACGGAAATCAAGTATTTCTTAATCAAACTGACGTCACAACTGCTATACGCAATCCAAATGTATCGAAAATTGTCAGTGAAGTTTCTGCCATTTCCTCAGTGAGAAGGAAGTTGGTTGAAGTTCAGAGATCATATGCAACAGAACGGCCTGTAGTCATGGATGGCAGAGATATTGGTACAGTCGTTTTTCCAGATGCAGCAGTAAAACTATTCATCACTGCCGAATTGAGAACACGCTCACTTCGTAGGTGGAATGAATTCAGAAAAAAAGGAATCATGATGCAAGTGGAAGAAATTGAAGCCAATCTTCTACACAGAGATCACATAGATTCTACTCGAGCCGACAGTCCATTGACTAAAGCCCATGATGCCGTAGTTATTGACAATACACACTTGACAGAAAAGGAGCAGCTCGACAGAGCTCTGGAGATCATTGCCGCTAAATTGAATTCTGTTTCAAATTTTTGATGCCTGCCAATACACACTTGTAAATTATTCGTAAATTGAGAATTCAAAGACTTTTTGAGCATCTTTTTTAAAATTTCACATCAAAATATGAAAGTAGACTTACAGTCCAACAAAAACGAGGATCAGATGAAAACGATGATTGCTCATTTGAGAAAAACATTAGATATCATCGAATTGGGTGGTGGAAAAAAAAAGCTGGAAGCTCAAAAATCACAAGGTAAAATGACTGCGCGAGAGCGGATCCAAGCATTAATGGATCCCCAACAACCCTATTTTGAGCTGGGGAGTTTGGCTGGGTTTGAGATGTATGAAGATCATGGCGGTTGTCCTGCTGCAGGTGTAGTGATAGTATTAGGTTATGTAAGTAATAGAGTGTGCATTGTAGTAGCAAATGATGCCACCGTAAAAGCCGGTGCTTGGTTTCCCATCACTGGCAAAAAAAATCTACGCGCACAGGAGATAGCGATGGAAAATCGGATTCCTATCATCTATCTAGTGGATTCTGCAGGAGTCTATCTCCCAATGCAAGATGAAATCTTTCCTGATAAGGAGCATTTTGGAAGAATATTCAGAAACAATGCCAGGATGTCTTCCCTGGGAATTCCCCAAATAGCAGCAGTTATGGGATCCTGTGTAGCAGGCGGTGCATATTTGCCAATTATGTCTGACGAAGCTCTCATAGTAAAGGGCCATGGTTCCATTTTCCTTGCAGGTCCCTATTTGGTCAAAGCAGCAATTGGTGAAGATACCGATAATGAAACATTGGGAGGAGCCAGCACTCATAGCCAGATTTCAGGTGTTACGGATTATGAAATGGAAGATGATCTAAGCTGCATTGTAAAAATTAGAGAACTTGTAGATAAATTTGGGAAGATCAATAATGATCATTTAGAAAGATCAACTCCCCTATCCCCCAAAAGGAAAGCTCAAGAAATACTCAGCTTGTATCCTGAAAACCCCCTGAAACCATACGACATGATTCCTATACTTGAATGTTTGGTCGATGGCTCTGAGCTCGTTCAATATAAAGAAAACTATGGCAAAACAATTATTTGTGCTTACGCGAGAATAGATGGTTGGTCAGTTGGGATTGTTGCGAACAATCGAAAAGTGTTCAAGTCAGGCAAAGGAGAAATGCAAATGGGTGGGGTCATATATTCTGACTCAGCAGACAAAGCAGCTCGATTTATTATGAATTGCAACCAGAAGAAAATCCCACTAGTCTTCATTCATGATGTTACAGGATTTATGGTCGGGACCAGATCAGAGCATGGTGGGATCATCAAAGATGGGGCTAAAATGGTCAATGCTCTCGCTAATTCAACTGTTCCAAAAATCTCAATAATAATTGGAAATTCTTATGGCGCGGGCAATTATGCCATGTGTGGAAAGGCTTACGATCCACGGTTGATCCTGGCATGGCCTACAGCAAAAATTGCTGTCATGGGGGGACTTCAAGCTGCCAAGGTACTCGCTCAAATTCAGGTAGCCTCCCTCAAATCAAAAGGTCAGCCTCCTAGTCCGGAAGAAGAACAAAAGCTCATCGAGGAAATCAGTAAAAAATATGAAAAACAGACCACCCCTTATTACGCCGCAGCCAGGCTTTGGGTGGATGAAGTCATTGATCCCAGAACCACTAGAGACTGGATTTCTTTAGGATTACAAGTCGCAAATAATGCGCCAATTAAAAAATTCAATACAGGAGTCCTCCAAACCTAAGTTTCGATTTACAGGCATAGGATTCTTATGTTTATAATGAGAAAGTAATAAAAGAACAAAGCATTTATTTTCCTGTTATTCTAAAATTTGCATGATGTATGATGAGAGAAGATCACAAGAAGTGGATAAAGAAAATTGGAATTGCCGGTTTCCTTTTTTTTCTGATAAAAGGATTGCTGTGGCTTTTCTTAGGTGGAAGTCTAATCAACTGGATGTGCAATTCCTGAGCATCTTCATTATTATTTTGAGTGCTTCTACCCTGAATGCACAATTTAAATCGGTAGAAAAAATGGATAATATTTTCCTCCATAAGTTTGAATTCATAAACAAAGTTCACTTGGAATCAGATATTATTTACAAACCAGGTTTTTTTTGCAAACTGGAAGATAAAATTCCAAACACAGCTCCGCTAAAGCTAAACTTTAGCCTGGGTTCATTGGATTATACGAATTATCTGGAGTATTATACATATAAGCTTAATCCATCAAACAAGCAGTATTTTCGCCAATAACCCTTTGATTTATATGCGTACGTACATAAGCAATAAAATTGGCTAACATGCATTTTAAGACTACGTGATTTCTAGTGAAATACTAAATAAAAACTAATTTTACAGCATGTCAATTCATTCAGAAATCAAGCGTGTAACCACGCATACGCTTCAAGAAATGAAGCTCCGTTCGGAGAAGATCGCAATGCTCACTGCATATGACTATTCGATGGCAAAAATGCTAGACAATGCAGGTATAGACGTTCTGCTAGTCGGAGATTCAGCATCCAACGTCATGGCAGGTCATGAAACCACTTTGCCTATCACCTTGGATCAAATGATTTACCATGCCCAATCAGTAGTGCGAGGGGTAGAAAGAGCGCTTGTGGTAGTCGATCTTCCTTTTGGGTCATACCAAGGGAATTCGAAAAGAGCCCTCGAGTCATCTATCAGGATAATGAAGGAAAGTGGTGCACATGCAGTCAAATTGGAAGGAGGTGCTGAAGTGACTGACTCAATAAAGAGAATACTCACTGCAGGTATCCCTGTTATGGGACACTTGGGTCTGACTCCTCAATCCATTTATAAATTTGGAACTTATGTAGTCCGAGCAAAAGAGGATGAAGAAGCTGATAAATTAATAGAAGATGCACATTTGTTGGAAAAGTGTGGTTGCTTTGCCATCGTACTTGAAAAAATACCAGCAAAATTGGCAGCTAAGGTCAGCCAAAGCTTACAGGTACCCACAATTGGCATTGGTGCAGGAGCAGAAACGGATGGACAAGTGCTCGTCACACACGATATGCTTGGAATCAATAAAGACTTTCACCCAAGATTTCTTCGTCGCTATTTAGATATTTTTGATCAAGTAAACCTTGCTGTTAAAAAATACGCTGATGATGTTAAATCAAAAAATTTTCCAAACGAAAAAGAACAATATTGATGCTTTCTAAATCTTGGAAAAAAATATTAATTGCATTGACTTTGGCAGTAGTATTATTTTTAGCCATAGTGTTTTATATATTATATGCTGACAATATAAAAAACACTGAGTCATTCGATTTTTACATTTCAAAAAATGAAAAGCTCGAAGATGTATTTACAAATTTAAAAGAAAATCAAATTCTTAAAAGTGAGTTAAGTTTTCGTCAAGCAGCCAATATTCTTTCTTTTAATGACCAAAAAATAAAGCCTGGAAAATATATTATCTCTCCGGGAATGAATAATTACAAATTAATCTCGAAGTTAAGATCCGGCAAGCAAGATCCAATCAAACTATCTATCAACAATGTCAGGGACATTTATCAATTATGTGGCAGACTTGGCAATAGTTTGATGGAAGATTCCATGAGTTTTGTACAGTTATTTACAGATAGTTTATTTTTGGATTCATTAGGTTACAAACCGGAAACTGTGCTTTCTCTTTTTATACCAGATACATATGAAATATATTGGACCGTTAGCCCCAGAAAAATTGCAGATAGGTTTCAAAAAGAACATGACAATTTCTGGTCAAAAAATGGAAGAAAACAAGCAATTGCAGATCAACAATTGACAGAAGTTCAAGCTTACACGTTAGCCTCAATTGTTGAAAAGGAAACTTTGGTGGATAAAGAAAAAGCAACCATAGCGGGCGTATATCTGAATCGATTAAAACAAAACATGAAATTGCAAGCTGACCCAACAGTGGTATTCGCCCTAGGTTTATTTGGAATTCAGCGCATACTATTCGAGCACCTCCATACTCCCTCTCCTTACAATACTTATGTAAACACTGGGCTTCCTCCAGGTCCGATCTACATGCCATCGATAGCGAGTTTGGATGCAGTCATTCATCCGGAAAAACATGATTACATTTTTTTCTGCGCCAAACCGGGATATGAAGGAACTCATTCTTTTGCAGTAAACCTTCAAGGGCATGCTATTAATGCTAATGCATACAGAGATTGGTTAAACAAAGAAAATATTAAATAATTCGCTTTGAATTCATTTTTTCAAATAAATAACTGTCATTATTTGAATTATCATCAATGCTTTCCAGAGGGTTCTGATAATCAATCAAATTTTTGCCCCAGATTTTTCAAATACGAATGATTAGGTAGTATCAGCATTTTTCCTAATAAAATGAAAACCTTAGTTATTTGCCTGGATTATCACCATCTTACTTGATAATGCTCTACCGCTGTATAGTCTAACCGAATAAATCCCCGAGGGAATATTTTTCAAATCAATGATAAGTTGGCTGAGATCTGATTGGCTATGGTAAATGACCTGGCCGCTTGAATTGACAAGATCAATGCGCACAACTTCATTAGTTGGTGCAATCCATTTCAAGTGCAACATTTCATTTGCTGGATTAGGATAAACATTCAAATCAAACACATCATATACAGGATTTGATGCATTTGTCAATACTTCTACGGACACACTTTCAGATTGGTAAACCACTTTTGTTACCTGGTCTTGAATAAATTGTACTACCTCTAAATCCGAGAATTCTTCAACACAATGTTCTGTTGCATGATTGATATGATTGGCTACCTGGCCATCCAGAGGTAATCTGTAGTTTCCTTTGAAGCTAAAGTCCAAATGAAAATCCTGAGATACCAGTTTATTGAATGCTGGCAAAGATTTGCCAGCATCAGTAGGCAGCATTTTTTTCATAACATGATAAAATTCCCTTTCACCATTAGTTTTGAGATTCTTGGATGTAGTCTTTTCACAAATTGCAGTATATAAAACCAGGCCGCCCTTAAAATCCGTTAAGCCGGTGATCTTAGTATCGATATTGACCTTATGATCTGCATTTATAGTTGCTCTTGGTTCAATACTAATAAAGGCAGGCACAGCAGTGGCATTTTCAAAATCATCAGAAGTGTATGCTGACGGATTAATTCTGGTAGTTCCATCGATAAAAGTAGTAGGTACTAAAGTTACAGAAGGCTGGTAAGATGTCCCTCGATTTCTACCTTCTTGAGTAGTATAAGGATCTCCGGTTCCAGGAAAATAAAATTGGTATTTGATGCTTGTGTACCTATCTTCATTTGAAAGAAGTATAGTTTCGAGATTAATATTTCCAGGCACGCAAGGTGGACAGGTGGAAGATGTAAATGTTTCATGTAAGACTTTACGTTGGACAAAAGAATCCACCAAAGTAACCAAGCCTGTTACTGTATCATTAGCTGGTTTTGTCGAAGGTGAGCTTCCATTGATATCCGAAAGCCACAACTTTATGTCGTACTCACCTGCACTACCATTAAAAGCTTTATTAGTGCTGACTTTAAACGCATCCAAACTCTTAATATTCAGTCCTGAAAATTTTTCAACAGTGGGATTAAGTCCGTTAACACTATAATTTAAGTTATATGAATTTATTGTTGATTCGCCAACATTTCTATAGTTAGCTGTTAAGGGTACCGGCAAGTCATTTCTTGAGTAATATCTTTTATTGGTAAAGTCAACACCAGCAACGTCGTGGTTTGGTCGTTGCCCTGGTAAATACTCATGGTAACTATTATCTTTAGGCGTATAATCTGCCCCTGAATTGAATGCATAACTTGCAGTATTATCCAAGTTGTATGCTGTGGACTGATCCAATTGAATACCTAATGTCAATGAGGTCTTACCTGTACATTCGGTATTGTTCAAGACACATAATGTGCGTTGTTCGACCAAATAAATTGCATTTGTACCTTCTTCCAGTACTATAGATCCATAGAAATAACCTTGTATCTGAAGTTCTTTTTCATGATAGGAGTTGAATGATATCCAAAGTTGTCTTGCACCAGGATTGCCGAATGTCTTTCTCACGATATAATCTCCCGGCCAGCATCCTAGGCCCCACATACAAATAGATTTATCCGGGACCTTAGTAGAAGGTAAAATTTGGTTTATTGTATCCAGTCCTAAAACAGTAGCTGTATCAAAGGTTAATATTCCGGAAGAGGATACCTTAAATTTTGATACGGGTTGATTATTGAACAAAAAAGGAAAACCTATGGATTGGATGGAGCTGTATGACCTGGTGTACGAAGCCGTGTTTCCGAGAATGGTTGACCAGCCTGCAGGCAATCCGCCTCCCGGTGGATATTCGTTGTCATTATTAATCCCACCTGGGTTTCTTCCCGCATTTACCCAAGAGGTTTGGAAATACTGAGCAAATACAAGGTTCATCATTAAAACAGCACAAAAAGAAAGAAGTAGCTTCTTTGTCATGTTAAATAAAATTAATACAATAAAAGAAATATAATGTAAGGTACGAATTGTTCCGGATAGAATTCGTCGAACTGACTTTTTTGATCATTCAGCTTTCCAGCTGTTCCTTTTGAACAAGTTTTGAATAAAAGGCAAAAATAAATTTTTGAGCAAGTACATAGGAAATCCATGAAAATAATGCAGCTCCAATTATGTCATAACTATAATGAACATGCTGAAATAGGATCATGATTGCTAAAGTGATGGCAAGAAAAAAATAAACGATCTTCATCGATCGAGGCTTCATGCTTAAAAACAACAGGAACATACTGGCAAAATGCCCTGAAAAAAATAGGTCTCTTTTCAGTATAGTTGCCTGAAAAAAAAGACTTTCCAAAACTGGATCATAAAGCGGAATTAGGTCCTTTGGCTCTGCCAGCGGTACAAAAAAAATACAAAGAAACCGCACCAAGTACATAAAAGCAAAAGCGAATAACAATTGAAGAAACACAACCGGAAAACGAACAAGAGAAATCAAACCGTACAAAAGGGAGCCATACAGCAAAATAAAGATTGGCCAAGAACAATCAACAGGAGGTAACCAATCAAGAAGAGGATCTTTAATACTGATGCCCGGTCTATGCTCCAATACCGGGAGATAAAATCCATTCAATAATTTGACCAGGTACAATGCCACCAGCACCATGACCAATAAGGGCACATAAACACGTTTGTCAACAAGTTCGAATGAAATACTGCGGACTTTGCTTTGACCTGACATCTTAATACAGTACGGATGATTAAAAAGCAAGCAAATATACAGAGACTCAACTGTTTCAACTGTTAATATTCTTTCACAACTAAAAGGAAAACATTTTCAATTGAAATACTGAAATAATGCCAGAAAAGCTTCTAGATTCACTGCGAAATTAAAAAAATCAAAATTTCTTTGCTTTTTCCTACTTAAAATCAGTACAAGACATTAAAAAACTACTTATTATCTACAGTTCCCGAACAATGTTAATTTATTTATAATATTCATTAAACTTTTTTACCATTAAACAATCAAAGAAATATCATTCGCTTCCAAATTACAATATATGAATCAGAGACGATTTACTTTGAACTCCAATCCCAAAGATGAAAGCTCCCCAGAAATGATGCCATCCCGAGCAGCAGCTCTGCCTATTATGGGTGGCCTGGATCTATTTTCCGGGGCTTGGAATTATGCTACAGCAGCACACTTGTTGAGGCGGGCAATGTTTGGACCTACTCATGCACAAATCAACCAAGCTGTCAGTGACGGACTAAGCAAAACTTTAGACAAACTAATGCAAACTACTCCAGAACCGGCTCCACCGCTCAATTATGGATTTGCACAGGATGTCAGTGCTCCGGTTGGAGAGACTTGGGTTGACAAACCTGGAGATCCCACGATTCAGGGTTTATTCCAATCAAGGGACAACTCCCTTCATGCCTGGATAATGGAAAACATATTCAACGAAGGGGTAAGCCTAACAGAAAAAATGATGCTGTTTTGGCACAATCACTTTGTAGTATCTGATGTTTTTGATCCACGCTACAAATACTATTATCTTACAACGTTGAGAAAAAATGTGCTTGGCAATTTTAAAACTTTAACGGAAGAAATCACGATCGATGCTGCCATGCTAGTGTATTTGAATGGAAATCAGAACACAAATCGGGCTCCAAATGAAAATTATGCGCGAGAATTAATGGAGCTCTTTACTTGTGGGAAAGGACAATTAGTTGGTCCGGGTGACTACACTACATATACTGAAAAAGACATCGCAGCGGTTGCAAAAGTTTTGACCGGTTGGACTATAGCTCGAGATAGGAATCTAGGTACATACAATGTACAGTTTGTGGCAAACCTCCACGATACCAGTACTAAAACTCTTTCAAACAGATTCAACAATGCAACTATCTCGAATAAAGGAAACAATGAATACAAAGAAATCATTAATCTGCTTTTCCAGAAAAGAGAAACGGCAACTTTCATTTGCCGAAAACTGTATAGATATTTTGTTTATTACCAGGTTGATTTGGCAATAGAGAATGAAATCGTCAATGGGCTTGCAGATCTATTGATAGCGGATAATTTTAACATAAGTACTGTAGTCAGGAAACTCTTATCAAGCGACCACTTCTACTCGTCTGAAGCATTAGGAGCAATGATCAGACCTCCTTATGAATTTTTGTTTAATACATTGAAGACAATGTCTTTTACTCCTCCGACAAAATTGGCAGAAAAATATAATACATATCTGTTTTTTTATCGTGGATCTGCAAACTTACAACAAGTGTATTTTGATGTTCCAAGTGTAGCCGGATGGACTCCTTATTATCAGGAACCAGGCTTCCATGAAATTTGGATTAATTCAGTGACATTACCTGCGAGGGTGACATGGACTAGCGGCCTCATTACAAAACTTAGAATCAGGAATGTCACCGGTTTATTTGGTCTGGATTTGGTCGCCTATGTTGGAACTTTGCCGGACCCTACAAATGCAAAAAATTTGATAGCCGATATCGTCGCACATCTACTGCCAAGACCTATATATTCAAATCAGTCTGACTACCTTTTGAAAGTTCTTTTGGGAAATATTTCAGAAGCCAGGTGGACAACAGATTATAACAATTTTAAAGCCAATCCGACCAATACGCAAGCGAGGGCTACAATAGAAAATAAGCTTAAAATTCTATTTTTCGCGCTTCTCGCAATGCCCGAATATCAACTCAGTTAATTGTGTTCAATTATTAAAAAACAGAAAATGAAAAGAAGATCATTTATAAAATCTAGTTCAGCAATAGGTGTACCTCTGTTGATCAACGGAATCCCGGTGAATGCCATTTCACGCAGCTCATTTCTGAACCTTGTCAGCCCTGAAAATGATAAAATTCTGGTCTTAATCCAGCTGACAGGTGGAAATGACGGATTAAATACAGTCCTGCCATTAGACCAATATTCTGCTCTTGATAAAGCGAGAAATAAAATCCTTATAAAAGAAAATCTTGCCCTCAAATTGAGGGATAATCTCGGATTGCATCCAGTCATGACAGGCATGAAAGCGCTTTATGATGAAGGTAAAATTTCATTAATCCAGTCAGTAGGATATCCAAATCAAAATAGGTCTCATTTTAGATCTACAGACATCTGGACTTCAGGTTCAGCCGTAGATGTTTTTGAGACTACAGGATGGCTTGGAAGATATTATTATCCAAATCATACAAATTATCCTAATGGATATCCGAATAATGACAACCCGGATCCATTAGCGATTACTATAGGTTCATTGGTTTCACAAACTTGTCAAGGTCCGATCACGAATTTCTCATTGGCTGTAAACGATCCGGCAAACCTGATCAAAATTCCACAAGGGGAGCTTGCTACATCTGTTCCGAATACTAACTACGGGATTGAATTGAAATATCTGCAAACCATGTTGCTCCAAAACAATGATTATTCAGACATCATGACAAATGCGTATACTGCAGCTGGAGGTACGATCACTTCGTCGGGCAACCCATTACAGGACAAATTGAATATCGTTTCTCAATTGATCAAAGGAGGTCTTCGTACCAAAGTTTATGTTGTGGACATAGGCACATTTGATACGCATGCCAATCAATGCGATCCCACCGATCATGAGATAGGCAATCATGCGACATTATTGCAAAGAGTTTCAGATGCTGTAAAAGCCTTCCAGACAGAACTTGAAAAATCAGGAAATGACAAAAGAGTTATCGGAATGACGTTTTCAGAATTCGGGAGAAGGATTTTGGCAAACGACAGTACTGGGACTGATCATGGTACAGCTGCACCTATGTTTATGTTTGGAACATGTATCAAAGGTGGGATACTAGGAAACAATCCGACAATTAATGATACAGTAGCCAATGATGAAGGAGTCGCTATGCAATATGACTTCAGATCAGTTTACGCTTCTGTACTTATGGACTGGTTCGGATTGTCTGCTGCAGAAGTAAAATCTACCTTGTTTTCCGATTTCCAAAAATTACCAGTAATTGAAGGATGCGCTCCAACCAATACTGATGACTACTCCCGAGATTTTGGCCTCGCACTTGATGTCATTTCAAATCCTGTAATGCATACATTAAAAATAAATTATCATACAGGTGATGAAAAAATCAGACTTAGTGTTTTCGACAGTATGGGCTCTGAAATTAAAATTCTAGTAAATGGTCGAAGTCGTGCCGGAGAACATAATCTCAGTTGGGAAATGGGTGGTGTACCTTCCGGTAATTATTTTGTACGAATTGCTTCACTTTATGCTCAGAAAACAGAGCATTTTTCAAAAATAGATTAAGGTAAATATTGGCTACAGTATGTTGAAATCTTCTTGATTTTAACATGCTGTAGTCGTATTTTAGGTATTTATTAATTTCAAGCCAAATATTAAAAGTGGTATTAAGAGTAGCATAAATAGTTTAGGATCTTATTTATTCCAGCGTTATAATTTCAATTTCGACTACCAGTTAAATTAATTAGATCTTTGCCGTTAATTTACTGGGTAAAATTTGACTAATTCGATATGCGGAGAATTGAATTGAAATTATTTTTCACGCGATTATAATCAAAGTTCACTATTCATCTTCTCCGCCTTTTTCCATTACTAGATAACATCCAGCCAAAGCCAAGAGAATAGCTATTGAGGTCAAACCATACAGCACGAAACCTCTCATAGAAGGTAGAATTTCCATCATAGTGAGGACACAACTCAAAAACCCAAGAAATCCTCCAAAGCCCATTAAAAACCAACCCCAATTTAGTCTTTTTTTTACACGGTATTGATAGTATTTATCCAGAATAGACTCTGAATCAACATCTGAATAACCCATCTGAGATAAATAATCTTTACGCTGTCCACGGCTAGCATTCTCGTTTTCCCAATTTGAAAACATCAAGTTAGAATCATTATAATCTTGTTGCATATAGAAGCATTTGCGAACAAAAATACTTTTTATTCACAAAAATTCCAATTTTTATCCTACAATAATAAATATGTGAGGTAAACTACCCCATCACTTCGTTCTCGCTTTCTGGTAGCTATCTTTCAGGCCAACAGTTCTGTTGAAAACCAGATTGTCCATGCTAGAATCTTTATCCAAACAAAAATATCCCTGACGCATGAATTGGAATCTGTCTTCTATGCCAGCATTTTTCAAAAATGGTTCTGCTATCGCATTTTGGAGCGTAGTGAGTGAATTGGGATTTACAAACTCCTTGAAATCAGAAGCTTGCACATTTGGATCTTCGACAGTAAACAGTCTTTCGTATAATCGCACTTCCACTGGAAAGCCACATTTAGCGTCGACCCAATGAATTACGGTTTTAACTTTAAGTCCTGATTTGTCTTGTCCGCTTTTGCTTTCTGGAAAATAGGTACAACTGAGCTCAATCACTTTACCTTCGTCATTTAATTTGAAGTCATCACATCTGATGATATAAGCCCCCTTCAATCTCACCATCTGCCCTGGAGATAATCTCAAAAAACCTTCTTCTGCAGAAACCATAAAATCATCAGATTCTATCCAAATTTCGTTCGAAAAAGGGACATCATGTTTTCCTTCATCAGGCGATTCCGGATTATTCTCAAGACTTAAAATCTCCGATTGTCCTGGAGGATAATTGCTGATAATAAGTTTGAGAGGATGCAGAACGACCATCGCGCGTGTCGCCTTTTTATTGAGTTCCTCTCTGATAGCAAATTCTAGTAAAGACAGATCTATTAAATTATCTCTACGCGCAACACCTACCAATTTTGCAAAATGCCTGATCGATTCAGGAGTATATCCTCGCCTTCTAAAGGCTGAAATTGTAGGCATACGAGGGTCATCCCAGGAGCTCACATATTTTTCACGAACAAGCTGAAGTAATTTCCGCTTACTCATCACCGTATAACTCAAGTTGAGCCTTGCAAATTCGATCTGCCGTGAAGGATAGATTTCCAAATTTTCGATAAACCAATCATACAGAGGTCTATGATTTTCGAACTCTAAAGTACAAATAGAATGGGTGATACCCTCAATGCTGTCTGACTGTCCATGCGCAAAATCATACATTGGATAAATACACCACTGAGTGCCAGTTCTATGATGTGGTGTAAACAAAATACGATATAAAATGGGATCACGCATATGCATATTTGGAGAACTGAGATCTATCTTAGCTCTCAATACCTTCTCGCCTTCTTTGAATTTACCTTCTTTCATTTCTTTAAACAGTCGGAGATTTTCTTCGACTGTCCTGCTCCTCCCTGGTGTAGCTTTACCTGGTTCCGTTGGAGTCCCTTTGAATGTAGCAATTTGTTCTGCTGACAAGTCTTCTACATAAGCCTTACCATCCCGGATAAGCTGCAAGGCAAACTCATAAAGCTGTGGAAAATAATCAGATGCATAAAAAAGCCTGTCTTCCCAATCAAAACCAAGCCACCGGATATCTTCCATGATAGCATCAATATATTCTGTCTCTTCTGTCTCCGGATTGGTATCATCAAACCTAAGATTTGTCTTTCCCTTATAAGTTTGCGCTAAACCAAAATTCAAACAAATGGACTTGGCATGTCCTATATGTAAATAGCCATTTGGTTCGGGTGGGAATCGGGTTTGTATCCGACCTCCATGTTTTCCATTTTTTATATCTGCCTCTATTATCTCTTCAATAAAATTAAGAGACTTGACTTCCTTTTCCATAACCATTATTTATAGATCTTACATTTTATCCGGCATTGAAATACCTAAACAGCGCATGCCATGCTCTAAGTAAAGTGAAATGACATAACATATGCTTAATCTCCATTGTTTTAATTCGTCTGTTTCTGCATTGAGAATCCTGCATTCATGATAATATTTATGGAAATCCTTAGCCATTTGATACAAGAAATTTGCAAGATGGCTGGGATCCAAAGTTTGTGCTGAGTGATCAAGAATTTCTCGGTATTGAGAAACTGCATAAATAAGCACTTTTTCCTGTTCATGAATTTGAGAAGCAATAGTGACTTTAGGTAAAATCGGCTTAGAAGATTTACGTAAAATCGATTTCATCCTTACAAAGGCATTAACAATGTATGGGCCAGTATGGCCCTGCATATCCAATGACTCAGATGGATCAAATATCATTTTCTTCCTAGGATGCACTTTTAGAATAAAATACTTGAGAGCTGCCATTCCAATCTGATAAAAAATAGTCGATTTTTCCTCTTCATTCAAAGCTACCAGCTCCCCTCTTTCATTTGCGGATAGTGCTGCTTCAGAAACGATTTCATCGATTAAGTCATCTGCATCCACGACAGTTCCTTCCCTTGATTTCATTCTTCCTGTTGGCAATTCCACCATCCCATATGAAAGATGAAATAATCCCTTCGCATATGGTCGATTTAATTTCTTAAGGATTTCAAACAATACCTTGAAATGATAATCTTGTTCATCCCCAACTACATAAACCACATTATTCTTCCCGTGCTGTGTATTTCGCAATTCTGCAGTTCCAAGATCTTGAGTGATATACATGGATGTACCATCACTTCTTAGAACGACTTTTTTATCTAAGCCTACATCCTGCAAATCGATCCAAACTGATTTATCAGGTTCTCTATAAAATACACCGGAATTCAAGCCCAGATCGATGATTTCTTTACCTAATAAATAAGTGTCCGATTCATAATAATTGGTATCAATATGTATACCGACTCGCTTCAATGTCTCATCGAATCCTACATATACCCAATTGTTCATCCTCTGCCATAAATCAATTGTTGCAGTATCATTTTTCTCCCACAGTAATAGCAAATCCTTTGCTTGTTTGCCTAGAATACTATACTTATTAAAATATTCATTTTTATAATCTTTGAAAAATTCAGTTTCAGAATCAGTTTTTGAAATATTCAAAAATAAATTTCGAGCAGTATCAGTTTGTTGCCATGCAAAATATTCCTCTTTAAAGTGTTTTTCAAAAGCGACATACAAATCTCCTACAAAATGATCACCCTTTTGATGAGAAGTATCAGGTGTAGCTCCATTTGCATAATTCAACCATGCTACCATACTTTTGCAAATTGCAATTCCTCTATCATTGATAACTTGGGTAGTTAAAACATCTTGTCCCAATTCTTGCAAAATAGTCTTCACTGACCACCCGAGGAGAATATTTCTGATATGACCCAGATGCAATGGCTTATTTGTATTGGGGCTACAAAATTCAATCAAGTAAGAATCAATAATTCTATTCTCCCTTAATACGTCTTGGATTGGCTTACGGTGCACAGTACTAAAGATGTCATACCAGATAGTATCCGGCAAATCAAAATTCAAAAAACCTTTTACAACCGAAAAAGATTTGAGCTCATCTTGAGCTGTTAATTGAATTCCCAATTCATTAGCAATCATTTCTGGTGATTTTCCGGTAAGTCTTGCAAATGGGAATGTCAACAAGGTAAATTGCTTGCCAAATTCCTTCTTGCAAATATCAATTACAAGCTGTTCTTCCAATACTTCAACTTGGTAAACTGACTGCAGGATATTGACTACAGCAGGTTTTAAACTTGAAAAATAATTCATATGTTTCTTTTAAAAAAGCTAAAATGAGTCTGGCCGTAATTTCTGCATTGAGCAAAAAACTCATGAGATTGAAATTGGTGAGCCTGATGATGCTCTAATACAAACAAACCATTTTCCATTAATTTATTAGCGTCAAATATGAGATCCGGAATCAAAGGGATCTCTTTCAAAGGATATGGTGGGCCAGCAAAAATATAATCATACTTTCCTGGATCTGATAACACAAACTGCTTATAATCTGACAATACAACCTTTACCGAATTTACTGAATCCAATTGCTCCAAAACCTTCTTTACAAACAAAGTAGCCGGTTTAAATTTATCAACATACGTTACTTTTTTGCAACCTCTTGACAGCATTTCATAAGTGTGCGCACCGGTTCCACCAAACAAATCCAAAGCTGACGAATCTGCGAAATCAATAATATTATCCAATATATTGAACAATGCCTGTCTGGCTATTTCAGTGGTAGGCCTCGTAGGCCAATTGTTTGCAGGTGGATAAAAAGTTCTCCCACCAAATATTCCTCCACAAATTCTCATATTTATTCAAGTGTGAAGTTGACTTGTACTTTCTTGAAATAAATCTTACAAGTTTGAGCTATTTTAGAATCATCCGCAACAGATCCACATAAGACTAATCTGTCTAAATTTTGATCCAATCCATTTAATCTATAGGCAAGCTGGATAAAATAAAGTAACTCAATTTCATCCTGAAACTGAAAAATATTTACAAATATAACTTCTGATAATCTATGAACTTGCAGTATTAAATGCTGATTTGAAATGAATGCATAAACACATGTTTGATCTATACAAAGTTCTGAGCTGCAAAATTCTTTACATTTTTCTGATATATGAAAGACAGTACCAACATTAGCCGGCAGACCATTATAATCAGATTTAGCAATTGCAAAGCGAATAAAACGATTTCCGTATTGTCTGATGATTTCTATTTCATTCGGATATAATGGGTACATCCTTTGTTCCTTTAAATCTGCACTCCATTGGTGTTTTTTTGTCAATGAAACTACCCAATTCTCGGCATGAAACTTGCTTTGAGTCGATATTTCTACTCTTCGCGAATTTACATCCTGATTTGAAATCAATATTGCCATAATAGAAAAAAAATAACCAAAGACACGCAAAAATAATCAAAAATCACCATGTCTATGAATTTCTCTTCATGAACCTTCGTGAGAGGTATACGTTTCAATCAAAAATCGAAATACATTTCGTTAAAATTCAATTCCTCAATAAAATCATGCAGGTACCTTTGATATTGGCAATAGAAAGTTCGTGCGATGATACCTCAGTCGCTATCGTCCAAGGAAATCGGGTTCTATCGAATATCATTTCTTCACAACAAATTCATAAAAAATACGGTGGTGTGGTCCCAGAAGCGGCATCCCGTGCACATCTTGAAATGATCATTCAATGTGCAGAAGAGGCTGTTTCTGTCGCTGGAATAAATTTGTCAGATCTCAATGCCATTGCTGCCACTCAAGGACCTGGTCTAATGGGGTCACTGATAGTTGGACTTAATTTCGCAAAAGGCTTGTGCAAGGGCATGGCAAAACCCTTAATCACCGTGCATCATTTGCAAGCCCATGCGCTTTCGATTTTTATGGACAGAGATCACACCCAATTTCCGGTTTTGTGCATGATTGTTTCTGGTGGACATACACAACTTGTTTTAATTCAAAGCGATTATTCAATACAGCTTATTGGTCAAACAGTGGATGATGCTGCAGGTGAAGCCTTTGACAAAATTGGAAAGCTATTAGGATTACAATATCCTGCTGGACCTGAAGTGGATAGACTATCCAGGCTTGGATTTCCAAAGTATGTATTCCCGAAATCAAAAATGGATGCTTACAACTTTAGCTTTAGCGGCCTAAAAACGGCAGCTCTTTATTTTTTACAAAATAATACAAGAGAAAATCCAGAATTCATCAATCAAAACATTAATGATATTTGTGCATCTATCCAATCAGCGATTATTGATATGTTACTGGACAAACTTGAAAAAGCAGCTAACGATTTCAACATCGGACATATTGGTATTTCCGGTGGTGTCTCTGCTAATAGCGGTTTGAGAGAAAAATTACAATTCAAAGCGGTTGAAAAGGACTGGAATTTACTCTTTCCCAAATTGCAGTATTGCACTGACAACGCTGCAATGATTGGAATGGTTGCTACTTTGAAATACAAAGCCGGTAATTTCGCTTCCTTTGACACCCCGGCTTTAGCAAGGTACGCTATCCCCGAAAACTTATCATCGTAATGCCATCGCCACCCTCTTCAGCAGGAGGCTGCCAGGTTTTATCAATAAATGTATAAGTTCTCAAGCTTTTGGAAATCGCATTTTTCAACACTCCGTTTCCTTTGCCGTGAATAACTTTCACCTCCTTAAAATTCGACAACAAAGCACGGTCAAGAAAAACTTCAAGTGTATCTATAGCCTCAACTTGACGAAATCCTCTTATATCTAAAGTACTATTAAATTGTGGTTCCACTTGGGCTCCCTTTATTTGGACACTATGTTCGCTTTTCGTATCAACTGCATTGCTCACTAATTCCAACTCGCCGAAAGGAATTTTAAATACCATGTTATTCGCTTCCACATGAACTATGTCCTTAACGACTCTAGATACTTTTCCCAGAATACCAAACTGAAGTAATCGTACAATTTGGCCGGTTTCAAAGTCTTCCAGTGTACTTTTATGTTTTTGAATTTCTTTTAGCTTATCTGAAAGATATTTCAGTTCCAAATGCTTCTTTTCATGATTAGCCTTTTGTTCTTCGGCCAACTTTCGTAGTTCAATCTCTTTGCGCTGGCTAACTCTTTCACGATATAATTCTCTAACTTGCTCATGCTGTAACTGATTCTGTTGAAGCTCCAATTGTTTCTGTTCTACTTTCATCTTCATACGCCTAAGCTCCACAGTCTTACTGATTTCGGAATAATGTGCTATCAGTTTATCCAGTTGAGCAGTACGTTGTTTATGTTTATGAACTTCCTCCTCCAGCTGAAGCTTCTGTTTACCCAGATCTTCTAACAATTTTTCAAAACTCACGGTAGAACTGCCCACTAGTTTTTTGGCCTTCTTTAGAATCGGATCTGGAATATTCATCCGAGACGCAATTTCAAGTGCGTAAGAAGTACCAGGTTTGCCAACGGCCAATTTGTATGTTGGTCGCAAATGAGCTTCATCAAAAAGCATAGCGCCATTTACTAAACCATCCGTATTGTATGCAAAAGTTTTTAAATTGCCGTAATGGGTATTGATTACACCAAAAATATTTCTCTTATTCAAATCTTCTAACAGCGCCTCAGCAATGGCTCCTCCGAGTTTGGGCTCTGTACCAGTTCCAAACTCATCGATATATACAGCAGTCGTTTCGTCTGCCACTTCCAAAAACTGCTTCATATACATTAATTTTGCACTGTAGGTACTCAACTCATTATCCAAGGATTGAAAATCTCCTATATCAGCGCAAATTTTCTTAAAAACTTTCATCGATCCATTCCGATCTGCAGGCACTAATAATCCTGCTTGAAACATCAATTGAAATAAAAGCATGCTTTTCAAAACTATTGATTTGCCTCCTGCATTAGGGCCAGATAAAATGAGTATACGGTTTTTCTGATTTAAATACAGATTGAAAGGTACAGTGGATTTCCCTGCCTGACTATTTTTAATAAATAAAAGTGGATGAAATGCATTGTAAAGTTCAATCGAATCATTGCTTATTGCCATCTTTCTTGCTGAAATCAATTCAGCAAAACACGCTTTTGCATGCAGTACATCCAACTCAACCAAAATAAAATAGTTATTCATCAATCCTTCCCCTTCCGGCCTGATATGCTCCGTCAGATCGATCAATATTTTCCTTATCTCATCTTCCTCTTCTAACTTCAGTTCACGAATCGAATTATACAAAAAAACTAATTCCTGAGGTTCAATATAGAATATTCTACCAGAGTCGGATTGAGCATGTAATATACCGGGAACTTTTCTCTTGTGTTCAGGTAATACACACAAAACATATCTACCATTTCTAATAGACTCCTCTTGTTCAACTAAAAAATTTTGTGAACGATAATTCGCTACACTCTTTCTAAAAGTTTTGTAAACAGTTGCTTCTAAATTTTTAATCTCGTTTCTTAAATTAGAGAGATTCTGAGAAGCCGTGTCCTTCACGAATCCTTCTTCTTCAATTATGGATACAATCTTTTTCCACATTGCATCCAGCGGTGTCATTTGTTCTAACAACTGCCTAGTGGATGGATAATGTTTTACATCTTGATGCGCCAAATAAGTCATTACTGCCTTAGTGTTGCGGAGAACTTTGATCAAGCGTATGAATGACTCCATTCCCAGAGGCAAGTTTTCTATCTGGAGCAACTTTCCTTCTTCTTCAATAGATTCAAAACCGGTTAACGGTAAAGCGGAAATTGTAATCAGATCCACAAGTTCGGCGATAGAGTTTTGCTTCCTAGTGATTTCCTCAGGGTCAGAAGAAAATTGAATATTATCAATCTGAAGTCTTGCTTCATCAGAAACACATCTGAATTTCATCCATTCAATGATTCTATAAAAATCTACCATCTGGGGTAAATGCGACGGATATAATTCAAGTTTTGATTGTCTCTCCATTATTGATTGGGTCTGCTTCGCTTCACTTGCTCTTCTATACTCTTTTTAAATAATTCAAAAGAATCAAACTCCTTTCTAAAACTTATTCCAGAACCTACTTTATGTCTCACGCCATAGTAACTGTCCTCTCCTTTATAATAAAAACGAAGTTTAAGACCAGGGACCGGAGTGTTCCATTCGATCACACTTTCCGGTGTAAAATTCGTTGAATAATATATTGCTGAGTTGGTTTTATAATTGCCCCCCAGAGTGACTGCCCACTGATCATCCAGCAATCGGTGTTTCAAACTTATAGCTACTTCACCTGAATTTGTACTCACATCTTCAGAGTTATAAGTCTTCACTACATCATAAGCTACATTGACATCTACCCCGGAAATAAAACTATTCTTACCCCAGGCTTCCGACAAAAGATTGGAGGCAAAAATTGAAAGTTGATTGGATAATAATTCGGAAAAATTCCTTGTTAATGATCCACTCAATCCAGAATTGAACACATTATTGGATTCAATAAAACTACCAAACACTAATAAACCAAATACCTGCTGATTGAGCAAATCTTCATTGTTTTCCAAAGTATTAATTTTGCTTTCTGCAAGACCTTTCAACTCCCCGGTTAAATCTGGAAAACGTAATTTAAAATGAATATCAGGTGCTAATAATGATCCATTCAGTAGCATCGTGAGTTCGACTTGTGTCCTGGCGCTAGCTTCCTTAATAGCTTCTCATCGTTGAGATATTCGGCAAGGAAAGTGCTCATGCTTGTGTATAAACCTCCATAGCTGGCTTCCAAATCTATTTCAGCGTTCAACGGATCCCCTTTCCATTGAATCAAACCTCCACGTTTTATAGTGAATGGTTTATTAACAAAATTGAGTAAAGTGAATAAATATTCTCCTCTTTCGACTTCATAACTTCCATGTATAGAGAAGTCAGAATAGGGAGAGGAGGCGATCTGGAGATTACCTCTACCGTAGGATTTTATACGGTCTCCTGCGGCTTCATCAAACACCAGAGATACCTCAACATTATCATTAGCAGATAAGTCCATGAGAAAATTCATACCCGGAATTGAATTTGAAGTAGCTGACCAATTGATACTGTCACTCTTGACGGTATCCCTTTTAAAATCCAGGAATTTTGCTTCACCGATATCCTGATTATAATTTACAGGTATAGTGACAGAGCTCCCTTTTAATACATGCAGCGAAGTGTATAAATTTACATTGGACAAATTACCTTCGAATGTCGATCTAAACTCCCCTATCACTTTTCCATAATAATAACTATTAGAAGATTTTGATGTGTTGAGCAATAGTGCTTTTTGAGATTTCATTTCTAATGAAATATAGAAAGAGCTAAAGTTATCTTGTCTTAAATAACCGTCTATTTGAATTGGATTATCAAGTTCGTCTTTGGCAGTTACTTTATCAAAAATCAACTTATCATTCTCAAAATAAATTTTCTGGTCATTTGCAAAAACTCTCACTCCCAAATAATTAATCTTTGTTTGAACTTCCGTAGCAGTTGCTTCTCCTCTCAGTAAAATCTTGCTGTTTCTGATCATCAAATTTACTTCTCCCGTCACAAAACCTGAAGTTTCTGAAATTGAAGCTATAAAATTCTCGAGTATGCGAATAGGGTAATTTTGCAAATTCACTACAAAATCACCTTCCCAATTCTTCTGATTCTTTCCTTTGGCAGTTGGTATTTTCAATGAACCTTCAGCCTCAAGAAGATACTGTTTATACTCATTTTTTAATTTAATTTTTAAAGGACTATTAAGGCTATCCAACACTGCAAACAAATAAACTTTGCCATAATGCACTCCACCTATTTTTGTGTATTCAACAGCTATATCAGCATTGATCTTTTCCAATTTCGAAAGATCCGGAATTTTTATATCCACTGTCGCAATACCAGAAACAACAAATGACTTTTTCCTCAACCACAAATTCAAAATGTCAATGTTGACGTTTTGGAGGTAAATTTGGATTCCCTTATTATCAATATCCTCAATGGATACACTTCGATATTTGTTTTCTATTTCAAAATCTCTGACATACCATTTCCCTCCCGAATATTTAATCTCAGAACCAGGCCTCACAGTCCATTTAGTTGAGTCTAAAACTAAAGTCTCGTCCAGAAAATGGAAACTGTATGAATTTAAATGTTTACTCACCTGCATATTGGCTACTATAAAATCATTCTTCGAAACTGAGTCTTTACTGTATAGATCTAGATTCATTATTGAATCTTCAGCAAGTAAAGTAGCCTTTATTTCATTGAGCCAAGTCTTATTATTAAAATTATACTTACTTGACGAAATATTCGCCTGCACTTTATTTCCTAAAACTCTAGCATCTAGCTTTAAGTCAAAGAGTTTATGCGTATCATATTCCAATTTCTCAACTTTTCCATTCAGAGAAGCTTCTAGAGCAGATTTATTCAAATTTCCTTTCAATGTAGCATTTTCAAGGCTCATTGGAACTCTAGCAAACTGGAGCAATGGTGTAAGTTTACCAATATCTATATAAAAGTCAAAATTAGTCGCAGGATCAACTTGCTGAATACTCCAATTCAACTCTTGTGTCCATAAAGGTAATGATTGACTGACCAGGTATTTCAATGCAGGAAACACATCGTTCACTTTTACATTCCCTTTCAGAGATGCTTGTGCAAATTCGGTTTGAATCTTTAATAGAGCACCAGAAATATCTTTAATCTTGCTTATTTGGATGGATCCCAAGTTCAACTTTGTCTGCCGCTCCATATCTATTAGGACTCCTTGATCAATCTTCAACCAACCCGTAGCATCATCAATATTCTTACCTTCAAGGTCTGCTTCCATATTAGCGGTTATACTAAAATTCTGTTTACTGAGTCCCAAATCCTTCAAATTTACCTGAAAAATCTGAGCAGTAAAGTCAAATTCCGGTCTTGAATTTAAATTTGCTATTTTTCCTTGAAACTTTAATCTAAGTTTTTCATCAGTTGAAATTAATTTTCCATCTAACAAATCCTTGTTTAATTTACCATTAAAACTGATGCCGGAATAGTTCACTCCTTTATATTGGGCACTGCCAACATTCATATCCAGATCAGCATTCAAAGTTTCCCATGTAAGACCTGTTCCATTTCGAACCTGTGCTTTTAAATTTACTCCTCTCAGATCTAGTTGTGAGAACAAAGCTCCTAGATAAAAATTATCCATTGCTATCGAACCGGAATACTTCGCTTTTGATTTACCCTGAGATATGTCAATTCTTAAGTCGGTGACAAGGTATCCAAGCTCGGTGCCGAACCTTCCATACGAAACAAAATCTTCAAAATAACCATCAAATTCTCCTACAAAATCGAAATTTCCCAAGCGATCGTATTGCTCTGGTAATTTGAATTGCGGCACCAAACTTTTCACGAATCCAATGGAAGACCTGAGTTTCTTTGATTTAATATTGAGAAGTTCTTCCCCTGATTTTGTAATATTTCTGATTGCAACCCGACCTTCAAATTCCAAATCACGATCCACACTCAAATGAATTTGATTTGATTTTAAACTATTGATTTGTCCCAATATTTCCCCATCAATCCGAATTTTCTTTTTGATATTTCTATTTAAAATATCAACTTTTTTCTTTTCCGGTATAAAATAAAGAATATCTTGCACACCGATCTCTGAATTTTTAGAATGGATGTTCAAATACACATTTTCTTGAAAATTCTTCAAATCTTCATAGCTACTCATTAATAGTTCAACAGTATCCTTCAAATAACTATTACCTGTAGTCAGTTCACAATTGTAGAGTCCTATCAGATCGGGCAATATAGATACATATTCTGCATTGAGATTTTTAATTACAAAATCACTTTTAGTCGCTAAACACATAATTTGATTTCTCCAAGTCATTTTCAAATCATCATATACAAAATTGTTCAAGGAGACATCGATATTTTGGAATTCAATGTGGCGCGGATCAAACCTGCTTATACCATCTGAAGGTTTCCGGAAATCATGTAAATTAAAACTAGAAGCAGAAATATTCACCTGATCCACAGCTATCACGAGCGGAATTTCACAATTTTCATCTTCCTGAATGGAATCTCTTCCTGGAGATTTTGTATTAGTAAAACTATCGATCGGAAAATTCTTGGACAAGAGCACATATACATTTGAAATATCAGCAGACCTGAAAGCGATATGCTTAGCTTTTGGTTCAAAAGTTCTTACTTGAAGTTTACCCTTTCCTATTGTATAAATATCACGACTTGAGGAACTTATGTTTTCATTCACAAAAGAAACGTTGTTCAATTTTACAGTTTCAATATTGAGCTGAAATCCCTTTCCTCCAGTGGACTTTTTCCTATTGAATTGCTTGATAAATTGGTTGAGAGTTGTCGGTTCAGAATATTTATAGCGAACATTAAAAATCAAAGCATCTGTCAATTCAATAGATTCAATGGAAAGCGCATTGTTCCAAAGTGAACCAAGCCCCTGAGCGAGGCCGACTTTCAAGACACCGCAATAAATCAAAGTATCTGATTTCTGATCCTTAATCAGTAATTTCTCAATTTTGAAACCTGTAAAAACATTCATGTCAATATTGCCCACACTAAATTCATTGTCTATATGATCATTAAGATACTTTATGATCTGGGCTTTAGACCAAGTCTGAAAAGAAGCTGTTTGTGCAAGAATAAAGAAAAGAAATATTGCGAACATCAGGCCTCCGCTAATGATCAGAACTCTCCTTAAAAGGAGTGCTATCTTTCCTATGATTTTTTTTTCGCCCAAATTATTCTTTCACCTTTCAGATTAAATTACGTTTGTTGGCAAGAACCATGATAAATATTATGTTAAATTTAAATGCCAGATTGTACGGACTTCATTTTCTCAACAATGTCTATGCATTGAACAGCTTCTTTGACATCGTGAGTGCGTAAAATATTTGCGCCTTTGATTAATGCAATTGTCTGTGCAGCTAAAGTACCTCCAAGCACTTGATTCTGATCAGATTTACAGGTTGTATATATCATACTTTTCCGCGAAAGACCAACTAACAAAGGTCTTTCTAAAATGCAAAAACATTCCAACTGGCCTAGTAATTCAAAATTTTGATCAATTGTTTTACTAAATCCAAATCCCGGATCAATGATAATGCTCTGCAGACCGGTTTGCATAGCTTTGTCTAATGCAATTGCTAACTCCCGAATCACATCTGAACTTGTATGCTTGTAATGTTTTTGATCTGCATGATGGAAATTTCCAAATGCACCGCGACTGTGCATCAGAATATATGCCAATCCTGCATCATGTATGCTTTTGAAGACATCTTGACATTGGTGGGATCCAGTGATGTCGTTGATGATATCTACTCCAAGGTCTATGCCAATTTGGACAGATTCAAGACGAAAAACATCCAAAGATGTAATGAGTTCAGGAAATGCATTTTTAATAGGCACTAAAAACTTCTGTATCAATCCAGCTTCATGATCTGTTGGCACCAATTTAGCCCCCGGACGCGAGCTCATTGGGCCAAGATCAAGTATATCCATTCCCTCCTTTATCATAACACTGACTTTGCCAATAGCAGAATCTATTGTGTTGCTGATACTTGACTGGTAAAATGAATCCTCCGAAAGGTTCAGTACCCCCATGACTTTAGGCCTTGTCAGTTCCAAGAGCCTTCCACGTATACAAAGAGCCGCTTCTTTGGATTGCATTGCGAATTTGACGGATTTTGTTCAAATACAAAGATAAACTCTTCCAGGAAAATCTGCCGATCTACTGACAATGGTTTAATATATAATTTTTTATACATTATATTTTTCTATAATGTGTAATATAAAAGTTAAGATTTGCCCATATGATATTTCGGATTACGCAGTTTCACATAATTTTTGTAGCTTTGCACTGCCATTTTTATTTTTCAACAAAACAAGCTATCAGGATGAAGTTAAGGAAAGGCCTGCTCGAGACTTTTGCCAAGTCGTTAACACTGGGAGTGCTCTTAATCGTTAATATCCTTCTGCTTCAGTTTATTTTAAGTGAAACACCATTTCAATTTAACAAAAAAGAATCCTCAATAATTTCAGAAAATTCAGATTGTTTCAGCAATTCTTATAGTTCATTTGGGTTTGATCACCAAAATTTCCAAATCAGCTCAATGTCGTTGAAATCAAATCAACTCCTACCAGATTTGTTTAGCTCGTATGGTTTTGATACCAAACAAGTGAGAACCATACTGGAAAATTTGAAGGAGCATTTAGATTTTAGATCTTTGAAAGCAGGGACAAAATTGGCTTTTGTATCTACAAACGACTGCACAACGCCTGATTTTTTTGCATTTGAATTGAGTCCAAAACAAGTACTGGTAGCTGATCTTGGCAATGACGGTTGCTGCAAAGTGATGGAAAAACAATCAGAAATCAAATCTGAAATTGCTTTAGGCATGATTTCAAGTTCCTTGTGGGAAGCGTTGGAAGATCAGTCAGTCCCATCTGGGATTATAGATCAAATGGAGGATGCCCTTTCAAGTTCTTTGGATTTTCATCAAGTTCAAGCAGGTAATGTGTTTAAGTTATTATATGACCGTCTTTATATTGATGGAAAACCAACAGCTGAGGGAAAATTGAAAGCTGCTTATTTTAAGACAGATCAAAATGAGCATTATGCTTATGGTTTTCTACAAGATGGCAAATTTGACTACTACGATAATGAAGGGAGACCGATGCGAAAATTTTTCTTAAAAGCTCCTGTAAGGTTTTCTCGCATATCGTCACCATTTGCTTCCAGACGTTTTCATCCAGTGCTCAAATTTAATCGTCCGCATTTAGGGACAGACTACGCAGCACCTTATGGCACTCCAATCATCGCCGTTGGCAATGGTGTAGTTGAGGCAGCTGCCTACACCGGTGGAAATGGTAAATTTGTCAAAATCAGACATGATAAAACATATCAGACTCAGTACCTTCATATGTCTAAATTTGCTCAGGGAATCAGAGCCGGAACACACGTACAGCAGGGACAAGTAATCGGATATGTAGGCTCGACAGGATTGGCTACTGGACCTCACGTATGCTTTAGGTTTTGGAAAAATGGCGCACAAGTTGATCACAGAAAACTAAACTTTCCTGCGCAAGAACCTTTACCCGCCACTGCTCTCGTAAATTTTTCAAAATATAGAGACAGTTTAAAAACTCAATTTCTCAATCTTGAATTTGCGACTGCGAAAATCAGAAGCTAAGAAAGTATAAGACCTAATTCGACGACTTTAATTTCTCAATCCTATTTAGTATCTCATTTTCGATAGCATTCATTTGCTTGCGGTCCCTGTTATAAAAATATATTGCTTGGTTGAAAATGCTATCATCAAGATGTTGTTCCTTTAAAAACTTGGCTTTATTCGCAGCTATCACAGAATCTCTGTCCCTATAAGGCAATTCTTCGAAATGCGCTTCCAATAAAGCGAATTCAGTCATAATGGCTATGAATTTTTCCTTTTCTACAGGCGGCTGTGCCTTATCGCCGGTTCCACAATTAGTCAAATAAATCGCCGAAGTAGCGACAGATATCAATAATGCGGAAAACTTAAATTTCTTTGGGAACATAACGATCAACGAAATTAAGGTATTGAAAGTCAAAGTCTCTCCATGAATTCAGTCGATATGTTGTCTGAATTACCCCACATGTAGGCATATCATAGATTGCATATTTAGTAAGCATACGTACCAATTCATCCATAGTAGGATTATGAGCAATTAAGACAATATGGTGGAATTTATCATTTGTACTACGAATACTGCTTTTAAAATCCGCCAAACTCCCATGATACAGAGAATCTTCAAAATTTATAGCGTCACTATCTGTATTCCATATTTTAACAAAATGCTGACAAGTTTCTCTTGTACGCTGAGAACTACTACAATGGATGTAATATGGCACTTTTATCTTTGATTTCAGGAATTCGCCAATCGATGATGCATCTTTGTTGCCTCTGCCATTAAGAGGTCGCTCAAAATCACGCATCCCCGGCTCCGACCAATCACTTTTCGCATGTCTTATAAAAAATATTTCTTTTTGTTGTACCACCGTATTCTTTCACTTATTTTTGCAAATTTACTTCATTTCTAAAGCAAATTTTTCTGCCATTTGAAAATAATTCTTGATAGTCTGGAAGAACAGTTGGATGAAAGGCAATTTGTGAACATCAAAACAGCCATCCGCAGCGGAGCTATTAGAAAAGCAATAGAGAAAAACAAAAACCACTGGCTATACGTCATTAAGCACGACTTTCACCTTTTAGAATGTGAACTGCATTATAGTGCTAAGAGTGTGCGTTCTGCAATTTGCAGCATGTGCGGTGTCCAGCAAGAATGTGACCACGTATTGATGGCTGCTTACTGGCATATCCAACATCTTCATAAAATTAAAAAAAATGAAGAGAAAAGTCGCGAGCCAAAACCCTATCATCTGGATCAAATTAAAATATTCTTGGAACAGACGCCAAAACCAAAATTGGAAGAAATATTACTCCGTCTGGCGCATATAGATCTAGAAGCAAGAAAACTGATTTCACTTTACACCCTACCTTATTTACAACATTCGCAGAATGAATCTACAAAATATGAGAAGGCTTTAGCTCAATTTGATGTCGATTCGATAGGTAAAACACATTCCCCGAAGTTGAACAAATCGAGATTGCAGAGCCTTGAAATTCTGTACCAAACAGCGATTTCGTTCTTTAAAGAAAACCAGATCATTGAATCTTTCTGGATCAACCTTGCTTTGATTGATAAAATTTCACTGTGGTTCTATAATCCCTCTTCAAACCCAAGCTTTAGGGTTAGTCAGTACAATAAGAAATACCATCAATTATTGTATGAAATAGTGCATGCTATTGTAGCTCCTGAAGCTTTGGATAGTATCCTACCTTCCTTACAAAAAGTATTTTTACATCCTTCATATTCTGTGATTTCAGCCAAAGAAAATTTGCTACAAATCATGATGCGAAAATTCGCAACCAAACATTTTACACCAGTTATTCTCCATTTTTTAAATCAAGTGCTATGCTCAGCGGATAAAGATTTGAATTCAAAACTGGAAGCCGCAGAATTTTGGATACAAAAGGCGTCAACAAAGGACAAAGAAAAACCTGTGATTGATTTTCTTAGCTCTCAAAACTATTCGTCAGTTCAATGGCATGAATTACTTTCACAAAAGCAAATTCAGTTTAGCAGCCAAATGATTTTCATGTTTGAAAAATCCTTGAAGCGAGTATCGGATATAAAAACTAGGGACCTCTTCGTTCAAGTCATCCTTCAATACTATACCGGCATGGGAGACCTTAAAAATTTTGAGAACCTTGCCAGGTCTGAGTTCCTTCAATCCGGCTCACTTAAATACGTAAAAATTCTACACGAAAGTAATATTATACAACTGGAAGAATATGTGGACCTGCTACATGAGGCCTATTCAAAAAAAGTAATTCAAACAGAAGCCTATTTGATGGAATTACAACAAATCCAAAAAATAGGATTACTCAAAGACGAAATACTTCGGCTTCAGTCCATTGACCTTGTAAACCTGTTTGCTGACCAATTGATACCTGCTTATGCAGATGAGATATTGCTATTCTATACAGATCACTGTATTTCATATTTGCAAGAGCATGCAGGTCAGGAGGCATATCAATATGTAGAAAACATTAAAGGCAAACTAAAAAAATATAGCAAAGATAAGGCAGATGTTAAACTTCATTTATCCCTTCTCCAACATTTCCCGGAACGAATCAGCTTGTTTCAAAATGCATAATTTTAAAAAAGCAAACATGATATGAAATCCAAACTCACATTTATATTCTCTATTCTCATTCTATTTTCTTGCAATACAAATTCAAAATCGACGGTACCAGCAAAAGAATGGATTAGAACAGCTACAATTTATGAATTAATCCCCTATAAATTTTCTGAGGCTAAATCTCTGCAGGGAGTGATTGACAATATCAACCATTTCCGAAAATTGAATGCCAATACCGTTTCATTGATTTCAATGCTTAAATATGAAGATCCGGGAAACAATTTCAATCCTGGTAACGTAAATTCAGTATCAGATCATTACTCAATCAATCCAAGATATGGCGACGTGAAAGAGGTCATTCGATTCATTGACACTTTGCATCACACGCATATGAGAGTCCTTCTAGAAATAGACATGACATTGACTCATCCACTGCACACTTGGAGGAAAGAGAAACCTGATTATTATCTTTCTTCTGAAGCTATGGTAAATAATAATTTTAATCCGGATTATGTAAAATTGAATTTATCCAATGTTAATGTTCAAAAGGAATGGATTAAAATACTGGAACATTGGATGAGTACTTTACCAATAGATGGTTTCATTCTTCGATCTACAGAATCCGCTCCAGATGCATTTCTGGAAGATATCATCAAAGCTGTATCTTCAGACCCTTCGCGAGTATGTATCATTGATAAGTGTACCGAAGGATCGAAGAGTATTCCAGCTTTCCATGGTGAAATAAATCACGATTTGTACGCACAGTTCCTAAAAATGAATAATGATTCAGTGGACATGAGTTTTTTCCAGAAAATGATTGATCAATCCAAGTCTGAAAATTTCTTTTTCGTAAATTATAGTCATGATCTCCATATCGATGAATATGAAGCAACTGTCCCGCAACGATTTTATTCAAATCATAGAGCCCTGGCGGTGCTATGCAATTTTCTACCTGGAGTACCTATCATGCTCAATGGACAAGAAGAACCTTTGTATGAAAGGATCAATACATTTAATACAACTCCTATAAAAATGCCATTTCTTTTTGACCTGGTTTTTTACAGGGCAATGTTTATTCACAGGTATAGTAATAAATCCGTTCAAGCAGTACGAAAGGAAAATGAAGTCAGCATCGTAAGTTCATCACCTCAGGTGCTCTCTATGCTGAGAAAAACGGGAGATCACCAAGACCTGATTTTGGTAAATCTGAGCACAAAGGCAGCCTCTTTTCATATCGACACCAACTTTCCAAAATGTTATGAGCTATTTACAACTGTACTACAAGAATTCGACACAGCGACAGAGTACAAACTTTACCCTTTCCAATTTCTTGTATTGACAAACAAATTCTAAAATGTTGCATTTGGAATTGATTTGCATCGGAAAAACCAGTTTTGGATATATTCAGGAAGGCTTGGATGACTACATAAACAGATTAAAGCACTTTTGTAAATTTCAATTGAAGGTATTACCGGACATCAAGGAGAATTTGTCTCGTTCTGAACTTATTAAAAAAGAAGAACAACTTATTGTCAAACATCTCGTCAATAATAATGATTACATTGTCATATTAGATGAAAGAGGCCAACAGTTTACATCATTAAAATTTGCCAATTGGCTGGACAAAAAACAGGTACAGGGCATAAAGAAAATAGTCGTTATTATCGGCGGTGCCTATGGTTTTTCAGAAGAGTTCAAGACTCATGTAAATGAAAAAATCTCGCTCTCAGAGATGACTTTTTCACATCAAATCATCAGACTTATCTTTACTGAACAATTGTATAGGGCTTTTAGTATAATTCACAAATTACCTTATCATCATGAATGACCATTATCCAGTTATCACAATTTCTTTAATGATCACTATAGGAATAGTCTCCCTCATGGGGTTTACAAATTATAGTATAATCAACCAATACAAACATTATCCCTATTACGAATGGCGTGAAAAATCATATTATCGATGGATAAGCTGTACATTCCTACATGGTAATTACATGCATTTGTTCCTTAATTTATTTGTATTGTGGCAATTTGGTAGCTTGATCGAACAAATCTATATGGTCAAATTTGGGTTCTGGCAAGGAGCTTTGGTTTATTTAGCATTATATTTTGCATTGGCAGTATTATCATCAATTCCAACTTTCTTCAAGCACAGAGAAAACTCTGATTATGCTAGTATAGGCGCTTCGGGAGTCATCTCGGGTCTTCTTTTCATTTTTATTTTGTACTTCCCTACTACAATGCTATCTGTTTTCTTTTTCCTGCCTATGCCTGCTTGGGTCTTTGCATTATTGTACCTTGGTTTTTCCTGGTACGCATCTTCAAAGCGTCAGGATGGCATTGATCACGAAGCCCACTTTTATGGAGCTGTTTTTGGAGTAATTGCAGGGCTTGCATTAGATCCTCAGCTTGTATCAAAATATCTAAACTATTGAATTTTCTAATGAAATACTGTTGAAGCTATAGATTAAAGCTGAAATACTTTTCAGAATCACGAAACAAAAATTGGATTAATAATTTTTAAGCTTCAGTTTGAAAAGGATAGTGATAGTCTAAAGGTGGGTCAAAATTTTCTTTAATGGTTCTCGGGGACACCCATCGGTAAAGATTCAAAACGGAGCCCGCTTTATCATTCGTACCAGAAGCTCTTGCACCTCCAAAAGGCTGTTGCGCTACGACAGCACCAGTTGGCTTGTCATTGATATAAAAATTTCCGGCAGCATTTTTCAATTTTGAACTGACTCTAGAAATGATTGCTCTATCACTAGCAAAAATTGCTCCTGTTAAAGCATATGGTGAAGTAGAGTCTACAAGGTTAACCACATCTTCAAATTTCTCGTCATCGTAGACATAAATTGTTAAAACGGGACCAAATATTTCTTCTTCCATGGTTATATAATGAGGGTTGGATGTTAAAATAACCGTAGGCTGAATAAAATAACCGGTACTTTTGTCGCAATGCCCTCCAAAAACAACCTCTGCATCTGTATCACTTTGAACTCCGTCTATGTATGATTTGATTTTATCGAAAGCTTTTTCGTCAATCACAGCATTAATGAAATTCGTAAAATCTTCAGGTGATCCCATTTTCATATCTTGCAAATCTGATAGGAGAGAATTTTTTACTTCCCCCCAAATGGATTTTGGTATATAAGCTCTTGAAGCAGCGCTGCATTTCTGTCCTTGGAATTCAAATGCTCCTCTGGACAATGCCACAGAAACTGCTTTGGCATTGGCAGAAGGATGTGCTAGAACAAAGTCTTTACCGCCTGTCTCCCCTACTAATCTTGGAAAGGATTTAAAATTTGACAATTGGTTGCCAATCGTAGCCCAAATTTGTCTAAACACAGCGGTAGATCCAGTAAAATGTATACCTCCAAAATCATGATGTGAAAAAATTTCTGCTCCCGCTGTACTTCCATTGACAAATACAAGATTGATTACACCGTCAGGTAGACCCGCTTCCTGAAGAATTTTCATTATCAAAGATGCAGAATAGATCTGAGTTTCTGCCGGCTTCCACACTACTGTATTGCCCATCAATGCAGGTGCACAAGGCAAATTACCAGCGATTGAAGTAAAATTAAATGGCGTCAAAGCGAAAATAAACCCTTCAAGAGCCCTGTATTCCATTTTATTCCAAATCAAAGGCGAGGATTGTGGCTGTGTATTGTAAATCTCGGTCAAAAACTGAACATTAAATCTTAAAAAATCACAAAACTCACATACCGCGTCAATTTCAGCCTGAAAAATATTCTTTGACTGACCCAACATCGTCATAGCATTGGTCATGGCTCGATATCTCCCTGAAATCAAATCGGCCGCCTTCAGAAAAATAGAGGCTCTGTCCTCCCATCTCATATTTTCCCAATCTGGTTTTGCATCCATAGCAGCCTGAATAGCAGAGCGCACATGAGTAGCGTCTCCTTTTTGATAATAGCCTAAAACATGCTTGATATCATGAGGAGGATGGATTGCTATCCTCTCAACACCACTGACTTCTTGGCCATTTATGATCATGTTTATTTCGAGTACCTGTTCTTTCAGTGTTTTAAGCGCAGCTTTAACTTGTTTTTTTTCCAAAGAACCTGGCGCGTAACTTAGCACTGGCTCATTTTTCATTATTGGTATATGCAGGATTGAATTATTCATGGATTGAGGTTTATATTAATATTTGGAATTTCGTTTGCAATAACTTCAGGAACAAATTTTCTTACATCATGTTTAGCCATCACAAGTTCCCGAACGACTGTGGAGCTCAGTTGTGAAAACTCTGGTCTACACATGAGCAGTATTGTAGTGAGTTGTTCATCGATTTGTTGATTCATTTGCGCAATAGTTTTTTCGTACTCAAAATCCTGCGTATTTCTCAAGCCACGAATTAAATAGTGCGCTTCGATTTCTTTGCAAAAGAGAGCGGTCAATCCGGAATAAATTTCGACTTTAATCTTTGGCTCTTGCTCAAAAATTTGCTCTATCCATTTTTTCCTTTGCTCTGCTGAAAAAAGCGATTTCTTTACAGAGTTTATCCCTATAGCGATAATCACTTCATCAAACAAATATTGAGCTCTCAATACCACATCCACATGTCCGAGGGTCATTGGATCAAAAGATCCCGGAAAAACAGCTTTTTTAAATTTCATACTTGCACAAAATTAAAGAGTAAAAGCTTCGCTATCCAATTGTACCTGAGTAAAAATAGCAACTAAATAAAAAAGCGGGACTAGCCCGCTTTTTATTCGTATATAAGATGTGATTACAATCAAGCTTCTTTGCCTCCGTTCAACTGATCATGATATTCATAGAAGGCTTTCCATTCTCCCCGAGCTGCCAAATCTGCTTGCTTAGGCCAAGTAGATGGATTGGCAAGCTGAAAGCGATCTCCTGCAGCTGTAAGAATAGCCTGGATGTCACTTACAGCAGTAATTGACAGAGCTTTCCAAGTTTTTATTCCCGCTTCATGAAGCAGCAACTCAATTTTTGGTCCGATGCCCTCTATTGCTTTTAGGTCATCTTGATCGTACCTTTTCAATAAACCCATTTTAATGAGTACACTTTCCAATTTTGAATTTGTTTCTGTATTGGAAGAATCATCTTTTCCACCAGCAAGCTGCTTCTGCAACATAATCAATTCATCCCACTGGCCATGATGTGCCAATCCGGCTTGTTGTGGCCAACTGGTCGGGTCAATGATTCGATATTTTGCATCAGCGGATTCTAGATCTTTTTTCAATTGGGCTCCATCCTGCAAAGAAAGATCCTTCCAGGTGATTATACCTTTTGATTTTAAAAACTCATCCATTTTAGGTCCAATTCCTTCAACGATTTGAAGCTGATCAGGATGGAGCGCAGCAAATGCTGTTTCAGGTATATAACTTGAGCCTAAATGTTCACTTGACATTCTGGATTCTGGAAACAGTTCTGTTTTCTGGTCTAAGTCAATATGAACGGGTTCAGATTTCTTTGAATTTTGGCAATCTTCCAATTGCAATTGAGTAGATTTTAACTCAATTCGAAGTCTATTCAACTCATCACGAAGACTAGCCTCTGATTTTAACCTTAGGTCCAGATCTGCCTGCATTGAACTCCATTTCGCCTGAGAATTTAGGTCTAGACTTTCTGTCACAGTTTCATCGGATTCCACAGGATATTGAGAATTGAGCAATCTAGAAAACCACCATCCAAGTAGAAATGGCAGCAACCAAGAGAGTAAAACTTGCCACCAGGCGAGGTTACAAATAGAAAAAAGTAATATCATGGCAATGATTTTTATTTTTTTATAATAAGTTCAGTTCTACGATTAAGTGCTCTTCCATCTTCAGTATCGTTGGAAGCTATTGGTTGGCTTTCACCAAAAGATTCTACGCTAATGCTCTTTGCTATAACACCTTTTGAAACTAGATATTTCTTTATTGTGATGGCTCTATTCAGTCCCAATTTTTTATTTTCTTGATCATCGCCGACATTGTCAGTATGACCTTTAAGGTCTATTTTGAATTTTTCCTCTATTGCCCTGGCTGCTACTTTATCCAGAAAACTAATCAATTCCGGTGATTTATCCCAATCAGTTGAATTGAATTCATGGTGAATAATAGCTTTATTATCCAATTCTTCAACAACTGGAAGTGCTAATATAGCGCTGGTTAATACATACAAACTATCAGAGATGAAGTCAGAATCAATCAATTTTGAGTTTGTATTATAGGTCGCAATCACTCCCCTTTTAACCAATTGTGTTTTCATCATTTCAGCCCTGGCAAGTCCTAAATTAGCATAAGTTGTATGATTAATTTCTTTGGAATTGTAGAAGCCGGTAATTGTCAATTCTTTATTTCCCTTTTCAATTTTGCCGAGTGAATCTGCATAGGTTCCCCAATGCGCGCCGAAACTAGCACTGTCACTATTCGAATGGAAATAAATATTGCCGGGTAATGCTTTTGAAACAATCTGAGTTTCGCCTTTTGGCTCTGAATCTGATTTGTTCATTGAAGCTGTGCAACAGCTTTCTTTACTACAAGACCAGATACTGAAATAAATGACACCTAGAAGAAGCCAAAGTATAAATGCTAACCATCTCATTTCCCAGATTTTGTTAATAAAATTACAAAAATGTGACTGAAATACTTGCTAAAAGTAACATTTTTATTCTTTGCGACACTAATCTATGTATTTTTTTTCTGAAAATGATACTAGAAGAATTATCCAAAAGACCCTTTTTGCTCCTCTTGCTATTGTTTGGAATGGTGACCCTAACATTAGAGAGCATAGCCTATGAAGGCAGGTGTGGAAATTGGTCAAACTGGACATTGGGTATATTGAGTTTAATATTTTCGTACTTACTCTACTACTCACGAAGACATTCAATTGGAATTATTGGAGGAATTTGCATTGCATCTTTATTGATCAATGTCACCCATAGAACGGACCAACATTGGCAGATTCGACAATCTGAAGGTACCAAAACCAGAGAACAAGTATTAATAGTAAAAGAACATTTTAGCAATGAGCCATATTCAAAAATCATAGCATCCGATGAAGATAAAAGATTGATTTTATTAACATCCTTTGAAAAACTACCAAAGCTATACCATGGAGATACTTTAATAGCGTTAATCAGGAATACCCCAATTCAAAGAGCATCTATTTACGACCCATACAATGAAGCAAAATATCTACACACCATGCATATTTTTCAAAAAGGCATGGTTGATTCCCTTATACAAATCAATAAAAATAACGGCTCACACCCAAAGCGCTTATCTCAAATGGCAAACGAATGGGCATGCCTGCAAATTGAAAAATACACCAAAAGAGAATACTCCGCATTACTTTCCGGAATATTGTTTGGGAACAAGCAAGGTATTTCTAAGGATACAAAAAACGCCTTCATTCAAACAGGAACAGCTCACATTCTTGCAGTAAGCGGATTGCATGTTGGTATGCTCTATGTCATTGTTAGTTTTATATTTCGCTTCATCCCATTACCGAAGAAATTCAAATGGATAAAATCAGTTTTAACGATACTCAGTATTTGGTGTTTTGCATTTATATGTGGTGGAGGTGCATCGATCATTCGTGCTGTGGTCATGTTCACATTATGGGAAATTGGAATTCATTTAAAAAAGTATGCCGATAGTATAAATATTTTGTGTGCGACAGCTTTCATTATGGTTGTGCTAGACCCTTGCACCTTGTTCGATATTGGATTTCAGTTGTCTGTGGCTGCAGTACTGAGTATTATCTTATTCCAATCTCATTTCAGAAAAATATGGCCTGGAAGCAACAAAATCACAAACCACATAGCAGAAAATTTGTGGATAACTATTTCTGTTCAGATTTTGATAATTCCTTTGACACTATACTATTTCCATCAGTTTCCAACATATTTTATCCCAGCAAATATTATATGGATTCCGCTTTCGTTTTTATTAATGGTATGTGGTCTGATGATTATTGTCACAGCTGGTTTAATTCCGACAATCGCTATCATATTCGGATGGTTGTGCAACGTACTGATGTTGACCGGTACCAAGACTTTCGAAGTTTTGGAGAAATTGCCATTTTACATCATTGATGGCATATGGATCAATCTTTTCCAGTTGATCATCACCTTTTCGAGTATTTACTTTCTTTATCAAAGTTTTTCACGAAAACATTTTCCTTCTCTTAGGATAAGTATGCTACTGATGATCGTGTACGGAGCCAGTTTCCTAGTCCAATATTCTCTGGCAAATCGGACTGAAGAAATCATATTTTATTCTCTAAAAGATAAAGAAGCTTTTGACAAAAGGGTCGAACATAGTGTAATTTCGGGATTGACGGATTCAATCCCTGCAAATGTCAAATTGTATAGAGCAGCAAATTTTGTAGATCAGGTATGGGAACTCAGAGATTCACTGAGCAAAGTAAGGTACCTGGAACAACTTGCCTCCCTCGGTATTCTTCTAGTAAATAAGGACAATTTCAAAAACATCCAGAAATATGACACGATTCCTCCTAATATTGTGGTATTAGGAAACACCCTTAAACCTTTCCAAAAAAAGCTGATTAAAAAAATATTTACAAATCAAGATGCTATCATCCATGACTTGAAAACAGAAGGATCACTCGTTTTAAAACTATAATAAATACTTATGCAAACAACAGGGAAATTCTATGACAAACTGTATCTCAGTAAAAATGAAAGGCTCGGGATAGCCTTGCTTCTTTTGGTACTCTTGTGTGTTGTATTCATACCTATTCTTTGGAGAGGACGGATGAAAATTGAGGAATACAATCTTAAATCATCTCCTGGTAAGATTGAACAAGAGCTTACCGGGATAACAGAGATTTCAAATCATGTAAATCCACTGCAAAGTAAGAGCAAACGCCTTAATCCATTTCCCTCTAACGAATATAAAAACATTCCAAATCAATTATTTGAATTTGATCCCAATCATCTCACAAAACAGGATGCAATAAATCTTGGAATTTCAGAAAAAACCTATGAGATTCTGCAAAACTATTTAGAGAAAGCAGGTATGATTTCTTCATCTGAACAGTTTTCTAAGATTTATGGTATTTCTCCTGCACTCTTCAAAAAACTTGAAAAGTACATTAGATTCCAGAATATCACTGCAGTAAGTGCCAAACAAAGTTCTTATTCAAAAAAGACTATTGAATCCATTGACATCAATGAGGCCAGTGTAGAAGACTGGTCAAAATTACCTGGAATTGGACCCGTTCTATCAGATCGCATCATTCGTTACAAAAATAAGTTGGGAGGCTTCTATCATGTTGACCAGTTGATGGAAGTTTACGGACTTGCACCTGAAACACACGAACAAATAAAGCAATATTTGAAATGCAATCAGAGAATTACTCCACTCGATTTGAGGGAAAAATCCATAAAAGAAATTGCAAGTCACCCATATTTGGATTACAAATCGGCAAAACTCATACATGCTTTTTTGAAGCAGCATCCAGATATCAGTTCAACCAATGAACTAAACCAAATATTCGGTTTAGATCAAGCGACCATTGAGAAAATTGGCCCCTATTTATCCTGGAAAAATAAAGATACTTTATCGGAATGAAGCTGCTTTATCGACCAGTTTCTTAGAACCGATAATTATGGGAGAGCGCTGATGCAATTCGGAGATTTCGATGTCAAGAATCCGTTCATTTTGTTCATTAATACTCACTCCTCCTGCTTGTTCTACAATAAAACTAAGAGGATTGCATTCATACAACATCCGCAACTTACCACTTATATTCTTTGATGTTGAAGGATACATAAACACGCCGCCAAGACAAATCGTGCGATGAATATCAGCTACCATCGAACCTATGTATCTCAACATTTTCTTTTGATCCACACAGTATGAAATAAAATTTTTGATTTCATTTGTAAAATCAGAATAATAAGACTGATTTACACTGTAATAAGGTCCATCTTCAGGCATTGCCATCTGAGGATGTGACAAGCAAAATTCACCAATACCTCTGTCATAAGTAAAACCATTAACACCCATTCCAGTAGTAAAAACGAACATTGTTGAAGTACCATACAAAACATAACCTGCTGCAATTAGATGAGTTCCCTTTTGAAGAAAATCTCCCCACACTGCAGGAGATCCAACAGGACTTATGCGTTCATAAATTCCAAAAATAGTTCCCACAGAAATGTTGACATCAATATTGGATGATCCATCTAATGGATCCATCACTACTATATATTTATGGGGACTACTCTTTACAGCAGGAAAAGAAATGTACTCATCCAATTCCTCTGACGCGACACCAGCGCATAAACCCGAGTTTCTCAGATATTCAATCATGAGTTCATTTGTATATATATCCAGTTTCTGGACTGTGTCACCAGATGTATTGACTGTACCTTCGATACCGAAAACGTCCATTAATCCTGCTTTATTCACTATCCGATTGACGATTTTAGCTGCAATTCCGATATGCCTCAACAGCCCTGAAAACTCTCCTGTTGACAAAGGAAACATTTGCTCGTTCTGGATAATAAATTCGTCCAATGTTATTCTTCGTGACATATTTTCATTTTTCTGCAAATGTACTCCTCATCCACGGCTAATCAAAGTTTTTTAGAAAAGCCAAACGAAGCATCACAACAAACAATTCAGACTTTGGATTGTATCCTATTATCGCAGATGAAACATTTGTTTACTTTAAACAAGTACCTCTACAAGTATAGAAGACAGCTGATACTCGGGATGATCTTTGTTGTATTGTCCAACATTTTCGTGTTCTTCAACCCCAAGCAATTCGGCATGCTTTGGATACTATCGTCTTGTATCTGAACAATCCGACTCAAGAAGGTAGTGTCCTACTTCGCAGTAACTTAATGAAATTTGGACTATTGGTGTTAGCTTATGCAGTATTGATGGGGATTTTCATGTATTTCATGCGTCAAACTATTATTGTAGTCTCGAGATGGATAGAATACGACCTGAGAAAGGTGATCTTTAACCATTATCTTCAGCAAGACAACAGTTTTTTTAGAACCCACAGGACAGGAGATCTTATGTCGAGAATTTCGGAAGACGTCAATAAAGTGAGAATGTATCTTGGTCCCGTACTATTGTATGGTATAAATCTTGTGGCATTATTCATTGTCGTCATCTTTACAATGGTTCAGGTGAATCCTAAACTTGCTCTTTTCACATTGTTGCCATTGCCTTTTTTATCTGCCATTATTTATTGGGTAAGTAATAAAATCAATGTTAAAAGCGAACATATTCAGATTCAACTTGCCAAACTCACCTCTTTGGCTCAGGAGGCTTTCTCTGGTATCCGTGTCATCAAGTCTTATGCTGCGGAGAAATACTGGAACGAAGAAATGGATAAGCAAGCGTCTGAACAAAAAAAACTGAGCTTAAGTCTTGCCAAAGTGGATGCATTGTTTTTTCCTAGCATGTTTTTATTGATCGGAATTTCAACTTTGATTACCATATATATAGGAGGACTCAATGTATATGACGGACATGTTACCACAGGAAATATTGCTGAATTTGTGATCTATGTAAATATGTTAACTTGGCCGGTTTCTGCAATTGGTTGGTGCGCTTCATTAATTCAGCAAGCAGAAGCATCACAAAAACGCATCAACGAATTCCTGTCACATCCTTCACCTGCCAAAGTAGGAAATGAGCATGAATTGCTTACAGCTGGTCCCTGGGAAATAGAATTTGAAAATGTCGCATTCAGGTATCCGGAGAGCGGAATTCAGGCAATCCAAAACCTCAATTTCAAAATAAAATCCGGATCTCGTGTTGCAGTTGTGGGCAAAACCGGATCCGGCAAAAGTACCCTCACCGAACTCTTGCTCAAGTTTCAAAAAGCGGACCATGGCAAAATACTAATTAACCATATTCCAATTGAGAACATATCGGTTTTACAATTGAGGAGCCTGATCAGTTTTACTCCACAAGATGTATTTTTATTTTCGGACACCATACAAAACAATATGCTTTTTGCGCCTGAATCCTCTCCTGATTCCTTGCAAAGGATCACCAATTTGGCTTCACTGGATTCAGAACTACCTCAATTCAAGGATGGGTACCAAACTATGATTGGAGAAAGAGGAGTTTCTCTCAGCGGAGGACAGAAACAAAGAGTTTCTTTGGCCAGAGCATTAGCTAAACCATTCCGTCTCCTCATTCTTGATGATGTACTTTCCGCTGTCGATGAACATACTGAACGCCACATTACAAAGGCAATTTTTAGCCTTCAGAATGAATTTACAACTATCTTTATTACGCATCGCTTGGAACTATGTAAAAATGTAGATCATGTCTTTGTAATGGATGAAGGCAGTGTCGTTGAGTCTGGCACTTTCGAATCTCTCATGCACAATGAAAGCTATTTCTTTAAACTGTACCACGCAAATTTGGAAGAAGAAATGACTGTATAATCAAATCTTTGTTATTTTTACATAAAATTAAATTTTTCAACGTGGACAAACAACGAAATATCGAAAGCGTTTTTACAAAAAAGGTAAAAGCCGGAAGGCGGAGAAATTACTTTTTTGATGTTCGCCAGACCAAGGGAGAAGATTATTATATCTCCATTACTGAAAGCACGAAGAAGTTTGGGCAGGAGGGAGTTGAAAAACACAAAGTATTCATCTATAAAGAAGATTTCCTACGATTTGCTGCCGGACTTCAGGAAGCCATAGACGAGGTTCGGTTCAAATTACTACCTGATTTTGATTATGAGGCATTTGCCAGAAGAGATGAAGAGTGGGAAAATGAGCAGGCGCATAAAAACCAAGAATCTCCGGAAGAAAAGAATATGGAATGGTAATTCCTTTTGATACAAAATTCTGATGAGCTTTTATCAAATTTGGCTAGGTTGATTATTGTCCCATTCTTTTAATAATTCAATTATTAGCTTTTGATCATCGGTGTTTAGATCTGTATAAAGAGGCAATCTCACCAATCCTTTTTCAAAATAATCAGCATTTTTTAAGGCCTTACCTATATAATTTTCTTTAAAGAAGGGGCTTTGATGCAAACACAGATAATGAAAAGTTGCCTGAACACCATTTTGAATAAAATGTTTTAAGAGTGAATTTCTCGATTCTAAGTTTTCAAGTACTACAAAGAAAATCGTACCATTATCCCTTGTTTTTTCGGGCAAGCTCCATTTGAGTTTGATTTGATTCCAATTTCTGCTATTGAGTTCTTGGTGGTAAAAAGAAATCAGTTCCCTCCTTTTGCTCAAGATATCATGGAGTTCATCACATTGAGCCAATAGTACTGCTGCCTGAAGTTCAGATGCTGCAAACGATGAACCGACACTTTTCCAACTATATTTATCAGCTCCTCCTGACTGAAATTCCCTACGATTAGTCCCCTTTTCATAAATCAGGTCTGCTTTGAATTTAAGGTCAGGTCTATTGAGCACCAACAATCCTCCCTCACCACAGCTGATAACTTTTGTATCATGAAATGAAAAACATGCAATGTCTCCAATTTTTCCTGCAACACACTCATCTCTACTAGACCCTAAGGCTTGAGCTGCATCTTCAATTAAAAAAATATTTCGCTCCAGGCATATGGTTTTCAATCCTTTAAAGTCGATTGGAACACCGGCGTAGTGGACAACCACAATGGCTTTTGTTTTGGGACTGATTAAATTCTGTACAGACTCAATATCAATATTTGGATGGTCTGAACAACTATCCGCAAAAATCAATTTTGCCCCTCTGAGTAAAAAAGCATTTGCCGTAGATACAAAAGTATAACTAGGCAATATCACTTCATCACCTTCCTTAATATCAATGAGTATTGCCGCCATTTCCAAAGCATCTGTACAGCTATTTGTGAAATATGGAAAAGAGTCATGAAAGTAATGTAAAAAGAAATTATCGCATGCCTTACTAAAAACGCCGCCTGATGAGAAATGACCTGACTTTATCACCTCAGTTAGATATACAAGCTCATTGTGGGCATGGTATCTTTTATTAAATGGAATATTAAGCTTGATGCTTTGCTCCATGACGCAAAGGTAAGTCAAAAATTTTCTAAAAACACTTCATTGCTTTTGCCATACAATTTGGTTTTTCTTGATCTTTGCATTATCGTGGATCTGTTCCGAAAGCAAAGTTTGAGTTGTACCATCATCAATTACATCGGTGTGGCAATAGGTATGTTCAGTACATTATTTATTTATCCACGCGATTTAGCCCTATATGGTATTTATGGATTTCTCACCAATACTGCTTCAATTCTCACACCCATTGTTAGCCTGGGATTTGGGGTGGTACTATTAAAATACTTTCCTTACTTTAAAGCGGTGAGCAGTTCAAAATCTCGATTAGTGAGCTTTGTCATATGCGGTTATACTGTAGGTATTGTGTTCTTTATTGCAGCTTTCTACCTTCTCTATCCCTCAATCATCACCTATCAGATGTCCTTAAATCAGTCTATAGTCCCATTTCTGATCTTTATACCGGCCTTTACTGTATTATATGTAATATATGATGTAGTTCAGGTGTATAGCTTAGCTCATTTCAAAATGATATTTCCTACCTTTTTGGCAAATCTCATTAAAATAATACTACCTGTATTATTCTTTTGTGTTATTAAAGGTTGGATCAACTCAAATCAATTTATTCAAGCTTTGTGTATACATTATATATGCATCATAATGGCACTAGGCCTTTCACTTTGGTATTCAGGAGATATGATCGAAGGACTGGATTCAAGCTTCCTAAAATTACCTGATATGAAAGAGATGATTCGTTTTGCAATGTATAGTATTTTAGGTGGTACGAGTGCAGTCATCGCATTACGCATAGATTCAATGATGGTGACTTCATATCTCGGGACAGAGGCAAATGGTACATTTGCTTTAGCGGCTTTCATCAGCAATGCTGCCTATATTCCTGCATCAGCCATATCTGACATTCTCAATCCGCGCATTGCCCACATTTTAAAAGAAGATGACCGCGATCAACTCAAAAAAACCTATAAGATCTCCATGATAAATATGCTGATCCCCACTCTTTTTCTAGCAGGTTGTGTCATTTTGGGTTTTGAATCTTTGAGTAAAATAATGCCACAATCAGAGAAAGTATTACTGGCATTTTCATCTCTGGTTTTTCTTCTTTTTGCCAGGATAGTAGATGCTTCAACTGGAGTAAATAACCATATTCTTTCTTATTCAAAATATTACAAAATCGAAATGGTTTTGATGCTCTTCATGGCGATGATCAACGTTGGCTTGAACACCTTGCTTATTCCAAAATATGGGATGATGGGTGCTGCTATAGCGACTTTTGTTTCGGTCGCAGGATTCAATATTTGTAAAACAACCATTGTGTTAATCAAATTGGGAAGTCAACCTTTTGATATGAAGTGGGTAGAATTAATTTCCATCGCTACCCTATCATTTTTGGCCGCATTAAGTTTACCAAAGATAGAATCTCCTCTCTATCAAATCATTTTTAGTAGTGTAAGCTTTGCAATCATTTATATTACGTTGATCCTATGGAGGAAGATTTCTCCTCAATTGAATAACTTCCTATTTAGAGATTTAGAAAAATTTACGCATTTTAACTCAAAATCGTAAGCACATAGGGTGTTTTTACTAAAATCCCTTATTTTTACTTAAAAAAAAGGTGAGATCTGGTGCGCTGAATGTTGAAGCTTATTTTGAGCAAATTCCAGAAGACAGAAAAACAGTGATGAAGAAACTGCACAATAGGATTTTAAAAAATTTACCAAAGGGTTTCATCGGAAAAATGAATTATGGAATGGTCGGATATGTGGTACCAGTCAGTATTTACCCTACTGATTATCATTGTGACCCAAAGCTTCCGCTGCCTTTTGTGTCTTTATCTTCTCAAAAAAACTTCGTTGCAATATACAATATGGGATTATACGTTGCTCAAAAATTGATGGATTGGTTTCTCCTAGTGTACAAAAAGTACAGCATTAAAAAGCCTGATATAGGAAAAAGTTGTATCAGGTTCAAAAATTTAAATGCTCTTCCTTTCGATTTGATCGCTGATCTGTGTGGAAAAGTGACTGCAGACCAATGGAATCAATTGTATGAATCCGCTTTGAAGAAATAACAAATCATTAGAATATAGCTTATATTTGGCAATTACGAATCCCTGAATGAAATTTTCAACATTTTATCAGCTCTATTTTCCTTGGCTCACCAAATGGATGTGCTATTGCCTATTCCAATTCGCTTTTTCCTCCAATTTGTATGCTCAGATCCCAGACCAGATAAACCAATTTGACGAAAACTCGATTAAAGCTCAAAGTGAGCAAACAGAGTATACTATCCTCTTATCAGATCTGGCGGAAAATCCTATTGATGTCGAATTGCTTAATGAAAGCTGGATGAGCATATTTGATTGGTTCTCGGAAGAAGAAAAAACAATAATTTTAAGTTTTATAGCAAAAAACAAACCATTGTTGTCGAAGTATGAATTACAAGTGATTACAAGCGTTCCGCTGGATAAAATCCGGAAACTAATGCCTTATATAACAATAAACACTAACGCCCTATACAAAAGGAGTTGGAAAGAATTATTTCAACAAGATGCCTCAAGGCTGGTCTTGCGAATTGGTAAATCATTAGATAAAGAATCTGCATTCAATCTAGCCGACAGTTTGCCTGGGGCATATGTGGGAGACGAGTTGAAAGCCTTTATGCAGTTCAAATATGCTCTCCCTGGAAAACTATCATATGGATTTCATTTGGAAAAAGATCCTGGAGAAAAATGGTGGGGTTACCGGAATACCGGTGTGGACTTCTTGAGCGCTCATTTGTTCATTGACAAACTTTACAAATCAAAAATCAAATTGGCAATAGGTGATTATGCGATTAGAATAGGACAAGGATTACTATTGGACAATTTGTTTAGCTCAGGGAGGACAACAAGTTTTGGGAGTTGGATTAAAACTCCGTTAGATTTAAAACCATACAGTTCATTACAAGAAGGCAATATGTTGAGAGGCCTTGCTTTGAAAGCAAGGATTAAGCGAAGAATCCAATTATTGACCTACGGATCAAGATTACTCGCTGATGCAAGCGTAGTCACACAAGATCTAACTACAATCGAAGATGTACCATCGATCAGGGAATTCACTTCAATCAATCAAAGTGGCTTGCATAGAACAAAAAAAGAAATTTCTAATCGACAAAATATTACGTTACAGTATCTGGGTGCTTCCTTACAGTATAAACTACCAAAAGGTCATATTGGTGTTAATTTACTCAATCAATTCACAAATTATTCCTTCACAAGAGAATACAGGATTGATCTGGCATTTGTCGATCAGGACAAACATTCACATTTTGGATCTTGCGATTATACCTATTCATGGAGGAACATAAGCAGTTTTGGGGAACTTGCTATCGACGATAAATTACATCCTGCATCGCTTATTGGGATTGTCATCGCATTAGGTAAGAATGCAGAATTGATAAGTGCCTACCGGAATTTCCATCCTGGTTTTTACAGTTTAATGTCCAACACCCTTTCAATTTCTGGTACAAGCAGAAATGAGAAAGGGATCATGGGTGGACTTTCGGTAAGAATAAATCCTAGACTTCAATTATCAGTACTTACAGATACCTGGTCATTTCCATGGCTCAAGTATCAAACTGAAAGTCTTACAAGTGGAAATGAAATACAAATCAAAGCACACTATCAGGTTCGCAAAAAATGGCTAACTTATTTTCAGTACAGCCAAAGAGAAAATACAGTGCAGTCCAGCACAAACGAATTTGAATCACCGATAGGTTTTGAAAAACTCAAAAGCTTTAGACAACACTTTGAGTTCATTCTTAATAGAAACTGGACCCTGCGTCAAAGATTGGAATTTAAAAAATCGGAAACAACAGAGGAGCTTGCGCGGGGTTATTTGGCTTATTTTGATTTACTGTACAGGAATATCGAAGCTCCTGTTTCTTTCAATTTCAGGACTGGAATTTATGATTCACCTTCCTACAATACCCGTATTTATGCTTTTGAAAATGATCTGTTATACCAATTTTCCATTCCGGCATATTATGGAAAGGGTATTGTTTTTTACCTAAATGTGAGAGCTAAACTACTTTCAAAAATTACAATTGAAGGCAGATACTCTCTTAAATTTTCAACAATAAACACTTTTAGTACCCGACTGGCTACTCCAGAAAAGTATCAGCAAGATATTAAGTTCCTATTCAGATATCAATTTTGAGAAATTTGATCAAAGAATAGACTCTTTCAATCGTTAATTGATTGCTAACAAGTGCTAAAATTTGAAATTATAATTACTTCAAGAGAAAAAATGTAATGTTATTTGATTTTTTTAGTCATAACTAGTAAAAAAATATTAATTTTTATTTGCATATATCAATTTTATCATACCTTTGGTATGAAAATTGTATTTCAATTTCATTGAATTAAATCTAAATTCGTTAACTAAACAAATTCAACATGGCAAAAGCAAGTTCAACAGCTAAAAAAACAACAGCTAAAAAAACTGCTAAAAAAGCGACGGCTAAGAAAACCGCCACTAAAAAAACTGCTGCAAAGAAAACAACTGCTGCAAAACCTGCAGCTAAGAAAAAAGTAGGCAGACCAGCAGCTAAGAAAACTACTGTAGCTAAACCTGCAGCTAAGAAAAAAGTAGGCAGACCAGCAGCTAAGAAAACTACCGCAGCTAAACCTACAGCTAAGAAAAAAGTAGGCAGACCAGCAGCTAAGAAAACTACTGCAGCTAAACCTGCTGCTAAGAAAAAAGTGGGCAGACCAGCAGCTAAGAAAACTGCCGCAGCTAAACCTGCAGCTAAATCTGCTACTAAAAAAGCAACTGCTAAAAAAGCGGCTAAACCTGCAGCTAAATCTGCTACTAAAAAAGCAACTGCTAAAAAGGCGGCTAAACCTGCAGCTAAATCTGCTACTAAAAAAGCAACTGCTAAAAAAGCAGCTAAACCTGCAGCTAAATCTGCTACTAAAAAAGCAACTGCTAAAAAAGCAGCTAAACCTGCAGCTAAATCTGCTACTAAAAAAGCAACTGCTAAAAAAGCAGCTAAACCTGCAGCTAAATCTGCTACTAAAAAAGCAACTGCTAAAAAAGCGGCTAAACCTGCAGCTCGTAGGGGTAGAAAAAAAGCAACTCCAGCTCCAGAGGTTATGGCACCAATGCCGGAGACTACTAGTGAAGCATAAAAAAGTTGCTTAGAAAAATTAGAAGCTCTACTGATTTATATTAGTGGAGCTTTTTTTTTGCATCAATCCACTTTCAGATCTTTAGCCAAATCTCGGAATATTTGGAGACACTGCTCTACAGAAAAATTTGATTCAGGAACTATCTCAGGGTAACATTTTTTCAGAAATTCAACCGATTGCCCAAAGACCTCAACTTGAGGATAAGCCATTTGATTTGCTCTGTGCAACCACTTCATCAATTCGAAAGCATTAAATTTTGCTAATATTCTTTGCTTGAAGGAATACATATCAGAGGTATTCTTTTCTGATTCCTCCCACTTCTCTTGTAACTTTCTTTCCACAAAAAAAAATCCTAAGTCAGTATCAAGTTCATTTAGTTGATATAAAAACTGAGCCCAGTTACGAACAGTATGCATCACTTTTACCGCAAGACAGAACTTTTGGATTGCCTCATAACTATAGGTCTGAAAGTTCTGATTATTCAAAATAATTTGGTTTACTGCCTTGCCTGTACCAAAAGGAACACGATTTGATTTTCGTGAAGAAGGGAAAACCAATGCTTTTTTTAACTCGCCCAACTTGCCAATTTCCGAATACTTGTGTAAAAAATAAAAGTCTTCTCCAGCTTTTTTTCTATTCATTCCCCCCATTCGACAATAAGCATCCACTCTTACCGCCATTGCTGAACCAATCGTTTGAAAAGCAAAAGGATAAGAATAATATTTTTGAACTTCGATATAATATCTTAAATGTAATTCATACAAGATTATTGCCTTTCTTTCTTCAACATCAGTGCAAGATTCCAATTGATGCTCAAAACCAATGCTTAGGGCATCTTTATCGCGATGGGTATTAAAATAATCCACCACACTTGAAACTAAGGATGTATCGCATGTACAGTCAGCATCAAAACAAATGATAATGCCATCCAATCTGCCATTATCATACAACAATCTTACTGCTTCATCCATCCCCGTTTTTCTAGCCCAGCCGACACCTGCATGTTTATGATCAAATTCCACAGGACCGATTATATGAACATTTGAATTGTGGCGATTTGAATAATCACACCTCAAATCATGACTTTGAATCTCATGTCGAAACTTCAACTCGTCAAGATCTGCGACAGAATGATTGATCACCACTATGATTTCAAAATAAGGGTACGAATCAAAACAGTTCAGTATCGAATTAATGGAATCCTTAAGTCGATCCTCACAATAAGCAGGTATCACAACTATCACGTAGGTATCCTTTCGCAACTTTTTACTTGCAAATGAAGGAAACATGATGTGCTTCTCCATATATCTTTGCAAAACAAACTCATTGGACATTGAATTCGAAAGATAATCAAATCCTTCTCATCGAGAGCATGCTGTTCCCCCCCGTTGTAGTCATGTCTCACATTTCGCATTATCAAACTATCGTATTAGAAGCTCGTGAAAACTATCAGAAGAAAAGTTATCGCAATCGTTTTGAGTTGGGTTCAGTGCAAGGGCCAATTTCATTATCTGTGCCTTTAGTCAAAGGCAAGCATCAGCAACAAGTGATCACTGAAACAAAAATATGTTACTCTGAAAACTGGACAAGATCTCATCTCAGAACGATTCAATCCTTATACAGCAACTCGGCTTATTATATACATTATATCGATGAAATAAAATTTATTTTAAACAGAATGACTGAATCCCTATTTGACTTGAATTATAAAACACTGGAATATTTGATCTCCGTTTGCAACATCAGAGCAAGACTTGAAGAAAGTATTGAATACCAGAAAAAACCGGAGGGCATTGTCGACTTAAGAAATGAATTTAAGCCTTTTCAGCGAATTGATCTTCCGGAATACTACCAATTGTGGCAACCCCAGCATTCATTTTTAAGCAACCTTAGTATATTGGATGTACTTTTCCATATGGGGCCTGACACGCCACATTATCTGGAAGAAGTTTATCAATGTTTAATAAAAAAATGAGTAAAATCACTCTTCATCATTTTCCAAAGACTTCAATTCATTCTCCAACATTCGAAGTTGGATTCTACATTGACTTACGAGTTCTTTAGATTTGGCTACCAGACCCGTAACTTCGTCTATATTTACTTGCTCATTTTGTAGTCTTGAATTGATGCTTCTGAGCTCGTCTAAAGCTTTTTGATAACTATTATATTTCTTTGACTTTTGTGCCATTTTAGTTCAATTAGTTTTTACAGAAAGTGAATCGTCCTCAAACTTGATGTCAAATGCCTCTTCACTTGATAAATCTTTCAGCCTTTTGACCCATTTCCCTTTTTGAATTACCATCGTATAGCCGCTTTTCAATATAGCAAATGGATTGCGAGATTCAATATGATTTTCCAGGTTTCGCAACTCGAGTTCCTGAATTTGAATCAGATTATGAAGACGCATATATATAGTTTGAGTATATTGATCGAGCCACTGTTGTTGGAGAATGAACTGTTGCTTAGCTAAAGCCAAAATTCTCATTTCATGTTCATGAATATTCTGTTTTTGAGCAACAAAAAGATCGTTGGATGCATCTTTAATTTCTTGCAATATTCCCAACATGTCGGTCTCAAAATCCAAATTATGGTTTACTATAAACTCTGCAGCGGCAGTAGGAGTTTTTACACTTTGAAAAGCGTTTAAGTCTGCTACTGATTCATCTGTCGAATGTCCAATTCCAACTATAACAGGGATTGGAACTGTAGCTATTTTAGCGCTGATTCGATAGGAATCGAAGTCAATTAAATCCAACTTTGCTCCTCCTCCCCGAATGATTACGACGAGCTCATATTTCCAGCTCTGCTTAATGATTTTCTCCAAAGAAGAACAAACTTCTTCTTCAGTATTCTGTCCCTGCATAGCAGCATAGAAATATTTAACATTGAATGAATACTGATAATTATTCTGCATCAAATGGTCGTGGAAGTCTGACTTTCCGGCTGCACTTTTGGAACTGATGACGGCTATATTTTTAATGGCTACCGCCAATTCTGTTTCTTTATTTCTTTGCCACAAATGCTGATCTATCAATTTTTGAATGGTAGCAGCTCTTTTTTGAGCAATTTGGCCATATGTAAATTTCGGATCGATATTATTGATGACTAGTTTAAGCCCAAACCGAACATGATATTCTACAAATACTTGAATTCGGATGTCATTCCCCGCTTTGAGGAGGAGTTCTAGTTCTGATGGGAAATGTTTATATAAATTTAGAAAATTTAATCGCCACAAAACAGCACTTGCCTGAGCTACTATGTCTTCATTTTCCTTTTCCGCAAGTTCAAGGTACCAATGCCCTCTACTTTCCTTAACTGAGGCTATTTCTGCTGTAATCCATACCGGTTCTTGAAAATTTACAGCTATCGCTCTCCGGATATATTCGTTGAGCTTACTGAGCCTTAAGGAAGACATGGAGAATATTAACCGGCTAAAACCTTCTTTACAAGATCAGCGGCTTCCTGCAATTGAATCGCTGAGAATACTTTTAATCCTGCATCGTCGATCATTTTCTTTGCTATATCTGCATTTGTACCTTGCAGCCTTACAATTATTGGTACGTGAATGTTTCCCATGTTTTTATAAGCATCTATGATACCTTGAGCTACTCGGTCACATCTCACAATCCCTCCAAAAATATTCACCAGTATCGCCTTTACTGCAGGATCTTTTAGAATAATACGAAAAGCAGTTTCTACCCTGGCAGCATCTGCTGTGCCACCAACATCCAAAAAATTAGCGGGATTTCCTCCAGACAATTTTATTATATCCATTGTCGCCATCGCAAGTCCTGCTCCATTCACCATGCATCCCACATTACCATCAAGGTTGACATAATTGAGATTGGCATCTCTGGCCTCAACTTCAGTAGGATCTTCTTCAGAAATATCACGCATGGCTTCAATATCTGCGTGCCTATATAATGCATTATCATCAATTGCAAATTTGCAATCAACAGCTATAATTCGATCATCGCCTGTATGTAAACATGGGTTAATTTCAATTAAAGTGGCATCATTCCCTACAAAAGCATTATACAGTTTGTTGACAAATACACACATTTCCTTGTATGCTTTGCCACCCAATCCTAATTGAAACGCTATTTTGCGCGCTTGAAAATCCTGGAATCCAAGAGCTGGATCCACGAATTCTTTATGCACTAGATGAGGAGTTTCTTCAGCTACTTTTTCTATATCCATTCCACCCTGCGTGGAATAGATAATTACATTCTTTTGGCTTCCTCTATCAGTTAAAATTGAAAAATAATATTCTTTGCATGCATCAAAATCTGGAGCATAAGAATCTTCGGCTAAAAGGATTTTATTTACTTTTTTACCAGGACCTTCCAGTCCACCTGGAGTCTGCGGCGTTTTGAGCATCATCCCCAATATTTGGTTTCCGATTTGGATCGTTTCCTCTTTGGACTTTCCAAGCTTTACACCTCCTCCCTTGCCTCTTCCACCGGCATGAATTTGCGCTTTCACAACTACAAATTTGCTACCAGTTTCTGCTACCAAATCATCGTAGGCATTTGCCATATCGGATTGATTTTCAACTAAAACACCCCTTTGGACAGGGATTTCATATTTACTTAAGAGTTTTTTTCCCTGATATTCGTGGAGATTCATAATTACAGCTAATTTCTTTTCTTCGGTTTAATTAAATCTTTTATTCTACTACTATTTTCTTTGCTATAATACCTGATTCTGTGGTCAATTGAAGAACATAGACTCCTGAACTCAGATGTAAATCAGTCAAAGTTGCCATACTTCTATTATACATATTCCAATTGAGTTTGTCTGTTACTCGCTGACCAGCAATTGTCATGATTTCAATGTTTTGAACTCCGAGCTCTTGGGGAAAAGTCACAATCAAATTTTTACCCCGAGTCACAGGATTTGGAAAAACAGTAACTTCCGGAGTACCAAATCCATCTGAGTTACTCGTCTGCAAACCTTCCGCATAAAACTTAATCGGATGAGCATATGTGCCATTGAATTCAAAATCATTGACTGCTTTGACTCTGGCATAATATGTTTTACCGGGCAAGAGTGAATCAATATAAGTTGATGTGGATTCTATAATCTCGTTTTTAACAATAATACTAAATGAAGGGGCACGAGCTACTTGTACCAAGTAATACTTTGCACCTTCTACTTTGGGCCATGTTATGGTAAGAGACTTATATGGTACAGTTGACTCATTCAAAGGATATATAAAATCAAATGAATCCGTATTTTGATATATTGGCTTTACATTTGGGCGGAGCAATATTTGCCTTCGATTAGAAATGTTATTGAGCATTCCATTGTTTTGTTCATTTGAAAATCTAGACATACATCCATCGAATGCATAAGACATAAACAAACTGCCATCAGCATTAAAAATAGAATCATTAAGATCTTTTAAATTAATAAGACTCCTGTTATTTGCATCACATGGCCACCTATCGCTTATATAATCAGGCTCTGTGTCACAAAATTGGTCTGCTTGTGAATTGCAATCAATGCGTTCAACATTCTCAATCTGATTCCAAACCTTAGCCTTGTATTCTGCAGTTGATTTTTGAAAAGAATAATCTATACCCTCCCATCCAAAGAAAGTGTGCGGAAGTGAAAAAAAATGGCCCAATTCATGCGCCCAGGTATGGCTCAATTTACCTAAACAACTTTTACTCAATGCGACCCCATCGCCATTATAAGTATAATACCCACAATTTCCAGCCGGGTTTTGTACAAGATAACAATTTACCTGATCGGCGACATTGTTTTCGATCATCATTTCTTCACCGTCATTATAATCTTTGTGGTCATTCCATTTTGTTCTCGATATATAATGAATTGGTTTTTCAAGAAAAAACTGAATTCCTGATTTTTCAAAATCCTTATTTAATGTACCTAATGTTTCATACAATTGCCAGTTGCCATAATATGAACTGCTTCCATCATTACTTAAACTGTGGATCAAGAGCGGAATATATATGGTTTGAGCAAAATCCGGCCTAGAATTTCCTTGTTCTCCTGATGACAGATCTATCATTCGCTGCTGATCAACATGGCTAGTACCACAATACTGTGATTGAAGATGATTATACTGTATTAAACAAAGTACCAGAATGCTAAAAAATTTCATTTTAACTATCATTCAAATAAGTTTAATTTCTGCCTTGAACAAATTATGGTATAAATATTTTTCCTGTCTGAGTTTTCCTATTTCTTGCTTCCAGTGTGTAGAAATATAATCCGGCAGCGTGATTACCGCTTCCCAAAGAAACTGATCCATTTTCTAAACTGACAATTTGGCGCGAAGAAATTTTACCTTCAGGATTGTAAATTTTAAGTTCTACTTGATCAATTGTTTCGTTAGAAATAAGAACAAGCTCTCTATTTTCTAAATCAAATCGGAGGCTTGCATTCCATGAATTCAGGTAGACATCATCTGATGCGGTTTTTACAGAAGTATTGTAAAAACTTTTTACAGTTGGGGTAAAGCAAACGCTATTGGAATTGTAAGGAATGACCCTCCAATAATAACGCTTACTTGGTTTCAAATTTCTGAGTACAGTATCTACCCTAGTTGTTGTCCAACTTATAGTATTCAAGGTGAAGCCAAATAATTCGGATACTTCAACGTAATAATTATCAGCATTTGTCACAGGTTCCCATTTAAAATAAACGGAATCATAAGACCATACTGAATCCAAAGGAGTAGTGTAATTGACTGCAGAGCTAATCGATGATTTTGGAGTATAAACAGGAGTTCTGAGATAAGATCTGCGAGGAGAATTGTAATCTAAGTTTATAGCTGACTTTTGTTCGCTCGAAAAAACGGCAAGACAATTCAAAAAATAACTCATCATATTATCTTCATCCGGATCCAAAATATGCCCTGCAGGATCATCCACATTACCAGACCACTGGCATGAACCATTCCACCCGAATCCAAGATTATAATCAGCTTGGGTATCACAAAAGCCATCAGCTGCAATGTTGCAATGCAATTTACCATTTGCATACAGCTTTGTTCTATCATAGTATTCAGTGAGAATATTACTACAAACATTATTCGGTGGATCTTGAGGGTCGAACGTTCCACATTCCCAACCAAAAAATGTATGCGCTAATGAAAAGTAATGCCCAATTTCATGCGCTAATGTTGTGCCTTTAGAGTTTACATAATTCATATCTGCCACGATGTAATCGCCATTTGGACTATAAAATGCTAAAACGCCAGGTTCTGAAGCATTTGCTTTACTGGCGACGAAAATATTGATTGCATTATGATTAGCAGATCCATTTGCAAGTGAAGACAAAGAAGCAGCACTTGTGGTGGCACTTGGGTCTGTATAAATATTAGTGTTGTTTGGACGCTTGATTTCTTTCAAATAAAAAACGATGTCTTGATCTGCATATAATTTATTTATAGCACACAAATTATCAAACACATTCTTTGTTGTCAATCTACCTGTTCCATCATTCTTTGCATAAAGGTGATATCTTACCGGAATATACCTTATTGCGCCGCTTCTCGGCGTGACTATTCCATTTGCAGCTTCTCTATTCTCCATCATTCTTTGCTTAATGATCATTTGATCTTCAATAGATGTACCGCAGGTGCCAATAATACCGGATTGAGTAAAGATTGAACCAGGAAGTAGAAAGCTCATTGCCAATACAACAAAAAGTCTTTCCAAAGAAATAATGATTGATTTTTTCATATTTGTAAATAAAGCTGCAAAATTAAGATTTATTTCCACTTCGATACTGTAGTTTTGTGGCGCAAAAAACAGGTTTTACTTAAATAACGTACAGAAATGAACAAAGTTACCGTAATCGGCGCTGGAAATGTTGGTGCAACAGTTGCAAATGTCCTCGCCCATAGAGATTTTATAAAGGAAATCGTCCTGGTGGACATTAAAAGTGAAATGGCCCAAGGGAAAGCTCTGGACACTTGCCAACAGGCTCCAATAGATTATTACTCTACAAGAGTTATCGGAACTGACAATTATGAGGCCACTAAAGATTCTGATATCATCGTTATTACCGCAGGTTTACCTAGAAAACCAGGCATGTCACGTGACGACTTAATTTCTACAAATGCTGGAATTGTGAACTCGGTGACCAAATCCTGTATGGCCTATAGCAAAAATCCTATCATTATTGTAGTTTCAAACCCTCTGGATGTCATGACTTATGCTGCACACCAAGTGAGTGGCTTGCCGGCAAACCGCATTATTGGTATGGCAGGTATACTGGATACTGCAAGATATAGAGCATTTCTGTCTGAAGCCTTAAATGTTTCTCCAAAAGATATCCAAGCTATCTTGATGGGAGGACATGGTGACAGCATGGTTCCACTTCCAAGATATACAACTGTTGCAGGGATTCCTGTAACAGAATTGATTGATTCTGCTAGACTAAATGAGATTGTAGAAAGAACAAAATATGGAGGTGGAGAATTGGTGAAATTGATGGGAACTTCTGCTTGGTATGCACCTGGAGCCGCTGCCGCACAAATGGTAGAGGCCATTCTCAAAGACGAAAACAGAATCTTCCCATGTTGCGTTAAATTATCGGGTCAATACGGCATTGATGGAGTATTTGTAGGCGTACCTGTGAAATTAGGTAGAAATGGAGTAGAACAAATTCTTGAAATTCCTCTTTCTCCAGACGAAAAAACTCTTCTAGACAAATCTGCTACAGAAGTTAGGTCAACGATGGATGTGTACGACAATCTCCCCAAAGCCTGATCGCTACAAATAGAGAATTTTAAACTCTTTTTGCTTAACTGAAATTCAATTGTAAAAGCAAAGACTTTGCCGGCAAACAAAATTGTCCTGCCAATGTTATGCAATTATGAAAGTGCCGCCAATAATATTCAGACAGATGAAAACTGATACCGGTTTTACAGTTTCTGAATTGTCAAAATCGAATCGTATCCTACTTGTTTTTTGAGGCATTTCGGCTGTATTTTCTGTAGAGAAGCACTGGACGATTTGAGTAAAATAAAAACTCAACTCGAACGCCAGAATCAAAATGTTGTCTTTGTACATATGGCATCGCCTGAAAAGGCAAGCCCATACTTCTCCAAATATAATCTGGACACGGCACACAAAATCGCTGATCAGGATTGTACTTTCTACCATGCTTTCGGTTTAATGAAAGGAACATTCAATCAACTTTTTGGATTTCACAGTTGGCTCAGAGGTATTGAAGCGGGAATTATCAGAGGACATGGCATGAGTGCCCAATTGGGTGATGGGTTCCAGATGCCCGGTGTTTTTGTCATCGAAAATGATGAAGTTGTAAGTCATTTTATTCACACAAAAGTTTCTGACAAACCAGATTACTTGTCTATGGTGTTGGATCGAACTACTGGTCCTTCGACTCCTATGGTAAAATGGAGGAGGATGTCTGCAAAATGATTTAAGATTTTCAAAATTTTTTTGACTTATAAAATCTATCTCCAAGGAGTGCGTTTAACGTGAATGAAGTACCTGTTTAAAGTATTAATCGTTGCATTTTTTTCCAAACTGAGTTCAGTTAATGGTCAAACTGCCATTTGGACTAAAGCAGATAGTTTATTATTCTATTCTGATGCAATGCTAACTTGCACGGTGCCTAAATTCCGGGAAGCTGCTGCTGAAAAATTCAAGCCTCTGCTTTTGGAATATTTAAATGCCGTAAAACCAAGTGACGATAATTTAAATTTTGAAAATCGAATTGCTGTCATTCAACCCTCCAACCAAGATTTTACACTTTACTCGTGGCAGTACCAATCCCAAGAAAATGAATGGAAATATGAAGCAGTCATCAGGTGGAGAACTGGAAGAATCACTGAACTAACCAGGGAGATCAGAGATTATAATCGCATACGAATGGAGGTTTTTGGAGAATCAAATTGGTATGGCGCCATGTATTATTTTATATTACCCATTCTTGAAAACACAAAAAATGAGTACACTCTTTTCGGTTTTGCTCAAGATCAACAAGATTATAAATACAAAATTATAGAAACAATCACTGTAGAGGATGAAAAATTGACATTTGGTAAACCCATATATCGAATTTCAGACGATCAAGGGGGAACTGACAAGTTTTTCAGACAAGTCATCCCCTATTCAAAAGAATCAAATTGTGTTGTTGAGTTCAATGAGGCAGAAAATGAAATACAATATGACCATATAGCCACTATAACAGACAACTTCACACCAGCCAACAAAATCCTTAAAATACCAGACGGTAGCTATGAAAGCTTGTCGTGGACGGGTACATTTTGGAAGCATGATCCGCACCTCAAAATCGAGCCATTGAATCAAGCACCACGCACCAAGCCGGTATTGGGTAATGATAATAAAGATATCCTGGGTAGGGATTTGAAAAAAAAATGAATTCTATTTCCTTTCCTTCCAAAAGCGGACACTGAAAATCATTTCTGTTCGCTCATCAACTCTCACTTCTTCTGAAATTAAATGTGGTATTACTGCAACTATTTTCTCTGAATCTTGAAGAATAACCGCATTCATTTTTTCATGCTGTGCCAATTTTTTGTTTGAAAAAATATCTTGTAGTTTTTTAGTGCCTATTGTCATACCAAACGGTTTCATGCGATCTCCCGACTCCCATTGACGCAAGACTAATCTCTCTGAGATTTTGGCCATGTCCCCATAGAGCATGTTTGTTTGAAATTTGCTTGTGTATTGTTTCAGGTGCTCTTTAGGAAAAATTTCTATTTCTAGATTCCAATTTGCGAATTTTAATTTTTGAGCTTCTAACTTAAAAGTTTCGGTTTGATTGAACTCCGAATTTAAATCAAGGAAAATCCAAATCCAGTCTCTATCTATTCTAATAAGTTTGTCATTCTTAACAGCAGTAAATTGGGCTCCGGTATGCGTGTTTTTATCCAAAATCAGATTTATTTGTTCATACCCGAAGCCTATTTCCAAAAAATACCTGCTGAGAAAGTACCTGTGGTCATAGCGTGATAATTTGAACACTTCTTTTCCTTCGTCCGATACATTTATTTTTCTCCATTGATCATATTGGTCATCTAATATTTCTGAAGCATCTTGGATCAAACATACACTTTTCACCACATTCATACTGAAATGAGGCAATCGATCTTCTATAGCAGGAATGATGGTATTCCGAAAAAAATTTCTCAAATACTCAGACTTTAGATTTGATTCGTCATGATTATAAAGAATGCCATGATTTTGTGCATAAGTTTCAATTAATTTTGGATCACAGCTTAAAAGAGGCCGGAGAATATTACCCTGTAATGCTGGTATTGATTTCAGCCCCAAAATTCCTGAACCTCTGCTCAGATTCATCAAAAAAGTCTCTACTAAGTCAGCACTGTGATGCGCAGTGATTATCCATTTACAGCTTTCTTTGGCAGCAATTTCTAAAAAAAACTGGTACCTGATTCTTCTAGCATTTTCCTGCAAGTTTCCAGGAACCAAATCCCCCGGTTCAATTGATTTTACGGCACATTCAATTTTGTGTGTTTCACACCAAGCTTTAACCAAAGCTTCGTCTTTATCAGAATCCAGACGTAAATGGTAATTAACATGAGCCACCATTATATGATATCCCAAATCAAACATCAGGTGGAGGAGTACCATAGAATCTCTTCCACCGCTCACACAAAGCAAAAGTTTGTCTTCTTGCTTGATAAAACCCTGATTTTGAATAATTTTGTGGAGTGAATTCATTGTTCAAATATCCGATATATTCATGAAAACTAAATTATTGCTACTTACATTAGTCGTTAGCTATGCTGCTTGCAAACATGATCCCAGATCCAATCAAACTACTGCCCCACCGGTTGTTCAAGACAACACAACGAAAGAGGAAGCTGTTCCATCAGTAAAAGTCGCATTTGCAAAAATAGACAATGATTTTCTCAATAGGGTTCGTGATCAAAAACCCGCACCAATGATTACAGACTCTATTTGGCATCATTACGTAGGTATATCTATCCGAATCAAAGACCCGTTAATCTATAAAGGTGATTGGATTGATTTACTTCCAGGAGGTGATTATAAATCCGGAAAGTACAGTCGTACTTTGGACCAAGGAAAATTTGTTTTTGATGAACTGAGCCAAAAACTTGAATTGAGATCATCCCAGCAAGACAGCTCATCTGAATGGAGGGTCAAAGTTGATCCTGATGCTATGCTGTTGATTGGAACAGAAAAATACCAAAACAATCCTTGGCAGATCAAACTAGTTCGCAAATACGCGATTCCTTCAGAGTCATCAGGCAATTAGTTCAATTCAACTTCTACTTGGGATTCATTAGTACTAATCACGTGGTGAGTTGAAATCAATATTGTGGAAGTAAAGGTTTGTTTTCGAGTATCTTCTCTACTTGTTTATTGAGTTCTTCAGTGAAGTAAGGCAGCACTTCCAAGGCCCCAAGATTTTCTTCTAATTGGCTGAGTCTGGATGCTCCTAATATTACAGTACTTACATTTGGATTTTGTGCGCACCATGCAATCGCAAAGGGAGCCAAACTGACACCCAGGCGATCTGCGAGTGTTTTCAAACGTTCAACCTTGGACATTTGATCGTTAACAAGCGTTTTTTCACGAAGCCAGCTGAGTTCCGGTCTTGCAAGTCTAGAATCTTGAGGAACCTCATTCAAGTACCTGCCAGACAACAATCCACTAGCCAAAGGGGACCAAATCGTGGTTCCCAGCCCAACCGTTTTATAAACTTGCAAGTAATCTGCTTCCACTTTTTGCCTACAAAACATATTATATTGGACTTGATCCATTGTAGGGGCGATCAATCTGAGTTCTCGAGCAATCATGTGAGCTTCCATAATTTCTTGTGCAGACCATTCGGATGTGCCCCAATACAATATTTTACCTTGTTGAAGGAGAGTATTCATTGCCCAAACCGTTTCTTCAATAGGGGTGTTTTTGTCTGGTCTGTGAGCAAAATAAAGATCCAGATAGTCCACTTGAAGTCTTGTCAAAGCTTCATTGCAAGCTTCAATGACGTGCTTTCTACTCAAACCGGTTTGGTTTGGTAGTTTGCCGCCCCTTCCAAAAAAAACTTTCGAGGAAACCAAGTAACTGGTTCTATCCCAAGCCATTTTTTTCAGGATTCTGCCCATAACCACCTCTGACTGACCACTTCCGTATATTTCTGCATTGTCAAAAAAATTAACTCCGCTGTCATATGCCTTTTTCATCAAGGCTTCAGAAGTAGTATCGTCAATCTGGTTTCCAAAAGTTACCCAGCTTCCAAAGGAGAGCAGACTTACCTGCAATCCCGATTTTCCGAGTCTGCGATATAGCATTTCAATGATTTATTTGGTTATGTACAAAAACAAGAAGAGGTTGTCTAAGTTTATAGACAACCTCTTCAATATTGAGATTTTGTTTAAGAATTAATTTTCAAACACAATTTGTTTTGAAATCGTCTTGCCTTGGAGGTGAATTCTGGTCAAATACACACCTGCACCCAATTGGTTGCGAGGCATGTTAAATCCTGAATTATTAATATCAGTATGGGCTTTCACCAACCGACCCTGCATATCATACACATAGATAGACTGAATAACTTCAGGGTTTTTTACTGAGAAATAAACTGAAGAAACAGCTGGATTTGGTGAAATACTCAAACCAACTTGTTCTGCAGAAACTTCTTTATTGTCCACGTAGGTACAACCCAGACCCATTGCAGCACAAGCTCTTGGCAAGAAGAGCGCAAAAGCAGTATCCAAGTATCTTCTACCTTTTGCCTGAGACATGTCAGGATTGGTTTGAAGGCCGCTAAAGTGCAATGTATCTGCATTAAAATTAGTACCTCTTGTTTGATTTACAAATGCCACAACATTTCTAAGCGTTGGCAAATCCCACCAGTCCCAAGGTGAACCTTGGAAAGGAGGTAAATTTAAGCCATAAAAATGATCATCGCCCATTTGTATCCTTTGTCCAGTCAATGGAATCAGGATATTAGTAGCTTTCTGAACTTCAATTTGTGCTTCAAGAGGATCCTTACCATCAGGGATTGTATTTAATACTGCATTCGAACCTAGTTTATTGGCTAACTCTATCGCTTTTCTGGTTCCTATGACGTTTACAACAAATTCTCTAGTGGTTGGTACTATAACAGCTCCTTCATAATATGGTGCAAAAAAGTCATTTACACAGTGCATTCCTGAATACGCCGGTTCTACTGCTTCACCATCCAACCAACTGGAATCACCTAGTGCTCCACCCAAATTAAATGCGAACTGAAAATTTGAACTGTAACCTGGATGGTTCGGCAAACAAAGAACTGCCTGAGAAGTACCATAAATATTACCAAAAATTGTGCTGTCGATATAAGGCTTCAAATCCACACTATTGATAAATTTATCCAATACAACTTCGTTAAAATCGTTCAAAGACCCTGCTCCAAAAGAAAGATATCCACCTGTACCTACACCATACACAGCAATCTTGTTCGGGTCAATACCAAAAGCATTTCCTCCTTCAGCAACCGATTTTTTAAAATAGCGAATACAGCTTCTTGTGTCCTGGATACCCCGATACGCAGCCTGGAGCAATGTACTTGTACGCACATTTACATCAGGAGCAGTAGGCAACCAACCCAATCTGTAAGTATAAGCTGCAACAACGAATCCTCGTGCTGCTAGATACTTGGCTGCGGCAGTCACAGTGGAGTCAGATCTACTACCGGTAATCTGACCATTGTAAAGTGGTGGAAGAAAACTTCCAGTATGCGCAATTAATACGAGGGGTCGGTCAGTTCTTGTATCCCCTTCTGGTTCATACAAATCGAACTTAAGATCTTCAGGTGCAGGAGTACCGTTCGCAGTTAATACGGTGATGTTGTTACCATACACAAGATTAGGGGTTACTTTCACCCCGAACATCGCATCCAGGTAGCGATTTTGCGCTTGGAGGAAGAAGGAACATAATAAAAAAGCAATGGCGTAAATTTTTTTCATTTTTTAATATTAATGGTTAACAAATATTCAAGATTTTTTTAATTCGTAAAGTAATGATATATAAGCCAATCTACCTACTTTAGATCTAACATATGTCTGGAAATTTTTTTGATTGAAAATGTTAGATGCTCCAAGCTTTAAAGTTGTGTTTTGTTTCTTCCACAACCAATTGATCTGTGCATCAGTCAAACTGTAAGTCGGAATAAAGCCGGTAAATTGTGGAGAGCCTTCAAAAAGGAATCCTTGGATCCACTTGTAATTGATATTAAATCCAAAATTGGGAATTCCAAAAACGGATATATCTCTTCCGCTAACTCCAACATTATACTTGTGTTCAGGGGTATTAAATGCAGGGATGATCGGATCATCTGTTTGAGTAACCAATTTATTCCAACTATAATTTCCTTTTAATGCATAAAATTTTCTAAAATAATAATTAAGCCCTATTGAAAAACCCTGTGAAGTAACCACATCAGTTGCATTTGAACTCACACGATATGCTTGCACAGATGTAGGAGTAGCGGACCCGACAGGAATAAAAGCATCGATACCTAGCTGATAACCTATAAAGTCTTTGTACCGTGAATAATATGCACCTAAGTCAGCAAACAAATTCTTCAAAACAGTAGTCCTATAACCTATTTCTATAGTTTTTACTTTTTCTGGCTGTATTGCAGGAATGGAAAAATAAACCAAAGTATCTCTCCTTCCCGTATTGAGAAAATCTACAAAGGATTCAACTGTGATGAGGTCATCAATTCCATTGATATTGCCCAATAGAACCGCTCTTCCCACATTGTAATGCAAGTATTGATCGGTAAGTGTCGGATTTCTGATGGCAGAAGAAAAGGAAATGCGCAAATAATTATTTGCTGAAGGGTTGTAAACGATTGATGCAGCAGGTGAGACTAAGAAATTAAAATTTTCGTGTTTGTCCAGTCTTGCCGTAATGTTGAATTTTAGCTTATTGTGCAAAAAGCTAAGGGTAGGTCCTACATAAAATCCATATTCGTAAGTGCGGATATCAGCATTTCCTGTATCCAGCAAAATAGAACCCTTAGAATCCGGAAAATAAACTCTTGCACTTCCGCCGACTGTTATATCAAAATCTGACAAAATTTGATTGGCTACAAGATCCTTAAATATATATTCCCCTTGTCCATGAACCAAAGCAGATCTATCGTAAAATTTAGTGCCGTTTTCACTATAAGCAATTTTCGAAGTGATGGATTCAAAGGCACTATTAAATTCTGTTGATCCGGGTTCATAAAAACTCGCGGTATTGATTATAGAATCGCCTATGTTAGCGAATGTTTGAGTGAGGAAATGCCACAGATAAAGTGAATCCTGAATTTTACCTAAAAATTCAGATAATGCTTTATTGTATCCTTCAGGATTTCCTATAAAATTGGATGGTTTCGGGTATCCTTCGATGGATTGTATTTTTGGTTTAATATTGATATTCCAATAATTGATATAATTTTTTGTAAATATATCATTTGACTTGGCGTTGCTTTGTAGTTTAAGTGCTGTAAAATAAGGATCATATGAATCTCCACTATTTTCATGTGTACCATACAAACGAAGAAACCAATGGTCTCTCTTGATCAATTCTGCCTTATGTTGGAAAAATAAAATATTCTTGAGCGAATAACGATTATCGCCTTGATAAACTGTTGATCCTCCACCAAAACTGGATGAAAATATCAACTCAGGTGATTCAAAAACCTTAGATGGTCTTAGTCGAAAATGCAAAGCTGCATTTGCTTTAATGTTATAAGAATGGTAATCTACCAGATCCGTTTCTTTATATCCTTTGCGATGGAATATTCCAATTCCAGGATTGGCTGGAGCACTCTTGGACAAATCATTTGAACTCTGATATTCATCGCCATATATATTCACAGCATCGTAACCTCCGGGGTTGTTCCGATCAGTTTTTGTATCATAAACCGGATCATAATTATCTGCTTCCCAGTCATAAGCTCTCATATGGAACAAATTCAGCTTGTATCCGAAAAAATCATGTCCTGATTTGTTTTTCTTTACATCAGCCCATCGAACAGCGTTCTCCACCAAATTGCGCTCACCCAATTTGACACTAACGCTGACACCTTTGTGTAGAAATGGGTTTTTGGTTTCCATACTGATTACTCCATTAAATGCATTCGGTCCATAGAATGCAGAACTTGCACCTACTATTAGATCCACTTTGTTGACATCCAATTCTGAAGCGCCCAGAAAATTTCCCAGAGAAAAGTTCAAGCCCGGAGACTGATTGTCCACTCCATCTATAATCTGTAGTGATCGCACGGGACTTGTGCTATTGAAACCGCGTGTATTAATCACCGTAAATCCAAGAGAAGCCGTGGTCAAATCCACATCTTTTAGCGAACCCAATCCATCATAAAAATTGGCAGAAGGCGTTTCCTTTATAGCAATTAAATCCATTGATTCAACAGTAAGAGGAGAGGATTTCTGTTTGTCAGAAATGCGCTGACCTTTCACTTCGATGGCTTCGATCATCACAGTCTCCTCTTCCAGAGTTAGCTGATGTGATCTTCCCAAATCCGATATAGTAAATTCTGTCGTTTTATACCCACTGTACCGGCATTCAATCTTCTGCGACCCTGTGCTGCTTAAGTTCAAAATAAAATTTCCTTCATAATCTGTAGCTGTACCGTTAGTAGTACCTTTGACGAGAACCGTTGCTCCTATCAAAGGCTCACCGGTAATCGCATCCTTTAGTGTTCCTCTTAAATGAGATTGTGCTTGAAGATCTATTCCACAACTGAATATGAAATATATAAATATTACTAAATGACATAATATATACCTATTCATCATTTCTTAGCTTGGTTTTGTTTGATTCAGCAACGCAAAGTAAAGTATTCTGCTGAATTTGCGCCTTTTTTCAATAAAATTAATTGCGGATCAGTGATCGGACTTCCCTTTTATCATGTAAAAGCCTAGTATTGCATTTGGTATTTTTGGAAATTTCCGTATTTTATTTGGTAGAAACTAGTTCATTTTTTCGCGATTTTCAAATCGGATGAACCAGGCTAATTTATATAACTTGAACAGGTAAATTGAAGGTCTTTTATTCAATAATCGATCATTAATTTTACTTTCAAAACAACCAAAAAACCACAGGTAAACTTTGTCCATTCGGAGCAATTTGAGTCGACTTCCGATAGTTTCCAGTTTGCTGCCTAAAAATTGCTTTTTCACTGAATTAAGCATGACAAGTTGCTTGACGGATTCTCTAGTTTTAGAAAGAAAGATTTCTGTATTTTCCAGACCATCATGCTTTACCGGATTTGGTATATGTTGTATTCTAATATTGGCTTTCTTTAGTTGATTTGCCCAGAGTGTATCTTCGTGACCATACGCAATAAGTTGTGGATCAAATGGAATTTTCAAGATGATCTCGCGATCACATAAAAAATTATTGCTATGAAAGCTAAGGTATTCATCTTTGTTTCGTTCATCTTCATTAAGTGCCTCACTTTTAATACCAGTTAACCAGTGTAAATAGTAAGATTTTGTAGGTTCATTACCATATGAGGTACCACCATAAATAACGCGATCCGGATATTGGGCTTTTGCATGGATATAGTTGCTTATGAAACTCAAATCAAGGAGCCTTGAATCGCAATCCAAGTACAAGAGAGTTTCGTATCGTGCCAATGCAGCTAATTTATTTCTAGTAACTGATCTACCTAAATTACTTTCATTCTCGTAGTAAAAAATGCGATCATCGATATCAATATTTTCCTTATTCCCAATTTTAAATTCCTTGTCTGAAAAATCATCCAAACAAATAATTTCGTAATCCCCAATTGGTATTTGGTTGCAAGATTGAGTCAATTCTTCTACCAAAGGATGTAAACTGCGCTGGTAAACTGGCAATAATATGGACAATCCCATCTAACAAAGTTACGAAAAAACAAGCTGGTCGATCAACAGAAAGACTTCAGGGTTGTTTAAAGGCATAAAAAATATCCTCATTGAACTATAGCGCAGATTTCCTCCATCAAACTCACTCTGATAAACGATTGTATGCCATTGCTGAAAAAGTAAAAACAAATCAGAGGATCGACACCGAAGACTGTCTTTATCTGTATCAGAGAGCATCATTGTCATTGTTAGGTTCTCTAGCAAATGACATTCGCGAAAGAAAGCATGGAGCTAAAACTTTTTTCAATAAAAATTTTCACATCGAACCTACCAATGTTTGTGTATATTCTTGTAGTTTCTGTTCGTACTCTCGACTGATCAAAAATAGGATTGATGGCTGGGAATACAGTTTTGAAGATATCATGTCGCAGGTGAAAGCATACGATGGAATTCCCGTAACTGAAGTGCACATTGTAGGAGGAGTGCTGCCTCAGTATGATGTAGCTTTTTACACGAATTTATTCAAAGCCATCAAACTGCACAGGCCTGACTTACATATTAAAGCGTTGACACCTGTTGAATATCATTATATATTTAAAAAAGGAAAACTCAGTTATCAAGATGGAATGCATCTCATGAAAGAATCCGGTCTGGATAGCATGCCAGGAGGAGGTGCAGAAATTTTTGATGAAACGATCCGCGAAAAAATTGCAGGAGGCAAATGCTCTTCAGATCAATGGCTGGAGATCCACAGGATCTGGCACAATATGGGAATGAAGAGTAATGCGACAATTCTCTATGGACATATCGAAAGTTATGAACATAGAGTAGACCATCTCAATAGATTGCGAATACTTCAGGATGAGACCCTCGGTTTTCAGGCGTTTATTCCTCTAAAATTCAGAAATAAAGACAACGAAATGTCGCACCTCCCTGAAGTGAGTACAATTGAAGATTTAAGGAACTATGCAATCTCCAGAATATTTCTGGACAACTTTGATCATATCAAGTCTTACTGGCCTATGATCGGTAGGAGTAACGCTCAACTAGCCTTACAGTTCGGCGTTGACGATATTGATGGAACCATCGACGACAGCACCAAGATATACAGTCTGGCAGGGTCAGAAGAGAAATCGCCTATAATGACCACTTACGAACTTGTAAATTTAATTCGCCAGATAGATCGTCAGCCTATAGAACGTGATTCGCTTTATAATGAGCTCAAAAATTATTCAGATGTGGAATTTGATGAAGAACCAAGAGTGAGAGCTTATACAGCTCTAAATGTTATACAGTAGAGGAATGAAACACAATTTGTACTTCATCAGACATGGAGAAACCGACGAAAACGTCAAGAGAATAGTTCAAGGTTGTGGTGTGGATTCAGTACTGAATGAAAATGGATTGAACCAAGGAAAAAAATTTTACGAACATTACAAAAATATTGGCTTCAAGAAGATGTATTGTTCAGCCCTGAAAAGAACCTATCAGACGATTCAATCTTTTGAAAAATCGCATGGTAAAATACAATCCGATCGGAGGTTAAACGAGATCTCATGGGGAGAACACGAAGGAAAATCAGGCGGAGAAGAATTCATGCGCAAGTATTTTTCTGTCATTAACTCCTGGAAATCTGGTGATTATACTGCAAAAGCAATTGGTGGCGAAAGTGCAGAAGAATTGGAAGCCAGATGTAAAAGTTTTTTGGATGATCTGGATTATCATCCCGGAGGGCATACTTTAATCTGTACACATGGTAGGACCATCAGGGTTTTTGCGTGCATACTGCAAAACTTGCCACTTTCGGAAATGGAAAATCTGGCACAGAAGAATACAGGTCTTTATCTATTCTCAGGTGATCGAAATCAAATGGAATGCACGATCAACCATAGTTTAAGTCACCTGAATGATTGAAATTCCCCAAATTGTAGCTGTGCAATATCTCAATACAGCACCGATGTTATTTGGACTGCAAGAGCACCCTCAATTCGAGGATATGAAGTTAATCACTGGAACTCCGGCATTTTGTGCAGAGATGTTATTGCAACAGGAAGCGTGCATTGCACTGATCCCTGTTGGTTCATTGTCAGACTTCGAACAAGCTCATATCATTTCTGATTATTGCATAGGATGCGATGGTGCTGTCGAAACCGTTGGAATATGGAGTAATAAAGATTTGGACGAAATTCGATCCATTAAGCTTGACGCCGCTTCCCGCACTTCCAATCTTCTCGCACAAATCATTGTACGGCAATTTTGGAAAAAAGATATAATTTTTACTGATGCAGATGCTGATGCAGAAGTTGTAATTGGAGACAGGACATTTGAATTGGAGGACAAGTATAAGTTTATGTGGGATCTGGGGAGTGAATGGAAGCACTTTACAAATTTGCCATTCGTCTTTGCAGTTTGGGCTTCTCTTCAACCTGTTAGTCTTGAGTTCTCGGAAGTTTTCAATGAAGCTTTAAGCAATGGGATCCAAAACCTACATCAATGGTCTTACAAAACCAATTTGGATCATTCAACACTGATGAAATATTTGGGTCATTCGATTTCCTTTCCTTTAGATGATTTGAAAAAAAGAGCACTCCTTCAATTTCTGAAAATGAATCAAATTCAAACCCAGCTCTACTTTTGATAGTAAGCTCACATTAAATCGAATTCGCATATCTAAAAACAGTCCCTGGTGCGAAATTATATATATAAATTATATTTAATGTATAATAAATTGGTCATAAATTAGTTGCCCAATGAAAAAAAGCTTAGAAAAGTCTTTCGTTTCATCTAAAATGAAGATTTTTGTGCCAGCTTTTCATTTGAATTGTGGTCAATCAACCTGTAAAAATCAAAACTCCAATCCCGTCGCATGATCCTCAAGCGGTGTGGGATGGCATATTAGCAGAAGTCAAGCTACAACTGGAAGAATCGGAATTTACGCGTTGGTTTTCGTCTATAAAACCAATTAAAATAGAAAATACCTCACTCACTATTGAAGTCCCCAATCAGTTTGTTTATGAAAGACTCGAAAGCAATTATCTGGATCTTTTGCGCAAGGGGATAAAAAAAGCGCTTGGTCCAACAGGTAAATTGGAATATAAGTTGGTCATGCAGGGTATTAAACAAAATAATGCCTCTTCCACCATTAAAAACAACAGCCAAAATCTTGAAAAAATACCGTTGAGTGCTTACAACCCGTTTGTAATCCCCGGTATTAGAGATTATAAAATCGACTCAAACCTGAATGAAAATTATACTTTCGATAATTTTATTGAAGGTGATTGTAATCGGGTGGCCAGACAGGCGGGTATCAATATCACCAAGAATCCTGGAAAGCTGTTCAATCCTCTGATAGCATATGGGGACACAGGTCTAGGTAAAACCCATTTGGCTCATGCTATTGGGAATGGATTACTCAAGAATTTTCCAGATTTTAAGGTTGTATACATCAGTACAGATAAATTTACCAATCAATTTATCTTGGCTGTAAAAAATAATGCTGCAAATGAATTTGCTCATTATTTCAATAATGTAGATGCATTATTGATTGACGATATACATTTCTTTGCGGGCAAAACTGGAACTCAGGAAGTTTTTTTCCATCTTTTCAATCATTTGCAACAGCAGGGCAAGCAAATCGTCATGACTTCTGATAAATCGCCAAAAGATCTCAATGAGATAGAAGACCGGTTAATTAGCAGGTTCAAATGGGGACTCACCATAGAGTTAGGCAGTCCTGATTATGAAACGAGAATGGCTATTCTGCTCTCAAAAATGGAAAAACTCAATATTCAATTGCCTGAAAATGTGAGGGATTACTTGTGCCAAAACGTAAAAACGAATATCAGAGAAATTGAAGGTATGCTTATCAGTCTTATTGCCCAATCCAGTCTAAACAAAAGAGCGATAGACATTCCCCTTGCTGAAGAAATTTTACAAGAGTATTGTACTCAAATTATCCAAGGTATCAGCATGGAGGATATCATCAAAATCATTTGTGAGACTCAAAAAATCAATCCGGAACTGTTGATGAGCAGGTCCAGAAAAGGTAAAATTGTCCAATCCAGGCATCTCGCTATGTATTTTTGCCGAAAATATGTGGCCAATGTCAGCCTGAAAGCTATCGGGGATTATTTTGGTGGAAAAGACCATAGTACGGTAATCCACGCTTGCAAATCTGTAGAAAATATGCTTGTGACAGATCCGCTTTTAAAGAGCCTTGCTCAAGAAATTGAAAAGAAAATTGTAAAATCTTTGAGAGTAAAATAGTTTTTATAATTTTGCGGTCACTTTTGCTGAAGAGTAAAAGCAAATGATGGGTGGAAAGCAAATTATCAGGCATTCAACCGATCATCGAGGTGAGGTGGGTGAGTGGCTGAAACCAGCGGTTTGCTAAACCGCCGTACGCTGTTAAGGTGTACCGAGGGTTCAAATCCCTCCTTCACCGCTTACAGATCATAAATAATCAGAAGGGTCAATACCCACTATAAACCTTCTGAAATGGTAATAGCTTCATTGCAATACCAAATTTTTTCGGGGCGTAGCGCAGTCCGGTTAGCGCACCTGCTTTGGGAGCAGGGGGTCGAGAGTTCGAATCCCTCCGCCCCGACTCAAAAAGAGGAGTATCATAAGATGCTCCTTTTTTATTTTACCCAAATTTTGTATCTGTTATTGGGTGAATTAAATTTTCCTTCAACAAGCATAAAATTAAAATTCTGGATTAACCATCCAACTTACCCAATCGAATTGAAATAGTGCATATTCCGCTAAGAAGTATATACTTAGATCTTACCGAAAATTAAAATAAGCCGTGCCAATTGAAATTTAATACCGTCTGAACAGACTACTTTTCTTGACTAATGAGTCCGGACTATGTTATGAATTCAATTTTTGTAATTCAGAGATCAACTTAGAATTTGTAGTTGAAGAAACCGGCACCAATGGGAGCCGAAGATAATTGTCACAGAGCCCCAGAAAGTGTAATGCTGCTTTTATACCTGCGGGATTACCGTCGACATAAAGCCACTGATGCACGTCCATAAGGTTTAGATTTATTTTTGCAGCTGTAGTGTAGTTTCCCGCAAGAGCTGATCGAATTAAATCTGAAAACTGTCTTGGATAAGCATTTGCAATAACACTTATAACCCCATCTCCTCCAATAGCTACCAACCCAAGTGCCAGCGGGTCATCACCTGAAATTACATGAAAATGTGAGGGTTTGTGCTTAATTATTTTTGAAGCCTGAACCAGATCACCTGAAGCTTCTTTGATACCGCAAAAAATCGGGGAAGCGTGTGCCAAACGTAATGTGGTATCAGCTGTTAGATTTGAGCTGGTCCTTCCAGGTACATTATAAATGATAATAGGCATTGGACTTTGTTCGGCAAGTGCCATATAATGCCTAAAAATTCCTTCTTGTGAAGGTTTGTTGTAAGCAGGGCTGCTAGACAAGATAGCAGTCAATCCGGATGTGTCCAATGCTTTCATTTCTGCCAATAGTTCTGCCGTATTATTCCCTCCTATGCCGATCACAACCGGAACCCTAGCCGCTACCTGTTGAACTGTAAATCTCACCACTTGATCCTTTTCTTCCTGACTAAGTGTGACACTCTCTCCGGTTGTTCCTAAAGTCACTAAGTATTCCACTCCACCTGTAATGGTGTGTTCAATAATTCTTCCCAGAGCTTGAAAATCGATTTTTCCATTGCGATCGAAAGGGGTGACTAAAGCAACACCGGTACCTTTTAAAAATTGTAAATCTGCCATAAATTTTAATAAAATATCAGGCTTCTTTGAATCTGCCCATTTGTTCGTATTTCAAAATTCTGTTTGTCACTCTCTGTAGGGGTTCGATAGGTAATAAATCATCTAAATGCACTTTTATATGCTTTTTTATAGTTCGAGCCATTGTTTCAGGATCATTGTGAGCGCCGCCTAAAGGTTCTTTAACAATACCATCTATCAGGCCAAAACCCTCCATGTGATCAGCTGTCAGCTTGAGTGCTTCTGCTGCTTTCTCTTTAAAATCCCAACTCCTCCACAAAATTGAAGAACAACTTTCAGGTGAAATCACAGAATACCACGTATTTTCAAGCATAAACACTCTGTCTCCAACTCCGATTCCTAAGGCTCCACCTGATGCTCCTTCACCGATAATATAACAAAGGATCGGCACTTTCAATTGCGACATCTCAAATAAATTCCTGGCAATAGCTTCAGCCTGACCTCTTTCTTCTGCTTCAATCCCGGGATAAGCTCCGGGAGTATCTATAAAAGTAACAACAGGATAATTGAATTTTTCTGCAAGCTTCATCAAGCGCAATGCTTTTCGATAGCCATCAGGATTAGCCATCCCAAAATTTCGAAACTGTCTTTGTTTTGTAGAATTGCCTTTCTGGTGTCCAATGACGACCACGGGTTGGGAATCAATAAACCCTACACCCCCAACTATTGCATGATCATCTTTGACGTACCTGTCACCATGTAATTCAATAAATTTCTTGCAAATCTGACTGATATAATACATTGTATAAGGTCGTTCAGGATGTCTTGACAACTGAACTTTTTGCCATCCACTCAGATTGCTGTAGATTTCCTTCCTTTTGGTTTTGATCCGCCCTTCCAGCTCAGTAATTTTCTCAGTTAGATCTAGCTGTCCTTCCTCAGAGAGTTTTTTCAGCTTTTCCAGCTGCTCATAGAGCACTTCAAGAGGCTTTTCAAATTCCATAAATATCATAAAACCAATCAATTATGGCCTAATGCCGTTAGAAAATGGGTTTATCAAAACAAGGACAAATTACAGGAAGTTTACGGAGCATGAATAAATCAATGCGATTTTATTTTTTTATATGCCAGAAAGTAAAATATATCAAAGGTATCCTTATTTTTGCGCTCGCTTTCATTAGAAAGTTAGCGGGATCGGTAGTTCAGTTGGTTAGAATGCCGGCCTGTCACGTCGGAGGTCGCGGGTTCGAGTCCCGTCCGGTCCGCTAAAATAAAGGAGTCTATGCAGGCTCCTTTTTTATTTAAATTTTATCATAATTGATCTTACAAGTCCATTGGAATTAATTTCCTGATGACTTTTGCAGGAACACCTACAGCAACAGAAAAATCATCTAAATCTTGTGTTACTACTGCTCCGGCTCCAACTACACACATTTTTCCAATTCGCACTCCAGGTAATACTATCGCTCCTGTACCAAGATACGCCCCATCTCCCAGAAGGATAGGAGATCGGTATTCATCTAAGGACTTTGAAATTATTCTATTTCCAACTTCCTGATGTGTAAATAAACTCACTCTGGCACTTAGAACAACTTCTTTGCCCAATCGGATTTCATCAGTTAGATCCAAAATCACCTGTTCTCCGATATAACATTCTTGGCCAATGGTTAATTTTTTAAAATCACCCAAACTTTCAGATCTTCCGCTTGAATTTAGTATGACTAAGCCTGATTTGATGCTTACATCTGAACCCACATTTGCATTACAGTGCCTCAATATTTCAGGCAAGGCAAAACTTTTAACAAGAGGTAAACTTTCACAAAATAAATGATGTCCAATAAAATATCTTTTGATCTTGATCAGAAGAATATATAGTGTTTTCAACATTTTTTTCATTTTTCAATCATTGAGCAGATCATTACAATCAGTGTTCGTCTAATCGACTCACAGATGTCACTCCTTGTAGTTTTGCCAAAGACTGTATGATTTTATTTAACTGGTCTTTGTGATTGACAAGCAAAGATATCTTTCCATCAAAAGTGCCTTGATTGCCTTCAATACTAAAGGACTTTATATTGACTCCCATTCCGGAAGAAATAGTATGCGTCAGTCTTTCGATCACACCAGGCCCATCATCAATGCCGTGTACCATCAATACAGCAGTGAACGAACTATTCAATCTCTGAGCCCATTCCGCCTTCAGTATTCTGTATCCATAAGAAGCCATTAAATGCTCGGCGTTCTTGCAGTTGACACGGTGGATTTTCATTCCGCTACTCGTAGTTACGTACGCAAATATTCTATCCCCTTCTACCGGATTGCAACAAGCCGCCAAAGAATATTGGTATTGATCTCCATCTTCACCATTGATGATGAGCTTGGTAGTATGTGCAAACGTCCTTGAAATTTTGCCTAACTCAGTAAAATTGAGCTCTTTCGGTTCATTTCTGATTTCACTCAATTTTCCATTCTCGACATTGAATTTGCGGAGCAACTCCGGAAAATCAAATCTCTCGTCTGCAAAATGAACATAAAGTTCGGTTCGCGATCGACAAGCCAATAATTTCATCAACACTTCCAGGTTCTCTTCGATATCCAGTTTGTTGTTCTTCAGTTTTCGATCCAAAATTTCCTTGCCATCTTCAGCTTTCTTTTTCTCCTCTTCCTTGAGTGAAGCCCGGATTTTAGATTTGGCCTTCCCGGTTATTACGATTTTGAGCCAATCTTCCGTAGGTCTTTGATTTTTGGCAGTGACAACTTGAATCTGATCTCCACTGCTGAGCTGATACCCCATGGGTACCAGTTTGTTGTTGATTTTAAACGCACTTGCATGGTAACCGACATCGGAATGGATGTTAAATGCAAAGTCCAATGCTGTCGCTCCTTTGGGCAAAACTTTCATATCTCCTTTAGGCGTATAAACATAGACCTCTTCTCCATATAAATTGGATTTAAAGTCATTTAAAAATTCTATTGCATCATTATGGGGTGTCTCTAAAATATCTTTTATACTGTCGAACCAGTGGTCATAAATGCCATGTATGTTGGTAATCCCCTTATACTTCCAATGTGAGGCATATCCTTTTTCAGCAATGTCATCCATTCTGCGAGACCTGATTTGGACTTCCACATATTTACCTTTGGGGCCAATCACCGAAGTATGCAGAGATTCATACCCATTCGATTTTGGTGTTGTAATCCAATCTTTCAATCGCTCGGGAATGGGCCTATGTACATCTGTTACAATAGAATACACTTGCCAGCACACTGATTTTTCTTTTTCCTTTGGAACATCTACCACAATGCGTACAGCAAATAGATCATAAATTTCCTCAAAACTTACCCGTTTTGTTTTTATTTTATTAGCAATAGAAGAAATTGATTTTGGTCGTCCATAGATCTCGTACTTCACACCCAAATCTTCTAATGATTCCTTGAGAGGCTTTATGAATTCATTAATAAATCTTGTCCGCTCTTTCTGAGTATCCTTTAGCTTGAATACAATCTCGTTGTACAATTCAGGTTCATTGATTTTCAAGCAAATATCCATGAATTCAGACTTGAGATTGTAAAGCCCCAGTCTGTGTGCAAGTGGTGCGTATATATAAGTAGTTTCGGCAGCTATTTTCAACTGCTTGTGTTGGGGCATTCCTGCAATTGTCCTTAAATTGTGCAATCTGTCGGCCATTTTTATCAAGACCACCCTTACATCTTCAACTAAAGTGGATAGTACTTTTTTAAAATTTTCTGCTTGAGGACTTTCTACGTTATAGAGTCCATCCAATTTGGTAAGGCCATCAACTATTTTGGAAATTTTAGGGCCAAATTCTCTGTGGATGACTTCCAGGTTGACAGAAGTATCTTCAACAACGTCATGAAGCAAAGCTGACATTACGGATTTATAGCCGAGCCCTAACTCTTCGAAACATATTCTTGCAACTTCGATAGGATGGGTGATATAAGGCTCTCCAGACTTTCGTCTTTGCTCACCATGTGCTGTGAGAGCAAATCCAAAAGCCCTGCTGACGTCAGCGATTTCTTCAGCTTGCAAACCATGAGATTTGAGCAATTTCATGAGTTTTGCATAATCAGTTCTGATCATCTTGGCGTCGGCCTCATCAAAGTGAGGTGGCATCTTTATAATTTTCTCTTCATCCATCTTTTAATAGAACAACAAAGCTAAAAAAAAGATATTTATATCTATAAATTCCTAAATTTTAAGCTATATTAATCATTTATAGTGATTTATATATTATTAATATAATTAATGTATAAATTTTATTTTATATGGTTTAATATTCACTTTGGCTGTTTATCTTTGCAACCTGATTTTTCTGCGGATGTGGCGAAACTGGCAGACGCACTAGACTTAGGATCTAGCGCCTTAGGCGTGTGGGTTCGACTCCCTCCATCCGCACTCAGTCCCATAGACCCTTTGGGTTTGTGGGATTTTGTTTTTTATTAAAGCACTTTCATGCAAACAGACTTTCTTCCATTAGACAAACAGCACGGGAAAATTCAAATCCAATTGACAAAACAGGATTTGGATCCAATGGTAAAATCCGAACTCAAAAAAATTAAAAACAAAGCACAGATTAAAGGTTTTCGTCAAGGCGGAGTGCCCGAAAGCCTTCTCATGAATCTTTATGGCACAGAGATCAAAGCAGATGCTATCCAAAAACTTGTGCAGCAAAGTGTGGAATCTTATTTAAAAGAGAATAATAAACAATTGGTTGGTGAGATTATGGCTGTCAACGATCCTATAGGTCAGCTTGGCATGTCAGCCGATGCTTATCAATTTGAATTTGAACTGGGATTTGCCCCGGACCCAGATATTTCCACTGCATTGGAAGGCACAAAACTGGTGCGCTACAAAATACAAATTCCTGAATCAAAAATTGAAGAAGAGATCAGCTTCTTACTCACAAAGTATGGTAATCTGGAAGATAGCACTGAAGCTGTCAAAGTTGGTGATCAAGTAAAACTAGAAGTTTATGAATTGGAGAATGGAATTGTCAAACCTGAGGGAGTAATATCTGACTTTGTAGTTTTAGTCGATGACACATTGACTGAAGAATTCCAACAGACGCTGTTGGGTAAAATTATCGATAATGAATTTACAGCTGACATCTATCAAATTGAAAAAAAATTAGACCTGAATCAGGTAAAAAAGTACTTTTTAAAATTAGAGGAAAATGATGAAAGAGAGTTTGGAAATTTATTTCAGGTAAAAATCATTCAGATCCAATCGAACAAAGCATCTACAGAAAATGAAGAGTTTTACAAAAAGGTATTTGGCAATGATACTGAAGTCGTTGATTCGCTTTCATTCCGACAACAATTGAGAACCTCTTTGCAGGTATATTATGATCTTGAAAGTGAGAAGATGCTGGATTTTATGCTGGTGAAAGAACTAGCAAAAACAAGTCAAATGGAATTTCCTGAAAATTTTCTTAAAAAATGGTTACAATCTACATCTGAATCATGGGCTAAGAAAAGTGGTTATGAATTAGAACATGATTTTTTTCATTTTAAAGAAAGTTTAGCTTGGAGAATTCTTAGAGAAAAATATAGCCAAATTCACGAAATTCAAATCAGCAGACAGGAGCTTGAAAATTATGTAATCCATAGTATCAAACAGAAATATGGAGAATTCAAATTGGATGAAGAAGTTTGGCGTGGATATGTTAGAAAAATGCTAGAGGACAAAGAACAAGCTATGAATTATTATGTGGAACTGGAAAATTTAAAAGTCATCGAGCATATGAAGGCATCAATGACAATTGATTCTGAAGATATCGAGCTTGGAAATTTTAATACAAAAGTTCAAGAAATTAACTCACACCACCATACAGAACTCGACCATCATCACGAGCATTGATGCAAGTTTAGTTGTGGTTAAAATGGATAAAAGAGCTTATTCTTCCAATCAAGAAAATTTTTTATAAAGGAATATTCCCGTGTTTTTTTGCAGGAAGTTGATCTGCTTTGTTTGATAAACTGGCAAACGCTTTTATCAATTTCCTTCTTGTATGTGAAGGTTCTATGACTTCATCAACAAAACCACGGCCAGCAGCATGATATGGGTTAGCAAACTTTTCACCATATTCTCTTTCTTTCTCTGCCAGCTTTGCCAGTGGATTTTCTGCAGTTTCAATTTCTTTTTTAAAAATAATTTCACTCGCACCTTTTGCGCCCATAACCGCAATTTCGGCGCTTGGCCAGGCATAATTCAGGTCAGCACCAATATGCTTTGAATTCATCACATCATAGGCCCCTCCATACGCCTTTCGAGTTATTAATGTAATCCGTCCAACAGTGGCTTCGCTAAAAGCATACAACAGTTTCGCACCATTTGTGATAATTGCATTCCACTCCTGATCTGTCCCCGGAAGAAATCCAGGAACATCTACTAAAACTAACAATGGAATATTGAAACAATCACAAAAACGAACAAATCTAGCTGCTTTTTTTGAGGCTTTAACGTCTAGGCATCCAGCCAGTACCATGGGTTGATTTGCAACAATTCCGATGCATTTTCCTGCAAGTCTGGCAAATCCCACAACTATATTATCTGCAAATTCTTCCTGAATTTCATAGAAAGTACTTACATCGATGATATGCGTGATCACTTCTTTGATATCGTAAGGTTGATTTGCATTTTCAGGTATAATGTCATTCAGTTCAGGGCGCATTTCATCGCTCAAAACATAATCCAAATCAGGTACTTTTTCTTCACAATTTTGAGGAATATAGGAAATCAATTTTCGTACTTGTGCAATACAGTCTAAATCATCTTGTGCTGTAAGATGTGTTACTCCTGATTTTGTGGCATGGGTATGAGCACCACCCAGGGCTTCAGAACTCACTTCTTCGTTTGTTACCGTTTTGACAACATTGGGTCCTGTTACAAACATGTACGAACTATTTTCCACCATGATGATAAAATCAGTCATAGCAGGAGAATAAACTGCTCCTCCAGCACAAGGCCCCATTATCGCAGAAATTTGCGGAATGCTTCCTGAGGTTCTAACATTTCTGTAGAAGATATCCGCGTATCCTCCTAAAGATCGGACACCTTCTTGAATCCTCGCCCCACCGCTGTCATTCAATCCAATCACTGGTGCCCCATTTTTTAGAGCTAGATCCATCAACTTACAAATTTTTTCAGCATGAGTCTCTGACAATGATCCTCCAAAAACTGTAAAATCTTGGGCAAAAACATACATCAATCTCCGATCGATGGTACCATATCCTGTGATTACACCATCACCATAGAAATTTTGCTTATCCATTCCAAAATCAGTCGTGCGATGCACAACCAACATTCCAAGTTCTTCAAAACTTCCCGGATCCAATAGCAATTCAATACGTTCTCTCGCAGTTAGTTTTCTTTTTTTATGCTGTGAATCTATCCGATCTGCACCTCCACCCAATAGAGCTTGTTCCTTTTTAACATTTAATGTTTCCAAATATTTTTGCATAATAAAATTGGATTAATAATATCGCGATCGAATTGAATTATCTTTTGAAATGTTCCAACATTTTATGTAGCAATTTTTCTGCTGATTCAGGTACAGGAGTGCCTGGTCCAAATATTTCAGCTACACCACATGTCTTTAAAAAACCGTAATCATCAGGTGGAATCACTCCGCCTAAAACTACCATAATATCGCTCCTGCCCTCCAGTTCCAGTGCTTCCATCACCTGCGGAACAAAAGTCTTATGTCCTGCCGCCAAGGACGAAATACCAAGCACATGAACATCGTTATCACATGCTTGTCTTACAGCCTCTTCAGGAGTTTGAAACAATGGGCCTATATCCACGTCGAAGCCAAGGTCTGCGAAACCGGTTGCGATTATTTTTGCACCCCGATCATGTCCATCTTGACCAACTTTTGCAACCAATATTCTGGGACGTCTTCCATCCATTGCAGCAAACTCATCCGAGAGTTTTCTGATCCTTTCTAGGTCCATATTCTGATGAAATTCTTTTCTATAAACACCTTGAACAGCTTGAGTCATAGCTTTGTATCTTGTAAAAACTTTTTCCATAGCAAAGCTGATTTCACCTAAAGTTGCTCTAGCTTTTGCAGCGCGAATCGCAATCTCCAGCAAATTCTTATTTTCATCTGAACACGCATCAGAAAGTTCTTGCAAGATGTTCTCAACTTGTGATTGATTTCTTTCTTTGCGAATTTTATGTATTAATTGTTTTTGTTCAGACAAAACTTTAAGATGATCTACTTCTAACAATTCAAAGTCATTTGGTAGATTGTGTTTCAGGACATTGACCCCTACGATTTGTTCTTTCCCTGAGTCTATGTGTGCTTGTTTTATTGCAGCTGACTCCTCTATTCTCATTTTAGGAATTCCTTTCTGAATGGCATTCGCCATTCCACCGAAATTTTCAATTTCACGCAAGTGGCTTTGAACTTGTTCAATTAATTTTTCTGTAAGATGCTCCACGTAATATGAACCTCCGAATGGATCAACAGCTTTAGTGATTCCACTTTGTTTTTGGAGAAAAAGTTGAGTTTCACGCGCAATCCTTGCCGACCTGTCCGTAGGCAAAGCAATGGCTTCATCCATGGAATTGGTATGCAGAGACTGAGTGCCACCCAATATCGCTGCCATAGCCTCAACTGTGGTTCGACAAATATTATTATATGGTATTTGTTCTGTCAAACTCCAACCGGAAGTCTGGCAATGTGTCCGCAGCATAAGTGATTTAATATTTTTAGCTCCAAGCGAGGACATCGCATTAGACCATAAAACTCGTGCTGCACGCATTTTGGCTATTTCTTCAAAAAAATTCATTCCAATTCCCCAGAAAAAAGATAGTCTTGGTGCAAAATCATCAATGCCCAATCCTGCTTGCATTCCGGTCTTAACGTACTCAATTCCGTCGGCAAGTGTGTACGCCAATTCTAGATCAGCTGAAGCTCCGGCTTCCTGCATATGGTAACCACTAATGCTGATGCTGTTGAATTTTGGCATATGAGCAGAAGTATATTTGAATATATCCGCGATGATGCGCATTGATGGTTTGGGTGGATATATATATGTGTTGCGCACCATAAATTCCTTGAGAATATCATTTTGGATAGTACCTGATAATTTGGAAATTGAAATCCCATTTTCTTCGGCAGTAGCAATATAAAATGCAAGAATAGGGATAACTGCTCCGTTCATTGTCATTGAAACCGAAATTTGATCAAGTGGAATTTTATCCAATAGAATTTTCATATCTTCAATGCTGTCTATGGCTACACCTGCCCTTCCAACATCGGCAAATACCCTGGGATGATCACTGTCATATCCACGGTGTGTTGGCAGGTCAAAAGCTATTGACAAACCCTTCTGTCCTGCAGCGAGATTTCTTCTATAAAATGCATTACTATCTCTGGCATTTGAAAAACCGGCATATTGTCTAATTGTCCAGGGTTGGTTGACATACATAGTGGAATAAGGTCCTCTTAAAAATGGAGGCACACCTGACAATTGATTTAAAATATTATTGTCCTTGAGATCTGATTTCTGAAAACACTTTCTATCTTCAAAATGACTCGAATTGGAATCCGCTCTTTCCGAATGATTACTCATTTTTGGGCGAATCCATTTTAATTCTGACAATTTCACCGTCATCTTTTTCTATTTCGTTGATGTGACCATGAATTGATTTTTGTATCCGCAACTTTTACCTCTTGAAGGTGATCTAAAAAGTACCTGAGTGCAACCAAGGATGCTGCTTCTTCTTCAATTTCAACATAATTCACAGATTTAAATTCATGCCATGTGGCCTCGACGAATTTGGTTGTCATGTTGCCTCGGACAAATTGCTCATGGTTGAGAATAAATTCAGTATATGGCAAAATTGTTTGTACACCTTCAATCCTATACTTCTTGATGGCCATTTTCATTTTTTCAATTGCCTCAATTCTATCCCTTGCATGAACGATCAATTTTCCAATCATTGAATCATAATAAATAGGAATTTCTTGATTTTTCATATAAGCATCATCCACTCTTATTCCAACTCCTACAGGAATTTCGTATTCTGTTAAAACTCCAACACTTGGCATAAAATCATTTTCCGGATCTTCAGCATTTACCCTTGCTTCTATAGCATGGCCTTTGTAACTGAGTTGAGCTTGATCGAAAGGTAACTTTTCACCACGAGAAATTCTAATTTGCAGTTCCACCAGATCCAATCCGGTGATCATTTCTGTAACCGGATGCTCGACTTGTAAACGCGTATTCATTTCCATGAAATAAAACTGTTTACTTTCATCTAATAAAAATTCAACAGTCCCCGCTCCGGTGTAATCACAAGATCTGGCGATGCGTACAGCAGTCTCCCCTATTTTGGCACGTAGTTCCTGGTCAAGTGAAGGCGAAGGTGCTTCTTCAATCACCTTTTGATAGCGCCGCTGAATCGAACACTCACGTTCAAATAAATAACAAATATTGCCATGCATATCAGCCATGATTTGAATCTCTATATGCTTTGGTGCCTGCAAATATTTTTCAATAAAAACGGCACCATCTCCAAAAGCTGAAAGCGCTTCACTGGATGCCAATCTAATATTCTCCTCTAGATCACCATAATCATGAACGATCCTCATTCCTTTACCGCCTCCTCCAGCTGAAGCCTTGATAATGACAGGTAATTTTATTTGCATAGCGAGTGCACGCGCAGCCTGAAGATCGGAGATTGAATTTTCAGAACCAGGCAGTATAGGCACTTCCATTTTTCGAGCACATTCCTTTGAAGCCATTTTATCTCCCATCAACCTAATAGAATAAGGAGAAGGTCCTATAAAACTTAATCCCGCATCTGCAACTGCTTGCGAAAAACTTTCTCGCTCACTTAAAAAACCATATCCCGGATGTATGGCATCGGCATGAGTTGCTTTAGCTGCTGAAATAATTTTGTCAATATCCAGATATGAATCTTTGGAAGGTGCTGCACCAATGCAAATGGCTTCACCTGCTTCTCTAACGAAAAGTGCATCTCTGTCAGCTTCAGAAAAAACTGCTACGGTTTGGATACCCATCTTGTGAGCAGTCCTTATGATGCGCCTTGCAATTTCTCCCCGGTTAGCTATTAGAATTTTTTTCATGCATTTGATTTAAAATCGATTTACCCAGTTGCTCCACAATCTACTGCAAAGTGCTTCTGTATTTGATTCAATAAAATGTGAACCGTAAAGAGGATCCTGAACTTTTGACAAACCAGATTCTCGCTCCAGAATTTCAGGAATTTGAATCAAGCTGAGCAGGTTGGAATCAGCAATCATTTCGCTCTCTGAGCATTCCATGAATACTTCGGCTGCACCACCTAAATAAGCTGCTACAGACCTAGTAGAATTTTCAATTAGTTCGTCATTGGATTCACCGGGATATCTGACACAGGTAGCAATAGTGAAATTCACTTTTTTATAATTTAATAATTCAGCAATTCGCGATAAAATCAAATTCAAACAACGCATTTGTATTATAGAATTTAAGAAATCTGAGCTCATTCTGAAATCTATTTTAAAATATTCACTTTCAGCTGAATCTTGACAAAACTCATGATATTTATTTAATAAATTCATCCAAGGAGTTAAAACGACTGCTGATCTATCAATATCTTCTATCACTGAATAAGAATGAGGATAATAAATGCTTGGTGAAATTTGAGGATAATATTTAGAATAATAATTGATTATATTATATTTAACTTCATCATTTTCAATTAAGATTATCCATTCGATTTCCACAAACTCAGGTCGGATACTGTTCATCAAAATCTGCAAATCGTTATCATTTAATTCTTGATCAACAATGAATGTCAATTTACTAACTCCAAAGTTCAAGCACCTAAGGGCAAATTGATTTGATTTTAAAGCATCAATTAGCGGTATTCGTATTGATTTCGAAACGTCTGCTACACTATAAAAAGCAGGTTTGAGATCAAAATTCAGGTCATCAAAATGAACAAATGGATTACCATTAAAACTCAATGACGATTCAAAGGTCGGTGCGTGCTGATTTTTGTCGAAAAGATCCTTCCGAATCAATTCCATCCATTCCAGCTTTGTATGCAAATTAAACTTCATAACAAATTATTGCGAAACAGAACCAAACTCTATCAAAGTCTGGCCCTTATCAACTTTGTCTAACGGCTTTACCACAAGCTTTGCCACCACTCCGTCATCAGCTGCTTTTAAAACATTTTCCATCTTCATTGCTTCAAGTACAAGCAATCCTTCACCTTTCCGAATGGTTTGACCTTCTTCAACAAGAATTCTCAACACCATACCTGGCATCGGAGCAGTCAAAGTATCGTTTGATTTCCTCCTTCCAGCTACGAATCCGATAGAATCAATGAGTTGTTGCAAAGGAGTATCTATATAAACTTCAAAACTTTGCTGTCGAATTAATACTTTTATTTTGCGCTGAATTAGATCAACAGACTCAATATGAGCACTTAATGAATGACCATTATGTATAATATGAAAGGAATCGGGACCTGTCTTGATGATATCTGTACTTTTGATATCCGCCTCGGTAATGATCCAGTCCTTAGAACCACATTTCAATCGGTATGATTTGTTTGTTGCCATAAAAGAATTCTGGTCAAAAGTACGTGATTCCTGTTCACTAGAAATCGCCAAGCCGAAATTATATTCGTAAATATCATCTCTGTAACTAGCGAATAAAGCCTATTTTTGAAGCTGAAATTCATAATCGAACGAAATGAACACTAAATTTGTCTAGCACGGCGCATCTAAACAGAAAATTGGGAAATAAATCAACGGTGTCTCAAAAAAGTCTGGTGATACTTAGCGTTTCCTCTTTTTTCGAGGTATTTCGCCAAGTCTATAGGAAATTCTAATCAAAACTATAAACATTATGGCACCGCAAATTGAACAAATAAAATTCTGCATCCATGCATATTCAAGATGAAAACCTATTATAGAAGCCCCCCATTTTCCAATAAAACTACCTACAATCCCTACTACCAAATTTCCAATCAAGCCAAAACCATCCTCCCCTATGATGCGTCCGGCAATATAGCCACAGAACATTCCATACATCATTGTCAAAATGATATCCAGTGTCATTCCCTTAATAATTGTAGAAGTATTTGGATTTCCATTTCAAGATGTATAATTTTGCAGCCCGCAATAAAAGTCATTGCAAAAATTGAGGAAGGTTGCAAGAGTGGTTTAATTGGCACGCCTGGAAAGTGTGTGTACTCCAAAAGGGTACCCAGGGTTCGAATCCCTGACCTTCCGCTATTTTCTACTAGAACTATTAGTCTTAGATTGGATCTGATGATTTGGAATAATATTAGAAGTAACATTAGTTACAATTTTAATACACTTCTAGATTCTTAAATTACAAGATTAATCATCCTGCCAGGGACAAAAATTATTTTTTTCACAGTGTGACCCTCTGTCCATTTTACAATATCTTCCAACTCCAATACTTGTTTTTCAATCTCTTCCTTAGGCATATCTACCGGAACAGTCCACTCATATCTTTTCTTCCCGTTTATACTGACCGGATATGTGACCACATCAGATTGCAAATATGCTTCATCATGTTTTGGATATTCTTCATGATGTATGCTATTTTTTCCACCTGAATTTTGCCAAATAAACTCGGTCAAAAATGGTGCGAATGGGGCCAGCAATGTATTCAATTGCAACAAAATATTTTGATTTCTGCAATTAAGTTTTTTAAGTTCATTTACACAAATCATAAATGCACTCACGGAAGTATTAAATGATAATTGCTGCAGATCTGAATTCACTTTTTTAATACAAGTGTGCAATATTTTTAATTCATCATTTGTAGGTTCTTCGTTAGAAAGTTCTATGGTATTTCCATCAGAAGCAAAAAGCGATGTATACCTTTTCAGAAAACCAACTACTCCGCTGATCCCTTTTGTATCCCAGGGTTTGCTTTGTTCAATGGGACCTAAAAACATTTCATACATTCTAAAACAATCCGCTCCATATTCTCTTACGACATCATCGGGATTGACCACATTGTGATAGCGTTTTGACATCTTCCCAATTTCAGATTCAAGAAGGATATCTTTACCTTCAATTGTCAGAATTTTTGTACTTCGTGGACTTCCTTTAAATTCTAAAAATTGTGAGATATTTTCTTTCGGTAAAATTGATTTGCCCTGTTGGTTTTTGCGTATGAGCGAAAGTGGAACTTCAACCAATACATAATTTTTTAATCCACTTTGATTTACATAATCAAGGGATGCAAAATGCAGGTCGATCTCAGAGGTGCTTTCGTCTTCCCGAGACATATAAATCCTATTAATTTCTCCCTGGATCATTCCTTGATTGACCAATTTAATAAATGGTTCTTGAGTGGGAAGAAATCCAAGATCAAATAAAAATTTATGCCAAAATCTGGAATACATTAAATGCCCCACTGCATGCTCAGTACCTCCGATGTACAGGTCTACGTCTTTCCAATATTCAACAGCCTCCCGCGAAACAAACTCATTGTTGTTGTTAGGATCCATATATCTTAAAAAATACCAAGAAGAACCAGCATATCCGGGCATCGTATCAATCTCACGAGTATTTGGATCACATTCATGGATCCAACTCTGAGCATGAGATAAGGGAGAAAGTCCTCCTTTTCCAGGTATTATATTTTCCAAATGAGGAAGCGTTACCGGAAGTTGATCTGAGGTTAATGGAGTAGCTATGCCCTCCTGACTATAAACTATAGGAAATGGTTCGCCCCAGTATCTTTGTCGGCTAAAATTGGCATCACGCATTTTGAAATTGATTCTTCGTGACCCAATTTGCCTACGCTCAATTTCTTGAATAATGAATTCGATAGCATCCTTGACTTGCATTCCATTGATAATAGGGGAATTGATCATAACACCCGTCTTGTCTTCACGATGTGCGCTTTCAATACTTGACTGGTCAATGACTTGAACAACAGGAAGATTAAATTTTGTCGCGAATAAAAAATCCCTATCGTCATGTGCAGGAACCGCCATAATAGCTCCTGTGCCATATTCGATCAAAACATATTCAGCAATCCAAATTGGAATTTTTTCTCCCGTGAATGGATGAATGGCATAAGTGCCTGAAAATACGCCACTGACATTTTTGCCTTCGGTCTGTCTCTCTACTTCAGATCTTGAGGAAACTTGCTCAATATATTGATTTACCTCATCCAAGTTTTCTTTACGAGTTATGGATTTAATCATTGAATGCTCAGGTGCTAAAACAAGAAAACTCACTCCATATATCGTATCCGGCCTTGTAGTGTAAATTTCAATTTCGCTTTGTCCTTCTTCAGTAGAAAAGTAAATCTGAGCTCCTGATGATTTCCCAATCCAATTTCGCTGCATTGTTTTTAATGCATCAGACCATTGCAAACTATCCAAGTCAGACAAAAGCCTGTCCGCATAAGCTGTAATACGCAAAGCCCATTGCATCATTGGTTTTTTTTCGACAGGATGTCCACCCCTTTCAGATACTCCATCTTTTATTTCATCATTTGCCAATACTGTAGATAATGCTTCGCACCAATTGACATAACTCACTTTTCGATATGCCAATCTAAAATTCATGAGAATATCTTCCTTTTCATACAACGATTTTCTCTTCCACTCTTCAGGTGTAAATTGGCCTTCAAAGGAATGGGCAGCTTGTAAATTTGAAGTCCCAAACTGCTCAAAATGCAGTTTGAGTAAATTGATTGATTTTGCTGAATTTGACTCCGTATCGTAATAATGATCAAAAAGTTTTAGAAATATCCACTGAGTCCATTTATAATACTTTGGATCTGAGGTATTGACAGATCTCGACCAATCATAGTTAAATCCAATGTTATCAAGTTGATCAATGTACCTATTAATATTCGTTTCAGTAGAATCTTTTGGATGTACACCTGTTTGGATAGCATACTGTTCTGCAGGAAGACCAAAAGCATCAAATCCCATAGGATGTAACACATGGAAACCGCACATCCTTTTCCATCTTGCTACAATATCTGAAGCAATATAACCTAAAGGATGACCGACGTGAAGTCCAGACCCTGAGGGATAAGGAAACATATCGAGGATATAATATTTTGGCCTTGTTGATTTCAAGTCCACTTGGTAGGTTTTATTCTCCTTCCAATAATCCTTACAATAAGCTTCAAACAATGAAAAATCAAAATTCATCCGGCCAAATTTTAAACAAAGATAAGAAAGCATTAAAACTTAGGTCTTCCACTTCGAGTTATATAGTAAAACCTCACAAACAACAAAACTGCAATCAGTCCAAGACTAATGATAAATCCTATCCAAATGCCATAAACTTTCATGTTCCTGTGGACTGAGAGGAAATATCCTGCCGGCACCCCGACAAACCAATAAATTACAGTAGTAAAAATAGTTGGAATCTTAACATCTTGAAGGCCTCGCAATAATCCAATTCCAACCGCTTGAAGAGCATCCGAAATTTGAAAAAATGCGGCAAGCACAAGAAGATGTGATGCAATTTGAAAGACAATAGGATCATTAGTAAAACTAATAGGTAATATATTTTTTAAAAAAATAAAGATTATCCCACAAGCTAATCCATAAATAAATGCAATTTGAATTGTCGTTTTGCCAAATACCCAAGCAAGATTCATTTTGCCATTACCAAATGCTTCGCCGACTTTGATAGAACCTGCTGTTGACAATCCTAATGAAACCATAAAGGTAAATGCAGCAATTGACATTGCAGTTTGGTGTGCTGCTTGTTGTTGAGCGCCAAACCAGCCGGATAATATTCCAAGAACCACAAAAGCTCCAACTTCACTACTGTACTGCCACGCTGATGGCAATCCTAATGAGCTTATTTTTTTCATTACCTTGGGATCCCATCGAAACCGGAACAAATTAAACTCCTTAAACTTGGGATGGGTAAGCACATGCACGATTAAAATTATCATGATAGTGATGCGCGTGATTAATGTCGCCAAGCCTGATCCTACCAGTTCCCACCTCGGGAATCCAAAATTCCCATAAATCAAAGCATAATTCAAAATAAAATTAAATGGAATCGAAAGCAATGAAAGTATCATCGGGAATCTGGTATGCTCTAATCCATCGCTAAATTGCTTGAAAGTAAAAAAAATGACCATTGGCAAAATTGCCCAGGTCATATAAATCAGAAATGGTTTGGCTAAATTAACTACTTCAACATCTTGTCCGAGATGAAAGATTACACCGGAAAAAATATGTAATAAAGTGCACATTACTATGCAAATCAAGGTATTTAAAATGAGCGCATGCCATAGATAACTTCCTATATCGCTTGCTTTTCTGTCACTGTAAAGAAAAGCTACCAGAGGTGAAATTACGCTTACCAGTCCTATGCAACTCACGTATGGAATTCCTACGACATTGATGACCAGCGAAGAGGCAGCTAAGTGTTTGTAGCTGATCTGCCCTACCATCATGGCATCCATTATCCCGAGAAACATCTGAGATATATTGGCAATGATTAGCGGTCCTGATAACTTTAGTAGCTGTCTGGTATTTGTTTTATCTAAGTTCCACATGTCTGACTATGATGCGCAAAAGTATAAAATCAAGACAATACATTCTTCACGACCTGAACTCTATATATTTTTTTTATTTCAATATAAGAAATCTACTTTTTTAAATATAAGATATTGACCAAAAAATAAATGATCCGCAATCTGAATATGAATTTTGCAATGTCAGATTGCACTTTTGGCACACTTTTTATTCTCTGTTAGTGAAGCTTAGTTTATTATCTGAAAACTATACTTTATCCCCCGCAACAATCAGATTTTCGAGATTGCATGTACTAATACCAAAAGGTTAGGCAGTACATGATAATTTATTTTGATTTGGTAAAATTTCATATTAGAGATTTTACAGGGGGCACTATGTATTACTGTTTTTTATTCTTCCGATTATGAATAACAAGAAAAAATATATCAGTTATTTCTTGCACACAGCTCTATTTCACTCCATCATTGCATCGTAACAACTGTCACACAAGATCAAAAAGCTAATCAAGCAATTTGATCATCATATCAAATTCATGCTCTGCATGAACATTTGAACTGATACGTGTGTGACCTAAATTCGTATGCTACAGACGAAGCAAAGTACATACGAATTTATGCTACATCTTTTAATAGCTAATCATACTCAACAACTCAATTATGCATTTTCAGTATTTGCCAAGTCAGAAATGACAGAAGCAGGGCTGAAAATGTATTTATACTCATGTAATTAGTTGTTTTTTTTTATAAATCCAAATCTCTATTGTATGATTAGACTAAGCTTACTAAAAGCATTGAGGCGCCAGTTGAGTGGTGCTATTATGCTCATGCTAGTCATTTCAAGCACTGCGACATTAATTGCTTCCTCTTCCAGTCCGGAAGCCATGCGTGGACAACTTGCTTGTAATGACGACATTCAGATCAGTCTGGATGAAACATGTCTGGCTACGATCACGCCTGATATGGTCCTGGAAGGAACAGGATATAACTATGCAGACATGCTAGTGATCGCTCGCGACTGGGTGACTCGTGCGATTATTGATGTAGATCCGGTTATGCCGGGTGTGCAAATCGGAGCTGCACAAATCGGTCGACACCTTGAACTGACTGTAAGAGAAATCTCTTCAGGCAATTCTTGTTGGGGACGTGCTTTCGTTGAAGACAAGCTTGCGCCAATATTTACGTCGTGCGCATTGAATGTAGAAATCAACTGTACGGATCCTACAAGTCCTGCATTTACAGGATTACCTCTTGTAACTGAAAATTGTGGAACTTACACGTTGACTTATACAGACAAAGTTGACAAAGGATCTTGTGCATTAGGTTATGAAAAAATTATAACCAGGACATGGATTGCAACAGATTCTCATGGAAACAAATCCAGCTGTGTTCAAACGATCAGAATATTGTTGGGAGATATTTTTGTAGCTCCCGTGCCTCCTCATTTTGATGTTGTAGGAAGAGAGACAGTATTCAAATTTTTTACAGGTCCGTTTGATCCTGCAAATTGGCAGGTTGGAAATGCAGGCCCCGGAGCAATAAATGGAACCGTCAACTTTACCAATACCAACTCAAAGTTGACAATCATTGGTGCAGATGGTGTGGCGCCAGCTAAAATGGATACTACTTATGCTGCTATATTATCGATTCCTTACTGTGGAACTATCACATTTGATTGGACTTCCATGATTAGAGGTGGAGCCGGCAATTTTCAAAATGATGAAGCCGGTTATGCTTTGAATGGCGTGTATACCTTCTTATCTACCCCTCCTGCCGGCATGTTTGCCTCAGGAACGTCATCGGTTGCAGTTCAACCAGGGGACGATTTTAGATTCTTTGTCAGGTCAAATAATATTGGCAGAGAAGACACATTTATGGTGACAAATTTCATTTTCAATGGTTGCAACCAAAATGCTTTATTATGTGAAAACAAAATCAACAAATCTTTTGATCCTACACCACATTTTGTTGCTGCTCCATTATGTGTAGACGGTTATCTTTTAGATTCATTTGTATATAAATGTACTGGAGCCCGCGTACCTAGAATACTAGGATGGAACAGCATAGATGCCGGTATAAATGCGGGCAACCCAAATCCAGATCCGGTGTATTATCCATCTAATCCTGGATGTTGGCCTGCAGATTCACTTGTCATGTGGAAAGGTACTGGCAGACCAACCGTATCAGGATGTTCCAACATTGCTGCCACTTACAAAGACATACGTATCGATATCGCAAAACCCGGATGTGATGCGGGTTCTGTTGGATGTTACAAAATCTTACGTCAGTGGATCATGCTAGACTGGTGCACAGGAGCTACCCGCTATTACGACCAGATCATTAAAGTAGTAGATGACAAAGGACCATCTATATTGTACCCTGATGATTATGAAGTTGGTACAGATATTTGGAAATGCGAAGGTAGATGGGAAGTTCCACCAGCCTGGATCACTGACAACTGTTCAAATGAAATCCACTACAGCATTAGAGTAGAGGATGGAACAGTCCTTGGTGACGAAAAAACAGGCTTTGTCGTGGTAAATCTTCCTCTTGGTATCCAAAACGCTTATATCATAGCGGAAGATTGCTGCGGCAACATTACTGAGAAATTAGTAAGAATCAATGTTGTCGACAAAAATCCGCCTATCGCTGTATGTGATAAAACAACCGTAGTCACAATTACAGGAACTCAATCTCCAGGTTTAAACTTAGCTAAAATCAATGCAGAAACATTTGACGATGGTTCATTTGACAACTGCGCTGCTCATATATTCTTCAAAGCTATCCGAATGGATGAGCTCCAAGGTACGAACAATGGTTCTACTAAGGAATCCAAAGTTTGCAATAAGGCAAATGGAGATGATGATGTGAATGTGGATGGTTCACAAACATATTTCGATGACAACGTGAAGTTCTGCTGCGAAGATGTTAACAAAACTATCAGAGTGGTGTTCCGCGTTTTTGATGTTGATCCAGGTGTGGGTCCTGTACATCCATCAAGGATGAGCGGTTCAGGAATATTGGTTGGACACTTCAGCGACTGTATGGTTGAGGTAGAAGTCCAAGACAAATCCGTTCCTACAGTAGTAGCGCCACCGGATATCGTGGTAAGCTGCATGTATTGGTTCGATTTGACAAAATTGTCAGACCCTTCAGATCCGACGTTTGGTAAAGTTGTAAATGACGTAGCTTGGAGAAGCAAGGTTAAAACTACAGACGTAGTGTGTGATGCATATTGTAACAAAAACAATATCACCGGTTATCCGGGTTTTGTTAGTGGATTACCTCCACAATTGCAGCCCGCTCCAAATGTAGCTTGCAATTATTACAGAACATTATTCAATCCAAGTCACCCAGACAATAAATATGATTTGGTTTGGGGATTTGACGGATACGTTTTGGCTTCATGCAATGTATCACCTGAAATTGTAGTTGAAGACAAAAGAGAATGTGGTCAAGGAAGAATTTTACGTACCGTTACAGCAAAAGGACCTAATAATATTATCGTTAAAGCAACTCAGACTATTTGGGTAGTCGATTGTGATCCATTCTATGTATCTGACGACAAGTGCGATCCTGATGACGATATCGTATGGCCTGATTGTGACGGTGCTGGAACATCTGTATTTGGATGTGGTGCAAACACTTCACCAGATATAATAGGAAGACCTGAAATAGCAAATAATGCAGACGACAATTGTGCATTAATTTCAATTGAACATGATGATGAAATATTTACAATAGAGCCTGATGCTTGTTATAAAATACTGAGAAAATGGACTGTTGTAGATTGGTGCCAATATGATCCTTCAAAAGGAGTCTATTCCGGAAGATGGGAGCATACTCAAGTGATCAAAGTGAATGATAAAATCAAGCCAAATGTAACTTGTCATGTAGGTGCTTGTGAGCCTGCAGCGATCAATACTTTGGGAGTATGTGTAGGACATATCAGTTTGAGAGCTACGGCATCAGATTCATGTACTCCAAGCGATTGGTTGTCATATGAATACAAAATTGATGCATTCAACGATGGAACCATTGACTATACAGTTGGAAAACTGACTCAGGTAGCTTACTCCCGAGGAGATCGTCCTGCAGTTCGCAATAATCCAAATGCCGACAATGTAAATAATCCGTTTGATGCAAGTGGTATTTATCCAATTGGAATTCACAGAATCACTTGGTATGTTGAAGATGGATGTGGAAATATTGGAACTTGCTCTACATTATTTGAAATCAAAGATTGCAAAGCTCCAACTCCATATTGCCTTACAGGTATCATTACAGTACCAATGCCTTCTACTGGCTGTATAGACATCTGGGCTAAAGATCTGGACGCAGGTAGTTATGATAACTGTACACCAAAATCAAGATTGAAATTCTATTTCAATAGTGATACATCCAAACCTAGCATCCGTATCTGCTGCGAAGATTTCGAAAAAGCAAACGCAAATGATGAATTGATAGTACCGGTAGAAGTATGGGTACAAGATTTGGAAGGAAACAGAGACTATTGTGCAACAAGTATTATCGTTCAAGACAATCAAAATGTTTGTAAGAATACAAGTACAAACATTGCGAGAGTTACAGGAACATTGTTGACTGAAACAGGAGATAAAACAGCTCAATCTGAAACGATGTTGATGATGAATGGCAATCATTTGAAGTCAAGGGTAACCGGAAATGACGGTGTGTTTACATTCTTGGATCTTGATATGTCACAGGCCTATACAGTTCAGCCTACGAGAAATGATAATCCGATGAATGGTGTATCTACAATTGATATTGTGAAAATTCAAAAACACATATTAGGTATAGAAACAATAGCAACACCATACAGCTTGATCGCTGCCGACGTTAACTTAAGTGGTAATATTACTGCTTCAGATATTTCTGAAATCAGAAAATTGATCCTAGGAATTAACACGCAATTTGCGAAATCTCCATCTTGGACTTTTGTTCCAAAATCTTTTGTTTTCGTTGATCCGATCAATCCTTGGAAATACGACAACTTCATGTCTTTTGATTTGAAGAACGGAGATCGAGTTGTTGACTTTGTAGCGATTAAAATGGGTGATTTGAATGGAAGTGTAAAAGCAAGTCTAGGTACCGGAGGAATTGTACGCCACGCGTCAAAATTGAGCTTAGTGACTAATGACCAGAAAGTTGAAGCTGGCAAAACCATCGAAGTTCCATTTACTGCCCAGAATTTCAAAAACATCAATGGATATCAGTTTACGATAAACTTTGACCACCAAGCAATGCAATTGGATAAAATGATTCCGGGAACATTGGATTTAACCGATGCAAATTTTGGTTGGTCTCATGTTGCTAATGGCAAATTGACCACTAGCTGGAATGATTCAAAAGCAGTAAGCTTGAATCCGAATGAGGTGTTGTTTACACTAGTATTCAACGTTAAATCAAATACGACTTTAGCAAATGCTATAACCATTACAGGTGATATTACCTCAGCTGAATCTTATGACAGTGATCTAAATGAACAAGGAGTAGAATTGCTTATCAAAAATGGCTCTACTTTAACCTCAAGCGAAGTATTTGAATTGTATCAAAACAATCCGAATCCATTCGCAAAAGAGACTACAGTAGGATTCAAATTGCCGGAGGCAACAGATGCGAAATTGACATTGTACGATGTAACCGGAAAGATCATCCGTGTTTATGAATTGCAAGGTCAAAAAGGTATGAATACTGTGACGATTTCAAAATCAGAATTGAGTGGAGCAGGAATGTACTACTACCAGTTGGACGCTTCTCACTACACTGCAACAAAGAGGATGATCATCATAGAATAAGCAAAACTGTTACCCCTCAGCGGACTTTTTCGTTCGAACAGTTTAGATGTACGTATAGTAAGAAAAGCCCTTCGCGAAAGCGAGGGCTTTTCTTTTTTTGTCAACAGAGATAATCGTTCTACTTTTGGGGCCACAATGATTTGGAAAAAACTGGATATGATGTTGGTAAAAGGGTTCATTCCCCCTTTTATTTTATCCTTTCTGATAGCCATGTTTGTCTTGGTGATGCAAACACTTTGGCTTTATATTGATGACATCATCGGCAAAGGTGCGGGATTTTGGATCATTGTTGAGTTTTTACTTTACCTCTCATTTTCCATGATTCCATGGGCTTTACCCATAGGAGTTTTACTTGCAGGGGTTTTCCAATTTGGAAATTTAGGTGAAAGATATGAGCTCTCCAGCATGAAGTCAGCTGGGATTTCCCTTCTTAGAATTATGCGCCCTCTTATACTTTTTGCAGCGTTGGTGACTATTTTTTCGTTTTTATGTTCAGAATATCTTATACCTCGAAGCAATCTTCAGTTTCTCTCCAGACTTCATGATTTAAAAAAACAAAAGCCTACACTGAGCTTGCAAGAAGGCGTATTCAACGAAGATTTTTATGGATACGTCATCCGGATAGGAAAGAAAGCTTCCAATGGTAAGGACATATCAGATATTCTGATCTATGACCACAGTAGTCAAGACGCTACCGGAGAGCGCACATTCATCTCTGCTTCAGAAGGCAGCATGTATATTACGAGGAAAAACAAATTCCTCGTGATGAAGTTGGAAAACGGTGCTATATATCAACAGCCTGCAGGAGGAAGTAGTCAACGAAATCAAGAAGCATTCATAAGGACACAGTTTGCCACACTATACAAAGTTTTTGACCTGAAGGAATTCAATCTTGATCGGACTGATGAAGAACTCTTCAAGGGAAACCAGAAAATGAAAAATAGTGTTCAGCTCAGGCGCGATATAGATTCTTTGAATAACGAATTGGGAAAAAACCTAAGCCCAATAGTGGGTCATTTTGTTTTGAGTAAAATCAGTAAAAATGACAAAAAAGAAGTCAGAGATACGAGCAAAACCCGATCCAGGGTACAACAATTGAGCGACGAATTTGTGAGAAATCAATCTGACACAGCACTTTTGAAAAAATTGACTTCACAATGGCAATCCCGACCTGATTCCATCATGAAATCCATGTCAGAAGCTGCGTTGTCTAATCTGAATGATCTAAAGTCAAGAAAAAATGCTTATGATACTAACCTCAAATCCATCAATCAGAAAAAAGCGAAATACATATTTGAGTTGTATACCAAATATTCATATGCCTTCGTCTGTCTGCTTTTCATTTTTGTCGGGGCACCATTAGGAGCCATAGTCAGAAAGGGAGGTTATGGTTACCCACTACTGCTTTGCATCGTCGTTTTTGTAGTATTTATTTTAATGAACACTTTATGCAAAAGGCTTTCTGAAGCGCTGACCATTGATGCCTTACTTGCCGCCTGGATACCTTGTCTGGTGATGCTGCCTCCAGGCATTTTATTGACATGGTCAGCAGTTCGTGATCGAAATATTTGGCGCGATTTGAGACTTTGGATAAAGTCAAAGCTTTCAAAATCCTAAGATTTTTTAATGAGCACGGTATAATGCTACCTTGTATACACCAAATTTTCTTGTTGAAATTGGGTTTAAGCGAACATTTTTTGAACAAAAAAAAAAAGCTCGTGACATTACACGAGCAAAAACGAATATACATTTAATAACCAAAACTTACACAGTACAAATATAATACATATTATAATTATATGCTATATATAATTAATTAATTTTTAATTGATTTTAAATTATAAATATACATAAATTATATTTATTTGTATATCTACATATTATAAATACATTTTATTTATATAAATAAAATGTAAATTGATAATTGATTAAGGTGCGGAGAAAGATATCAGGACACGTATCAAAAAAGCAATTCAATGGAATTTACCATCGTGATAGATCGCATTTTATCAATAATAAATCATGCAAAAGATGCAGAATATGTCTTCAAAGTTTACTTACCTTTGCACTTCTGTCGGAGGAATGGCAGAGTGGTTGAACGCGGCGGTCTTGAAAACCGTTGACTGTAACAGGTCCGGGGGTTCGAATCCCTCTTCCTCCGCTTCCTTTAAATTTAGTTTTGACTTCACTGCTTGAGGTAATCCTTGATCCAATCAATTTGGTCAAGTCGAACATTTATTGCTGTTTCACTCGGTGATAAATTGACTTCAATTGAATTACATACAAGTCCAATTTTTACAGTTTCACTGTAGCTTTTAGATCCATACAAAACATCATTCCATATAGGCAAGCCCAAAAAGGCCATCTGAGCTCTGATTTGATGATAACGACCTGTTCCGATATTCACTTCTATTTCTGTCCATTCATCAAGAACTTTTGCTTTGACTTTGTATTGCAGATCAGCTTGCTTGTAAAATTTATCTACTTTCCGATTTGTTATAATAGACTTGAACTTTCCGGAATCCTTCTTCAAATAATGTTTGAACTTCAAGTCTTGATCGGCAGGGAGCGATCCCAAAACCAATGCGCGATAAGTTTTCCTGATCTGGTGGGTTTCTAATAAATTCTGCAAACGGGCAGCCATGGTTTTACGCAATGCAAGCAATACTAACCCACCGACTGGCCGGTCTAATCTGGTGACTGGAATGATTCGTGCATTTTGGTTCCATTTGTTGTGCGTCTTCAGATACTGCTCGACCATTTCCAACAGATTTGTGTGTGAATTTTTATCAGGCTCTGTTTGAAGACCGTGCGGCTTATTTACTACTATCCAATGTCTTTCTTCGGCTAATACCTCGAGTGAATTTTCCAATTTTTATCCCAAATTTTTATCTGAAAAGTGTCATGTCTCCGCTAAAAATTTCTGTCGTTTCGTCTTTCCATCGCAGCTTCAGTACATATACATATACTCCCGTAGATGCATTTTCTCCTCGCCAGACTCCATTCCAACCTTGTGTATTATCTTCCGGTGGTATGTTCTCTCTAAAATACACCAATTCTCCCCATCTGTCATATATTGAAAATTCACTGATTTCAGATGCCGCCGACGGAGTGATACTTGGAAAAAAATACTCATTTATTCCATCTCCATTCGGACTAAATGCATTTGGTAACCAAACTCCTCTTTCCGCTTTTACAAATCTGATCTCTGCTCGTGCTTCACATCCTCTTTTATCGACATAGCTTATTGTATAACTCTGTTCCCTGCTAAAGTTTTTTAATGTCGGATATGGACAATCCCCACAACTCAAACCTTCCGCCGGGGTCCACCTTACCCAAGCTATAGAATCATCAGGTACTGAGTAGTCGGGTACTATATCATAATCTGATCCCAACTGCAATGTGACCTCTACTGGTAATTCTACTGATATGGCTTGTGGCTCTACTATCTTGAACTTCTCTACCCAATCACAGCCATTCGCATCAATGATACGAATCTCATGATCTCCCGAATTGACTTGAAATGGAAATATCCCGTCCGTCTCTCTTTGATCCACATAATATCTGTACGGAGCCTCTCCTCCTTCCGCTCCGACTATTTGGATGGCTCCCTGGTCTCCAGGACAATTGGGTTGGATCAATGTATGTAATGAAGCTGTTGGCACATTGGTATTTTTAATGATCTTGACTGTATCTGTTGTTTCGCACCCATTTGTCAATGAGCTGATCCTTAACACATAGGTTCCCTCTTTTTGAGCTGTGACTTGGAGTGAATTTACATCTCCTTCAATCACACCATCCTGCGTAGTCCACTCAACCTCAGTTCCAGGGTCAGCATTGCCATTGAGATGCACTTCTGACACGCTACAAGTCAATTGACCATCACTTCCTGCTGTGCCCTTTGGTGGAGTCTTGTCTTCTGTTACTAACACACTGTCCACTACACTACAGTCATTGTCCAGATTGGTAAACCGATAATAATAATACCCTGCTTTGTCTACCCTTACTGTATCTTCCAGAGGGGAGCCCACGAAATTCCCAAGCACTGTGTACCATGCTTTTGAATTGGCGCTTCCCTGTTGATTGACTGTGGCTGTGAGGACAACAGTAGTTCTCAAACATGTTATGCTCAATACTTGATCCAATCTCAGTTGTGGTACGTTCAAATCCGGTTTAACTGTAAAACTTGTCTCTGCCGTACAGCCATTCCTCTGGTCTTCTACCACTAATTTATATGTACCATAATTTTCAATCAATAAATCTGCCCGGTCGCCTTGCCCTGTAAATTTTCCATCGGTCGTAGACCATTTGTAATTGAGCTGATGACTGCCCATCGATGTTAACCCTGAAAGGCTCAATGCCGATGTTTTACAGTTCCAGATCGTGTCTCCTTTTATTGATGCTAAGGGAGATACTGTATCCTGACTGACCGTTGTTTGAACTCGTGTTGTACATCCATTGAACAAATCAACTATAAATAACTCATATAATCCAGGCTCTGTAACAGTCGCATTTAAACTCGTATCATTCATAATTGGATGATTCTGCGATGAAAACCAATTATATTTCATTGGATGTCCAGCCGGATTGAAAGCACTGCCCCGCAGACCTACAGTTTGTAACTTACAGTTCAATGTATCACTGACCGAAGCTGTCCCTGTCGGTGCATTCCTGTCTGGAACAATAGTCACCATACTCGATGATTCGCAACCATTAATTGTATCCCTCACCGTAAGCATGTATGTGCCCGCAGATCCGATGGTCAGTTTCATTGAAGTTTGACCTGAGAGGATGCTACCATCTACTGTACTCCAGCTCATCAGTATTCCCGGGCCTGAATCTGATCCGGCTCCATCCAGAACAAGTGAATTATCGTTGCACGCAAATACTGTATCATTGGCTGTAATAAGGGATCTGGGTACTTTCCTGTTTTCGTCAACATAGACTGAATCAATAGACTCACAGTGATTGCTCGTATCAAGTACTTTCAGGTAATACCAACCTTTCACATTTACATCAGGTTGCAGCTGATTGGATGGCAATATGCTATTGCCGGAACTATCTCTCCAATCGAATGTAATCGAATTCGACGGCCCAACTATTCCGGATAAATTGACCGTACTGTCTTTGCATGTGAGTACTCTATCGGGGCCAGCGTCCACCATTGGAATGGAGCGAATATCCCTAACGTCAAAACTCATCGTATCCTGACAATAATTGTCAATATTTGAAACAGTCAAAATAAACCTACCTGCACTTGTGGTTTTGATCAAAGCTAAAGTGTCGCCAGAAACCAATTGGCCTGATGGCAAGGTCCATGAATAATTCAGGCTCTGAGTTTTCGGACTCACGTTGGGAAAAAGCGTAACTTCTTCATTTATACAATCTATCGTGAGATTTCCATTCCAGATGATATTACTGGTTGTAGTATCGATTTGTACATCCCAATCGCTGCTGTCACTACAGTTATTTGCTTTATCCTGAATAATCAGCCTGAATTTGCCCGATTGGCCTGAGAGCAATTCGGTTTCATCGAATACGACCGAGTTGTCAGGCAAAATCCATGTGTAAAAATATCTTGAAGTGTCTTGCTGCTGTGAGAGTAACCGTACTGATTTCGTTTTACAGTTGATCAGAGTGTCGCCTTGTATAACGCTGTGTGGCAGAGTCGTGTCACTCTTCACATCGATATCCTTATAAAACTCGCATCCACTGCTCAGATCAGTGACAGTGACAGAATACCTTCCTGCGTTGATTACTTTGGCTGTATCTGTATTTTGTCCTCCTACGATTTCTTTGGTCGGGCCCCATTTGTATGAATATAAGCCACTACCATTGAGTACATATATTGCCAAATAAACTGTGTCATGAGAACAGTTGGCTATTCCGGAACTCGTTAAATCTCCAATCAGATCGTCGGATACGTCAATCTGAATTTCTGCTTCCTCTTCACAAATCACATTTCCGTTGGTATAAGTGACTTTCAAAATATAAGTACCCTGACCCCTACCCTTAGCTTTATTACCGCTGATTGAAGTAATTGTTCCTCCTGAACTGCTCCACTCATAGTTGATTTGAGGGCCGGAGGACGAGCGGCTACCATCGAGAGTAAATTCTTCACTCGCACATTTTGGCAATTGAACAACATCAAGGGCAGCTTTTAGATCTACGATTTCCACTTCAACTTCGTCTTCCACTCTGCACTTTTCAAATAATGTAATATCGTCGATTCCAAAATCATTACCATATCCAACGCCTGAAGTTTCCCTAATGCAAATTTCAATATTTGCAGATTTCGCTGTAAAACATGCTTCAAAACTGCTCCAACCACATAGCGGACCAGCAATTGCATTGCCGATACTTGTTCCATCTACTTCAATTGAAAACTGACCTGGCGCCACAGGAAATACACTTTGAGCAAAAAATGAAAACTGATACATGTTTCCCGGAGTCACCGACACAATTTGACACCAAACGGCATCACCTGCACTGGTAGAACCATCTGCTATTAATTGATTCCCTGAACCACTGGTGTGGTCACCGCAAGGACTCCAGGAAGAGTTGTAGGCATTGGGCATCATATCGACTACCAGGTGATCCGGGCCAAAAGGTGGTCCACCGTAAATGTATTGATGCGAAAATCCCGAGTAGCCACCTTCAAAATCGCCGTTTGTAATCAGGTTGGTTGTACTGAGCCCTTCTGCGACAAGTTTAAATCGATATTTGCCCGGTCCTGCGATTACAATTGGATCCAGAACATTTGGATTGCTCAAACCCGAAGCTGGTTCCCAATAGTATTTTAGATAATTTCCCTGTACATCTCCTTGAAGTTGTAAAACATCAGAAAGTTTGCACTTGAACAAATCCGGACCGGCGTTTACACTCAAGCCAATACATTGACCAAATGATATATTATATATTAAATAAAATATTAATATAAAAATAAATCGCAACATGATCAAGTTTTTATGTGGTAAACAGTAACGCAATATAAGTAAAATCTGTTAATACTGCTTGTCAAAATTTTCTTTGGAAAGCTAGAGCCTAACGAATTGCTTATTTTTCATATTAACTTTTATCTTAATATATAAAAAAACTAAATTGATTACCTTTGCAGAAATTTGAGCACAATCTCACATTCTTTGGATAAGAAAACTGTACAAAATCCTCTTTTGAAGATCTTTCAGTTCATTTATCGAAATTGTTGCTGAATTGAATAAAAGATAAAAGATGAAAATTCAAATTACTTTTCCTGATGGTCGAGTTGCTGATTATGAAAAAGGTGCAACTCCAATGCAAATTGCGACAAGCATAAGTGAAGGACTGGCTAGAAGTGTATTAGCCGCTAAAGTCAATGGGGAGGTAGTAGATGCATCTCGCCCGATAGAAGTTAATGCGACACTTCAATTACTCACATGGAACGATAAAGAAGGCAAAAGCACTTTCTGGCATTCATCAGCTCACCTGATGGCTGAAGCGCTTGAATCATTGTACCCAAACATCAAGTTTGGGATAGGGCCTCCTATCGAAGCCGGATTCTATTATGATATTGATTCCGGAGATCGAACTTTAAGCCCTGATGATCTCGTGCAAATAGAAAAGAAAATGTCAGAACTGGCAAAACAAAATAATAATTACGAGCGGTCAGCAGTTTCTAAAGCAGAAGCTCTGGAATATTTCACCAAGAAGAATGATGAATACAAGCTTGAACTGATACGTGAATTAGAAGATGGAAAAATTAGTTTTTACAAACAAGGCAATTTTGTTGATCTATGTAAAGGTCCCCACATTCCAAATACCGGCCACATCAAAGCAGTAAAACTTCTCAGCCTTGCAGGAGCATACTGGAGAGGTGACGAAACAAGAAAACAACTGACCAGAATTTATGGAATCAGTTTTCCAAAAGCCAAAGAACTTGAAGATTATCTCCACATGCTCGAGGAGGCTAAAAAACGAGACCATCGCAAGTTGGGTCAAGAATTGGAGCTTTTTATGTTTTCTGAAAAAGTAGGCGCTGGTCTACCCATATGGTTGCCCAAAGGGACTGCTTTGCGACAACGACTAGAGGATTTTCTCAAAGCTGAACAGATTAAAAGAGGGTACACACCTGTAATTACTCCACACATAGGACATAAAAATTTATACATCACCAGCGGTCATTGGGAAAAATATGGTGCAGATTCCTTTCAATCCATCAAAACTCCGCGCGAAGGTGAAGAATTCCTTCTCAAACCTATGAACTGTCCTCATCATTGCGAAATTTATGGTCACAAGCCTCGTTCATACAAAGAACTTCCACTGCGAATAGCTGAATTTGGAACAGTATATCGTTATGAGCAAAGTGGAGAGTTACACGGTTTGACTCGAGTGAGATGTTTCACTCAAGACGATGCTCATATTTTCTGTACTCCAGATCAGGTAAAGGGTGAGTTTTTAGAAGTCATGAATCTGACGATGTTAGTGATCAGAAAACTTGGATTTGACAATTTCACCGCACAGATTTCATTAAGGGATCCGGAGAATAAAAGTAAATATATCGGATCTGAGGAGAATTGGATTAAAGCAGAACAAGCCATTATAGATGCAACACAGGAAGCCGGATTAATGACTACCACTGAATTAGGAGAAGCTGCATTCTATGGACCAAAGTTGGATTTTATGGTCAAGGATGCTTTGGGAAGAAGCTGGCAACTTGGAACCATACAGGTAGATTATAATCTACCTGAAAGATTTCAACTTGAATACATTGGGGCAGACAATGCCAAACACAGGCCGGTAATGATCCATCGAGCGCCTTTTGGATCCATGGAACGCTTTATCGGTGTCCTTACAGAGCATTGCGCAGGTAAGTTTCCTCTTTGGCTGACACCTGAACAATATGTCATCCTACCGGTAAGCGATAAGTATTTGGATTATGCGAACGAGTTGCAAAATGAATTTACTTCTGCCGGATTGAGAGGATCTATAGATGATAGAACGGAATCTATTGGTAGAAAAATCAGGGACAATGAATTGAAAAAAATTCCATTCATGATCATTGCAGGTGAAAAAGAATCCCAAGAAAAAAATATATCTGTGCGCAAACAAGGGACCGGAGATCAAGGAAGTATGTCCATATCTGAATTTGTAAATCAAATAAAAGAGTTAATCCAATAACTGCAATTGAATTATAATCATCCGAATAAAAAAGAGAGAGTATTGAGGCTCTAGAAAATTAATTCAAATTTATAACAGGATTGAAATTTCATCTCAATATTAAAAAAATGCACGGATACCGGCGAACAATCCTGAAGAAGAGCCTGACCGTTTATAATTTGCCCGATATATATAATCAATAGAAAAAAGGTGAAAAATATTTTCAATCCCCGCACCAAATTCTAAGAATGGCTGCTTATCAGCTGTTTTATAAATTGAATTGTAATTGAAGTCTTTATTTTGCTGACTTAAATCACCCCAGAACGAATTAACGAGAATTCTTTCACGCCAGCCCAATTTATTGATACCTGGGATATAATCAAAAAATGTCCCCCCAAATGAAATTGTTGCCTGGACACTTGCGTATCTATCAGCTACAAATTCGTATTTATTCATAGTATTGAAAGCATACTTGGTTGTAAAATAACTTTCATTTCCTCTCGGAATATATGCCAATAATAAAGGAACTTTCCCAAAAATTTTCCCTACATCCGCATTCCAACTAATCGTCCACTTTGGAGTAATGTAAGTTCTGTGCAAAATACCAATGTTCCATTTTTGAAAATTAAAATGTGATTCTTTCCATTGGATGCTATGTGTATAAGATAGATTAACAGTGGGATATCTACTTCCAAGACTTCTCCTTTCATAATCAAAAATCCTGGCCCTTTCCCTGTATGCATATCTAAGAGCAATACTCACCTCACTGCTATTGATCACACTGAGTTCAGGCGAAATGTCAGGCGTTTTTTCCGGACTGATAAATTCGGGATTTCTGCATATATAATTAATTTGGAATGGCGTCAAGGTCCTATGGATGCCCCCTACGCGAAAATACCAATCAGAAGCAAATTGCTGATCATGCGATAGGTTCCATTGTTCCTGAAGGACCCTCTGATAAGGCACTTTTTTTCTAAAAATAGTATTGACAATATTGTCTGCATCAAGAGCATCATACCATTCAGAAGCAATCAAAAAATCATTACCATAAAAAGCTTCAGACTTTGTATAAGGTTGTACATTCCACAATTGTTTGATACCAAAAGAACCTTTCCATTTTCCATCTTTTAATCCGTAAGCAAGATGACTATATAGACCGGTTTTTTTCATCCAAGCCTCATCTGTTCTGACACGCACCCTGAATCGCCAGCCTTCTATTTCATTTTTACTTACCAAAGATCCATAAGGTCCAATCCACAATTTATTGTTCCAATTATACCATCCCGTTGTTATTGTTTTAAATAAAATATCTTTGAGTTTTTGTATCTTATTATTGTTGATCGCTTCAGCCATATCATATATGGCACTTTCTCTGGATGATAAGCTATCCGGTCTTGCTGATTTCCAAAATTCGTCTGAATGTCCACTATCATATACACGCATTACAGCACTGGTACCGATTCTGGTATTGGTTTTTGATTCTGAAGGATTAAGTCTGACATCGTAATAAGTATTTTTCACAGTGGCAACTAATCTTCTATCATCATTGATCAATGGTAATGGAATTCCTATCAATTCGAGTCCTGCTTCGTACTGCAATAGTAATTCATTGCGCTTGAGATACCATTTATTTAATTTAGTCAGTGGATCAAAACTTTGATCATACTGAACTTTAATTTGCATTTTTTCTACAAAATTTAAATTGGCTTCTTTGCTTAATCTTAAATCTGCCTGCACTAAGGCAAAGCTACTGTCATGGATTACAATATTTCCGGTAAAAACATTGCCATGCCAGGATTTGGGTATAAGTTGAAGGGTGATATTGAAATGTCCATCGTTTGTAGAAGAACTGTCTTCGATATAGTAATCGTAATAATCTAATGCAAGGCTTCCAATAGGACTCACGAAGGCCTTTGTATAGATGACTATCTTTGATTGGTACAAATCAAGGACTTCATCCATTCTGCACATATGTTCGAGCAATTTATCGCTCTCAAGGTTTGTTTTCTTTACGGCTATTAAATTTTCAGTCTCACCAAAAGGATCATTAGTTAAAATGTATGAAGAAATACTCTCACTAAAAAACAATGGTATTTCAGATTTAGAAGTATCAGTATCTGACTTGTTAGCATTATGAGCTTTCACTCTGGATGAAAAAATAAAATCCAATGGATCTGCAGCACTCATTTCCCGGGGATGGAACAAATAAACCTCATTGCGTTCCCACCTTTTTGATTCCATTTTTTTAATCGTCGAAGGATCATTTTTAGGATTGGCTGCAATCACTTTTTTCATGATTGTTTTACCTGGATTTGGATCAGCCTTAATAATAATTTCAGGTAGTTCTCCTACATTTTCTTCGAGAAATATTTCAAATTCCTGTGTACTGTTACCGCTCAGCGCAATGTACTTGGGATAATATCCGATATAGGTAATGATTAAACTATCAACATCTTTTGGAAATGCCTTGAATGAAAACTTTCCCAAACTATCTGTATATGTCCCTGCAGTGCGGCTCGTTATGGTAAGCGGAACAAATTCCAATGGTTGAAGTGACTTCTTGTCTTTTACAAAACCTTTGATGGTGATGGGTCTTTGCCCTATTGCTGCCTGAGACACAAAGATCAACAGATAGAAAAAAAAGAAGCGATAACTGAGTGAATTAGAACTCATAATTGGTGGTAAAAATAATTCATTCTCATATTAGCAAGCTTGTTCATCTTACTTTTTTAAAAAGAAATTGCTTATGGATTTGAATTCCCTTGATTAAAAAAATATCCTTTAGACCAGTTTTTTTGTCACCTTGACAGCATAGACCATAGGAATACGATATGGAATATGAGAGAATCTATATTTACCTGGTTCATGAAGGCTTAATTTGCTAAAACAATTGTAGGGTGAATAATCATGTTCTGAAAAATGACTAAGTTGAAGATTCCTTTCCAACAATGCAGAAATCACTTCTGCTAATCCATGGTTCCAACTCATGGTTTTAGTTCTAATCGGTGCATATCGATCTGCATAGCTACCTTCTTCTTCTTCCAAAATTGGATCAGAATTGAAATAATCATACGATATAGCCTTCATATCAGAATCAAAAGCCCAAACAAAAGGGTGAAATTCAACAAGGACAAAAGTTCCTCCAGGTTTTAAGTAATAGTTTACAGTTTCTGCCCATTTTGATATATCCGGCAACCACCCGATTGTGCCATACGATGTATATATAATATCAAATGATTCATAAAGATCCGTTTGTAAATCAAAAATGTCAGAACAAATGAACCGAGCATCCAAGCCCAATCGCTTTGTAAGCTCATTTGCTTCCAAGATAGCTGCCTCAGAAAAATCAATGCCTGTGACCAGAGCACCCCGGCGCGCTAGATTTAAGGTATCCATCCCAAAATGACATTGCAAATGCAGCAAATTCTTTCCCCTGATTTCCCCAAGTAATCCCAAATCTAAATCAGGTAAAATATCCCGATCACTATTCAAAAATCCCTGTACATCATACATTTCAGATCCCAGATGTACCGGCACTCTGGCGTTCCAGGTTGCTTTATTTAATTGGATATATGTTGATTTGTCCATTATTTGATTCTAAAAAAGAAGAGCAGAATTTTCATCCTGCTCTTCTTATATTATTCAATTTTAAACTATTTATAATCATCCAGATAGATAAGAATAACTCACATCTAAAAGGAGCATTATATCTAATCGATTACATCCTGCGGATGATTTCATCACCAAACTCAGAGCATTTGAGCAAGGTGGCACCTACCATCAATCTGTGAAAGTCGTAGGTCACGCGTTTAGCACCAATTGCGCTTTCCAAAGCATTGATTATCATTTTTGCCGCTTCATTCCAACCCATATAATCGAACATCATGACGCCTGAAAGGATTACTGAGCTAGGATTAACTTTGTCCTGATCTGCATACTTTGGAGCTGTACCATGTGTTGCTTCGAAGATAGCATGTCCAGTAACGTAATTGATGTTGGCACCAGGCGCAATCCCAATTCCTCCTACCTGTGCAGCCAAAGCATCAGAAATGTAGTCTCCATTCAGATTGAGCGTTGCTATGACATCATATTCTGCGGGTCTAAGCAGAATTTGTTGCAGGAATGCGTCTGCTATTGCATCTTTTATAATGATCCCATTGGGTAATTTCATCCAAGGACCTCCGTCAAGAAGCTCTGCACCAAATTCGTTTTTCGCCAGAGCATAACCCCAATCCATGAATCCACCTTCCGTAAACTTCATAATATTTCCTTTATGAACCAAGGTGACGGATTTCTGATTTTGATTGATTGCATGCTCTATTGCTGCTCTTACAAGTCTTTCTGTCCCATCACGAGACACAGGTTTAATACCAAATCCAGAAGTTTCGGGAAATCTTATCTTATTGTATCGATCCGGAAAATTCTCCTTCATGAGTTCTTTAAACTTGATCGCATCCGGAGTACCCTGTTGAAATTCGATTCCTGCATAGATATCTTCGGTATTTTCCCTGAAAATGGTCATGTCCACTTTGCTTGGATCTGCCACAGGTGAAGGCACTCCTTCAAACCATCTGACAGGCCTCACACAAGCATATAAATCCAATTGTTGCCGCAAAGCAACATTGAGGGATCTTATGCCCCCTCCCACTGGTGTAGTCAATGGACCTTTGATCGCTACCAAATGCTCATTTATACTATCCAATGTCGCTTGTGGTAGCCAGTTTTGGGTTTGATTGAAAGCTTTCTCTCCCGCGAGAACTTCCAACCATTCGATTTTGCGGCTGCCACCATAAGCTTTTTGCACAGCTGCATCAAATACACGGACAGATGCATTCCAGATATCTCTACCCGTACCATCTCCTTCAATAAAAGGAATCACCGGATTGTCCGGCACGGCAAGTTTGCCGTTTGTGCAAGTTATTTTTTGATTACTCATTTGATTTGGTCTTAGATTAGTTCGTTTCTGAAAACAGTTTTCAGAATTCGGTGCAAAGGTAAGTAACTAAATCTCTTTTCCTGCGTTTTGAGACTAAGCTATTTTGGTAATTTCTTATACATTCGCCGTTGAATATGTTGCAAGTATCTAATTTTTATACTCCTTTTGATCTTTTCCAAGGAAATCGATGCTCTGCATTGATACTTCAAATAAACTTTCGCACAACCAAACTTATATTGATTGGCTGCTTCACACCGAAATCACAAGTCAAATTATGAGAAATCCGATCCTGGAATCTGGAAACGAGCATCTATTGCCAGAAGAAAAAGTAATAGAAAGGGCTTTACGACCGAAAGAGTTAGCCGATTTTTCAGGCCAGACTAAAATCGTGGACAATTTAAAAGTATTCATAGGTGCTGCAAAACTAAGGGGAGAGGCATTGGATCACGTTTTATTGCATGGACCTCCGGGTTTAGGTAAAACCACCTTATCCCACATTATAGCCAATGAGTTGGGAGCACAGCTCAAAATGACCTCAGGCCCGGTATTAGAAAAACCGGGAGATCTTGCAGGACTGCTGACCAATCTCCAGAAAGGAGACGTACTGTTTATAGACGAAATCCACCGTCTAAACACTGTTGTAGAAGAATATCTCTACTCGGCCATGGAAGACTACAGGATTGATATCATGATAGATTCCGGACCAAGTGCGCGAAGTATACAGCTCAATGTGGAGCCATTTACCTTGGTAGGTGCAACAACAAGAATGGGCTTACTCACCGCTCCATTGAGATCGAGATTTAGCATCAGTTGCCATTTGGATTATTACGATCATGAAACGTTAGCTCGTATTTTAAAACGTTCTTGCGGTATTTTGCAAGTGCCTTATACACAGCAAGGAATAGACGAAATCGCACGTAGGAGTAGAGGCACCCCTCGAATTGCCAATGCGCTGATGCGTCGATTGAGGGATTTTGCCCAAATGAAAGGTTCCGGAGAGATCGATCTGGATATTGCAGAATATGGACTTAATGCATTGCATGTCGATAATCATGGACTTGATGAAATGGACAATCGAATCCTGAGTAGTATTATTGAAAAATTCAATGGTGGTCCTGTCGGTCTTGGCACCATAGCTACAGCAGTAAGTGAGGACGCAGGCACAATAGAGGAGGTCCATGAACCTTTTTTGATCATGGAAGGATTTATCCACAGAACCACCAGAGGCAGAGTGGCAACTCCAAAGGCATTTTCTCACCTCGGTTATCAGACACCAAATGCAAACAATAGCCTCTTTTAATTTTAGGAAATGAGGCTTTGATCAACGAGATAAACTTTTTTTGTGGTACTCTTTTCCTGTTCTAGCTTTAAGCTTGGGCTGTTGGAGTGTTGAATGACATCGGTGGAAAACCTTGTGGCTCTGTATCAATTATGGTACCATATTGAGCTTCATACTTGTTGATATTGTCAGAAAGGGCTCTCAGCAATCTTTTCGCGTGTGAAGGTGAAAGAATAATTCTTGACTTGACCTTGGCTTTTGGAACGTTGGGCATTAACCTGATAAAATCTACCACAAATTCTGCATGGCTGTGAGATATAATGGCAAGGTTGGAATACACCCCTTCTGAAATTTCCTCTGTTAGTTCAATGTTCAATTGGTTGTTTGGATTCTGATTGTCGGACATGGTATTTTCTATTTTATTAACTAAACATCTGATAAGCTTGCAGGTTCAGCCCACCGAAAAAAGCATGAAGAATAAAATATTTCAGGATCTTCTGTTGTTTGAACTTATTTTACTTTCCCGGATGATATAGAATGGCCTATTGAGCACATTGGTATTGATCCTACTGATATATAAACCTATGATGCCCAACGAAAGTAATTGAACACCTCCGATAAACATACTGCTGATGATCAAAGAAGTCCACCCGGTAATCGTCTTTTCCAGGATGTAATGCGCATACAAAGCATAGAGTATGACTAAAAAAGAAATAGAACAGAATAAAAATCCCAATAATGACACTAGCTGTAAGGGTTTGTCAGAAAATCCTGTAATACCATCTAATGCCAATCTGACCATTTTGCTAAAAGTGTAACCACTTGATCCGGCTTTTCTCTTTTCCCGATCATATAAATACGCTGTTTGGCGAAAACCCAGCCATGCAATCTGGCCTCTGAGGAATTTAGTTTTCTCCGGCATTTGCTTTAAACAGTTGACAACCTTTTGATCTATCAACCGGAAATCTCCGGTATCAACAGGCATCGAAACTGAGGTCATCGATCTTAACAATCGATAAAATAACTTGGCAGTCCACAGTTTGAAAACACTCTCACCTTCCCGTCGTTTGCGCTGGGCATAAACAACATCATACCCCTTCTTGTATTCGATATAAAGCTGAGGAATTAATTCGGGAGGATCTTGCAAGTCCCCATCAATGATTACAACCGCTTTTCCTTCAACAGCATCTAATCCTGCTGAGACCGCTTGCTGGTGGCCGAAATTTCTGCTGAGGTCAATATAATCCACATTTTCATCATGGGCAGCAAAAGTGAGTATGACTTCCATAGATGCATCGTTGCTACCATCATTAATAAACAAAATTCTATAATTTTCTGAAACTTGCTTGGCGGCTTTTGTCAAACGTGCGTACAGTTCAAGCAAGATTTTCTCTTCATTGTATACAGGTACGATCACTACCAAATCAGGTAGGTTATTTTCAAGGTAACCGTTCATTAATTTTAAATGTTTGCACTTTTCCTTTTGTATCTAGGACTTCCACCTTATAATGCTCATTAATATATTGAATTACATGCGGCTGATATGCGATGACCACGTTTTCAGCCTGCAATTTAGTCCAATCTACAAAATCTATTGCTTTATCATGATCCCGGATCATGTATAAATAAAATAAATTGTGAGCATTATATCCATCAAAGGCCAAATAGCGTGCCGAAGATTTCAATTGTCCCCGGGATACTTTTTGCAAATAATACCCCAATTCATAGAATTCCACATCCCAGGGATACTCTACAGGGAGATAGGTCTTTTCCACTATTTTCTTATATGGCCAAGCGAATATTAGAAAAAGGAATATGTAGGGAATTGGATTCCGGTCAAAATTTTCAGAGAATCTCGCTTTCTTCAGCGCATCGAAAACCAAATTTATAAAAATGCTCACAGACAAGGCCATGAATGGGAAAGTCGGGGCATCGTACCATTCTAGTTTTGTGCCTGAAACAGAAATGATTAATAAATAAGTGAGCAAAAGAATTATCAAGTAAATACTCAATTTTTTCAACCTGACATCACGAGCAAATAGACCAATTGCCCAACCACACGGAACCAAATAAATCCAAAATGGTGACTGAAATTGAACAAAATTTGAATAATAGTACCAAAAAGGATGTTTGTGATTTTCAATGGTTTGTAAATATCTCCCACCTAATTCATTCTCCAATACGGCATTCAAATATCCTGGATCAATCAATTCTCTCGAAAGATAATAAATATAAATGGGCGATATAAAAATAAGAAAAGCAAAATAAATGTCCTTATTTTTCAAAAGACTTATCAGTTTACCCTCTATCAGGATAAAAATTAGATAAGCCGGAAAAAAAAGCAAACCAGCAACACTTTTGGTCAATACTGCAAGGGAAGACGAAATCGCAAAAAAATAAATATACTTTCTGTTAGGCTGATCAAGATAAAGAAAAAGAAAAATGCTACTACAAGTCGTAAATAAAACCAAGAGAGCATCATAATCTCCTGTCCTTGTGCAATGAATATTTATATAACCATGTGTGGTGATCAGGACCAACATTGCGACAAATCCGTACCAGAAATTTTGCAAATACCTGATTCCAAAAAACAATAAAAGCATGACAGTAAAAAATGCAGCAAATGCAGATGGCAAACGCACTGCTAATTCTCCTACTCCAAGGGCTTTCATTGCTAACACCTGCAACCAAATCAAGAGGGGTGGCTTAGTATTCCAATGGTCCGGCTTTCCTTCAAACGTAGTTACAAGACATCCACCATCTCTGTACATTTCATAGGCGTTTATAGCCAATCGTGATTCATCCCAAATCCGTATGGGAAGCCTGCTGAGATGTCCGAATATAGGGGAGTAAATCAAAATTGCAACAAGTAAAATTTTAAGGATAGTACTTAACTTATAACCCGCCACAATTTCATATATTTTCATTTTAGAAGGTAAATTGGAAGAAAAATTAAACTTGCAATAACCAATAACAAATATAAATATACACTAAAATTCAAATAGCCTACTAACATGCGTCAGTGCTACACCAGACAAAATTTTACTATTTGATGAAAAATTTTAACCAACCTTTCCGAAGCAAATAGAGTTTAGCGTAAGATTTAATTCCGGTATAAGCATATAAAAAGGGGTGAAAAAGATAAGGATACTTCTCTCTCCACTCTAATAAACGGAACATTTTGGCATTCTCAGGAGCGGGCTCACTGATTTGCGTCTGAGCAAAGTCTAGCACCTCCTGAACAAACTTCCGATATGTATAATTCCCAGACAAAATGATATCCTGGTATGCACGCTCGGCAATCTGCTCACAATATATCGGATCCTTTATTTTTTCAATTACCTCAGGGACATTGCTCCAGTCTTTCTTAACCTCAATATAATGCAAACCAGGCTTGAAAACTCCTGCATAATTTCCTTCGACAAGTACCTGACATGTTTTGGTCATGCAGGCCTCAAAATGACGTGGCGAGACAGTTGCCAGGCAAATATTATTATCGAGATTTGGAAAAACTGCAGTCTCCACTTCTGAAAAATCCGCCATTGGATTCTCAGTCTGGTATTTTTCGATTTTAGGACGCAGGTCCCCATAAAAATCCATTAAACTTGATCCACTTTCCACCCCCAAAACACATCGACAACTTGCCAGAAAATTATACCATTCATCTCCAAGAAAAACTTTCGAAGGATCATTAGAAACATCCATCCGAATCATGCCACTATATTTCCCAAATACTTCCGTAACTTTCCATTTCAAAACTCCCAAAGAACCCAACCAATAAGGATTTTTACGAGCCCGATATCCAAGATCAATATGTCTATCTTGAATTGGTAAAACAAATTCTTTGATATTATCTAAAGCTCTTTCGTCTACGTAACCTGGAAAAACAGTAAAGTAGTTCTTCAATCCTGACAAAGATTCAGGGTAAGCTTTCTGATAATCAGTCTCGAAAAAGCATGTATAAACTGTCTCAATACCTTGCTTGCGATAAAATCTACATATTAAATCATTGTAAATGTATTCATCTTGAGGCATAGCAATTTTACATCCCTTCAGCGATGCTAATATTGCAAACCCGGTATCATCTAATAAACTCCGCTTCTCTTGCATTTTTAATGCAAAAATCGAATAATGATAGATGATCAAATCAAACTTTCTATTCTTTAAAAACGATGGAACCCCAAAAGCATAATTTAAGTAAAATAATTTGTGATCCGAATAATTCTCAAATGCTCGTATACTTTCATCTATAGTATTTCTGTTTTTCTTTTCCCAACTATAATAAATGAGTAAAATATTCATTGAAACGGTACTATTCAATGCTCAAAATCATATTCGGAGTAATAAATTGAGTCATTCATTCTTTCAATTGCATCTTCAAATTTTGAGAAATATATACGATTCATTCGAACTCCATTCCCACTTTTAGGGTTCCTAATCCTGAAATACATGGCCAATAATTTCTTAAAAGCTAAAGACTTATAATACTTAATCAATTGCAAGGGTAAAAAATAAAATAATATTGCTAAATAAATTCTAACACCTCCTTCTCTAACTTTTGCTAAAAGTAATCTCCAGTGTTGGCTTTTTAATTCAGAATTTGGCCAATCGACCCTTATTAAATCGTAAAGAATCGTATTGTATAAATTCTTATAATTTATCTTCCAATTCAATTTCAATACATCAATCATATGCAAATAATCTCCTGCCACATGATTTTGTTGGCTAGAATATAATCCTTTTATAGGAAAATATTTCTCTGCAAGCACCATCTTATCTGACTCATAAAAAAAATTATAGGCCACATCAGGATACTTGGCACATCTTGCACCTGTAGAAACATTAGTTTGAAAACTTGACTGAAGTGGCAAGGTGACTTCTGCGCATCTCTTAACTTCGCTTAAAATAATAATCCTTGAAGTATAATCAGGAGCATACATCTGAAAAAAAGAATTGCTATCAATGTAATTCTGTATCAAATCCCTCTTAACACATCCCATAAATATTTTTCCAGAATGATAATAATCATTATCTTCGGAACGGTGCTTGTAAAATCCAAGCAAATAATCTAAAGTCTTTTTAGGATCATATAGAATGATATTATTATTATATCTCAAATTGTAAATAAATCCTTCATCCAAATTATTGTCTTCATCCGTTAAAACAAATGTACTTTCCCTCCAATTTAATAAATCCAAGTTATTTTTAGTTATTATTTTGTGAATCAATGATAAAGATTGTTTTTTAAGAAATATCTTATCTGTGAGTGCAGATACAAACTCTCCTTTCGCTTTAGATAATGCGAATGAATAATTTTCCGCCATACTTAAATTTCCACCTGTCCAAAAATAGGAAATTCGCGGATCATTAGAATATATATCAAATACAGGTCTAGCAGACTGACCAATAGAATTATCAGATATAATAATTTCAAAGTTTTTATACTTAGATTGAAGCATAGCAAACAAACACCTATCCAAAAATTTGGCTCTGTCTCTAGTGGGATACAAAAAACTTATAAATGGCATTATTTCACTCTTTTTAAATATCCTGAGGGTGCCACGCTTATCAATATTTTATTATCAACTTCATGATCGATTTCATACCTAAAATCTTCTTCCAGAAATAGTTGCAAAGCTGTCATAGGGTTATCGCCAACATCCCAGGGTCTATCTATATACTGATCTTTGGGGAGATGCTCAATGATTGTATCAAAAACAACCATATAACTATTCAAAGTTACAAACTCTGAATACACTTTTAACTCCCTATATACATGGTCATGTGTATGATTAGAGTCAAGACAAACCAAAATATTTTTATAACCTTTAACAATGCTTTTAACTGAATTCACTGTTGTATCAGAAGTTGACGATCCTTGAATCAATATAATTCTTTTACTCATAGGATGTGATTCAATTAATTCTCGATTAAACTGTCTAATATCTATATCTATCCCTAGAACCATTCTGTCGCCCCCAAGAAGCTCTAATAACGAGGCATAATAAACTATTGAACCTCCATGGGCAACACCAGTTTCAATTATCAAATCTGGCTTAACTCTCCATATGATTTCTTGCATTGCAATCATATCTTGTGGATAAGCAATTATTGGCCTACCTAGCCAAGAAAAATTATATGAATACTTTGAATTTATGCTTTGAAAAATAAACTCATCTTTAGCTTTCTGTAACGGAATATTTCCTTCTTGAGATGCAATTCTTGCTTGTTTTTCATTATAAAATTTAATAAACTCTGGATTCATAAGCATATTAAGTTTTTATTTGTAAGTTTAGAAATTTCTTGTAAATAAATGTTGTTCATAGTTATAATATTCTCAATGTGATGATTACCAATATTATCAGGTGCAATAATAGGGTGACCTGTTCCTCCAACAAATTTATTCCGCTTAAAGGGATTAATATCAATGACTGCTTTAATACGTTTTAAATCCGGATCTATTAAATTTAAAAAACTGGACCCTTTCCCTCCAGCTCCCCAAATAGCTAAATCACTAAATTGATTAACTAAATCTTGATATTTTAGAATCTTACTATCAAACTCAACTTTATAATCCGTAAATTCATTAGTAGTAATTGCAGATTTTCGTATGTCAGTTAGTTTAGCTACAACACCTATATATTGATAATTAAACAAATACTCAATTGAACAATTATTAAACATGGTAGAAATAGAACCTGGGTCGAAATAGTTACAATGTTCATAAAAAATATCTTCAACTGCATTATTATTAATGATCCAATCGAAAGTTGGGACTTCAATATAAATATAGCCTGAATAATTATTACATTCTGCAATCAAATTCAAAAATTCTAATGGATAAAAAATATGCTCTAAAGTGTGACGTAATATAATTAAATCCGCCTTTAAATAGCTGTATTGCGATGAAAAATAATCTTTAATAATTCTTGAATTATCTCCTTCGTAGGTAGGATCTATACCATGAATATCAACTCCCTTCTCCTGGAGCAGATTCAGAAAATAACCTTTACCACAGCCGACTTCTAGAACTTTACCATTAAGCAACTCCTTTTTTTGCAACAATCCTATAACATCTAACATATGACCCTGGAAAATTGATGAATTACTTTGCTCGTTATTATAATCTTGGTCGTATGAAAGAATTTCAGGATCAAAAGATGCATTAAACACAAATCCAGTATCAAGACACTGCATTAAGGTGACACTTCTTTTAAGTGAATTTCGAGCTTCTCTCTCACTAGAATAAACCTTATTCTGAAATATTGGAAGTGGTTTTTGATTGTACAATGATCTAAGATTCACTTTCTTTGACAATGGGCTATGATTAATCATTTGATAATTTATTTTGTAGTATTTGAGTTATTTAATATCCTTTTTAATAAATTAATATTACCCCAAAATTGCATAGGTTCATAATCTAAATATGGATAATGCCCAAGATTTAGTTTAATATTACTACCACAAGAATCGATATAATTTTGAACAAAATCCTTAATTTTAATACCTTTGCCACTACAATTATTCACAACACCATTGAAATTTTTATCCAATGATATTTTTGTTAAATTACTGGCCAATTTAGAAACCTCCAAAAAATCTCTTACTTGCTCCCCACCACTCATATTAAAATATTCCTGACCTTGATCAATTGCAAACTTCAATTGAGGTAATATTGATTTATTATTCTGACCCAATCCATAAGTATAAAATAGCCTTACCCATTTATAATTAAAATTATATTCTTTCCTTAAATCTTCAATATACTTTCTTAAAGCATTTTTTGCAATACCATATGCTGTAACTGGATTACAATCAAATGATTCCATCAATTCACCTTCTTGCATACCATATTCGAAACATGTTCCGACAATTGAAACAGATTTTAATCCTTGCTTAAGCAAATCTGATAAAAAATCAATTTGACGTGGGAGATAGAATCTACATGTAGCTCAGACTTATAATTTGGTAAACCTGGCCAGGCTAAATGTATTACTAAATCTGGACAACTAAAATATTCATAGAGGTTTAGAATTTTCTGATTAATTATATCATAGCTTATAAAATCAACCTTTGAAAACCATTCATACTGTTCCACTTTACTTAAACTAGTTGCTGAGGTAATAATCTTACAATCTGTTTCAAGCAATTTATTAACAACATGATTTCCAATAAATCCTGAAGCTCCGGTGACCAAAATTTTTTTCATTAAATTCCAATAAAATTATCAGTAATTAACTGATGATTTATATCTTTATCACTAATTTCAGAACAAGGTAGTGGCCAAGAAATATTAATCTTTGGATCATTATATCTGATTCCACCTTCTGAATTAATATTATAAAATTCACTTACCATGTAATTAACTTCACAATTATCCTCCAAAGTTTGAAATCCATGTGCAAAACCAATTGGAATATATAACATTTTTAAATTTTCCTGCGTCAGTTCAAATTGAAAGTATTTAAGAAAAGTTGAAGAATTTTTTCTAACATCAATTACAGTATCCAATATTGAACCTTTTACACACCTAACTAATTTGATCTCGCCATGTGGCGGATATTGAAAATGCATTCCTCTTATTGTCCCTTTTTTAGTTGATGTTGACAGATTTGATTGTAGCCAATTAATGTTTAATCCAGCTTCTTGAAACATTCTTGCACAATAAGTTCGCAAAAAGAAACCTCGATGATCGGGTTTAGGTTCAAGATACACTTCAAACAGCCCGGAACCACTTACTTCTATAATTTTCATATTATATCAAAATAATCTTTAATCTGCTGATCAGTTTTCATAATCTTTTCCGAGTCATTCACCATATACCATTCTAAAGTATACCGAATTGCCATATTTATATTCCACTTGGGAAGCCAACCGAGTTCTCTTTTTGCTTTAGAATTATCTAACATCAAAAGCTTAGCTTCATGAACATGATTTGTTGAAGAATCAATTGTAAAACTTCCATAACCCAATTCTTTTACACATGTTTTTACCAACTCTTGTACTTCTATACAATCACTTATTCCTGGACCAAAATTATATGAATACGACACTTTTAGCCTTTGTACATCCATAATAAATGCTAATTGCAGATATCCACTTAAGGATTCCAACACATGTTGAAATGGTCTCACTGCCTTGGGATTCCTGATTACAACCGGTTCTGAATTCTGAAATGCCTTGATCATATCCGGAAAAATTCGACCTTCTGACCAATCACCACCGCCTATTACATTTCCTGCTCGAGCAGTAGCTATCGTTACAAAATGAGTCGTATACTTCTCCGGATTAAAAAAACTATTGCGATAGGAAGAAACCAATACTTCACATGCAGCTTTACTTGAGCTATATGGATCATATCCGCCAAGCCTATCTGATTCTTTATACAAATATTCCTGTTCAATATTTTCGTAAACTTTATCCGTCGTAACTACGATAATATTACATTTAATATTTAATAATTTAACAGCTTCAAATAAATTCAAGGTGCCAATTACATTGGTCAAGTAAGTTTCCTTTGGCTGATCGTAACTTTGTCTTACTAAAGACTGTGCTGCTAAATGAAAAATAATCTCCGGACAAAACTCTTTGATTTCATTTTCAAGTTGCTTTTGATTCAGGATATCCAATTCAATGTGGTGGCATAAATTAAAGCCTTGGATTTGACCAAACAATTTTTGATTTGCATTAGGTGCTAAAGAAATACCTTTCACTTCTGCCCCCCACATCGATAATATTTTCAGCAACCACGAACCCTTAAAGCCGGTATGGCCTGTCAAAAGAATTTTTTTCTTGAAATAATATGATTTTAGTTCTTCACTCAAGCGAAATGCATTTTACCAGATTTTCCAAGGTGCGATTTGCTGTTCCCACAATTCTTCTAATTCAATCTTATCCCTCATGGCATCCATGCATTTCCAAAAACCATGATGTCTGTAAGTATGCAATTGTCCGTCGTTGGCGATCTCAATTAAAGGCTTTTTCTCCCATTGAATCGATGCCATATCACCATCCAAATATTTAAAAATTGCTGACTCCAATACAAAAAAACCGCCATTAATCCATCTCCATCTCCCTGAGGTTTCTCCTGAAAACTGGTAACAATCCCATTGGGGTTGATTTCAATATTTCCAAAACGACCCGGGAGTTGAATACTAGTCAACGTTGCAATACATCCTGAATCTCTATGGCTTTTAATCAAACTCGCCAGATCTACATCAGCAAGCCCATCTCCATAAGTCAACATAAAACTATCATTCTCAACATAACTCTTGATAGCTTTCAGCCTGCCCGCAGTATTTGTATTTAAGCCCGTATCCACAAGGGTCACTTTGAAGGATTCTGAATTGGTGTAATGTATTTCGAGTTTATTTGTCCCTAGTTCAACAGTTATGTCTGAGTTGTATAAAAAGTAATTAATAAAGTACTCTTTAATAATATGTCCTTTATAACCCAAACAGATAATAAAATCGTTGAATCCTTGTGCTGCATAAATCTTCATGATATGCCATAAAATCGGCTTACCGCCAATCTCAATCATCGGTTTTGGTTTTAAAATGGATTCCTCAGAAATCCTTGAACCAATACCGCCTGCGAAAATCACTACCTTCATACAATGTGCAAAGATAGTAAATTATATAAAATTAAATTATATATGAATCAGCATAGCTTTTTCTGGTATTATTAAAACACTATTTACAACATGATGTCCTGATGGTTATGCAACCCGTTGCCTTACACCCTGTATCCAGGTCGGTAACAGTGACAGTATACTTTGTAGTTCGCTTAGGTGTTGCTCTTGGATTTGGACAATCATTGCAGGAAAGTTCCACATTTGGTGACCAGCTAAAACTATGTTTTGCACCATTCAAAGGGGCTACTGACATATCAACAAAAGATCCTTGAATAATAGTGGTGTCATTGGAAGTTTTGATCAATACCTGTGAAATTGTCAATGGAAAAGTTTTTTCTAATGACCCACAAAATAAAGAATTTTCTGTAGCTTTTATTGTTTTGGTACCCGGTGAATCAAAAATAACCTGATAAGGGCCTTCTCCACTGCCAGATATGATTCTTGCCCCACCAAAATCCCAATTGAATGAATTTCCTGAGCCCGTTGGGTCAACACTGACGGTCAACCTCTCCCCCACACAGGCATTTGAAGCTTTAATTTGGAATTCCGGTTTTGGATAGACAGTAAAACTATGATAAGCTGTATCAGAACATTCACCCGCATTTTTTGCATAGTATTTTAAAACATATTTTGTATTTGGTGATAATAAACCGGGATTAATTGAATTCACTTCCACACCATTTAGAAAGAACTTACCTCCTAAAGGCGATCCTTTACCTACCAATGGAATTAGATTATCCTCATTACAATAAGCCGAGTCAAGTCCTGAAATGCTTGATTTCTGCCCCTGGCCAATCATTATTTCTTGAGTTACATATGGTAAACCAGTCAATGGACATACTGTTTCCTCATTCACTTGAATACAATACTCTTCATTGGCAAGGATAATAAAAGGTTCGGTTGTACTGCCATTGCTCTTTTTGATTCCAAAGTTCATAGGAACAGGTGAGTAATCAAATGATGTAAGGTTGATATCCTTAAACTCACACCACTTATCAAAATTCTTATCCGAATTAAGATACCAATTCTGGCAATTACCAAACTGATTTCTTTTGATTCCTGAAAAATAAGCCCTTGAACTATTTGTTTCCACATCAGTAAACAAAAGCCCAAACCGATCGTCTGCCCTAGCAGATATAACATTAAATTGCTGGTCAAGTTTTGCAACAAAAGCACCATTTCCCAGCAATCCATTACTACCGGCAAAATAATAATTATTTCCATCATAAGCGCCCCCAAATGAATAATTGAAAATATTTGGTTGACTTTTGAATTCCTTGAATGTTAAAATATTGCCATCCAGGTCAATTTTAAACAGTATTGTATTTATCTCTTTAGGATTTGAATTAGTCCCATTTCTATCATCACCCTTTCTCCCGAAAACTACAAACTCCCGATCATTATATTTTACTATAGAAGCCGGGAAAATTCCCCTATCAAAATCTGTTTCACTCTGTATCCAAAACTTACTCCAGATAATATTACCAAGTACATCAATTCTGGTAATCCAAAGCGGGTATCTGTTTGTATTATAAATGCCTCCAGTCCCTATTAGAATAAACCCAGAATTCTCTACAGGAATCGAAGAATAAAGTGCTTCATATTCAGTAGCATCTACAGCAAATTTTTCATACTTAATAGTTGATCCATCCTTCCCAATCAGCAAAGAAAAAGAAACTTGTTCTGCACTTGGAAACTTATCAATACCTACTATATTAATGATCTCATCACTATTTACACTCATCCCCCCAACATAATAATTTACATTATTTCCATAAAAATTAGACCACAATACATTTAAGTCTTTATCTAATTTAATCACCCAAATTCTACTAGCGCCTGATAAGTAACCCGAAATATAAATATTATCGTTAGCGTCAATACAAATATCCCTGGTGATGACATCATATTGAGTCTTAATGCTCTTTATTCGAGAAATGCGGTTTGAATTACCAGTTTCAAAAATGGATACCCGATCACCAACGGAAAAAACAGAATAAAAATAGCCCTTGCTATTTACAGCACTGGACCTGTTGACATAATTTACATTTGTCTCCGAGAAAACAGCTTCAATAGTTTGGGCCATAACAGCATCCGCAAACAAAAATACACAGAATATTCCGAGTAAATATTTATGATTTTTCATAATGATTAATATTACGTTATAACTTTTTAATTAAACCGAATTCTGCTTCTTAAATATGCAATTCTCTTCTCACAAAAACAAACTATTTGATTGCTATACACATTTTAAACCATCCAAGTATGACAAAGAGGTCATAAAAATCAAATCAATTAAAGGTCAAAAAAACCAACTATTATTTGAATTTAATAATTAATTAGTTACCAATCCATAGAGAATAAGCAATTAAAAAATATTCAAGCCAATAAAAACTAAATTTCAAATTCCTAATTATTTAAGCCCACAATCAATATTATTAATAAAATTTGACCATATTTACCTTACAAAATTTAAAATCAGAGTCCAAATATTACCGAAATTTAACTTTCATAGAAATTAACCTACAAATTTTTTTCAGCTTTATAATTCTCTCCAACAACCTCTTGATAAAAATTTTAAAATCAGCGAAATTTATCTGGCTTGAATTAATCCCTTAATTGTTTACTCGGATAATAAAATAGTGCTAGCACCAATAAGAATTCCCAAATCTTTACTGATTAAATCTATTATTCAATTGGAATCAAATTCATTGTTGACATGCTTATTCTAGATGGTGAATTTATATATTCGGTGTATGACAACTTAGTCTCACTTACATTTAAATTTTCCCAAATTGCATTCAAAACATCAGGCTGTTGGGTAGTATATGAAAATTTAGTTTTTCTGGATCCAACCAATTATAAGTAAAGTCTCTGATTCCGGTAGTTGTCTTCAAAACTCCGTGTGATTTGGGTAAAAAGTAAATGTCCAGCCATCAAAATCTTGTGGTTGCGATCCTCTTTCATAATAATAGGGCACACCATTTAGTATTGACCTGGCCGTAATAAATTTCCAACCTTTAGGTTTAGTCAATAAAGCTTCATTGTCTTGCACTACCGGTGACGAGCAATCTTTCTCACAAGAGGTCAATGCAATTAAGGTAAACAATAAAAACACGATTGAATTTTTCATAAAGTTGTTTATTAAAGTAAATTAAATAATTTCGAATGTAACTGGCTTCAATTTGATTGTTATTTTATATAGGACTCCCTGTTTAAGGCTCTTATTATTAAATAATTTCATAAAAATATAGATAATCGCTGACATCGCTCAAGATAATTCAAATAAATTTTTATTTAATACTTATTGGTTTAATTATTAGCAACTTAGGTGCATCTGCAGCTCATCATCAAGCCAAAGTTTTATGTTCCTTTACATTGCTCTCTCACATATGCCGCTATGACATCCAGTGCTTTGCTATAAGAGCTATTATTGTTAATGATGAGGTCCAGATCGGCAATGTGCGGTCTGATGTACTTGTCAAATGCCGGGCCAACATGATGCTGGTATTTATAAAGTACATCATCCATAGGATAATTCCGTTCTTTTTGGTCACGGAGGATACGGCGAATGATTTTCAACTCTTCTTTAGCTTGGATTAGTATGGTCAGATCCAACAACTGCCTTATTCTTTGATCATGAACTAAAAACAAACCCTCTATAATGTGCATGAGCAGGCGGTGTAATCACAATACCCGCAGCCTTTGTATCATTATTGAAAGTATACTCCTTTCTCCTGACCTCTTCGTGGCGTTTTAATTTCCTGAGATCTTCAATAAAATCATCTATGATAAAAGAATCAGGTGTATCATAGTTGTACTCTCCCTGCGGATCTTTCTGCTGTTCATGCCTCTGTTTGTAATAGTTATCCATGGAGAGCAATCCTAGTTCATTTTCTGAGAACTGCTCACGCAAGTGATTGATAAAGCTGGTTTTTCCAGATCCGCTACCTCCTGTTATTCCTATGAGCATGTATTGCCGGGATAAGTTAAGAGTGCAATTTTATCGAATTTTTCTCATGAAAAGGTAAAGCAACTGTTTTTTTCTTTGCTTGAAGTGTAAGGTAATAAAAGCAAAATACCTTTTCCCTTTCTTGACCATACTGAACTGATCCCAAAGTTCTGGGAAGTCCAAAAAACTTTTAATCGTTTGTATTTTGATCTTTAGCGATAACTAATAATGAATCAACTGATTATGAGTAAAGGCAAGGACTCTGTTCAATGTCCAAAGCCATAGAACTCATTCAGATTCTTCGGCAGAAGTTGCATTACCTGCAGGAATTAATCCGAAAGGCAGGTTCATTACAATCGTTTTTTGAGAAATATTGATGTCTTGTATAAAGTCCTCATGAAGTGGAATCAAGAAAACCACACCATCTCTCTCCACTTCAGCCATAAGTTGAGATGGATATTCGAGAGTTCGGATAATCTTAGCAATACTTTGATGGTCTTCTGAAAAAATAACAAAATTTTGCAATTCAGACAGTTCATTGGTCTTTTTCATCATCCCTAAGGCCTTTTCCGGAAGATGATAAACGTCAACCCATACTTGGCGGTTTGAAAGTGCTTTTGCAGTTTCAGGAGTATCCACTCCCTCAAGATGAACCACAGGTGGTTCAGAATCTTCAAACTTGGAGATTCTAAACGGGACCTTATTCCCTTTGATTTCAAAAAACATCCAATTCATTTTGCTGAATTGATCTTGCAAGGCAGCGACTGGAAAGAAAAACAAGTCCCCCCGTATTCCTTGTGTTTTGCCGGTAGTACCACAGGGCAATAACTCTATCTGGTGCAAATCCCCGGTTTCCAAAAGATCAGTTATGTTGTATGAGTTTCATCCTGAGGATCATACCTTTTTGAGCTTTCTCCCTCCAAGTCAATCGTTCATCGTAGATCTGAGTATCCAAAAACCACTGTTCACGATACACCGGACCCACATTCTTCACGTATTGTGCTACTGAGTATCGTTTATTGTCAAATGCGGTATAATCAGCTTCATTGACAGTCAGGACATCATCCCAATGCTTCGGTCCAATATCAAGCTTGTCAGACAGACTTTCATAAATATAATTCCAGTTGTCAAAAGCTGCGATTTCCTCACCTTTAATCACGATTGCACTTTTCCAATGTATCAAAACATTACCATTCCAGTTCGAGTACCTTGTTACAGGAAAGGTTAGCTTGATAAAATGAAGACCATTCTCTGTTTTAATCAAACTGGAGTTGTCTTTACGAATGAATGAACTATTGATTAAATCCCAACCGAGTGTATCAGAGCTTCTTGCAAAAACGTCCAATCGATATACGAGTTCATTTTTGTCATTCCTGAAAGTATCGACAATCTCCTCCCGCAGATAACTGGTAGTGCTATCAACCCCTGTATGTCCAACAGGTCCATACAAAAGGGAATCTACTGAGTACTCCCAATATTTTCCAATTTCGACTGGATAATATTCAAGACCATATTTTTCCAAATCAACCGGCTCCGTTTTTTTCTCACATGCAAAAAAAATGGTCAAGCTGATAGCTGCACTAATGGATAAAATTCTCTTCATGTAATGGCTTGGTTTGAGTTTGTAAAGAATATGCTGAACGTTGAATGATACCTCCAAGGACAAGGTCATCACCTTCATATACGACAGCCGACTGGCCTGGAGCCACTCCCTTGACCAAAGTTTTAAAATGAGCATGAATACCCTCAGAATTTTCGGTCAAAAATGCAGAGTGTCCGATGTCCTTGTATCTGATTTTTAACACCACTTCCTTATCGGGAACCACTTTGTCCCATTTTTGAAAGTTAGCGGTTGAAATGAGCAATTCATCTTTTTCCAGGTCGGATTCTTCACCCAGATAAACAGTGTTAGTTAAAGGGTCTATATGTGTGACAAACATGGGTTTGCCAAAAGCCAATCCCAAACCCTTTCGCTGACCTATAGTATAAAATGGGTAACCTTCGTGCTTGCCAACTACCTTCCCGGTCTGATCTACAAATGGGCCACCTTTTAAGCTATCAGACAAGTCAGGTTCTTTATACCGTATAAAAGACCGGTAATCATTGTCCGGCACAAAACAGATTTCATAACTTTCAGCTTTCTTGGAGAGACTTTCAAAGCCTCTCTCACGGGCAAATTCTCTGACCTGAGGTTTTTCCCATTCTGCCAAGGGGTATAAGCTTCGCGCAAGACTATCTTGAGACAATCCCCACAAAACGTAGGATTGGTCTTTGTTCAAGTCCCTAGCTTTGGAGATCCAATGCCTTCCGCCATCATGATTTGTCCTGGCATAATGACCCGTGGCGATATAGTGACAATCGAGTGCATCCGCTCTTTTAAGAAGGGCACTCCATTTGATATGTGTATTGCAAAGTACACAAGGATTAGGTGTTCGTCCTGCCAAATATTCTTCCACGAAATTCTCAATCACAGAATCTCCAAATTCTTCTCGAATGTCTAGAATAAAGTGGTGAAAGCCCATTTTGACTGCCAAGGATCGAGCATCCTGTAATGAGTCCAGTGAGCAGCAACCGGTTTCTTTCCCGTTGGTTGAAACAGTATGGTTATAATCCCAAGTCTTCATAGTCACTCCGATGACTTCATATCCTTGCTCGTGTAACATCAATGCAGCCACAGTGCTGTCTATGCCACCACTCATTGCAACCAATACGCGACCCATTTTACTCATCAAGCGACAAAACTAAGATATATTAAGAATATTGTTTATATATAAATATAAGATATTTTGAATCAATGCTGGTTAACGAACACATTTAGTGCCAATTGATATTTCAGGATGATATTTGCAAACAAATGAAGCTACAGGTCGTTCACCGCATATGCAAATTCAATCAAGGGCCGGGACATATAATTTTTTCTTTTAAAAATTCTTTTTCAATTGACCGCGGAGTTTATATTTGCAGTCCTTTTGGAAATCAAACGAGATTTCGACGGATTTATTTCCGGAAAAACTTGACAAATTTTTAAAAGCGCATCAGGTGACTTTATGCTTTAAAGCAGAATGGATCCATCTGATTCACCTTTCAATTGCGGGAGTAGCTCAGTTGGTAGAGCACGACCTTGCCAAGGTCGGGGTCGCGGGTTCGAGTCTCGTCTCCCGCTCTTCATTTGAAGAGCAATTCATCACATCTTTATTTTTGTTTATTACAGCAGTTGTATCAATTTTAGATACCAGCGCATCTACAAAGATGAGGTTCATTTAATCGTATTTGAATCATTTGGAGTTAATACAGTTTCCTTCAGCCGGTTGTACTTATTCATTTTGTTATATTTTGAGTCTTGCATTAACTTCATCCAAAATTTTGATAGATATCAAACATAGATATATGCCAACTATATCTATATTTGCGCCTCAGAAGCGCACTTTGCTTAGTTATTTGAACCAAAATATACGCTTCAACTACTGACCAAAGGTTCAGAAGTTTTGCCCAGGTGGTGGAATTGGTAGACACGCAGGACTTAAAATCCTGTGGCCAGAAATGGCCGTGCGGGTTCAAGTCCCGCCCCGGGTACCATGACTCTTGAGAAATATCGTTTGTTCACTTTCACTCCGTGTTGCTGCTCAAACTAAGTGTACTTTCGTTTCTTCTAGTATTCTCAAAATTTTCTAATTGCGTTTACTCTCCCAATTCAGTTTTCATCCAACTGTAGTACGCTTCGTTAACGGTTGCATGAAGAGTCAAGATACAAGCTGTACGGTAAGGATGATTTTCAGTCAAAAAATTTTGAGCTAGCTCTCCTAGCTCAACAAATGTCTTAACCCACAAGATGAACTCCCCTTCTTTCTGAGCTTGCCCCTCCCAGAAAAATTGAGAGGTGGCAGGCCAATATTGTGTACATGCAGCTAACTTGAGGTGTACAAGTTTACTTCCAAGCTTCACAGCAATTTCTTCATCAGGCACAGGACAGTAAAGGATTATAATTTTGCGAGAATCGATCATTTCACTATATTAAGCTCACCTATAAAAGTACTCATTGATTTGTTGCTGGAGCTTTCTATTTTGAAGCACAAAGAAAAAAGATAAATTTCCTCTATATTCACATCACTAATCAAACTAAGCAATCACTGTTGACAATGAATGTACCTTGAATACAATATATTACTTATTCTACAGGTTTTCTAAATAACGGTAAGAGGAATCAATAAATCCCACACAGCTAATTATGAAACTAATGACAAATTGCACCAAGCCATCAAATGGCTTAGATCCTTAAAAAAGATATACATAACATTCATATAAGATAATATTGCCATATATATAGTATTCAATTACAATGTCTTAAATGCGAAAATATCTTACTTCATTGTAATCATTGAATAATTTATTCCCATCTATAGAAGTATAGAAATACTCAATTGGTATCTATTATGCTACTAGCTCAACTCGAAGCTCTTTTTTATTTTCCTTTAATATTCAGGCAACTAATTATACCACGAAGCGTATTCAAATAGAAAGTATGCTTATCATATGAAATACTCCATAATCCTACCGTTACTTCTAATTTTCGTTCGATGCAGGCAAGATGACTTCCAATTGACAAGAAAGGAGGATAAACCTAAACCAAAAGTTTACTCAGAAAAGACTATATATGTCAGAGCCCTCGGTGAATCTAAAATACTGAATAATGCTAAAATAATTATTGGTGATCATGAATTCCTTGGAGACCAATGGGGGATGCATACCGTTAAAGAAAAATTTGATAAGGAGAGATTGGCTTTTAAGATTACTTGTCCTGGATATTTCAATTCCTATTATGCTGAAAAACCTTATGAAAGCGGTCACCAAATCCATTCTCTGGTCATGAGACCTAAACATACAATCCGGCTATCAGCGTCTTCAAATGCAAGATTTCTCACCAATGCAAATTCAGAAGTGTATATTCATCCTAACTCCTTTCTCTCGTCAAACGGCCAAAAGTATAGTTTGAATTTCTATGTCGAATACTTTGATTTTGACCTGACTAAGCATTTTTCATCCGAATCATTCCCTTCTGATTATATGACAATAGATTCGAACGAAACTGAATCGACTTTGCACATTCACCAACTGCTCAACATTAATTTCCTTGATATCAATCAAACCTCCTTGAAATGCAATATTCCGATTGAAGTGAATACAAGCCTCTATGGAATTGATGAAAATATTCCTCTAGACAGTATTTCTGTTTTCAAGTATAATGAAAAAAGCAATTATTGGGAATTTTACAATAACGCGATTATAGAAAATAATAAAGCTGCATGCCGCATCATGCATTCCGGTACTTATTCGTGTGCAAGCCTACATCCTAAAACTAATATTAGTGGATCAATCGATCAAATTAATGACTCCTTTCTTCCAACCGGAAAAATATTTATATATTCAAATAACAATAGTCTAATCAAAACAATTGACTGGAACGACAAAGGAGAATGGGCCACCACATTAGCCTCCGATATGACATATCACCTAAAAATAAAGGATTGCAATCAATCCACAATTTATACTCAGGAAATACAAACCAACCATTTAAAAAATAACATACTTAAAATTAATTTAAATGGTACAAAATGGTACTTCATTTCCGGAAAAGTTATTGATTGCTACAATTCTGCCGTGCCTGAAGCATATGTGATGGACATCTCGAATGACTTGCTCTTCTATGCTTTGAGCGATAGTTCCGGAAAATTTGGAATAGCTTATATACCATGCAGCTCCTTAGAACTCAAATTACTCAAATGCTTGGATGGGAATACAGAATCCTCACTGGAGTCTTTCCGCATTAATGAATCCCTATATTCAAGACAAGCATTTCAATGTCAATCAGGAAGCGTTTATCTAGAGTTTTCCAATCGGGCTGTGAAAAAGATTGACAATTGTGTAATTACACTAGAATACAATGGATTGAGCAAAACACTTCAGTTCGTTTCAACAGACAAATCTACTGGGTCAATTTATCAAATGTCTTACTCTTATAAAAATAATTTCTTCGATGAAAAAATTCAATTTACTACTTTAGTCAGGGGTACCAAATTCTTTCAATTGCAAAAATATGGAGCTGTAACAGCACCTACTAATCTTATATCTGGGAAACGAATCGAATTGAAAATAGCCGACTGCTCTATATCGGATGAAAATGGCAATCTTTCAGACCAGGTTTCATTTGCTTTTTCAGGCATGCTGCAGTAAAAATGAAAATCAACCACAAACATTTTAACCAAATATTCAATGACTACAACAAAAGAGTTTATGCATTGTGTCTTCAGTATTTTCAAAATGAGGAAAACGCCAAAGATGCAATGCAAGAGTGTTTTGTAGCATTGTATTATAAATATGATACATTCAAGCAAGATAAAGGGGATTTTGAAAATTGGTTTTTTATTTTTTGCAAAAACTTTATCATCTCTGAACTCAGAAAACAAAAAAGGAAAGTACCTCTGGAAATCCTTGAAAACATCCCCGAGATGCTAAATGATGATTCAGAGTCTCCGTCATTCCTTCATGATGCAAATTTAGAAGATTACATCCAACAACTTCCAAATGGTTACAAAGCAGTCTTGGAGCTATTTGTATATCACAATTGGACCCATAAAATGATAGCTGAGCATTTAAATATAAGTGAAAATACATCTAAATCTCAATTTTATAAAGCTAAGAAATTTTTATCCGATCTAATACAAAATGAAAATAAATGAAATCACACGATAAAAATAATATGTGGCCTATCCCAAACGAAAGAGACGTCCATTATGACAAAGAAGAACAACTGGATATAATATGGATGAAAATTAGAAAAAGAAAAAGACAAAACATATTCTGGATCCTCCTACCAATATGTATTGGATTTGCATTATACAACTACCATAATGGCGGCTTAAACTTAAGCGATGTCTCATATATGAATAATCATCAATCGGATCATTCTAATTACTTAATATCACAATACTCATCACCACTGCCATATTACCATTCAATGGATTCGAAAGTACAAAACCATAAATTGCAAAAATTAGCCTCAGAAAAATCAGGTAAAAAGATTTCAAACGATTTAAGAAGTAATTTGAATCAAATTCAGCTTGGATACAACTCAACAGACACAAACAAGACGACAAAAGAACCTGAAAATAATCCTTACAGTGAGCCATCCAATCCTAGTTTTGTAGAAACAAAAACACGATATGAAATAAAGAAAAATCAACCTAACACCATACCATCTCTATTATCAGCCCAAATCAATTGCCCAAGTTTCGAAATGGATGTTCCCACGCCAAAAGAACAACCCAGACTTAGGCAAGTCAATCACAAAAAGCACTACGAAAAATTTAGTTATTTTATTGGAACTTTTATAGGTAGAGCAGAAAGGAATATTCAGGGTAATAATGAGGATCTATCCATAGCCATCAGAAAAGATTTTGAAAAGGAACTCGAAAACATAGGTTTCCAGGGAATGATCTCCTATTCTTTCTCCAAGCATGCGGAATTAATCTCAGGTTTAAAATTCAGTCAATCCACAAATAACACCCATATTAACATTCAAAGACAATTAAACTTGCAAGACACAAATGCGGTGGTTAGAATTGAAGAATACTCAAGTGGATTGATTAAAGAATACAGAGGAAAAGTTGATTACATTGTGCATGAAAACCTAAAAGCCAACTACTATAACAAATATAAAATGTTGACCATTCCCTTACAAGTAAAAACAAGTTTTCCCTTACAAAGAAGACTTAATCTCAGGATAGGAGTAGGCTTAGAAATCTCTATATTTCACAAGTATTATGGATACAAAATAAACCCTTCCATTCCAGATTTTTATCAAAAAGTCGATAATACTCCTTATAACAATATTGGAATCGCATTCTGGGGAGGCGAAATAGGAATATCCTATACTTTATCAAGGAAGTACAGCATAGAAGCTGGAATCCAATTTTCAAAATCCCTAAATAATATCACAAAACAAGAGACATCCTTTAAAGAAGGTGTAAAGTACAAAAATATTTACTTCAGCTACAACTATAAATTTTAACCTCCATAAATTATTATAAATGAAAATCACTCCATTCAAAATAGTTATTTTCAGTTGCTTCTTTCCATTATACTTGAATGCGATTCCTACTGCAACTGCCCCTTCTGATATAGTATTGAGTTGTAAACAAAACGTTGATTTACAATTGATGAAATCCAATATGGGATCGCCATATGGCAATATAGTATTAGATATATCGGATCAAAGGACTATCGTTACAAAAGACATCGTCTGTGAACAATACTGTCATGCAAACAAATACACTGGTTACCCTGGAGGAATGAGTGGGTCGAATTCTGTTCCAGACAGAGCTTGTTCTTACTATGAATCTTTGTTTGACCCATTACATCCTCATAACATTTTTATTCTTGACTGGGGTAAAGATGGAATAGCTTCCAGCTCAAAACCTCTTAAAATTAAAATCACGATTACTGATCAACGTAAGTGCAACCAGGGCCTCATTATAAGAAATTTTAATGTATCTGATCAGGATGGAGCCGTAAACGTTCAACAATTTATTTGGATAGTTCAATGTGACCCATACAATGTAAGTGAAGAATACTGCAATGACACATTAAAAAGTGACATAGTTTGGCCTCCTGGAGTTTGCGACCAAAAACCAATTCGCTTACACTCTTGCATCTCTTCATTTGAACCGAGCAATCCGGAATTGGGTGAACCTAAGATCGTAGAAAACACTTCAAATTGTAGTATGATCAGCATTACATTTTCTGATGAATTATATAATATTCAATCAGACTACTGTTTCAAAATTGATAGAAAATGGCTGGTCATTGATTGGTGCCAATATGATCCCCTGATCAATCCAAGTATTGGGAGATGGGAAAAAATACAAACCATTGAAGTTGAAGATAATCATGGACCTTCTATCAATTATCCAGACTCTATTCATGTCGAGGAAAGTAATTCCAATTGTTTAGGATACATTAAAATGACAGTGCCAGGGTTATCGGATGATTGCTCAAAAGTAATCACATATACTTTTGAATCTTTCACCGGCAATGTCACCGGGGACCAAAACACTGGATATACAATCACAAATTTACCAAAAGGCTATCATACAGTTTCACTGATTGCGCAAGATGTCTGTGGAAATAAAACTACTAAAAAGGTAGTTTTGTCAGTAACGGTAGCAAGACCAAGTCAAATTTCATGCATACAGAATTTAAATCTTAGTTTAAATGGTTTACTAAATTCATCAATAAACGGATTATCCATTTCCGCAGATGATATAACCATCACTTCTAATGATTCCTGTAATACAACATTTTACAAAAAAATAATAAGACAGGAGCAATTACAAAAAACACAAAATGGTTCAAATGTTGATCAAGCATTTAGTAACTGTACTGAATTTCTAAAAGACGACGACCGTAGCACTCAGGGGCATCAAATTTATTTTGACGATTCCACTTATGTATGTTGCAATGATATATTTTCAGAGATAACAATGATACTCAGAGTTTTCACCACAGATCCCGGAGAAGGTCCGATATTGCCTGAGAGAATGAATGATAGCTCTGGAGATTTATATGGAAAATTCACAGACTGCATTACCAATGTTCAGATAGTAAATGCCATCGATCCTGAGGTAGTAGCTCCTCCTGATATCGTAGTCAGCTGCGAATTTAAATTTGACATTACTAAATTAAAGGATGCGAATGATCCAACATTTGGTAAAATTGTGAATAATCCATTTTTAAGAGAAAAAGTATTCACACATGATATAGTATGTAAAGCTTTTTGCGAAAACAATAAAAGAAATGGATATCCAGGAAAAATAGATTCGACCATTTCACCCAAACCTGTATCCAATATGGCATGTGATCACTATTATCAGCTTTATGATACCACCAATAAAACAAAAAAATACATGCCAGAATGGGGATTAGACGGTTATGTAACAGGAAATTGTGCAATGCTGCCACATATTACGGTTAAGGACGAAAGAGTTTGCGGTACCGGTAAAATAACTCGAACAATAACTAGTTATGGTAAAGGGAATACTCCTATCTCTGACAGCCAAACAATTTGGGTTATTGATTGTGTCCCGTTTTCTTTTACCCCTCAAGGCAGAAGTTATTCCATATCTTCTTGTGCACCAAACAGTGATAGTATTGTAAAATTCATCTTCAATATTGACTCAGCCAACATTGACTGCACATTTTTATCTGCTGATTATCAAGATACATATAAAACTCTTCCGGATAGCAATTATTGTTATGTTGTGTATAGGAATTGGAAGGTAATTGACTGGTGCCAATTTAATCCAAAGATACCTGAAATCGGCATTTGGGAATTTACGGATACAATTGCAATAAAGGACTTAATCAAACCAACATGCAAATTTAATATAGGTACTTGTCATGAAATTGATTCAATATCAACTTCCGGACAGGAATTTCATCAGATTGATTTGCTATTATCCGTCCTTGATAATTGCACAGTACCGGATTTTATTCGATTAGAATACTCTATCGATTTATTTAATGATGGATCGGTAGATTGTAGGGTTGGGCCTTTGACTATGAGAGAATTTAAAAATGGTATTAAACCTCAATTTTCGACAAACCTATTTGCAATCAATAATAATAATCCATTTGACGCCAGTGGGCAATATCCGGTTGGTGATCATATATTAAGCGTGGTAGCAACGGATGGTTGTGGGAATGTAGAATCCAAAAACTTTAGCATTCAAAATATGATTGACTCGATCAATCCTACTCCATTTTGTCAGAGCCAAACTATTACAATACCAATGCCTCCAAGCGGTTGTCTCACATTGTGGGCAGTAGATTTCAATTTAGGTTCATTTGACAATTGCACAGCCAAAGATGAATTAATATATTACTTTGATAAAAAAGAAAAGACCGTATCTACTGAATTTTGTTGTAAAAATTTAAAGATAAAATCTAATCAAGCTGAATTAGATACTGTCTTAAAAATTTGGGTCGAAGACAGGTCAGGAAATTCAGATTTTTGCAATGTCAAAGTCAGAATTGTAGATCTTATTAATTACTGTGATCCTTTATCTATAGACAAGCCAATACTTCGATATGAGTTGGAGTTTTTTCCAAATCCAACTGAAGGGCAAGTTACGATCAGAAAATCAAATGTTGATCTCATTATACAAGACATAAAAGTAGTAAACACTTTAAATGGTTTATCTCATTTTGAAACCAGTGGATTTACTGCAAAAGAAAATGAGATAAAATTATATTTAGACGATATTCCTGCAGGTGCTTATTATATTCAGCTCCAAACGAACAAAGGTCAAATGACCAAGAAGATAGTAAAAATGCAATAATAGTAATTGAAATAGATACCTGGGTGAATCCAAGCGTTTCACCCTGATGTAAGGTTGGGTTTTATTAAGACAGTCCTGTTTAACTATCCAATAAAATACTCTTAGAAAGTTTAAATATATATAGCTAATTGTTAAACAATGCTAGAATGAATATTCACCTCGATTTTTAGATTTAAATTTAGATTATATTTGCAGATCCAAATTCACTTAGTAAGCCATTCGAGCAATCATTTATCTTCATCAGCTTCTTTCAGGTATTTGTAAGTTTCGTATTGTGATTGAATCTTTCTTTTGGTATCAGACTTCCTGTATTGATTAAAGAAGCCCTCGTTGATGTTGCGTGCTTTCACATTGTCCTCCCATTGAATTTCCAGAATATCTATAATTTGTTTTTTAACTTCAGAATCAAACAAAGGAAATGCCAACTCAATTCTAAAATGCAGATTCCTTACCATCCAATCAGCTGAAGAAATGTATAGTAGCTCCTCACCTCCCCGGTGGAACCAATAGCATCTACCATGTTCCAAATACCTGTCCACAATACTGATACCATCTATATTTTCACTCATGCCTTCTTTCCCCGGAACAATGCAACATATTCCTCGAACGATTAGTCTGATTTTAACGCCTGCGTCAGCGGCTTCATATAGCAAGTCTATTATTTCGTGATCCTGAAGACTATTGAGTTTTAGGAAAATGGCAGCTTTCCTGCCTGCCAAAGCTTCTGTTTTCTCAAATTCAATCATTGACCTGAGATCATCATTCATATTAAACTGGCCTACGAGCAAGTGTTTGAAATTTGCAGAAGGCAACTTTGTATTTTCCAAAAATCCAAACAATCTTACTACCTCTGAAGTATATCTTTCGTCAGCTGTAAACAAACCATAATCACTGTAAACTTTTGCAGTCATTTCGTGAAAATTTCCGGTGCTCAAGTAAGCATAATGCTTGAGTTCACCATCAATCTTCCTGCTGATGAGTGCGCATTTTGCATGTACTTTTAGGCCTGGAAAACTGTACTTCACTTTTACTCCATGCCTTTCCATTTCTTCGCCCCACGCAAGATTTGCCGCTTCATCAAATCTTGCCTTTACCTCAATAAATACAAATACATTCACTCCTCGCTGGGCAGCCTCGATCAACGCATTCATAATGCGCGATTTTTTAGCTACACGATATTGTGTAATTTTAATTTGTGTAACATTGGTATCCTTTGCAGCTTCTTCAAAAAAACGAATAACCGGCTCATAGTCATGGTATGGAAAGTTGAGCAAGTGATCTTTAAATGCAATTTTTTGGAAAAAATCAATTCCCTGACCCATTAAGGCCTTATATTTTAATGGCTTAAATACTTTATTTTTTAAATTTTTATTTTTGAAATCAGGAAAATTAAAAAAATCAAAATTATTATGGTACCTTCCTTCAGGTGTCAAATCCATTTTTTTAATTTCCAATAAATCCAGAAAATATTCCAACATTTCTTTCGGCATTGCATCATCATATACCAATCGGGATGCAGGACCTACGTTTCTTTTGACCAGACTTTTTTTAATTTTTTCCAAAAGATCTCCACTGAATTCATCTTCGATGTACAACTCCGCATCGCGCGTTAATTTTATTGAATATGAATCGATAACAAAATATCCTGGAAACAAAAAACTCAATGAATGTCTAACAATATCATCCAATATAATCACATCATGCCGCCCTTTTATCGAGGGCAGTTCCACAAATCGAGGCAAATGATCTGAGGGAATTTTAACTACTGCATATTGCGTTCCTTCCTCAAGTTCACCTGGTTGGGTTTTTGCTTTAAGGACAACGGTTAGATATAATTCGGAATTATTAAAAAAGGGTCGAATCCTTTTTTGAACCAACAAAACAGGTTGAACAAATGGCAATAGATTTTCTTGAAAATAATCTTCAATAAATTTATTTTGCGTGGCATTAAGTTCATTCTGTTTGAGTAAGTAAATTTGCTGAAGACGAAGTTCAGGTATTATTTCCTTCTCGAAAATATTATTAAACTCATTCAGCTGTTGATTTACAATTTTGTAAAGCAACTTTAGAGTAGCATTTGGATCGTATTCCAGTTTACTCTTGGTCTTCCTACCTAGCTTTTTAAGGTTTCTGTGGTGTGCTACCCGAATTCGAAAAAACTCTCCAAGATTAGAGGAATAGATGGCTAGAAAACGGATACGCTCCAACAAAGGATTAAATGGATCTTTTGCCTCCTGCAAAACTCTGTAATTGAATCCAAGCCAACTCACATCTCTATCCCTATACTCAAATTTGGGAACAGGTTTATGATTCTCTAAAATATGATTGTTTTCCATTTGATTTGAATAGTACGACACCAACCCTTTCTACTTCAAATATGAGCATATAGCCCTATTTGATCATATCAGATCCAAAGGTGAAGTTGAACGACAAAAATACCAGTTTTATTCTGAATGGGTCGATTTGGTTCAATGATTCCTTCATCGGAAGCGATCTAAAAGATCCTTCGAATCTTTTCCTTTATATTTGTTTACTTTCGCAGAACCAAAGTTAGTTTATGGAAAGATCTAGAATTGTTGCAGCAAATTGGAAGATGAATGTCCTTCCTTCCGAAGCCAAGACACTTGCAGGGCAGGTTGCTCGAGCTCTTCCTATAAAAAATGTTGAAGTGATCATATGCCCACCGTTTACACACTTGTTTTCACTCATGCCTTTTCAATCAGAGAGTTTGAAAATTGGTGCGCAAAACTGCAACGAAAATCTTTTCGGAGCCCATACCGGAGATATTTCTGCTCAAATGTTAAAAGATCTCGGTTGTAGCTATGTCATCATTGGTCATAGCGAAAGGAGAGCACGTCAAAGCACAGAAAATGCAAGAATTTCAGCAAAAATCCACGCTGCTTTGCAAGCAGGATTAAAACCTATCTATTGCTGTGGCGAAGGTCTCCCTATCAGGGAAAAAGAAGCTCATATAGAATTTGTGAAGGACCAGCTGGAATCAGATCTTGCCACACTCCAAAAAGAACATATTGAGGAAATTGTTATCGCTTATGAACCTGTTTGGGCAATCGGGACCGGAAAAAATGCCAGTCCGGAACAAGCTCAAGAAATGCATGCTTCCATCAGAAAATGGCTTAGTGCTCGCTTTGGCAATGATTTAAGCATTCAGACACAAATACTGTATGGAGGGAGCGTGAAAGCTGTAAATGCTCTAGCTTTGGCTAAGCAAAATGACATTGATGGTTTTTTGGTAGGTGGGGCGAGTTTGAATGTAGATGAATTTATTAAGATCGTTCATTCAGTTTCTGAGAGTGCGAACGATTGAGTTCCTCGTCTTTATTCAATACCATTTTTTTCATTTCATCTTTATACTTCACCATTTTTTCAGACAGCTGTTTGTCTGCGACAGAGAGTATTTGGACAGCGAGCAGGCCGGCATTTTTGGCAGCGTTGAGTGCAACTGTTGCAACTGGTACGCCACCGGGCATTTGCAAGATAGACAATATACTGTCCCAACCGTCCAAAGATTGCTTTGATTTTACAGGTACCCCTATTACAGGAAGAGAGCTTGCCGATGCTACCATTCCAGGGAGATGAGCAGCACCTCCGGCACCTGCTATAATCACCTTCAGTCCACGGTCCATGGCTGTATGCGCATACTCGAGCATAGCTTCTGGTGTACGATGGGCAGAGATGATTCTCAGTTCATATGATACGGCAAAGTGATCCAGAATTTCAGCTGCTTCCCGCATGATATGCAGGTCAGAATCTGACCCCATTATTATTCCAACTTTCATTTAATTTGTTTCAGAAGATATGACACGAAGTGTTTGTTTTACCCAATTCGCTTTAGACTTCATGGCAGCCAAATCCGTGCCAGTTATAGTCACATGTCCCATTTTCCGATGAGGCTTAGTATGTGTTTTTCCATAGAGGTGAATGTGCACATGGGGATCTATCATAACCTCGTCCATTCCTATATACTGTGCCAATCCTGTATGGCCTTCTGAACCCAGCAAATTGATCATTATAGATGGACCTGATGCTTCGGTTGATCCAAGAGGAAGGCCACAAATTGCCCGGAGATGGTTCTCAAATTGGCTTACACTACCGTCATCAAGAGTATGGTGGCCACTGTTATGAGGTCGAAGCGCTATTTCATTAATCCAAATGGAGCTGTCCTTGTTCCAGAACATCTCCACTGCTAGCAATCCGACATGTTCTAGCTTTGCTGATAATGAGAGAGCTATGGCTTTAGCTTGAAGAGCGAAATCAGGAGGCAGGTCTGCAGGACAAACCAGAAATTCAACCATGTTTCCTTCCGGATGAAAGTCCATGGATACCGGCTCGTAAACCACTTGCCGTCCCAATGCATCTCTACAAACGATGACACTGATTTCGGTGACGATTTGAGCGATGGCTTCAACTATGCATGGACCTTCAAGAAGATCTTGAAGATCCTCTTCTGATCGAACTATCTTAACTCCTCTCCCATCAAATCCTCCTTGTCTTTTTTTCTGCACAAATGGAAATTGTATCAAAGAACTTTCCAACAAGATTTTGATATCTGCTTTGCCATTGACCGGAAAAAATGGTGCTGAATCAAATCCTGAAGCTAAAAAATATTCTTTCTGCCTCAGTTTGTCCACCACAATGCGCAGTATAGAAGCTTGTGGATAAACATTTACTCCTTGGATTTCTAAATCCTCCAAAGCCTCAAGGAGAATATCTTCTCTTTCGATAGTAAGCACTTTACAGCCTTCGGCGAAACTTAAAATATCAGCTTTCTTGCAAAAATCACCCAATACAAACTGAGAGCAAACACCAGAAACAGGAGCATCAATCACCGGATCCAAAAACTTAATATTCAAATCCAGTCGCATCGCTTCCATTGCCAACATCTTTCCTAGTTGACCGCCACCTAAAACACCAATCGTAAAAATTGAAGGAGAGAAAACCATCTATTCTGTATAAAATAATTACAAAGCTCATGAATATCGCTCATACAATTGAACTTTAGTCATCAGCTTATTTCAAAACAAGTCATTTACCAAGGATGTTTATCATATATTCATTGATGAAGCAATATGCAAAAAACTCTCTTTAAAAATGCAAAAATCGTTAATCGCTCACAAATTCGGGAAGCGGACCTTCTCGTCAAAGGAGAAAAAATAGAGAAAATAGCAAGCGACATTTCTGACCCTCAGGCCAAGGTTATCGATTTACAAGGTCTGGCGCTTATCCCCGGATGCATAGATGATCAGGTGCACTTCAGAGAACCCGGACTCACCCATAAAGCGACAATAAAAACTGAATCTGCTGCTGCAGTTGCGGGCGGTGTCACCTCGTTTATGGAAATGCCTAATACCCAACCTCAGGCAACAAGCCAGGTTTTATTGGAACAAAAATATCAAATAGCAGCTGCCGAATCACATGCTAACTTCAGTTTTTATATGGGAACCACCAATGAGAACTACGATGAAGTGATGAAGACTAATCTGGAAAATGTTTGTGGATTGAAAATTTTTATGGGTTCATCCACAGGGAACATGCTCGTTGATAAATTGGAAGTTTTAGAAAAAATATTTTCCTCATTCCCTGGATTGATTGCAACCCATTGTGAAGATGAAAACACGATCAAACGGAATTCTGAACTCTTTCTTGAGCAATATGGGTCTCAGTTATCGGCTCAACATCATCCACTCATCAGGAGTCGTGAAGCCTGTTTGATTTCTTCCAAAAGCGCTGTAGAGCTGGCAAAAGAACATGGAACTCGTCTACACGTATTACACATCAGTACCGCTGAAGAGTGCAAACTCTTTGAACCTGCTTTGGATTTGTCCCAAAAGAAAATCACAGCTGAAGCCTGTGTCCATCATATGTACTTCTGTGATGATGATTATGAAAGATTAGGTAACCTCATAAAATGTAATCCTGCGATAAAATCCAGACATGACAGAATTGCAATCTTTAACGCTTTGGAATCCGGAAATATAGATGTCATAGCTACTGATCATGCGCCTCATACTCTCCAAGAGAAAACTCAAAACTATCTTCAATCGCCTTCCGGTTTGCCACTCGTGCAGCACTCTCTCTTGCTCGCTTATACAACCGCAAAGAAAAATCAAAGAGACCTTACTTGGGTAGTCCAAAAAATGGCTCACAATCCTGCCATCTGCTTTAAACTAAGAGGTAGAGGTTTTCTTGATGAGGGCTATTATGCCGATTTGGTGGTGTTTGACCCTGATGGCACTACTCAGATCAGAAACAGTGATGTGCTGTACAAATGTGGCTGGACACCTTTGGATAATGATTACCTGAAAGGGAAAATTATGTCTACATGGGTAAATGGTCAATGCGTTTGGGATGGCAGGAACATAATATCTGCTCAAACTTCAAAAAGGTTGGTTTTTGGATTCAATGTATAATATTTTGTATGTTTGACACTTACATAAGCAGTTTAATCCATGCGCTTGATGCATCATATGGGAGTTTTTAAGTTTATATTTCTGGGTTTGTTTTGTCTCGCAACGATCAGGATGGAGGCAGCACATATCATCGGTGGTGAAATGTATTATCAGTGTCAAGGTTATGGAAAAAATGGCACTGACAGTACTTCGCGTAGATATAAAATCACCATAGAACTTTATCGTGACAAATTTGGGAATGGTGCTGGTTTTGATACTCCCTTAGGTTATACGATATATAGAAAGGTCAAAAACAATTACGAGATATACAAGATCAACAATAGGAATGAAGTCAATGTGAATTTAAATGGTGCACCTAATCTGATCCAAAATCCAACATATAAATGTTTAGTTTTACCAGGAAACATTGGAGTAGAAGTAGGCATATATGAATCCTATATCGATCTTCCTATTTACAACGATGAATATGTAATTGTATGGCAAAGGTGTTGTAGAAATTATACGATTACCAATATCGTTTCTCCAAACAGCACCGGCGTAACTTATACGATCTCAATTAGTGCAGAGGCGCAATTATCGTGCAACAGCAGTCCCAGATTCAAAAATTTCCCTCCTACAGTAGTTTGTGTAAATAATCCACTATCATTTGATCACTCAGCAATAGACGACGACGGGGATTTGTTAATTTACGATTTGTGCGCACCACTGCATGGTGGTGGCCTGAGCAATATCGGATGCGATATGATTATCCCAAATCCCGACTGCCCGCCTCCATTTGAGGAAGTGAATTTTCGTCTTCCGTACTATAGTCCTCAAAACCCAATGGGAGGCAATCCCGCTGTCACGATTAACTCAATTACCGGTTTAATCACCGGCGAACCTAATGATGTAGGTCAATTCGTCGTAGGTGTATGCGTCCATGAATACAGAAACGGGATCTTGCTTTCTACCGTCCAAAGGGATTTTCAGTTCAATGTAGCGATATGTCAGGGCACAGTTGTAGCAGAACTGGGTGGTGGCAAAAAAATAGGCAGAAGAGAATACGAATTTTTAGTTTGCAATTCAGACAGTTTCAGCTTCAATAATAAAAGCTATTTGCAGAATTTTATAAGCGGTATCCAATGGCAATATGAGAATAACGGAGGAATAGATAGTTCTGATAAATGGTCGCCCTCCATAAAATTTGATACAGGAGGAATTCACATAGGCAAGATGTATTTAAACCCTGGCTTGGAATGTTCAGACTCGCTTTTCTATTCGAACAGACTCGTACCTGACCTCAAAGCAGATTTTACTGTCAATTTTGATACTTGCCTTGCAGGGCCGGTCTCATTTGTTAACAATTCTAGTTCCAGTGCCAGTACAATAAAAGAGTTCTCGTGGAGTTTAGGAGATGGATTTACCAGCAACAATCCTGACGCCTCCATCCAGTACGTCCGTCCGGGAAAATATCAAATCGGACTGGCAATCGAAGATCAGTTCGGCTGCATTCAAAAAGCAAATAGAATTCTTGAGTATTATCCAGCACCTAAAATACTGATCTTTGATCCAAATCACACCGAAGGCTGTATTCCTCTTGAAGTCAGTCTGCGCAACATCAGCTTTCCTACTGATTCTTCTTATAAACTCCAATGGGAGTTTTCTGACGGTGCCGGCGTCACAGGTGGGTCCATCAGACATCAATTTGATTCCATCGGCACTTATGATGTGAAGCTCAAGGTGACATCCCCTTTAGGATGTTACAATGAAGCAGAATTTAAAAATGTCTTCAGGGTATATCCACCACCTGTAGCGGGTTATACGCTCGACTCAACGAGAATCAATTTAAAAAATGCCGTTATCAATTTGGTAGATACCAGCAGAACAACTACCGGTCGTAGCTGGCTGATTGACAGCTTGGATTTCTATTTTGATAAAGAACTCAGGATCCAATTTGATCGTCCGGGTTGGCACACCATAGACCTTATTGCTGTGGACAAGTACCTTTGCACCGACACGGTTCAAGCAAGAGTTTTTGTCTATGAAAATTTTACAATATTTATGCCTACCGCCTTTAGCCCTAATGGTGACGGCACCAATGAAGAATTCAAGCCTGTCGGTCAATTTCCGGATTTGGAGAAGTACAGTTTGTCAATTTTTGACAGATGGGGTGCTAGAGTTTTCCAGACAGATCAGATCGGTCAAGGGTGGAACGGGAAAATGCAGAATGAAGGCAACCTGATGCCTGCAGGAGTTTATATTTACCATCTTACTTACCAAAGACGTGGAGAAAAGGAATCTAAAACCACGAATACTGTAACACTTTTGCGATAACCGATGAATGCTTCGAATAGAAAACGATTCGAATATCTGGAGACCGAATTGCTTCAAGTTGCTTCCCCTGAAAGAGCCAGCCAAATGAAGGCTTATATGCGGGATCAATTTGACTACCTGGGCATCAATTCACCGCAAAGAAAAGAAATCAGCAGATTCGCAAATACTCAATTTCCATTTCAAAAAATCAGTGATTTTGCTGAATGGATGAGCACCTGCTGGAAACAACCGTACAGGGAATATAAATACATTTGTTTCGACCTGGGATTTCGATTGACCAAAAAGATGGATGTCAATTGGGTTGAATTTTTTGAACCTTATATTGTTAAAGATTCCTGGTGGGACACAGTTGACGGAATCACACCCCATTTCCTTGGTGATCTGCTTAAAAGTAAACCAAAAATGCTGAGAACCAAATGCGAACAATGGATCGAATCGGACAACATTTGGTATCAGCGATCTGCACACATTGTACAATTGAGATATGCCAGGGACACAGATTTTCCTTTAATGTGCGAGATGATTTTACGCAGAGCTGATTCCAAAGAGTTTTTTGTAAAAAAAGCAGCTGGCTGGGCACTGAGACAATATTCAAAATACGAGCCAGATAAGGTTAAAAAATTTATCGAAAAAAATACACTATCAGGATTGACGGTAAGGGAAGGCATGAAGCATATTACCAAGACGACCACTTAGATTTTATCCGTTGTATTCAATGCTTGTTTTCCAAAAGCAAACCCATAAGAACGAGATCCACCCAATCCTGTCGGAATCGATGCAGTGATATATCATTAGGTTAAAAACTTAGAATAAATCAATTTTAGAGTAAATTTATTCTTATACTTGATTCATAATGTGTATTTTTACACCTTATAAAAGGGATATATGATGCAATTATTAAAAAATATTTTAGAAAAACTGGAATCCTTCTATGCTCATGAACCAAAAGGCCAGTACACTCTAGATTATGTGGGCTTCATAGAATGGAATATAAATCATGCTGGATACCAGCATGAAGTCAAATACAATCCACATTGGGATGGAAAAGAAAAGGGCAGATCTATGGATAGTATCATCTGCACTTTATTAAATCAATTAAACAAATACGCAAAGACATACTCGAAATCTGCTATGTCAGATTCAGATTTTTCTACCCAAGATGAGTTTATATACTTGATCAATCTTAAAGAAAAAGGGCCAATGTCAAAGATGGATCTGATCAAAATGAATATCCATGACAAATCTATTGGCATGAAAGTGATTTCTCGGCTAATTGAACATAACTGGATAATCCAAACTGAATCAAATAATGATAAAAGAAAAAAAATTATCAAAATATCGCGGCAAGGACTTGAAGCCCTGCAAGCTATCATGCCTAAAATAAAATTAGCTTCAAGAATAGTCACTGGGCACCTATCCCATTCGGATAAATGCACTCTAATAAATGCATTAAACAAACTTGACAAGTTTCATAAATCTATATTCCAACAAAACATTGCCAGCTCTGATCTATTAGAAGCCGTAACCCAAAACTATCTATAGGATATGCTTAAAAAAATCTCAATCATAGGTGGTGGTCTGTCTGGTTTATCTGCTGCATGCTATCTAGCAAAATCAGGACACCATGTCGATATTTATGAAAAAAACAATTCTCTTGGAGGACGTGCACGTCAAATCCAAACTCCTGATGGTTATGTCTTCGATATGGGTCCAAGTTGGTATTGGATGCACGATGTATTAGAAAATTTCTTCGCTGATTTTGGGAAAAAATCTGACCAATATTATGAACTGATTTCACTAGACCCACAGTTTGAAATGGTTTTTTCTGACGGCACAATTCAAATTCCCAAAGATTTTAGTGAATTAACCAAACTATTCGAATCGATGGAGCCTGGTGCTGGAAAACGTCTAAATGCCTTTATGGAAGATGCGAAGATCAAATACACTGTCAGTATGACCAATTACATTGAAAAACCCTGCTTATCTCTAACAGAGTTTTTCACTTTGGACATTTTTAAAAGTGTCATGAAGCTCAATTTATTCAGTGATTTTAGAAGTTTTGTGAGGAAGTACTTCCGACATCCAAAACTGATTGCACTTATGGAATTTCCAGTGATTTTTTTAGGAGCAGCACCACAATCGATTCCCGCGCTATATAGTTTGATGAATTATGGAGGACTAGTACTTGGCACAAAATATCCGCTTGGAGGGTTCTTTAAAATTATAGAAGCCATGCAATCCATTGCAATAGAACTAGGAGTAAAAATCCATTGTAACTGTTCCGTCCACAAAATGACGATCTACAACGATCAAATCAAATCCTTACAGGTTAACGAAAATCAAATCATCACGGATCTGGTAGTTGCGTCAGCAGATTATCATCACATAGAAAGCTTGTTGCCAAAAGATTGTGTAAATTATTCAGAAGAATATTGGGATAGCAGATCTCTTTCTCCTTCTACTTTAATTTTTTATTTGGGACTGGACAAGCCATTGCCCGGTTTGCTCCACCATACCCTATTCTTTGAACCTTCATTAGACCAACACTTACATGAGTTATATAAAGAAAGCAAATGGCCTAGCAACCCACTTTTTTATGTATGCTGCCCATCCAAGACAGATCGCATTGTAATGCCACATAATCATGAAAATCTTTTCTTATTAATGCCGATTCCAGCTGGAGTTTCTGACAAACCCAATTTGCATGAATATTATTTTGAATTGATGCTCAAACGAATTGAAAAACACACTGGTTTTACAGATCTGAAAAGTCATATAGATTATAAAAAGTCCTTTTGCATATCTGACTTCATTCGCGATTATAATGCATTCAAAGGAAATGCTTATGGACTTGCAAATACTTTAAAGCAAACTGCTATATTAAAACCGTCCATCAAAAATAAAAAGATCAAAAATTTATATTATGCAGGTCATCTCACTGTGCCAGGACCTGGAGTTCCCCCTTCGATTATTTCTGGAAAAATTGTTGCAAAGCAAATTTTACGAACACTAGACTAAAGGATATGAAGCAAGTTTTCGATGAATTCTCAAGACAAGCATGCAAGATGCTAACCCACAAATATAGCACAAGCTTTTCACTTGGAATTATGTGTATAGATCGAAATATACGTGGACATATATATGCCCTATACGGTTTCGTGAGGTTGGCAGATGAAATAGTGGATAGTTTCCATGAGGCCAACAAACGGGAACTCCTGCAAAGACTAGAAAAGGAAACATGGCAAGCAATACACGACCAGATTTCTATCAATCCAGTGCTTCAAGCATTTCAAGAAACTGTCAATAAAGTGGGAATTGATAGGGAGCTGATTGAACATTTTTTAAACAGCATGAAAATGGATTTAGAGGACATCAAATATGATGATAGTTTATATAAACAATACATCCACGGATCAGCAGAAGTAGTAGGCCTTATTTGCTTGAAAATATTTGTCCAAGGAGACAAAAAACTATTTGAAGAACTTAAACCTTATGCATTGAGACTAGGTTCAGCCTTTCAAAAAGTAAACTTCCTTAGAGACATCAAGCAGGATCTGAACACACTGGGAAGATCATACTTTCCAAATATTCAGTCCAAGGTATTTGATACAGGCACAAAGGAAATAATAGAAGAAGAAATTGAGATGGAATTCGCGGAAGCACTAAAAGGAATACTCAAGCTTCCACATAACTCGAGATTTGGAGTATATTTGGCATTTCGATATTATTCAGCGCTCTTTCACAAAATTAAAAAAACGCCAGCATCTGAAATTATGAAAGCAAGAATCCGTATTAACAATTTCAATAAATTGCTTATTTTCATTTCAAGCAATTTGAAATATAAATTTATTATTTCAAAATGAATTATCCTTCTCATTCAAAATCGAGATCCTTGCTTAAGTTGGTATGCCAAATGAGCATAAATCAAAATATAGAAAAACAAATGAGTATAGAATCAATACTATCAAAACTTTATTACTTAAAGTATCAATACCGCTTGTAGTATATCACATTTGTCACCTCTCAAAATAAATGTACATGTTGAATCTATTAATAATACTATCCACTTACATAAGTATGGAAGCAGCTACTTGGACTATCCATAAATATGTGATGCATGGGTTCCTTTGGTTTTTACACAGAGATCACCATGATCATTCTACAAAAGGCGCATTTGAAAAAAATGATTGGTTTTTTGTTATTTTTGCAACGCCTGCTATTCTACTGATTTACCTCGGAGTGAGTACTGTCTACTCGCAATTATTATACATCGGAATTGGTATAACAATGTACGGTTTTTCATATTTTTTTGTACATGACATTTTCATCCATCAGCGACTCAAAGTCCTACAGCAAACGAAAAATCCATATTTAAAGGCAATCAGAGAGCCCACAAGCAACACCACAAACATATCTCTAAAGAAAATGGCGAGTGCTTTGGATTTTTATGGGTACCAATTAAATACTTCAAACTCTATTTAAAATAATACAATGAGTCCTTATTTACATTATACATACTTATTAGTTCTGTTCTTTGCAGTCATCATTTGTTTTCTGTTCTCATATCATAAAAAAATTAAATTCCATCTTCACTTTAATTTCTTGTTTCCTTCAATAGGATTGGTAGCAATACCCTTTATTGCCTGGGATATTATCTTTACTAAAGCAGGTATTTGGTGGTTTGATCATACTTATACAATTGGAACCGATATTATTAATTTACCAATTGAAGAATGGATGTTTTTTGTCTGTATCCCTTTCTCTTGCATGTTTACTTATTTCTGTCTTGACAAATTTTTTAACTGGTCCTGGACCAAAAGATACAATAGAATATTTCAAGTTCTTTATTTTCTATTATCGGTTAGCGTTATGTTCTATTTCAAAGAAAGAGATTATCCATTTTATACTTTTTTGTTTAATGCTATTTTTACTATCTTCACATTTCTTATCACTAAATCAGATCTTGTCTTCAAAATATTCAGCATATATATATGCCTATTGCCTGGATTTCTATTTGTCAATGGAGTATTAACAGGTAGCTTTATACCTTCACCAGTAGTCAACTACAATCCATCTGAAATCATCAATTTGAGAATAAAAACAATACCTATAGAAGATTTGGCATATGGATTTTTGCTATTTCAAGCAAATGTTTTATTATTTAAGGAATTTTCTACTCAAGCCAATTCAAATATATAAAAGATAGATTACTCAAGTTTCAATAGCTTGGCTGTGAAAGAGCGTCCATCAATAAAACCTACAAGCACATACATACCGGGATTTAACTTTTCAACGTGAAGTTTGAATACCGATTCTTGTGTAGGATCTTTCTCATAACCGACACTTTGGTCTTTGCCATCGATAGAATAAACCCGTATTTCGTCCAAATGGCCTTCGGGTGTATTTAAAAAACAAATATCCTTCACAGGTTGAGGATGTATGAACAATTGATATTCATCTTTAGAGCCCTCTATAGAATTTGAGATCCGGCATGTTCCCGGCATGTTATCGTCCAACCAACGCAATCGCAGCACAATAAAAACCTTTAGTGCCGCTATTTCTTGTTCAAACGTTTGTGGCAGTGGTGACGGGTTTGGCCATACATATTTTCCTAGTATTGGATACTTTGCAAAATGCCTTGCTCTGGCTTCATCGGTAATATGAGCAATAGAATCAATCCAATAAAATAACTGTTTTTCCTGTAAGACATTTCTTCGGAGCTCAGAATATCTGCATTTAAGGGCATTGGTAAATCCTGTATCTGACAAAAATCTATCCCACCAAAAAGGTACCGGGAATGGATCTGTCGGACAATAAGAATTAAATTGATATGACCAACCATTGTCCCATGAACCCTGACAATAATCCGCATTCCACCAGGCTAAATTATAGTCCCAAGGAGGTCCTATATGAATTTTGGCATTTCTGTCTTTGTATAGAAAAGTGCTCAATCTGTATCCATCAACATTTCTACTGATTTCGTTGAGAATAAAATAATTGAAAAAAGAATTTACGTCAACGAATCGCCGATATCCTTTTGCAGTGTCTCTATAAAGAGGACTGACCAAACTTTTTTCGAACGAATCGATATAACTGCACAAATAATTTTTTTGCTCATCTTGCAAATCTTCAAACTGGGGATACTCGTACTGATAAACTAAATGAGGACCGGTGGATGTAGGATAATTGGATAAACAACCTTCACCCCCGGCACTGGTAGTTTTGTCGATTTTAAAAATATACCCTCCTGTTAAATCCTCACTACTCAAGTCAGAACTATCCAGCTTGGCGATATCCACTCTGTTTTTGTCTCTTTTGATTTTCTCCATCCACACGTATATACCTTGATAGTCTCCATTAATATAGAGTTCGCAATATTTTGTTTTGCTGGCATACATCCCGATCTCGTTGGAAACTAAGTAACTGAGGACATTTCTTTGACAAGTCTTATCATTGTATGGAGCATAGAGTATCCAATCGTGTTCCTCAGGCATATCCATCACAGATGCATTGTAATTTTCGCCTGTACTATCGATAAATTTCAGTGAAAAACTTTTTTGGGGAAAGAATGATTGAGACGAGCTGCCTCGCGTTTCAATCAGCATATCACTTTCAAAAGTAGGAGTATCTTTTACAAAGTTTCGTTTAGTGTGGTGGTCAATGATAGCTATGTGTGCATTGATTTTGGGCTCATCAGGTATCGGAATTATGGGCGAACTGATCAGAACTAAGGGTAGATTGGATGAACGAAGGCTGTCCTGTGCATAGCTTGTCATAGAACATAATACTGCACTAAGGTATAAAAGAAATGATCTGATCCAATTTATATACTTCATGAATGTGGCTTTCCATCTTAAAGATAATAATCTTTCTATTATTCACTCCAAAAAATCAATCCTGAAAAATCCACCATTTATAACCTATCCATTCTGATTTTATAACTTTTCAGTATAAATACTGTCCAGAATCAAATTTACATAAAATGAAATACTAACTCCTATTTGTTTTTCCATATGAGATTGACTCCACCTTCAAATACCCACTGCTCGCAAAATTTGTCCGGAGGGATACAAATACAATCGACATAACAAATTGCATTGCAATTCACATCATAGACCCACTCTTTCTCATCCGCTAAACTGCTGTTATTTAAATGATACATTTTACCCTGTCTTGTGTCTAACTCGTAAAGTTGAAAATTTAGAGTGCTGCATCGGATAGAATCCAACACATGGTGAAGACATGAAGGAATACTTGTTGGATATGGATTCATTTCATTTGATTGATCACAAGCCAACCAGATGAACATGGCACTTAAACTAATAACTCCCTTAATTCTTTTCATTATTCATTCTTTTATAATCATTTTTTAAAATTCCGAATTAGGAATATAAATCTAAAGGCTCAATTTTATAAATGATATTTCATTTTCGTTTAATTGTATTGATCCTCTCCAAATTTATAATTTATTTGGGTCAATTTATCTGAAGGCATAGATTCCATCACCAAAATAGTAGATACTATCACATGCATCTGTCATCCAAAAATTCGTTTGCAATATTCCAAGCTGACTGCCATACCGGCTTAAGCCCCGCACTCATGAATAAAAAATGCACAAAAAGTTTAACCAGACAAAAAACTGCCAATTAAAGTAATAACAAATTATTTCCACAATAAGTGCCCCATCAATTGATAATTTTAATTACGCAATAAAATCAGTGAATTTGCATTCCACAAATGGTGCGATTAAAAGAAAAATCGTGCGCTGGGCCTGCTGTGCCTGCGTGTTATTTCAATTCCACAAATGGTGCGATTAAAAGAGGCAAATTCTTTATTTTAGCAATTCCTTCCTTTATATTTCAATTCCACAAATGGTGCGATTAAAAGATTACAAGAGCGTCTTAGCGCATCTGCTAAAAACGTAATTTCAATTCCACAAATGGTGCGATTAAAAGCTATTAACCCAAGCGATTTAGGGTTGTTTTCATCTAATTTCAATTCCACAAATGGTGCGATTAAAAGGAGTTTTCGGATTGCCGATTGTGGCGGTCCGAGTTTTATTTCAATTCCACAAATGGTGCGATTAAAAGTTTGTCTTCAATCTGCTTTGATGGAAGTTCCGTACAATTTCAATTCCACAAATGGTGCGATTAAAAGCACAGTGTTGAATAATCTCAAAGAGATGCTGCCGGATTTCAATTCCACAAATGGTGCGATTAAAAGCTATTATTTTTTGATAATATGTCCCAGCATTTCCAGAATTTCAATTCCACAAATGGTGCGATTAAAAGACAACTACTGTATTTCCTGTAAATTCTACTATTTCATTTCAATTCCACAAATGGTGCGATTAAAAGCGGTCAGCGAGGACGACTTGAACGCCATTCGTTTGGGATTTCAATTCCACAAATGGTGCGATTAAAAGCAGGTTGCGACTGACAAACTAGTTTTACATAGTTAATTTCAATTCCACAAATGGTGCGATTAAAAGTTACAAGAGCGTCTTAGCGCAACTTTATATTTATTTCAATTCCACAAATGGTGCGATTAAAAGCAATTAGAAGGTGGCTGTAAAATTGCAACTAACGCTATTTCAATTCCACAAATGGTGCGATTAAAAGCCGTTTCCTCGGCAACTGATTCAAGCCGTTTCAATATTTCAATTCCACAAATGGTGCGATTAAAAGCATCCGTTCAGGGCACCGAGAAGCGGCGTTTTGCTATTTCAATTCCACAAATGGTGCGATTAAAAGCATCCGTTCAGGGCACCGAGAAGCGGCGTTTTGCTATTTCAATTCCACAAATGGTGCGATTAAAAGTCTTTAAGATATTTATTTACATCATTGCTTTGGCCATTTCAATTCCACAAATGGTGCGATTAAAAGATTTTCTTCAATTGGAAATGGAATGATTAAGCCATTATTTCAATTCCACAAATGGTGCGATTAAAAGCAGTTGCCCTCTTGTTTGCTTCATCTAAGCTTGGACCATTTCAATTCCACAAATGGTGCGATTAAAAGGGCTTGCGACTAACGGTATCTGTATAAATTTCAGGTATTTCAATTCCACAAATGGTGCGATTAAAAGTTTATCACACCACGCTCCAAGTCTAACCATAAATGAATTTCAATTCCACAAATGGTGCGATTAAAAGCGTCCAGATCCGAAAACTGAAATAGTCCTGTGAGATATTTCAATTCCACAAATGGTGCGATTAAAAGAAATATATGTACGGCTGCTGGATATACTAATGACATATTTCAATTCCACAAATGGTGCGATTAAAAGGAACAAATCAAAATGGATTCGTAAATATAGATGCAAGATTTCAATTCCACAAATGGTGCGATTAAAAGCTTTCATATCCATTCCATCCACTAAATGTACTTACAAAATTTCAATTCCACAAATGGTGCGATTAAAAGTATTTAGACCAATGCAATTATCACCATTCAAATTTATATTTCAATTCCACAAATGGTGCGATTAAAAGTTGAAAAAACATGTACGATTGTTCCGGCAAAAATTGAATTTCAATTCCACAAATGGTGCGATTAAAAGAATGTATCTTGCCAAGCGTCACGACCAAATGATGCATTTCAATTCCACAAATGGTGCGATTAAAAGAATGATCCAGATCTGGGATCTGATATTTTTTAATACATTTCAATTCCACAAATGGTGCGATTAAAAGGTATAGGAGTAAACAGAACACTTACGTCAATAACAAGATTTCAATTCCACAAATGGTGCGATTAAAAGGAACAACAAAGCACTACTGCCAACAAACCGTTTGGATTTCAATTCCACAAATGGTGCGATTAAAAGTTGATTTTCAGTCAATACGGCATCACATGTAAATTCATTTCAATTCCACAAATGGTGCGATTAAAAGGTTGTTATTATTTCAGTTGTTTGTTATTTTATTATCTAATTTCAATTCCACAAATGGTGCGATTAAAAGAAAGGTAATATCTAAGTATAATGATGTGCTATTTAAATTTCAATTCCACAAATGGTGCGATTAAAAGTCATCTTCGTATCCCAGTTCACATTATTATATGTCAATTTCAATTCCACAAATGGTGCGATTAAAAGCAAAGCCAATCGCAAATTTTGATAAATCCTGTATTATTTCAATTCCACAAATGGTGCGATTAAAAGAAATTGCTGCTCCTTTCGTCCAAGCGTATGTTACATTTCAATTCCACAAATGGTGCGATTAAAAGAACAAGAATCTGGATTGCTTTGTGTCGTCTGCCCACAATTTCAATTCCACAAATGGTGCGATTAAAAGTATGAAATCTTATTCTGTTTTATTCGACAAAAACTAATTTCAATTCCACAAATGGTGCGATTAAAAGCGGCTTACAATAGTTTTATGCAGCGTGCGATCCTCGATTTCAATTCCACAAATGGTGCGATTAAAAGGATTATTTACGGCATGCACTGGTCTCTGGGATGTTATTTCAATTCCACAAATGGTGCGATTAAAAGACGGTTAGGATTGGTGCGTGGTGTGATAAATATGAATTTCAATTCCACAAATGGTGCGATTAAAAGCTTGCTGCTTGCACAAAGCCATTTTTAACAAAATGATTTCAATTCCACAAATGGTGCGATTAAAAGTAATTGGAGCTTAACATCCAATCCAGACGCAACACAATTTCAATTCCACAAATGGTGCGATTAAAAGTAATGTAATCGTAGTTATTGCAAATAAACTTATTGAATTTCAATTCCACAAATGGTGCGATTAAAAGCAACAGGATTATTAAGGGTAAACACTGTTTTGGTCGATTTCAATTCCACAAATGGTGCGATTAAAAGGTGTGCAATATGGGCAGCTTGGGTATTGTATAAAAAATTTCAATTCCACAAATGGTGCGATTAAAAGTTTCTACTGTAACATTATTTAATGCCAATGGAACGTCATTTCAATTCCACAAATGGTGCGATTAAAAGGAGCTTTTGATATTTACTATAAAATATATCCATTTGCATTTCAATTCCACAAATGGTGCGATTAAAAGCTTACATCAGACAACGCCTCGAGAGGCACAAGCGACATTTCAATTCCACAAATGGTGCGATTAAAAGTAATATAAGCAGTGCCTTATGAAGAAATCCTCCATTGATTTCAATTCCACAAATGGTGCGATTAAAAGCTTAAATAGGCGCCCTTCGGGCAAATTATTATTTGATTTCAATTCCACAAATGGTGCGATTAAAAGTCTTTATCAAAGAAGTCAAATATACCTATTTTTCAATATCTTATACATTGCATTTTTTTGCATTCTTAGGCTTTTCTGCGTCGATGCTCTATTACTCGATTTAGGCCTTTCACCGACGACTAGTACAATATATTAAGAATCAGCTATTTAGAACAAGGTTCAAAGTTTTTATCTATTCAACAAGTGATTGGACAAACAGAATCAAGCTTCATCGACGACAATATGAATATCTGAGAACCGGAATCGACGTATACAAACTGCTTCGCCATCATACACATACCTCGCTATGTTCAAAAAAAAATCAAACTACATGTCAAAGAACTTCTATACATTAAAATTACAGAAAGTTGTCGGTACTGTTGCGCTCTTTCCCTATAATTTCTTTATATAACCACTTCGAATCCCTGCTGCTAAAAATGATGAAACTGTCCACACCGGGATTCATCACGGATTTTGCTTTTGTCTTTAATTCCAGGATTTGGACTTCAGTCAGCTCTCCTTCAAAAACAGAGTTTTGAATCCAAATCAGGTATTGACGGCAAAGTTTCAACATCTTGGCCACCCGCTTTTCTCCTACATCATATATTGCAATCACATACATTACCACCAAATTTTAAAGGGTTCGTATTCCGGAGTATCTCCCAATATGTACTTTGAGATTTTGTAGCATTCCAATCTTATCAATTGTTTGAAACTTACACTCTTACCGAGGGTCCTGTGCTTAATGGTTTCCGCAAGTTTTTCTTCCCATACTTTCAAAAAAATCTTCTTACCTGCCGCAGCAAGATAGCATCCGTTCAGTTTGCTATCAAAATCCTCAGACTGGATTTCTTTTTTGTTGAGTACTCTGAAGATAAGTCTGTCCACAAGGATTGGCTTGAATATCTCTGCAATGTCCAGGGCAAGTGAGTATCTCCTGTAGCCGGGTTCATGCAGAAAACTAATCGTCGGATTAAGCTGTGTATGGTAGATTGTTGATAAGCAAAGCGTGTAACATATCATGTTGCCAAATGAAATCAGTGCATTGACTTCGTTCGAAGGTGGCTGCCTTGTTCGTTCCTTCATCTCGAAGCCTGGCAATATCTGATTCCAGCACTGATAGTAGGATTGTCTGCAAATTCCCTCGATTCCCATGATAGATGGTACATCCTTGCTTTGTCCCAGTTGAGCGACATTGTCCTCAATAGACTTAATATATGGATCAAGCTCTCGATTGCGGTGGTCATAGTACTTTAAATTTTTTACGATATTATACATAGCACCTTCTACAAAACGGGAAGCAAGATGACATCGTTTCTTTTTGTTGAGGTAAGCTTTTGTCTGTTCTATCTGCATTTTACCGGCTAACAGATATTCTTTAGGCATAAATGAACCGGTATAGTGCTCGTAATAATCAAAAAAGTGGAGAGTTATACTCTGCTGACCAAGCAAGTTGAGTAAGGCTGCATTGACATCTAAGGCTCCGAAAACATACATCGATTCGATGGTCTCAATTGGGATATACTTTGCAGGCTGTTCATGGCCCTCTTTGTCTCGAGCTACAAAACAAAGCGTATTGTCTTTGCGGCTCATGCGCCCGTCATTGAATAGATAGTAGCTACGCTTCATAATTTAATCTTCATCTATTGACCAATTGGAAGGACCTTTAAGTGTCCTATATTGGGTCCCATAACGAATAAAATTTTCAGAAGATCCAAACCAATTCAACACTGTTTCATATTCCAATTTGGTAGCAGCATTTGATTTGAAATTCCTATAACTACTCCAGGGATAATCTTCATAGTTGTCAGTGATGAAATGGTGAATTGGATTGTGATAAATATAAAAAAGGACTTGCTTTTTTTGTTCGAGATCATCAGCGATCAACTTGCGTCTGAAACCTTTTTGAAAAAGACTTCCCGTCCGCTCCTGTTGTTTGTTGATTGCCTTGGCATAGCCTAAGAAAAAACTTCGCAAGCTCTCTGACAAAATCCAAGAACACAACTGATCTAGAAAGTTTGAACCTGACAAATCTGTAGGGTTTAGGTCTTCACTATGTTGGGTGTCACCAAGATGATCATAAAGATTTAACAAATTTTTGAAATTTGTCAAATCTTGAAGCTGTGACAGCTTCATCGAGCTTATATCAAAATTCATCCGACTTAACCATGGCAGCGCGCAGTCTTTTAAGAAAGTTTGATTGACAGTAGCAAAATCGATTTGGGCTTGTGATGTAATTTCGCTCACCGGACAAGTTTGCACCATCAGATGGAAGTGGTTATACATGAGACAGTAAGCTAAGGTCTTCAAGTAGCCGTTCGTTCTTTCTGCATATTTCCTGAGGAAGTAACTATAATTCTCTGCATTAAAAAATATAGCTTCTCTGTTGATGCCGCGATTAAATATATGATAGTATCTATCAGGTAGCAGTGGGATGGTCATATCATGTATAGCTGCCATGATCACAATGAAATATTATACATAACAAAACTCATAGTAGCTGCATTTTTTACAGATGGTTTTATGGATAACATTAGGTATCTGCGACCGGGCGATGATCAATTCGATTTCTTCTTCCCAGCATGGGATCAACCTGATATCTTCTTCTGTCAAGATTACTTGCTGCGTATGCCTAAGTTTTGGATACTCGAGTATGCCGGTAGCACCATCTACACCTTGTTGCTTCAGTTTGTACAGATAATATTTGACTTGAGCCTCGTGCGCAGCTTCCATCTTATCGCTCTTTTTTATTTCATGGACCACTTTATTGCGCGCATCATAATAGTCTATCTTGATACCGTCAAGCTGTAATTCTGTATATTTGACAGCTCTGTCCATATACGTTGATTCGCCGATGAGTTTACCTTCAGTGACGATGTCTGAAGTGTGCTCCATATGGATGCCATTGGAAAATAACCAAAGCTTGCGATGGCAGATGTGGTAGTAATTGACGTGAGTAGCAGTGATGGTCATGGTCTATCATTCTTAATAATAACTATAATAGATATCATTCATCGCATCACTAAAGCCATATCCACAACGGGATGCATATTGAACACAACTTTTTGCCTGCTCTTTGAAGTGCTTTAAAAGCCCATTTTTAGCAATATATCGCAAAGCTGCATTAAAATTATTTTCAGCGCTTATATAATACTGTTCCGTCATATCTCCATAGTCATGCGTGAATTTGCTTGCTAACTCAGGGAGATATAGCATCAGCTCACTTAAGAAGATTGGATCAGGTTTTAAGTCAGCAAATTCCTTAATGGCCTTCTTTGCCACAGAATATTTTAGGCCTGCATTCATAGGATTTCTAGGATAAAACTCTTTTTCGATGATTTTTTTATATTTCTCAATGGCCTCTGCGCCTACTTCTGGATTAAGGAAGTGGTCGATGTATTGCTTAGCTGGTTTTGAATTTGAATACATTTCCATCACAAACTCTGCTATTTGATCACGATCGAGTGTTTTTAGGAATTTTTGTAAGGTTTGCTTGGACATGAGGAATGCTGGTATTTTTATAAGAAAAATATTATAACCCTTGTAAATCGCTGCTTTACAAGGGTTATAAAAAAATAATTATTGGTTCTCATAATCAAATGCCATCATCAAGTTGATGAGATGTTGCTCAGCTTTTTCAAGAGCATCAACTTTTTCACCTTTTGTAAGTACAAAAGCACCAGCCTGTAGCGTTATAAAAGTTTCGACTCCTTTTAGATTTTCGTCAATAATTGGATCTGCTTTTTTTGAATCATCCTCTGACAATTTTGCTCTTATGCTTCCAGCTATGGTATTTGCATTGTCACTTATTGAAATGGCAAGTGTATCCATCAAACTAAAAGCACGTGATTGATTAGATGTAATCCGCCAATCAATTATTGCTTTAGCTAAACCTTTAATCCAACTCTGTCTTAATTCTTTAGGGACGGTGAGAGAAGGACCAAAAACATTAGATGACTCAATCCATCCTTCATTTTTAAGTTTCTCAATAGTAGATTTACTCATTTCTGGTTCAAAAGAATTGATTGTAACAGAAAATAATCTCCTCAAATCAATAGCAAAATCTACAACAAATAATCCAACAACTCTGTCTGAAGAATTCAACCATTTACGACTCAAGCTTCTATCTTTTCCATCCAGAAACTCGACAATTTGTTCATTTGTTAATTCATTCCCATTTTCGTCTCTTACGATCACAACATTATTTGGTCTTTCGCTTCTATCAAAAGAACCTGCTTCTTTCTCGACTCCTGCTAATAATGGATGTAAAGCTCTCATTGCCGATATAGAAAGTGGACTTCTTCTTTTTAATGTCCTTTCAGAACCACCCTTGGATGCTTTCATCCATCCTCCAATTAACTGATCAGCATAAGTTGGATCACATGTTCCATACACTTCTCCTTCCTTTAGTTCTTTTTGCCTATTTACATCAAATAAAAAAGTAGTTGGAGAAGGCGCTTGTTTAATTGAATCACACAAGCTGTCTATTAGTGATCTTTTAACTTGTTGCCCACTTGAAAAAGGTATGTACTTTTTGAATTGCGAATCATAATAGGTTTTTTGTCCATCAGCAACACAAAATACAGTGTGTTCTGCTCTCTTTAAAGTTCTAATATAAATTGTATTCATTATTTAATAATTTTGTGTGTTAAGATTATGATTGTTTTTCTAAATATGCGTAATCAAATTTTAAGAGAGTGGAAAAATATCCAAACTCTTCATTCGTCATCAAATGAATTTCATCTTTAAGATTTTTTACTTGACTCAAATCATGTTCATCTAAATCTTTAACCATTGTAGTCAAATGTTCGATAAACCCTTTTTTCGATTTGGCTTCAAAAAGCTCTTTTTCAACTAAATTTTTTCGGTCATTTTTCGTGCCCGAATTTCTATACCTCAAAATGGTCTTTGCCAGTTCTACCGTATATTCTTTTACTTCTTCTTTGTTTTTTGACATCATTGCTATTAACCATGTTTTATAAATGAAATAATTAATTTTATCGCCATCATTTTTGAATGAAATATTTTTGTTTTCATTCATATACTTTACGAGCCCATCAGGTCTTAAAGCATGTAATCCAATACTACCCAGCTCACAAGCTCTTTTGAAGTTCATCCCAAATAATATATCAAAGTTTTCAGGAGTTATTGAAGCATCATTGGTGAGTTTTCTATAAATAGTTTTTAAGTTCACTCCTGATTTTAATTGAAAAGGTATAAAACCAACAGTTTTATTTGTATCAGAAATATTGCATACGTAAGCAAGTAGTATTTTATTTGGAATTTTCTTTGATAATGAAAAAAATAACCTGCTCCATTTTATTGTGTCGATTTTAAGAATACCATCACTTGATTTGAAAAAGCCAAAATCTTCAAGATTTGTAAAATCAAAACCTTCTTCGAAATCATTATGAAAAAAATAAGTTGTCCACTGTCCATTCCAGGTAATAACTTGATTTCCCCCCATATGTGTTAAAAGTGGATCGTTTAAAATTTTTCTATAAATTTTCCACCCATCATATATACTTAGCAATATCTCTGGTTCATTAAACAGCAAATTATATGCACCAACTCCAATTGACAAACTATGTCCAAACCATGACAAATACATTTCATCTTTTGAAGTTGGAATTGTTATATCACTAACTAGACTTGATGTAGAATTGAATTCTTTTTTTGTCGATGCTGGGTAACCCAACACAAAACTACCATCAGGAGTTTCATTTTCAATTTTAAAATGTAATTCTTCCAATTTTAAAAGCCGTTCCTCAGAGTTAAGCAAATGAACTTTTTGTCCACTTTTCATTTGTACAAAGGGAGAGTTTGTAACCCATTGCAAATATTTTGGATGATTATAAAATAATTCAAAGTACTCCTCTATAAAGAACTCTTTGGGCGATAATTCCTTTTTATATACTAGATTCCATAAATAAGTGCGACAGTTAATAAAACATTCTTTTGGAGAAAGACCTATTATAAAAATAGGTACTTTCCCCTCAAGATTTTTAACTGTACACAAATGTATAAACAAATCACCTACCCTCAAAGGGTATTAATTGAACAATTTAAAAGGCAAGGAATGAGCATTATTCAGATTGCTGTGGAATTAGGATATCATAGAAGCACTATATATCGGGAACTCGATAGAAACTCTTCACCTGGTTCATACAAGTTATATGGAAGCGCAAGAGCTCAGGATCGGAGTGAACAGAGAGCACAAGGAAAGGGAAGGAAGAATAAAATTACAAGCGATCTTAAAAGCAAAGTGGATCAATTACTTAAAATCAAGTGGAGCCCAGAGCAAATCGAAGGTCGAGCGAATATTGATAAGTATGAAAGGGTTAGTAAAGAGTGCATATATCAATATGTATATGAAGATAAAAGGAAAGGAGGTGATCTATGGAGTAATTTAAGACATTCCCACAGAAGTAGGCGAAGACGCAAAAATACCTATAAACAAAGGGGAATTATCAAAAACAGAGTATGTATTGAAGATAGACCAAAGATTGTTGAATCTCAAAAAAGGTATGGAGATTGGGAAGGAGATACTATAGTAGGAAAGAATCATAAGTCCCAAATTGCCAGTATGGTGGAAAGAAAATCCTTGTTTGTCAAGATCATTAAGCTGGAGTCCAAAGAAGCTAAATTCACAGCCAAAACAATCAGTTGCAAATTGAAAAATATAAAAACTTATGCCATACAATTACATTAGACAATGGAAAAGAAAATGCAGATCATCAAACATTGGCAAAAGCATTGAATACTAAGATATACTTTGCTCATCCATATTCCGCTTATGAAAGAGGTTGCAATGAAAATATCAATGGTTTAATACGACAATACTTGCCAAAAAAATCAGACTTTTCCATGCTCAAGCAAACTGACTTGGATCGAATTGAATCCCAAATAAATAATCGACCAAGAAAAAAATTAGGCTACAAAACACCAAATGAAGTATTTTTGAACCTTGTCGCACTTAAATGTTGAATTCAGCTATTTATTATTATAGGCGTTTAAAAAAGTTCTTCCTATTACTGCTGTGATCATAATAATTGATATTTAAAGTCAAAATTTTCTTCCTTTATCATTGAAGCCATTAAACCTAGTTCTGTTGAATATGCTTTATCAGGTATAATATATGGTTTATTTCCTTTTAAAGATTGATTCATTTTTGCTACATTATAATATCTAATTGGAATTTCTAACTCCATTCTTCTTTCGAAATCTGAATTGTCATATTCTTCTAAGTCGGCTTCGCAAATACATGAAACAGAATCAATATTTAATAATTCAAAAAGTATTGATTTACTTCTATGAGTGAGTTTGTTTATAGATATTTTACCATCTGACTTGAAGATAGAATGCTCTTCTATATCCATAAAATCAATACTTGGAAACACCTGATCAATTTTTTCCTGTAAGAGTTTTTCTTCAAAGATTTCACCATCATTTAAAACATCAAAAGTTCTTTTAAGTACTTCCAAATTATATGGAAGTGCCAATTTAATGTCATCTGGTGGCGCTATGACGAAAACATTATTTACTTGGCCTATTGTATCCAATGTCCTTTTTCTATTAATTCGACCAAATCTTTGTGCTAGAGCATCAAGTGGTGCAGTTTCAGTAATCATTACATCAAAACTTATATCAAGACTTACTTCTACAATTTGAGTAGAGACCACAATGCATGCATCAGAAGCTGTATTAAATTTGCTGATAGTTTCACCATTTACATCCAATCCAATAAGTTCCTTTTCTTTTTGATTTCTATCGTATCGCCTATATCGACTATGCAATAACATCTTATCAACACTTGGGTATAATTGACAAATTTCATCATATACTTTTTGTGCGTTAGAAACCCTATTTAATACAATCAAGATTTTTTGTTTTTGAGTAATTGCTTGACTTATTATGAGATATGAATCTGTAAATGAACTTATTTTAAATGTTTTATGCCTATTGAATTTTTCTAATTCCTTTTTTGGTAAACTTATTTCTAGCACATCATCACCCAATAAACTTAAAATTTTATTGTAAAGTATAGATGGCATTGTTGCAGTTCCAATATGGATTTTACAATTAATGCTTTTTAAAATTTCAACAAGTTTAATTACAATTGCTTGCGAAACTCCTGTATATGTATGTATTTCATCTAAAATAACATCACAACCTTTTAAGTCTAATATCAAGGCTTCATACCCTTTTAAGCCAAATGCAATTGAAGCAAACTGATGTGGGGTTAAAATTTTTATAGATGAACCAAATAGCGACTGTAAAGCTACTTCTTCCACACTTCCTTTTCTTTTAATAACCGAAGATGATGCATGTAGCACCCTAATATCTAGGTTAGGATTATCCGCAGCTAAATCTTTACCAATTCTATTAAACATTGCATTAATTGATGCTTGAAAAGGTAAAGTATAAAAAACCCTACCTGTACACCTTCTAAACAGAAAATCTGTCTTACCTGCACCAGTGCATGCTACCACTAAACTATGCTTTTTACTTGATTTAGCGGAAATTTGTGATAAAGGATAAAGCGGATGAATTCTTTCATAAAAATTTAAGTTTGGTTGCTTAAAACAATTTTTTAGCTCGTCTTCAGTTAAACTTATTAATGCAGATGCAAAATGATCTGCACCCATTAACAAACCTCTCCATTCTGAATAGCCTTTTTGTTTCACTTGATACCTACAATAATCAACCACATTTTTTAGATTATCTAAAGCTTGATCTCTAGAAATTTCCCTTGTTTTTATTCCAAATTGTTTTAGTAATTCAATTGCTTTAGCACTCCAGTCTTCCCACTTGCCTAAATGATAATCTTCATAATCTTCGGTATTATCTAAATCCAAAATACCTTGCTCACCAACACCGTCCCCCGTTTTTATAGATTTATGATGACCAATCACCATTTCAATTAAATGATTTTGCTCTGATTCAGGAAAAAGTGAAATAAAAAACAGTGATGCAATCTCATGTCTAAAAACTTTATCGGGTTTGGCATTCGATTTTAATCTTTTTTGAAACTCATGGTGTGCCTTACCTATATCATGTAAAATAGCACCTTTATATGCCAATTCTTGTGACATACCTAGAAATGAAGCAAAAGCAACAGTTGAAATTGCTACTTGATGCAAGTGGTCTTCTAAGGATGTCCACTCTGGACCAGATTTTGCTAATAATTTTTCCATTTTAATATTGATTAATTGGATTCCCAACTATTTTAAGCCATCCATACATAGGTTCTAATGTCAACCTATGATAACCAACTAAAAATGAGTTCTCTGTTTTCTCAAACACTAATTCAAAACCTTTAAAAAGTTCTTCGTTTTGGTCAAAATCAGATTTTGTTGTTTCTATAATTTGAATTGGTAATAAAACATCTTCGTTACGGCTTAGGCAAACGTGTTGCCTATATGCTTTTTCTGCATCATCTAAAGACGAAAATACTAAATCTAATTTTGGATTTATCATGACCCCTCTTATTAATATGCCATTTGGCCTTTCAAACAATATTTCTTTTCCTTTTCTTGTCGAATTCCATCCTCTAGTTTGGATTTGCTCTTGTTGACCTGAAATCTGATCATAAGAAATTCTATGACCTTTAATTTTAAATATTCCATTTTGGACCAACAACTCAGGAAATAACTTTTTCTCCATTCCCGCCACAATTGATGGTGTTAAAAATTGTTGACTATAAGTCTCGCTATCCCTGACAGCTGTCCAGGGCTTTATAAAACCAAATGGACCTTCATATCTAACAACAAAATATTTTTCCATAATTAATCCATTTTTGAAAGAGAACCAAACCCTATTCCTGTACTATTTCCTATTCCAACATCCCATATGAAAGCTATTTGCTCTGGAGAGCCTTCTACGATTATAGGACAAACTGAGCCTTTTGTAAATATTCCCTTAAACGTTGTACCTTTAGTATATGCTGTAGGATAGTCTTTTTCAAAGTAGACATTCACACCTTCATCTGATAATCCTGCTTTTCGCAATTTGTGTTTTGCATTATTTGTTAGGATGTCATTACTTTCAGAATCATTAAAGTAATAATAAGTTGACTTTCTATCCTTTGAATATTTCAAAAAAATGGGACTTTCTGCCATAAATCTCTGTTTAGTCTCAAAGATTGGTACTTCTTGAATGGTAATGTCAGTAACAGACATAGCATAAAATAATTCGGGTTCGGCCTGAATTCCTTTAATAATATCCTTTAACCTAGTGGTCTCATAAAAGCTTATAAAGAAGCTAGCCCCATGACTAAAATCTAAATGTTCATCAACTTTTCTGCCGCCCTTTAACCATGAAAAGGAATAAAGTGACATTTGATCATGAATTTCATTTATTCCAAGCCATTTATGAATAGTTCCGACTTGTTTTTGTTGATAACTAAAATCAACAGGTTGAATATTTTTAGATAATTTCAAATGTATTCTCATTTAATAAAATTTTATTTAGTTTGAGATGGTCGATATAATCTTGGTGTCCCGGACCAATGTATTGTGGATGTTTTTTGGATTCATCTTTAATGGATATCCTTGCACCCGTGAGCAATCGATAATCCCTGCTTTCTTCCGGAATTTCCTGCTCGCTCAGCCTCTGCACCGAAACCATCCTAATAGGCATTGGGTCAAATCCCTTGAAGTAGAAAGTATATGCCTGGTCCTTAAAAAGTCCCCGAACAAATTCAGTCAAGACTTCCGGCAATAAAAAGCCAATACTCAGATTTGAGATATTTTCCAACAACTTCATACCTGCTTGTCCCAGTGGTTTGTAATAACACTGCCATGGCCCAAAGCAAAACAACTTGAAGTGCTTGCCTTCGTATGCATAACCATGATCGTGGAGCTTTGCAGCCAATTCAGGATTGGCATGGTCGAGGATTTTGTAGATCCAGGATTGTACAGCATACTGATAATCCCAGGGGATGATCACATCCCGACTATGTTCAAAAATGATTTTGATTCTCATCTTCAGGGTTTAATATTGTAAATGTACGAAGGGCTTTTCTCCATTTTTGAGAATTACAGAATGACTTTAAAAAATTTTTTGTGCAGCTATCCGGGAGGCAAGGTATTCCTTCAATCCATCATCAGACTCAACTTTGATTTCATGGAGCAATCCTAATACGAACCTGCCGATTCCTTCATAGGCGCATACCCTATCGACGTATCTACATTCATAATCCGCATTCTCGCGATATTTCACCAGCTTGTCTTTCGTCATCCCATTCTCCTCTGTCAGCAGCGCAGCTGCTCGCCTGGACAGAAGCAAACTCACCTCAAGTTCCTTCTTGCCGGCCATCCCAAAAGCATCAATTTCCGGGAGATCTGACGGCAAATTGCTCAACTGAATACTATCCATTGGATCTACAGCCTCCATTCTGTTGATTTTAAATATCTGGACTCTGCTCTTGTCGGGTACGTAGGCATAGATTGCCATCAACCGCTCGTCAAGGTAAAGGGGAATCACGACCCTGTCTCGGTTCAAACTGCCCACACTTACAGATCTGTATCCATGCAACAATACTGCACTCTTTCCCTCCACAGTATGGGATAGAATCCGGAGCATGCTCACCTGACGCGCCACATGTGCGTATTCGAGTGTATCCACCAATGTCTCCAAGCCCAGTTTTAACTTCAGTTTGCTCTGAAGTGCAGCTGATAATCCTCCGAGTTTTAGAGCAGAAATGATCTCTTTCTTCTCTCCAAGGGTAAAAGCCTGAGCTTTTTCAGGTGTCCCTGAAAAATAGTATCTCCTGCGACTGTCACGCTCCAGAGGCATTCCTATAGATCGAACCACTTCGATATCTTTATAAATAGTACTTTTACTCACATTCAGACGTTCAGCCAATGCATCTATCCTCTTCGGGGGAAACTGCATCAATTTCTGGATGAGTGTCAAGACCCTTTTTACCCGTACAGGCACATTACCTTTCATGACATTAAAGAGTATTCATCCGGTGTTTATTCCAGGGATGATAGTTCGAACAAAAATAATCGATTTGTCGATCCAAATAAAACTCTCTTGAGCAAAAAGTCATTTACTCATTGTTTTTGGCTTCTTTCCCGGATTCCCGTAAACTTTCAATAGTATGCATCCACAAACTTTTTAATCGTACCTTCGTCAGATAATTCAGACCAAACTCAATAAAACTTCATGATATGCCGGTAGATGTCATTTTGGGATTGCAATGGGGGGACGAAGGCAAAGGAAAAATCGTGGATTACCTGGCTGACAGGTACAAGATCGTGTGCAGATTCCAGGGAGGACCCAATGCCGGACATACTCTCTATATCAATGGAGAAAAGCTTGTGCTCCATACTATTCCTTCAGGGATATTTCGCGAGCAAGTGGTCAATATTATTGGTAACGGAGTCGTAGCTGATCCCATAACGTTCAGGCAGGAAGTTAATCGTGTAGAACCTTATGCTCCTCATCTCAAAGAAAAATTGTTTTTTTCACAGAAAGCTCATTTGATCCTACCGACACACAGGTGGATTGACCTCGCTTCAGAGAATTCCAAAGGAAAACAGAAGATTGGATCTACCCTGAGAGGCATTGGACCCTGTTACATGGACAAAACAGGACGCAACGGTCTCCGCATAGGTGACATCCATCAAACAGGCTTTAGAGCCAAATACAGGGCCCTCAAAGAAAAACATCTACAGTTCATACGACAGTTTCCTGAAGTCGAATTCGACATTCATGAAAATGAGGAAGCGTGGTTTGAATCTCTGGAGCTGATCAGGCAATTTCAATGTCTTTCTACTGAGTATTATCTCAATGATGAAATCAGACACGGCGCACAGATTCTGGCTGAAGGCGCTCAAGGCACGATGCTGGACGTAGATTTTGGTACCTACCCTTTTGTCACTTCGTCCAATACGATCACTGCAGGAGTCTGCACGGGATTGGGAGTACCGCCTTCCTCTATCCGGGAAGTCATTGGTATAGCCAAAGCATACTGCACCAGAGTGGGTTCAGGTCCCTTTCCATCAGAACTCATGGATGCTACCGGAGAGCAACTACGAAGAGCTGGCAATGAGTTTGGCTCTACAACCGGACGCCCGCGAAGATGCGGATGGCTGGATCTCCTGCAACTGCAATATGCTGTTATGATCAATGGAGTTACAGGGATTTGTTTGACCAAAATAGACGTTCTGAACGACTTTGAACAGGTCTGTCTGGTTGATAAGTACCAACTGTCCAATGGAGAGCTAAGTGAGGCCTTGCCCTATTCTTTAGAAGAAGTGAGCTCGGTAAAATACAGCCCTTTTGAAGGATGGAAACAATCTTTATCCGGCTTTAAAACTTATGCTGAGCTGCCCCATTCTGCCCAGGAATTGATTAGGGCTATAGAACTACATTCCCGTTGTCCAATAAATTATGTGTCCACTGGCCCAGGCCGCGAGGATCTACTCATCAGAGAGGCGACGCTATGATGATGTATTGATAATCCAGACTGGTATCGTCAGAAACGATGAGCTTGTAACCAGCCTCGATGAGATCTTGTTCAACATCAGCGAGTGACAGGCGTTCTTCCTGTGGTGGCCCGATCGGGCTGAGTTTCTTTTTAAAATCAACAATCATGATCTTACCCTGAGATCGAAATTTATTGAGGAGCCGATGTAGATAATCCCTCCGATTTTTGATGTAAGGATAGGTATTGGAGATAAATATGATATCCACTTCTCCATCTTTTAGACGCGGATCATCGGGTGTAGCGAGGCGCGCTTCAAACCGCAGCTGGATTTCAGGCTTGTAATAGGTCTCTTCAGTGTTCATCATTTCTACAAGTGTCGGCTCAATATCGATCGCAATTACTTTTTTGGCCCTATGCACAAAGCGAAATGAAAAATATCCACTTCCTGCACCTATATCAGCGACTACCTTATCACTTAGGTCACCCAACATATCGATCAACATATACGGCTTCTGCCATATCGTGCGGTCTTGCGCTCTCAATGCTGAATCTGTGCTGTCTTTATGATTGGGGACAGCAATGGAATCGACCGGGATATCCCGACTAATCCCTCCGGACATTGAAGGTAGATTATGCTTGCACGCCAATGCAAACAGGAAGAAGAGCGTGATTCCGAAAAATCGAACTGCAAACATTTCAGGCCACAAGTTAATCAAAGCTATTGTACACTAGTTACAAAACATGGCCGCTATTGTGGATAATTTCGAGATAACACCATGCTTAACAGAAGCAATAAATCAAAAAAACAGGTACATCCTATCACACGATTCTCTTTCACGACAGCTCTAGGATAATAAATTTTGCAAAGGAATTGATTCTTGCGAAATGATTATATCATAAAACTTTGAGTTAGATGACAATTGGACTCGTATACATTTCCATAATATCTGCTATCACCAAAAAAAAGAAAGGGTACCTGAAAATCAGATACCCTTTCTTTCTCTTTCACTTATTTCTTACTCAACTATAACCATTTTCTTCTTTTGAACACTGCCGGCACATTCCACCTGGTAATAATAAACTCCCGGAAGAAGTACAGAACTCTTGTCCAAAGTCCATTCGTTATATCCTTTGATCATCTGTCTCGCATCCACATACAGACATTTTCCATTCGCATCATAAATGCTTAGGTTTACTGTGCTGTTTTCAGGAATATACATTCCCAAAGTAGTGCGATTGTTCCAAGGATTTGGTTCGTTTTGCAACAAGACGAATGGCGACTTGCTTGCACCACGTACAGTCCACTTGACCATGGCATCCTGATCATCACCGCTGTACACTGCCAATGCAGGTGTTACATTGCTGCTGATAAAGAATACATCAGATAAATCTACAGGAGATTTAGCTTTGATGGTGATAGAAAACAAATCCTGTCCATTTTCAGCTGCTCCATTCCATGAGAAGGTCACGCGACCGTTATTCATCTGGTGCAATGAGAAGTTTTCCGGATAGAATCCGAACTGATCATTACCTGATATTTGAACCAACTCCACTTTGTCCTTGATAAACTCAAGCGTGAACTGCATACCTTCGAATTCATGGACATTATCAGATTTCACTGTAAAAGTGTACACTTGATCTTTGCTTAATGAAACATTGTCCGTGTGCAAATCCAAGGTCTGAGAAGATCTCACTGAAGCACCCGCAAGTCCTCTGGTCTTTGCAGATTCATTGACGTCACCAATTTTTACTCCAACGAAATTCACTTTCATATCAGAGCTTAGATTAGTGATATTGTATTGCGTAGGATAATTTTCTTTCAAACACTGATCGATAGATCCAAAATTGTACAATTCATCCACAAATTTCCAGCTGGTGTTTGAGCTGAAAGAATTCTGAACTCCCAGTATGAGCTTTCTGATCTCAGAAATATCTCTTGCAGTAATGTCTCTGCTGTTGTTTGCATCAGCAGCAATCATCTTATAAGGACTATCGAATAATTCCACACCCAAAATGTGTTTCTGTATTTTCACGATGTCCGCTGTACTTACTCCATTCAACCAATCTTTATTGAGTTGTGGAAGTATAGTATAATCCACATTAGCTTTTACTTTTCCAAAGTCATACAAACCTTCATAGTTTGTCAAAGATTGTATATTAGAAGCATTGACCAACTCAACATTTACATTCTGAATTTCACTTCCTTTCTCGGTTTTTACCAAACCAGATACTTGCGCAGAACCAAAGTTGTTTGGACAAAGCGGCGGTAAATTTGGATTGTCTTGGACGATGATTCTTGTTCTGCAGTAAGATGTATTTCCATTGATATCTGTCACCCAAAGTTCAACCGGACGAACACCTACGCTGTCACAATCATAAATTCTGAATTTGTCGGCCGTATCTCTCGAGAAGCTCAATTTAACAGGATATCCACAGCTGTGTGCACTACCTGCGTCAATATCAGAGGCCCAAACTTGAACCATCTTAGTCTCCGGAGTACCGTCACCATTGAGGTCCATTGGTACCAAACCTACTGCTACATCGCTGAGGCAGTATGCCGTTGGGGACTTACAGTTCAACAAGTTGACATTATAACTACACTTCGCTGTATTACCACAACGGTCTTCTACTTCCCACTTGATGATATGATGACCCAAAGGCCATGTACCTGTTGCTATATTTTCACCGATACCGGCGCGATCCAAATCTATCGTACCATCACTGTTAAAATCAACTTTATATCTATACAATAATTGGTTAGCCGCCGTACAGTCGTCAGTCGCCGTGATACCCAAACTGATTTGAAGAGGACGGCAATTCAAATCAAACGAACAGATGGTTGTATCTCTACATCCCGTTCTGATGATCGGATCGATTAGATTCGTCACTTTGATAATCTGCGTATCCTGAAAGATGATAAAGTTGCCATTATCATCACGATCGCACCAGTTGATGATTTTCCAAACTCTGAATATTTTAAAGCATGGATCTCCAGGAACTGTTGCTGAGAAAATTTCATCGTGGAATGAAGCGCCTATCAAACTACATACATCATCTGAATAGGTCGGATAATTGTAAGGTGCAGACAATCGTTCAGGAACTAATCCTGTAGGATCGCAAATACCGGAAGTATCTAGGTCTTCAGGGAATACGATGCTACTGTAGTCAAACGGGTGATGATTTTCAACGGTGATATACTGGCAGCAACGAGCTTCGTTACCTTGAATATCCGTCGCAATGAACCAACGCTTGATCACTCCAAGTCCACATGTATTAAATCCACTTGAGTCAATTTCTTCCCTCATCAAAGGTGGGCAGTTATCCGTAGCCAAACCATCTTGTGGATGACCATCAATATAGTGCCAATATGCAGGGTCTATAACGATTGGTTCGCGATCAGCTTGAGCAGTCACTACTCTACCAAAAGAAGTACCCAAATTATTTAAATCTATCGGGAATCTACAATCTACCGTGATATTCGGCGGACATGTGATGAGAGGCATGTCTTTATCTTGCACTTCTACTAAAATCATGCAGATGCTTTCATTTCCATGACCATCGACTACTTTCAAACCAACCATTATAGTTTGGTTCACATCCTCACAACAGAATCCTACCTCAGGTCCCCAATCATCAGGCCCTGTGGTACCACAAGCATTGTCATCCATTCTCCTCACTTCAAAATGGTGCAGGTGACATTCGTCAAAGCTACCATCATCAAATACTTCTGCAGGAACCCAATTATAACCACTATGATTGATCGATACAACTGTTCTTCTGTCACAAACAGCTATTGGAGCAGTATGATCTTCTACTGTTACGATCAAAGTGTCCATTGTCAAGTTGTAACAGTTGTCATAAAGTCTATAGAAAACAGAGTCTATACCGACCGGAAGTTTAACCGGACCACCATTCTGATTGATTAATATTCCTCCCGGATATTCTACATCTATTCTAAGTACGTTGTGACAAGCATCTACTGCTTCTATTGGAGGTAATATTACATCCGCTTCACAAGATCTGTGACCTGTAGTCGCATTGAAATCATATGCACTATGAATGATTTTTGGTCCCTTGTCGTCAACAACTTCAATGACCTGAAGATAAGTTCTGGTCAACTCTGTATTACACCACCATTCACGCACTGTCCAGGTACGCATGATCTTGCGTACACATCGGATTTCATCCAGATTATAATCAGAATAAGTTACTACAAAATTGCATAGGAAATCCACGTTAGGCCAGATATTCTCTCCGTTCAGAGTAGGAATTCCGGTGACATTCGGATGTGGATTACCAAATTCATCCACTTCTTCAAATGCGACCTCACAATCCAACTGAACATTGAGTGGCGGTAAGACATCGTCTATCTTCAATCTTTCGATAAAAATCTCTTGGGCACAAGTATCAGACAAATTTCCTTGATCATCTGTTGAAACCCATACCCGAATGATGCGCTTGATAAAATCAGGATCGCATTCCAATTTTTCAATTCTTTCGTCTAACAATGTTACTGTATAATGGCTGCAGTCTTCTACGATAGCGGGTGACAATTCCCGACTGAACTCTGCACAAGACATGGTATCTATTTGGCACAGAATCTCGGGAGCAAGCTTATCTTCGATCAATACGTTTGACCAACAAGTATTACCAGTTAGCGTATCAATCACTGTGGCTATGATCGTCTTACCCAAATAGCTTGAATCCACCGGATTTGGAATCGGATGTCCATAGTGACTCAACTCCACAATTGCCCTTCCCGGACATGCTGAAGTAAGAACCGCATCAGGCGTAATCAGTGCCTGACAGTTTTGGTCTAAAGACACATTTATATTCTTACATGCCATTATAGTATTGGCATTGATGTCAATGTTGAAGGTACATTTCTTCTCTCCACAACATCCTGTTGCCGTATACTCTACAACATAGTGGCCCGGAGCTAAAACATCTCCCGAGGCAGGCCCTGCTGTTTGGACTAAAGTAACAGGATCAGGTATGAATTCAAAAGCTGTGATATCAAGTGTTGTTTCTTCAGCAATATTGTCTGAATTGACCCAAAATTTAATTGTTTGCCCTATTGAAACGGGGATACTGATGTCACCTGAAGCTGAGGATCCTGATGGAACCGTTGTCAGTACTACACGACCTCCACTTAATTGATAACCAGCCTCATCTCCCCTAAAAGCTCCCGGCTCAAGTATATTTGCCTCCCAATGGAAGTTCAAAGTACCATTGCAAGGAATATATGTTTTTGAAGAAGCTTCAACGGACAAAAACGGTTTACCATTATTGCTTCCTGTGATAGAAAGTGTCGTTGCATCATGACTGAATTTTGCATCAAGTCCCGAAGGCGTACCTGATGAAGTAGCAAAATAAGAATCAAGTGTCGACTCCACCCATGCATAAGGAGCAAAAGCACCTACAAATCCAGGGCCGTAAATACAAACATCTTCGGCAGTCGGTGCCGTCCAGCTGGCAGTATAATCACATTCGTCAGGGCTTAGATCTACTAATATGTCATCAGGACATCCTGTGATGACAGGATTGAAAGTATCTCGTACAAAAATAAAACCTGAACAACCATCAGATGCGCCAATACAATTGAATCCTCCATGCAGCCAATAGTAAACGCCGCAGGAAAGCAAGTCTTCAGGCTGAGGCCCATCAAATAAAGGTTCCGGGTCTCCATCTGCTTCCAGAATTAGATTACTCAATGTCAAGGTGTCCACTCCATTAGTATTGTCTGAGTTGATTTCAAAGCAAACCCGATCACCCCTGGTGACTGCTATCGTCCTGGTACCTACTATGGAATTACCTGTACCTGGAGTCAATACATCGACCGAACTGGTGCCTGTGACTGCATTTTCGATCATGACCCTCGCCCTATCTCCAACAAAATCATCCCCTGATGTCATTCTAGCAAAATAATCGAAGGACAAGGTTCCTGAACAGTAAACAAAAAAGCAGAAGTTATTCTGAGAATTTGATCCTGCCGTACCATCAGAAACTCCACGTAAACGCAGAGAGTCGGTACCAAATGATACACTAGGCGGTATAGTGCCTCCACCCGGTCCCATCAGGAACGAGTGAAAAAATGTACTTCCTGCACCCAATAAATTCATTGCATTGCAATCCTCTGTATAAGTGGGCAATACAAATGGAACAGGAACTGTACAGACGCCCTCCGCAGGCGTATATATTGTTGTAAAAATTGGTGGGCAATTGCCTACCATTTCAGGAGCTGTATTATCTGATGTACACTGGCTATTGGCCGGCGTAATAAATACAAACAGCACACCTGCTAAGATGAGAAAAAAGTGAAGTGAAAGTTTATTTGTCATAGCAAAAGCTTTAGTAAATTCTTTTTACAGCTTTTTCGCTATGCGCTAAAGAGATTTATAATGTGTTGTTGGGACAACTAATTCAGGGCAAATGTAAGAACTTATTTAATATATGCAAAAAAAAATACATATATTTTTCAAATTCAATTCGGTTTCAAAGGATGTGTGCAAACTAAAGTGTACCTCTATAAATAAAAAAATCGGGTGGCCAGACTGAGTACGGCCACCCGAAAATTTTACTTCACACTATTGTTTTGTGATCTTTGTTCTATAATTGATATCCTTAGACTTGACTTCCAGAGTGTAAAGACCCGGTATCAAGTTGGCGATGTCTATTTTAGTTTGTTTACCTAATTCCCTAAATTCATTTTGGAATACAGTTCGCCCGGAAAGGTCCAGAAGACGCACTGTTACATTCGCTGTATTTTCCTTAGCAAACTTCAAATAAAGTTGATTGGATGTCGGATTCGGATAGGCGACAAGCTGTTTTGTGGTTACCTCAGGATCAATGCCTACAGTTTTATTGGATTCCACCAATGTACCCTTGCCTGAAAGTGTCATGCAAGTATTATCTCCAAGTCCGCTGGTTACACAGGCTTGTCCATTGTAAAATACTGGATTGATAAATTCAACTTCGTCCACCTTCCAGCCGCGAAAACCAACTCCTGTACCAGTCGTATTGTCATCAGAACCGTAATGAAATCTCACTCGTACCGTTTTACCATTCCATGGACTTAAATCAGCCACTACGGGAATGAAGCCTCCAGTATAACCGGAAAAACCCTCCAAATTAGGTACTGAAAATGTTCCATAGGCCAATTCACCATTATAAGTGTTGAGCGTGAAATTGTTGGTTTTCAATCTTGTCCATATTTTACCATCTTCCGTGATTTCAAGATATCCACCGTCTGCACGACTCTCAGTGTTCATGTAATGCTGATATAATAAAGATGGCTCGACTCCTGAAAGTTTAACAGGAGTCAATAATTCCAAATAAAGGTCTGATATAATCGTCGTATCTGGAACACTAAAACATCGGCTATCTGCTATTCCTCCATCGCTGTCAAAATTCCACAGTAGAAAGCCCTTGTTGATGATAATATCCCAGTTGTCATATGAACTATCGTCATTCATGGGGTCAATCCAAAATGTATTAGAATTCTGCCCTGCCGGAGTCGCCACCTGATATTTTATCACAATTTGTTGCAAGGAAGCCATATTGGCTATTTCCCAAACGATCTCTGTACCAGATACCGAGCTTGGAGCTAATGATGCTGAACCATTGATATATGAACAACCTGCTGGGATCTGATCTACAACTCGGACATGATTAGCCGCATCCTTACGAAGATTTCTCAATGTCAATTCATAATTGATCGGTTGGCCTGCTTTGACGATATAGTCCGCTTTCTTGTTCATCTTCAATTGATTTACACAAAGTGGCGCAGATTCAAGATCTTCCACCTCATCTCCTACTAAATTTGAACTACCTTGATTGGCAGAATATCCAAAACCTCGACGAGCAAAAACATCCCAGATCAGGCATTGATTTACACCTCCGTTATTGACCTCGTCAGCTTTTAAAATTGCATTTCTTCCATCAATAAATCCTGGAATACAAGGTTGAAGTTTCATCCCATCCATTACCAATTGGATACAAATATTATTGCCCGCATTTTTATTCTTGAAATCAGGATCGTAACCATATTTATCTGCCAATGCCCAATATAGATCCCATAAAACCAAGGTCCATATTTCTCCAAGATTGTGGACCTCCGCATCAATGTTTTTGTAGGTAAAATTGTTGACATTCAAATCTGTAGAGTAAGGCTTTCTTCGTATCCCTGTACCATCTACTTTCGCTCCGACCACATAGTTTCCGATACCTCTTATGTCAGATCCTTTTCTTGAAGCATTAGCACTCATGATGAGGGTCATAAAATCACTCCACCCTTCGCCCATTTGCTCAGCATTACCAAGACAAGCAGCTTGAGACGGGCCTCCTGTTAGCCTATTGGAGACCCCATGTCCAAATTCATGGCAGATGACTCCATTGTCAAAGTCTCCGTCAAGACTATCGGGAACAGCTAAATTGTTCTCAGGTTTTTTAATCGTAACGACGAGACCATTTTCTACATAAACCCTGATTCGGTCACATTCTTTTTTGGTGATATAATACGCCGGTATACTTACTTTACTTCCATCTACGCCACCATCCATACCAATGTTTTCATCTGTATGGCTGCAGATAATGACCGCTATAGCACCTGCATTTTGAGCATAAAAGGCTTTTGTTCCAAATTCACATTCCCCTCTCTCTATCAAAGCTATTTTACCGGTCAATTTTGCAACGTTCTGGGTATTTGAACATCCAAGTTTTTCCTTCCCCGGCGATTTGTCCTCAGACCATACTACATCCCCGGTTATAGGAGTAGTAGTAGGCGCCGGACCAAAATTTCCACGTATTGCATTCAGTGCACTTGCGAGGTTGTCAGGTTTAGTGATAAATGTTTCATTACCTGAAGATGACCAAAGGAACATCTGCATTCTTCCCGGAGAGCCATCTGCTAAAGTCAAAAAGTTGGCATTATTTGTTCCTGAACCATCTTGAGCTTCTGCATTGACTGCATCATTACCCTGTCCACCTTTTCCGTAATTGTTCACTTGAAAACTACCTGCTTTCTCGTCGAAACCAAAACCATATAATATGTCGTGCATCATGTTGTTGACATAAAAGAGGTTGGTCACAGCTGCTTTGGTGTAATCCGGCGGTTCTTTGCTTTGATCAAATGGAAAATCAAATATCAGGTCTTTGCCTCCGTCAGGTTGATTCCCATCATTGACATTGTCACCGTTGCGGTCCAAATAAGCATTGACGTTATTTCCACGAGTGACTGTATTTTCTGCTCCGGCACTGCCATTCGTGTCATGCCATCCATATGGTGAAGCCAGTGGACTCGCTGGATTGACGACAATCGTCCTCGGCCCATCCAATGGACTTTCAGCCGGAAACGCGATTACATTGTACGAATTTGGCGCTGCAGGTCGAACAACCGGACTGGCTTGAGATACTCCACTACTGTGTTGATGATCTGCTTGACGACAAGATCCTGGGCTTGTACTTCCAAAATTACAATGGACTATGTAGTCATTCTGATGTAAGACCTCACCTGTCCTTGCATCTACTTTGATGCCCGGATGTTGGTCAGTGTAATTGAGATCAAGACTAAAATCATAAACCAATCTCAGACTTCCGTCTTTCATGGGAAAGTACATCAGTCTAACGGGAATCTCGCTGTTTGTAAAATTTGTTACCGGAAAATAGCTAATCGCTTTATCATCCGTACGGGAAATCTTAGTTGGCACCAAAGCATTTGGCACTCCCAGGTGTTGTACTGCTACCAGGAGGGCATCTGAAGCGCTCAATCGGGCAGTAGTGGCATTTACAGTGGAGGATAACTTGCCATAAAATCTATTCGGGCTCTCGATCACTTTACCTTCTTTGGTAATATGAACAGAAGTTACCGCATTGTAAATCGGAATTCCTTTGTATTGCTGTTGAAAATACACATGCGTAAGACCATTGTGGTCTGTAGTGTACATGTCTGAAATAATTAAATCACTTAGATCAGCTTGTTGCAAGCCCCACGATTCAGCTTGTTGAGCCAGAAACTGTCTCGCTTTCCGGTCAGCAGACTGTCCAGACAAGGATGAAATATTCATGACTAAAAACCCTAGAATCAATAATTTACATATTTTAATTTTCATGCAGATGATTTTTCATTTGATGTGCTAAGTTAATATGTTTTTTTGCAGCTCAATTCTTTTTTGACAAATTCCTATCCAAATCTTTGACTGAATATTTTCTTCTTGCGTCTGCAATATTTGGCCGGGATCTCACTCAGCGTTTTCCAATTATAAAGGAGAGCGAGAATTAACCAATCCGGATCCTCAATAGGATTTAAAAATTATTAGAAGAGGTACCTACATCATCGGGATTAATATGACCTTTGTCTATTGACCATTCTCTCTTCATCTTTTTTCTATGAAACAAAAAGAATCCGAAGGCCTCATCATTGGAAAGAACGCTTTGCGAGAGGCTTTTGCTGCCGGTAAGTCACTACAAAAAGTTTTTTTGCAAGACAGTCTCGAGAACGAAAGCCTCACTGAGCTCCTCAAACTATGCCGAAAAAATAAGGTACCCGTCTTACAGGTACCCAAATCCAAACTCGATCGGTTAACCAGATCACAGCATCAGGGTGTTGTGGCGATGGTGAAATGGGTCGCTTTTCAGGATTTGCAAGATGTCATTGATCTGGCATATCAATCAGGTGTGGACCCTTGTTTTCTTATTTTGGATCGGATAACCGATGTCAGAAATTTTGGTGCCATCGCTCGATCCGCAGAGGTGTTTGGTATAAATGGCTTGATCATACCCAAAAAAGACAGTGCGCCTATCAATCAGGAAGCTATCAAAGCATCTGCAGGGGCCTTACTCCGTTTGCCGGTCTCCCAGATTAGTGAGTCACAACATGCCGTCAAAACTTTGCAGCGAAACGGCTTCCGTGTCATCGCCTGTACCGAAAAGAGTTCTGCATCCTTGCGCGAAAACATCAGTCCTGGTGCTACGGCCTTCGTGCTCGGTTCTGAAGGTGAAGGCATCTCAGAACAAGTATTGCAATTCTGTGACGCCACAAGTACAATCCCACAGCTTGGACAAATATCCAGTCTCAATGTATCTGTTGCTGCAGGAATTATTTGTTACGAATGGATGTTGTTTCAGCAATCTAAATCATCATAAAACTGTTTTGTCAGACATGAAATATCGCATACACTTCTTTTTTTTAGTATTCAGCTTGATACTGAACCATGTAATCGCTCAGGAAAAACTGGCCCATTCCTTACTTTGGAAAGTGACGGATCCTCAGACTCAGCGTTATGTGTACATTTTCGGGACAATTCACATGATCCCTGAATCTGATTTTTTCTGGCCTCAACAGTTGGACACTGCTATCAAACAATCCGGCAAAATCGTCTTCGAAATTGATATGAACGAAATCGCCGACCCAAATAAAATATTCGAGCTCATGCCTTTGTTGATGATGAGAAACGATACCAGCCTGGCGGACCTCTTATCCGTAGATGAAATGAAAGTAATCAGTGATCATTTTGAAAAATTGGGTTTGCCCATGATTTTAATTTCTAAATTTAAACCACTGTTTCTTTCGGTAATGGCCAGCGATGGTATATCAGGTGATGCCTTACAAAGCGGCAATTATAAATCTTATGAGTTGGTTCTGCAAAATTTGGCGGACAGTCTTGAGAAGGAAACCGGAGGACTTGAAACCATTAATTTTCAAGTCAGCTTGTTCGACGCTATACCTTATAAAAAGCAAGCCAAAATGTTGCTGGATGCCATCCAACAAAGTAATAGTGGTTCGGACTCTATGTTGGCAAAATTGGCCAAAGACTACCGCAGCCAAAACCTGGAAGAGATGGCTGAAGCTGCAGAGAAAGATCCGGGCACAGCTGAATTTCTGGAATTGTTGCTGTATTCGCGAAACAGGAACTGGATTCCCCTGATCCGCAAACACATGGAAGAAAAGGTCTGCCTGATAGCGGTGGGGGCAGGACACCTTGGTGGACCAAATGGGATCCTCCGACTGCTACAGAAAGAATCGTATATTCTCACTCCAATGAATTAAACAAATCATGGCATTGATCAAATCCGTGAGAGGACATTTGCCGCAATTTGGAAAAGGATGTTGGATGGCCGATAATGCCAGTCTCATCGGAGATATCATATGTGGTGACAATTGTACATTTTGGTTTCAAAGCGTCGTCAGGGGTGATGTTGCCGCCATTCGTATCGGTGACGAGGTCAATATCCAGGATGGAGTGATCGTCCATGGGACCTTTGAGAAAGCTGATACCACCATCGGTGATCAGGTAAGTATTGGCCACAGAGCAATAGTGCATGGTTGTACTATAGGCAGCAGGGTGCTTATTGGTATGGGAGCAATCGTCATGGATCATGCGCTTATTCAGGACCAAGTAATCGTCGGTGCGGGATCATTGGTATTGGAAAATAGTGTATTAGAATCCGGTTTTGTGTATGCAGGATCTCCGGTGAGAAAAATCAAAGCTATAGACCCAAAGCAATTTGAATTTTTTGTCACTCGTACTGCGAGAAATTATCAGATGTATGCTTCCTGGTTTGAGTAATCAAAATAATTAAAAATAATGAACTCGACTTTTTCATCCTGTTCATTTCTTTTTCAAAGCTCAGTTTAGAAGTTATACGTCTTTAAAACCTGATCACTCAATATCACTTTGCAAATCGCCAACTTTAAGGCGGTGTGAGCCTGATACGGCGAAAAATTGAGTACGAATGATTCAAGTTACTTCACCGATACTTCACGGATACTTGATCAAGAGCAATTTTTTAAAATCCTGAATTAGCATAATCAAACAAAAATGTGAACTGTGAATCCACCAGTCAAAATGTATAGCTATTGCTTAGCTTATTATCCGAAGTAAAAAGAACGAACTAATTGAATTTCAAAAATTGAAATGAAATGAAACAAGAAAATAATCCACGTGAAAAAATCCATTTCATCAGGATGTGTTTGGGTTACAGTATAAACATAAAAATACTCTGTTTTAGTATTTTACCACACTGCCGGATTGAAGGAGATGATGCTCATACAGTATGCGATAATACATCAAACCCGATGGGTAGATTTACACTATAGACAAATATTGAAATTCATCCTATTAACATACAATTCGTCAATCATAATTGTCATCTTACAACTTTAAACCTAGATTTTGAACTGTGGTTCGTGGTGAGAATCAAAATGGTAAAAAACCAAGTGCTTATATGGTGACAGAATCAGAGCAAAACAAACTGATCAAATGATTTGATACAATCATGAAGGAAGCAAGTGCAGTTGCATAGGCTAGATTACAAAAACTTAGCTAATGAATCAAACATAGTGCAAAGCTTTTATTTTGTAGAACGATTGACACCTCTTTGAAATTCAGCTGCAAAATTTGGTACTATAACCAAGATTTCAGTAGGATGTATCAAATACCTTAGTGTGAGCAGTCGCTCTCTGCGTGGATCTGTCCGCCAGAACTCATCTGTACATTGCACTTCGTCCATACAACTTCCTTGTCTTCTGTGAAGTCTGCAGTAATCTGGTGAACATCAACGGGAAAGTCCTTGGTTTGAACCGCAACAGGGCTCGCTCCCGGCAAACAGGACTGACCATTTTCATTGATTTTGTAGAATGCCAGTTGCAATGTTTTATCATAGATCATCACAGTCTGATCAGCAATCTGTAGGGCAGAAACTATTTGCTGATAAGATGGACATGGAATCAATTGCATCCATTTTATGTCTCCCGAAGCTTTCATACCGGCTTGAAGAAAACCACCTGATCTTCCATAACCATCACCCACCGCGATAAGATCACCATTGGGAAGCTCCACAGAATTTTTAAAACTCAGATTTTGGGCTGCGGGAAATGTTTTGGCCCAATGTATGGCTCCGTTTTCAGAACTAGACATGGCAAATGGCACTGCAATGCCATTCGTGCTCACTGATCCCCAGTGGTACAAATTTTTGTTTTTTGTCTGTACGACGCCGTCTAAACTAAAATCCTGCAGGAGTGAATTGTCTAAAATATACGATACCAAAGAAATGATCTCTCCTTGGGAACTGCACAATACCGTAGTGTAGAGTAAATATTTTTTTCTGGTTTCACCGTCGATATAGGCGCCTTTTTGTTTGAAACAAATCAAAAAATTGTCACCTGTCACAGGAAGAATTGCGGACAACTGATCTACATGTTCCAGTTGCCTCACCCACAATAGCTTTCCATCCGAACCCAAAAGGCAGAAGTGCATGACATACGAATCGGCTCCGGGTTTTTTACTACTGATCAACAGTTCACCTCTCGAGTTGGTAGCAGTCTGAGACTCGTTTCCCGCACTGAGTTGATTGCTGGACATTGCCCACACGACATTCATCTTTTGGTCGATTTTGGCAACAAAAGGAATTCGGTTTTCACCAAAATGACCGGAGGCAAAACTGTACTGATCTGCAGTGACAAAATGCTCCACTCTCCAATTTTCTTTGTCATCTCCCAGTTTATAGATCTGGATTTGAGAAGCATCCGAAGGCATTTTTGCCAAAAATCCATATTTGGTCTCTTTATTGGGGCTATCTTCCTTCCACAAGCTGCTTTCTCCTGCGACGACAATCGCTTTTTCTCCGGATAGCACTGCACTGGTAGTTATACCCTTGGTTTTAAAATATCCCGCAGCCTGGTCTCCCCGTTGAGCTGTGCAAGAACTGATGATAACCACAAACAGCAAACTCAGTCTCATATTAAATTTTTTTCGCAAATATAATCTTAATCCCAAGTATTATTCCGAGAAGCTGAGTTGGAGGATCACAATCCCACAAAACCACCCACAGGTACCTGCTTTTTGCAAAAATAAAAGGGTGGAATTTTGGCCCACCCTTTTCTATCAAATGAAAAAATTCAGTGCAATTTATTTTTACTCACTTCGCATCCTGAGCTCTTAGGTATTCCAATATTGCACGCGCTTTCGTCTCATCAAGACCTGCAGTTGACATCGCCGTATTGTTAAACTCAGCAAACAGCGCTTTGGCATCAGGATCATTTTTAACCATCTCTTCGTTGTGTAGCAAAATATTCATCAACCAGTTCGCACTTCTCTTTTGAGTCACACCCTTCAAGGCTGGACCAATGAGCTTCTGGTCAAATTTATGGCAAGCCACGCAGATTTTACCAAACTCCGCTTCTCCTGCTTTTACCATGGCTTCGTCAATCGCCGGAAGATCGCCTTTGATGTATTGCTTCATTTCCCATGATTCTACCATTGATGTCGGCTTGGATGAATTTGTGTTATTCTCTTTCGTCGGACCTGAGGAACATGAAACCAACATTCCTATTGTCAAAATAGAAAATAACATTACAATAATTTGTCTTTTTTTCATTTTTATATAATTTTAATAAAATTAATTTTTTGTAATATAAACGGATTTAAATTTGTGACAAAAATATCACAAATCTTTCTAATCAAGCTTGTCGCACATGAAAAAAAGCTTCATTATTTTGGCAGTAATATTTAGTTTGGCATCCGGGCTCCTTTTGCTCGGCTACAAAAAAGAATGTAGCGATATCCAAAGAGACTGCGGCGATTATTGTTATTGCAGGTATCATGTATGTATCAGTCGGATTTTGGCCTTCCCTCTCGACTCGACGCAGCAGTTTCAAGAGAGAATTTGTCATTGAGACTGTGCTATTTTTTGATACAACTGCTGGAGAACAAACGACAACTTTTCTGCATGTGTAACAATACTGAAATGCTGTCGGCCAAACATCATCGGCAAATAAAATTTTGCAGTATCTTCAATGGCTACCGCGTGGTATTGAATTTGTTTTTGTTTCATTTCTTTCAAAGCCTGCTTGATATCCTCCATTCCGTGTTTGCCTTCATACTTGTCATAATCTGTCGGCTTTCCATCTGTCAGGACGATTAGCCATTTTGATCTGGCTCGCGATTTTTGGAGCAAGGTACTGCTGTGGCGCAATGCCGGACCAATGCGCGTAAATCCCTGAGCCTGAATGGCACCGATACTTTGAATTGCACTTCGCCAGCTCTGTTTGAAATGCTTCAGCGTGACGTAGGTACAGAAATTTCTCGTTTTAGAAAAATAAGCATCAACCTGAAAGTCTAGCTCAAAATCGCTCAAAGCCTCACCCATACTCAGTATAGCTCTTTTCTCAATATCCAGGACTTTTTCATTGTTGATATAACTGTCACTGGATAAGCTGATATCGATCAAAAACAAAATCGACAGATCCTTTCTATTTCTTCGTTTTGACAAATAGATTTTATCATCCGCCTGTATGCCTGCCTGGAGATCAATGTGCATATCGTGCAATGCGTCAATATCAAATTCGTCACCGTGATTCATCCGACGCACTTGTGTCCATTGGTTATAAAACCTAGACAACTCCTTTTTCAAAATAGTTATTTGCCTGTGGCTATCCCTGATCATTTGGCCCCCCGTGGTGGATCTGACTGACTTGAACAATACCGGAAAAACCTTGCAGTAATCAGGCAGGTATTTTTTCTGTACATAGTCCCACTCCGGGTATGGATAGAAATGGTCGCTCTGCTTGAGCTCTTTGCATTCAGCCACCGTGAACTGACCATTGTACTCAGCCTTGTATATGGAGTGGACGATATCATCAACACGTACGACATGTTTTAGATTGAGTTCATCCAGTGCTTCCATATCCTCCTGAAGACTGTCTCCACCGTCAAAATCTCTCCAGACTCCGTCAAACTCTTCTGCCGTCTCTACTTTCTCAAAATTGTGGGTAAGCATGTATTCTTCCTGCTTTTGGCGATCGACTTGCAAAACGCTCACCGACTCCACGGCTTTTGATTTTAATTCAGTGGAAATTTCTTGCTCTTTTTGAACAGAAGATGCAAACGTCGCAGGCCCTGTTTCCAGCCCCTGGATTGCTTGATCATTTGGAATAAAAGTTTCGGTCAACCAACTTATATCCGGCAATCCATCCATCAAACGAAGTCGGATCTCAGTCGCCCGAGGAAAATCTTTCTCCAATGTTTCTATAATCATATCTGAGCTTAGTCCATGATCTGGGCTAGTCAAGTCCAGCAGATAATGGTAACATAAATAAAGCACACGATACAGATAAAATGCATCATTGAGGGACTTTTCAGAGTAAAAGTCTATCTGTTGAGGAAGATAAAAGTAAATCCCTTTGCGACCTCCCTTCATCAATGCCGGCGAAATTTCAATAGCTACTTTACAGATTGCCCTGGAGATGAGCAAAAGAGATTGGAGTCGCTCAGTCAGAAATGAACATGAACTAGAAAATGATGGAGCGTTCTTCTTCTTTCGCCATGCAAAAAATTTTTTAAATAGTAATTCCTGTAGGTCCAAGACAAATTATTGATTTCAAGCCTATAAAGCGAGATTGGCCAGGTCTTCCAAAGTGGTCAATGTCTCAGGATCATCTGTCAGTGGCTCCAGCATAGCTGCTTTGACTGCCAACCTCGGTGGCAATCCTCTGCTGATCAGTTTTGCAGCATCGACGATAAGCCTTGTGGAGACCGTCTCCATCAAACCCAATTCGTGTAGATTTCTGATCCTATTGGAGATTTGGATTAGTTTTTCTACTTGTGCCTGGGCTAGAGCTGTTTCCCCTTGAACGATTTGAGCTTCTATCGAAGCAGAAGGATATTGAAATGAAATCGCAACGAATCTCTGCCTTGTGGATGGCTTGAGATCTTTCATACTTTTTTGGTAACCCGGATTAAATGATGCAACAAGCATAAAGTCGTGGTGTGCTTGTATCTCAGTGCCCAACTTATCGATGAACATATTCCTTCTAAAATCCGTGAGGGAATGTATAGCTACGAGTATATCCGGTCTCGCCTCAGCGATTTCATCCAGATAGATGATGGAGCCTGATTTAGCTGCTATGGTGAGTGGACCATCTATCCAAGCGGTCTCATTGCCACGCAAAATAAATCTGCCGATGAGGTCGGTGGAAGACGTTTCTTCATGACAGGTGATCGTGATCAGGTCTTTGTCCAGTTTGTAGGCCATATGCTCCACAAATCTCGATTTTCCTGAACCAGTGGGCCCCTTCAACAAAAGGGGCAACTGGTTCAAATAACAATGTTCAAATATCAAATTTTCTCGACCTGTACTTTGGTAAAAAGGTTCTTTTTCAAACTTCATCCCTTATAGATCTCATTTAGCGGGAACAAAATGGTCTTCTACTGGACGGACTGCCTCGTCTTTGGGAGTACCATACTGGACAAAATCAATGATATAGAGTATTATACCAAACAAAAACAAGCATCCTGACGCCAGCATGATGACAAAGTGTATTGATATTTCGTTTTGCGCATCCATAAACTCAATTCCCATTCTTCGCTCCAGATAAACCTGTGCTACACCTGCTGCTGCCAGAGCTGTGGTCATTCCCAACATGCCTATATTCGAAGTCCAGAATGCAATTTGTCCCCGAGCGTTCTGATAAAGCTTACGCCCTGTCAGCATAGGCATGGCATACGAGATAATAGCCAATACCAACATCCCATAAGCACCCCAAAAAGCCAAATGGCCATGCATTGCAGTCACCAATGTACCATGTGTCCACAGATTGACCGACGGTAAGGTATGTGCCATTCCAAGCAATCCGGCTCCGGCAAATGAAGTGATCGCACATCCGAGCGTCCAATACAGCGCAATGGTATTTGGGTGTTTCTGGCCTCCTCTGCGATACATTGCAAATGCAAACAAAGCCATTCCCAAAAATGCCAATGGCTCTAACGCAGAAAAAATACCGCCTATGATCAACCAATACCTGGGTGCACCTATGAAGTAATAATGATGTCCTGTACCCAATATTCCCGATATGAATGTGAGACCGATGATAACATAGAGCCACTTCTCGATGACCTCTCTGTCCACTCCTGTAAGCTTGATCAGTAGATATGCAAGAATTCCTCCCATGATCAACTCCCAAACTCCTTCCACCCACAAGTGTACCACCCACCATCTGAAATATGAATCTAAAGTCTGACTCTCAAACCATATCATTCCGGGCAGGTAGAGCAATGCAGCAAAAACCAGACCCATAGTCAACACCATAGCTGTCGTTGTCCTTTGTTTACCTTTAAACAAAGTGGCCAGTATCAAAGCTAAAAAGAGCAATACATTGATAACCACCAGGTAATCCAGAGGTCTTGGTATCTCCAGGAATTTTCTGCCTTCCCACCAGTTCATGTGATAACCGGCGACCGCTACTACTCCGACAAGTGCAAAGCTGTAAAACTGCAATTTGGCCAAAGGGACCGAAACAAGTTCATTCTGACTTTCTTCAGGGATGATATAATAGGCCGCCCCCATGAATCCACTCAGCAACCAAACAACCAACAGGTTGGTATGCGTTGCTCTAGCAGTATTAAATGGGATAAAGCTATGAAACCACTCATCATAACCGATGCGACCCAGGGCCATGATAATCCCATAGACGATCTGCAAAATGAGCAAGAGCATGCTCAGGGCAAAAAATAAATATGCGACTTTCTGTGATTGATATTTCATGATTCTTATTGTTTTGGAGGTTGAGACATAACCGGCTTAGGTGGAAATCCATTCAAATCGATTTCGCCGCACCATTTCAAAAATGCAATCATATCTGAGGCATCCTGATCTGACATACCATAGGCTACCATGAGACGTCCACGAGGACCCCAGGGCATCTTGGAAGTCAAAATAACTTTGATCATTTCAGGTCCGCGCCGCTCGACAACCTTGGTCAATTCAGGTGCATAATATGCACCTTCACCTAGCAGGGTGTGGCAACCCATACAATTGTTTTCTCCCAAATTATTTTTCCTCTGGTGACTTCGGGCGTAATATTGGCCGCATTGGTCTGCCGAGGTACTTCATTGGCAAGACTATGCCAGGTCAATCCCAGAAATACTGCGAATGACAGGATCGTCCCTCCAAAAAAGAAAATCTGTGCATTTTTCTTTGAAAACATATGTGTTTACTTTGTTGGTTTACGATTGAAAAAGTATTGACATCCGATGAAGTAAGTTCGACCCCATAGGAATAATGAGCTGGTATGTGCAGCTCCCGAAAGCAAAACCTGCTCTTCGAGATTGGTCTTATTCAATATGTTTTTTACTCCGGAATTGAGCTCTATGCTGTGTTTGAAAAGATGCACTGACAACATGGCGTCCAAATTGTCGAGTGCAGCCGTCTGGGTTGCAAAATACGCTTTCTTGGCTTTGTCATAAGCATATGCCGGTCTTTCTCCTCGATGTTTGTAAAACACCGCAAATGTGGAGTGCAAGGCCGGAACACAGTATTGAATTCTTGCATTGTAATCTTTCGACAACAGAAACTTATCCAACTGTGAGGATAGAGCTTCGGTATAAAAATCATTGCGGTTCCAGAACATGTGTTGTCCGTAGGATAGCGATAGGAACTTCCACAAAGTCAGCTCAGCATCCCATTTTATACCGTAAGTTTTATCGTGGTTGATATTGATATAATTCCTGCTATTCTGGATGATCGGACTCAAGGCAATGAGATCTTTCAGATCATTGTAATAGGTCTTGACCTGGATGGAATGAGGCAAAGGTATCGATGGTAAAACCAGTTTAAGCCCCAGCTGGTATTGATCTGAAGATTCAGGCTTCAAGTCAGAATTACCTGTAATATGATAACTGGTTGGTCCGACAAATGTGTAAAAATCCAAGTACAATTCCTTCATACTTGGCGTGCGAAAGCCTCTAGAATAATTTGCCCAAATATGGCTTTGTGGCAAGAATTCGTAGTTTACACTCAGCGTAGGCGTGGGTACTGACTTACCATACGAATAATGACTCCACCTCACAGCAGGCTCCAGACTCAATTTTTTGAAAGGCATCAAACGAACAGCAGCAAACACTGCGCCTTCACTCAGTTCTTGCTGGCGATCCAGAATTCTCCTTCCCGTAGTTGTCTCATGATTGAATTCCAGACCGGCAAGCCCCTGATACCATTTGTTTTCAGGTGTAAAACTGTAAGTGGCTTTCCCATGCCAGGTAAAAAATCCGGTTGTATCTGCCGCAGACTGATTAGCATCCAAAGTGGTTTCGTCTTTGGTTACATCAGTGGTGTAGTATTTCTGAAATCTTTTGTACAAAGAGTAAGAGACATCAACATCCCAGTAATGAGCTTTGCCGCTACTTAAATTATAATGGACCGAATTTACCCATCTTCTTGTGGAATAATACACATCCTTAGCGATCTGATTTGTATCTGCATTGCCCAAATCAAAGAGATTGTCTTGAGTGAGTTGAGACCTGAGTTGAACACCACTCCTCTTCATCAAATATGCATACTGAAAATATCCTGAATATTGATTGCGATTCTCCCAATCTTCAGCTCTTTGACCATTGAAAGAAACGCCATCAAAAAAATAAGCATTCGCGCCTGTTTGCAAGTGATGTTTGTGGTGATTGAACGAACTGTTGAATTTGAATTCTTTGGCTCCAACTGACTCGTAATTGGCGCCAACCTGGATAGACCAGGGATATTTCCGCTCGATATCGGTGATGATATTGATCGTTCCGCCAAGTGCGTCTGTGCCATGATACACGGATGATGGGCCTTCGATGATTTCAATGCGCCGAACATTGACCAGCGGAATCTGATTGAGATCAATGACTCCATCCAATCGACCCACAACAGGAATCCCATTTACCATGATTTTCACGTTCTCTTTTGAAATTCCGTTGATCTGAGGGCTGCCCCCAAATACTGAAGCCTGGGCTATGTCAAAGGACAATTCCTGCATTAAAGCGTCTCTGAGTTGATGGGCTCCCGTCAGCTTGAGTTGATTGGAAGTAATCACTTTAACGGGTGTGATGACCCGATCTATTTGGGTCGGCTTGAATTGTGCAGTTATGACAACTTCATCCAACAGCTCAGGAGGTCGGGTTGAATCTAATACCTGAGCTGTAGATGAGCTGATAATAAAGCAAATAATATGAAGAAAAATATATTTTTTCACTTATTTTTATTTGTCTATTACAAATATTTACCAATTAATATATGGCTTATTAATAAATATCTGCCATTGTATTAAAGACATTGAATTTTCCTGTCGGAGTGACTACCCAATCACCCACGATCTCTTTTTTGAGATTGAGAGTTTTATCATCATAAACCAGAACTGCATTCTCTTCCGGTTTATTCATCTTACCCCACACAGAGATCCAAACTTCGTTGCCGTCCTTGTTGTATTCCATATGGACTGCCCTGCCATGATACTTCGCAGGGACAACCAAACTTTTGACCAATTTGAGGCTGCTGATATCATAAACGTCGATGGTTCTTTGCAATATGGAGTCATTGCTCAAAGCTCTGTCGGCCCATAGGTGCATTGATTTGGGGTGAGATTTCACAAACAGATTGCCGCCTCCGTCACCAGATCCTTTGATCGTTGTGACTTCTTTAAATTGATTGGGTCCGGGATCCGTACCAATGAAAGAAAGGCGGTTTTCGCCCACGTGGCCTGTGACCCACATATTGCCGTATTTGGCATTCTTTATGTTTGCTCCACGACCGGGGTGAGGTTTGGTACCAACATCTATGATAGTTTTGAGTTTCTTGTCTTTCACGTCAACCACCACCAGTTTGTTGCTTGCATTGGCTGCTACTATAAAATATCTTCCCGTTTTATCCCAACCGCCGTCGTGTAGGAATTTTGCAGTTGGAATTCTCACAGTGTTTTCTTCTATTTTGTTTAAATCAGAATAGTCAACGAGCATCACCATACCGGTCTCTTTGACGTTGACCACCCACAATGGATCTGTGTGCGAAGCAACAATCGATGCTACCCTGGCCTCCTCCAGAAAAGGACCATTGTCCAATTCTTTTCCTGAGGTTTTCACTACTTTCAAAGGCTCCAAAGTAAGCGCATCCATGATTACATAATGAGATGGTGTATAACCACCGACAATCACGTACTTGTCTTTGAAATCTCCTTTAGGGCCGTTGTACTTAGATACTTCTACAGAACGAGCATCAAAGGATGCTTTTCCTTCCGCAACTACTGTAGGCGTTTTCATCCACAAATCGATCAGGGTAATCTTGCCATCACGGCCAATACTATAGAAATATCTGCCTGATGCTGTGGATCTTAAAATATGAACGGCGTAACCCGTTTCGACGATAGCCACTTTCTCTTTGGTATCACCGTCTATGATAGCAACCTTGCCAGCATCGCGTAACACGACACCAAAATAATTTTGCCAATTGCGGTTGTGTTCAGGTTTTGTGGGTCTGTCTGCAACAGGTATATGCAATTTCCATTTCGATTTCATATCCTCCATTGTCCATGCAGGGATCGGAGGTGGAGGTAATTGTATAAAACGGGCCATCAAATCGATCTCTTCAGGTGTAAGGATTCCTTGCTTTCCCCAGTCAGGCATACCTCCAGGGGTACCATTGGTAATGAATGCTTTCAAACCTGCCGTACCTAATAATGCCGTTCTTTTTTCTGGCAACAGAGAAGGACCTGTAGCTCCATTGCGTGACGTGCCATGACATCCGGCGCAGGTCTGGAAATAAATTTTCTTGGCTTGCTCCATCTCATCATCCGTGAGGCTTGCTTTACCATCGGCAGAAACATGCCCGGATTTTGATGCGACTGTCGTTTCCGCACCTTTTATTTTACTTTTCTCTGACTTACACTGGAATAGCAAGATCGCTATCATTGCCATTCCCAGAATTTTTATAAAACTCTTCATATAATGATTTTTTTAATGTATAAAATTGATTTACTGCTTAATGACTTCATGCTTCAAAAATGTAGGGGTGTAGCTAAGCATAACCCAGGCCCAATTCTGCGTTTCATTGTACTTACCGCCCTTGAGATACCCCAAGGTTTCTGTAGCCAACATTTGGGAATATCCCAATTGACATTTCACAGCATCGGAAAACATAAAATCCAGATAAAGGTCTAACTCTGTGCCCAGATTGGCAGGAGCAGCTTCTTGTGTGCCCGGTTTTTTAACATCAGCTGCGGCAGAAAAATAATGGAGGTCAGCTCCTAAACCGCATTTGCTGAATTTGGTATTCCACTTAACATATATATCCTGCAAACCCACAGAATTGAGATGATTTCCGACGTAGAAATAATCCATATGACCATTGAATTTATGGTTGGTACCATACCAGGGAGTGAATGAGTTAAGTTTTTCAGATGGGTCCACCTGGGAGCTGCCTGATTGAAGTTCATATCCCAGTGTGATACTATTTTTGGCATTGATCGCATAGCCGAGGTCCAGCCCCAACAGGTAGGCAGAAATATCCTGATCTGCCGAAATAGCTCTTTTACCCAGTTGGTAATAGAGATTTGCCAGGATAGTGAATTTGCCGGTTTTGTAGTTGAGATGAGTACCGAGGGTTTGATTGAACTTAGTCTCTTGGTTTGACACATTATTGCTATCCAAAGAAAGCACTTGCATGCCGAGATTCAATGCCAACAAACTTACTCCCAATTTGGAAAAATTGGTATGGTACCACAGATATTGCATGGTTTTGTAGTTGGATGCATTGAGATAGAGATTGGAATTCAATCTGGCAATATCCTGATTGTAAGCCAAACCAATATCGAGTGATGATTTGGCAGAAGGAGAGTACTTCAACAATAAAGCATCATGGCTTCTCGCTGATTGAGCCCAACCCACATTTCCGAAAATGCGGTGGTCATCATATACGATTTCCTGTCTTCCAATCTTTAAAGCCCACTTGGCTCCTTTACCGATGGTAGGCATGATCCATGCTTCGTGGATGGACACAGCCCTATCTTCATTTTCGTTAAGCTGCGACTGATTTCCCCAGGTTCTGACATCCTGCAAGCTCAGGTATGCGGTCATTTTTGATGCACCGTATTTGAGGTTTAGGCGAGATCTCTGAGTAGTGAAAAATCCCGGATCTTGATCTGCAGCTGCTAATGTTTTGAGCCCATGAGCGTATTCCGTCCGCGGTCGAAACTCACCGGAAAGTGTAAAAGTCTGTGCAGACAGTGTATGTACGAAAGCGCACAACACTGATAATGAAATAGTTAGTATTTTTTTCATGCTTCGTTTTTTGCAAATTTATGATATTTTTATCTTTTTATCATTTTTCAATAAATATTTTTATATTACTTTTGCACATGCTTTCGAAAACGAGCAAATACGGCCTCAAAGCGACGACCTACATGGTTAGCCACCATGAAGCAGGCAAGCTCTTCAAAGTGGAAGAGCTGTCTACGGAACTCCAAATCCCCAAACATTTTTTGGCCAAGGTCATGTTGGATTTGACAAAAAAAGGGATATTGTCTTCGGTGAAGGGTCCACGAGGCGGATTTTACTTCAGTGACATACAACTTGAGTTTACACCTGCAGACGTCATCTTTGCGCTGGAAAATGACGATTTTCTGAGGACATGTATTATGGAGATACGACCTTGCGATTTGCAAAAAACCTGTCCTTTCCACAACAAGTATTCCGTTATCAAACAGGAGATCATTTCGGGATTGCAGTGCAATACATTCAGGGATCTCATCAGTACATCTTAAAGCTGTTATATCCGGATTGGCGCAGCCGGTAGGGACAGATTCTGAAGACAACACATGATAAAAAACCATTATCTTTGGCCGCACAAGACCAGACTCCTGTAGAATGACAGATTTTCTCAAACAGCTCAATGAGGTGCAACGCAATGCGGTGACCCACAGTGATGGACCTATAATGGTAATCGCAGGTCCAGGTTCAGGCAAAACCAGGGTATTGACTTTCAAATTAGCTTACCTCATTCTACAAGGAATTGCCCCTCAAAACATCCTCAGCCTCACATTCACGAACAAAGCTGCCAAAGAGATGACAGAGCGCATCCACGCGGTAGCAGGAGATGCTGCGCGCAAAGTCTGGAGCGGTACTTTTCACTCCGTCTTCGCGAGGATCCTAAGAGTAGAGGCACCTAAATTGGGCTATCCTTCCAGCTTCACCATTTATGACACTGACGACAGTAAGTCAGTCATCACCGAAATCATCAAGGAGCTCCATCTCTCTGCCAAGGAATACCCTGCCAATGCAATCAGGGCCCGGATTTCTTCCGCCAAATCCAATCTCATCACGCCCATCATGTATGAGAACGATCCCGACTTACAAGCGCAGGACCGGATGAACAAAATGCCTCAGTTGCACCTAATTTATAAAAAGTATATACAAAAATGTATGCTGGCAGGTGCGATGGATTTTGATGACTTGTTGCTTCAGATGTATAGGCTGCTTCATGAAAATCCTGAAAATGTTCTCGAAAAATATCGCTCACAATTCCAGTATGTGATGGTGGATGAGTTTCAGGATACCAACTACCTGCAATATGCTATTGTCAAAAAATTATGCTTGTATAAAGGCAGTCCCAGGAATATTTGTATCGTCGGTGATGATGCGCAGAGTATCTATTCATTTCGTGGAGCGACCATCAGTAATATTCTCGATTTTGAGAATGATTTTCCGGATGTAAAAGTGTTCAAGCTCGAACAAAATTATCGAAGTACGACTCATATAGTGCAAGCCGCCAATGATGTAATTACATACAATAAAAATCAGATCAAAAAAGAAATATGGACTGAACATTCAGAGGGTCACAAAATAAAATTGATACAAGCCATCACAGATACGGATGAAGGAAAAAAAATAGCAGATTTTATTATTGAAATTAAAAACAGGCATCACATTCCGAATAAGGAAATCGCGATCTTGTATAGGACAAATGCACAGTCGAGAATTTTTGAAGAGCAACTGCGTAGAGTGAATATACCTTACAAAGTTTTTGGAGGTATGTCCTTTTATCAGAGGAAGGAAATAAAAGATTTTATCGCTTACATCAGGCTGACGATCAATTCAAGAGACAACGAAGCGTTCAAACGCATCATCAATTATCCTAAGCGGGGATTGGGCGATACCAGTTTGGATAAATTGATGGAATACGCTCAACAACAAAATATCTCATTGTGGGATGCTTCGGCAGAAATTGCATTTTCCGGAAAAGCAGGTACAGCTCTACAAACTTTTAGGATGCAGATGCAGGAGATGAATCTCTTTGCTCAAAAAGCGAATGCTTACGATGCTGCACAATTTATTTTTAAGTTTAGTGGATTGGCATCAGAACTAAAAGCTGATATGACCGTAGAAGGAATTTCGAGATTGGAAAATGCAATGTCGCTCCTGGATGGAATCAAGGAATTTGTTGATGAAGATGAATACGATGAAGAGTTCAACACGGAAGATAAATCACTGGTGAGCTATCTGCAAACGATTTCGCTGATCACGGAAATGGATACTGCGGATCCGCAAGCGGATTATATTACTCTCATGTCCATACACTCAGCAAAAGGATTGGAATTTGATGCTGTTTTGGTTACAGGGCTGGAAGAAAATCTTTTTCCGAGTTATATGTCCATGAATTCAGCTGAGCAACTCGATGAAGAGCGCAGATTGTTTTATGTAGCTATTACCAGAGCCAGAAAATTGTTGAGCCTGAGTTATGCGACATCCAGATATTTCTTTGGCAATCTGAGAAGAAATGAAAAGAGCAGGTTTATCAATGAAATAGACGCAGGTAGATACGAATCGCAAACCGGTGCCCGAAAGTCGATTTTTAATCTAAAGGAAGATGATTTCACGCCGAGAAAAATCTATATCCCTTCACAAAAACCGAGTTCTGTCAACTCTGCTTTATTAGACAATTTCAAAGCCAGTCCGATCAAAGATATCCGTGAAGGTGTAATGGTTCTTCACCAAAAATTTGGAAAAGGAACCGTAGTGCAAATCGATGGAAACAATGACATGAAAATAGCAACCATTCACTTTGACGAAGTGTCTAATCCGGAACGAAAAATAATATTAAAATACGCAAAACTCCAGGTACTGTAAATCAGTTCATTTTAGCAGAAAATAGTCATTAATAAAAATCTTTCTCTCTGTAACTATCTGATCCTTACATCACAAGTTTGATACCAAAACCATCAAGAACTCTCCTCATAGATGATCACAATTTTTACACAAATTAAAAATAAACCATATCGAAAGAAACATTTGCATGGCGAAATTACACTCCATCACTCTTGTCGTAAAGCCTGAGCAAAAGCTGAATATAAAATGGCCAAGGCAGCATATACGGCAAGTTATAACTCTGTTAACTTCATTTTATCTCGTGTGCAGCAGCGTTTCAATTTCTGCCCAACATGCAAGCTTGATTTTCGAAGCAGAGTTAGCTCATGAACTACAAGAATGTTCCGGTTTGATCGCCCTGGAAAACGGAAAGTATTTTCTGGCTCACAATGACAGTGGTTGCGAACCAATTCTTTATTTAATTTCACAAGACGCCAAGATTATTCATCAAATTAGAGTAGAAGGTTCTTCTCATGTCGACTGGGAAGATATGAGTTTTGACGGAATGAAACATCTTTATATTGCAGACTGCGGAAATAATGATCAATCTCGCCGCGGAGGCGTCATCAATAGAATCGATATCAGCAAAGGTTTTTTTGTTGACACCGTTTTTGCGGAACAAATCAAGTTTCAATTTGGGGACTACCCTACTACAAAAATGAAACGAAACAAGAAGCATTTTGATATTGAAGCCATATGCACTTCCGGCGACAGCATATTGATGTTTACGAAAAACAGAGATCGATGGTTCTGCAACAAAACTTTCTTGTATTTGCTCATTCCTAATACAAAACAACAGAAGCTGCTTCCTATCCAAAGTCTGCATTATGGGAATGCATTCCTCTATGAAAACCAAATCAGCGGTGCGTGGTGCGGAAATTCAACAGATCAAGTCTATCTCACGAGTGCTAGTCAACTCATTTTACTGCAAAATCAAAGAACCGGTAGCGATACTTTGTCTTATAAATTGAATCGAAAATATACCTATACGGATTTGAGTCAAAAAGAGGCCGTTTGTATTATGGAAGAAAACAAAGTTGCCGTTTGTCAGGAATCTAATGCCATCTTAAAATCTGCCGCAATGCTGCGAATTTACAAATTATCAGAAAAGTAAACGTGAATTTGGAATAGCTGAACGCTCTTTCAACACCAATTCATTCTTTCGCCATTTTCCCCATTTATATCCTACATTTTGATTAGCACTGGACCATACCCTGTGACAAGGAATAAATATTGCAATTGGATTCTGCGCTAAAGCATGTCCTACTGCTCGTGATGCCTGAGGATTTCCAATCCGGATGGCTAATGCACGATATGACAAGATCTCGCCGCTTCCAATTTCAATAGTTGCCTGCCAAACAAGGTGTTGAAAATTTGTTCCCCAGACATGCAAACTCAATTGTGGACCGGAATGGCATCCATTTTCTAAAAAAGATTTCGCTGATTTTGTCCATTCATTTTCTGCATTTCTGATTTGATGATTTGGAAAAAGATCGAGAAAATTTTCTGAATAATTTTCACTCTCAAATGAACAAAAACAGATCCCCTGATCGGTAGCTGAGATGATCAATTTGCCTAAATCCGAAGTCCAATGGGACTGATAAATATCTCCTCCAATTTGCCTCGAATGATCTGTGAGAATATGATATGAAATTCTATTCAAAATTGTCAAAGACTGAAAGTATCAATCCAATTCAGGCCATCTTCCAGAAGTCGGAGATGCACCATTCTGATCCATAAGCCTCTCTACAGCCTTGAGATCTTCATCAATTATTCTCAAATCTGTGATCACGGATTTCATTTGACCATAAGCTGTGCTGTAACAATCCTTATAAAATTGAGGCACTTCCGAAGTTACACTCCAAGTAGCATACTCCATGGTACCTATGCGTTCACTTACTGAAGTCGGCACTTCGACTTCTTTTGAAGCTTTGATGCGGTCTCCATATAGACTCAGGTCCAATGTCGCCAACTTAGTATCCAGCGTCGATAATTTCTCTAACACCGGTCCGGGATTTTGTTTCATTTCAAGTGCTGAAGTTTTGCACTGAGTGACTCTCTTTTTGATATCTGCTAAAATGCCTTCAGTGGAACCTAAAGCTTTTCTAAGCTTAACTACTTTTTGATAGTAATCGCTGTTGAGTTCAGGATCTTTGCTTTGCATATGTCCCTGAGGAAGTAATTTGCAATTGAACGAAACCGGAGCAACCAAATCGACGACTTTTCCATTTTCAAACTTAGAAATACTGATCGTATAAGTTCCGGGAGGAACCAGATGACCCGTTTCTTCTTCAGAAAATAATTGATCAGCTTGAGGCACAAACCTACCTTCTACTGGGCCTGGATTGGCAGTCCTAAAGTCCCAACTGATTTTTTGGATACCCGATGCTACGGGAGATGTCAATGTGCGCACAACTTCTCCGTTTTTATTCTTAATTTTAAAAATTAAATATGCATCTTCTTGGGTCTCTTCTTTTCTCAATGAGTCCCAGGAAGGATAAAAATATTTTTCCTTCTTCTCATCTTTTGCTTTTTCAGATTCCTTCCGTTTGTCTTTGTATGATTTAAAATCGTCCTTGATGTAGTAATAAATTTGTGCAGCAGGTTTTGGATTGGGGGTCATGAAATAAGAACTGCCCTGATGACCTTTTCCTCTGAGACCCAATTCCATTCTTTCTACGTATATCCATGCATCTTTAATTGGAAATATTTTTGCTTCTTCTTTCAGATCAGCAATTTTAACATTGCGCAAAACAGAGATATCATCTAAAATATAAAAACCACGACCAAAACTTGCAATCACCAGATCGTTTTCGCGACGTTGGATTTCGATATCTCGCACCGCAACTGTTGGTAGACCATTTTTAAGTTGCATCCAGTTTTGGCCTCCATTTTTTGTAAAGAAACATCCGAACTCAGTACCTACAAACAGCAACTGTGGATCTACTTGATCTTCAGCAATAGTATATACGGATCCACGAACTGGTAAATCCCCACAGATCGATTTCCAGGTTTTGCCTCCATCCTGGGTTTTCAAGACATAGGGTTTGAAGTCTCCGTATCTGTGATGGTTAAAGCAAACAAATGCCGTCAGTTTGTCATGCAAAGAAGCAATCACCTGATGCACATAAGATTGGTTGGGCACTCCGGGCAAATTATCAAATTTTGTCCAAGAGGAGCCTCCGTCTGTACTGAGATGTAAAAGACCATCATCCGTGCCCACCCATAAGATATTTTCGTCTAGTGCTGATTCTGCAATACTGGTAGTTTGTCCGTAAATATCGGTACTTCCATTTTTTGCAATGGCATCAACAGACCAGATCTTTCCCATTACCTCAATTTTGTTTCTGTCGATCTGTCTCGACAAGTCCGGACTGATGACTTTCCAGGTATTTCCTCTATCGTCTGTTCGGTGCAATTTATTTGATCCAAAATAAAGCCTCCCTTCTTTATGAGATGAAATAAAAAGTGGAGCATCCCAATTCCATCGGTAAGGTGCTTCATTTTCTGATTCTAAAGGTTTGATAAACAGATATTCACCACTGGTTTTATCAAATCGCATCAATCCACCATACTGACTTTGCGCATAAATGATGTCGGGATTCTTAGGGTCAACCTGAGTCTCAAAACCATCTCCCACAGATGTCACAAACCAATCCGAGTTTGCAATACCGTTGGACGAAGTGGTTCTACTCGGTCCAGCTAAACTAAAATTATCCTGAGTACCACCATGCACCCTGTAAAATGGAAATAGATTGTCTGTAGAAACTTTATAAAACTGTGTCACGGGCAAGTTAGACTTAAAATCCCAGGTCGCAGCATGATCATAAGTTTCATATACTCCACCATCACATCCCACAAGCAAATGCTTAGGATCCTTTGGGTCAACCCAAATACAATGATTGTCAATGTGTTTATTGATTTCTCCTAGATTGCTGACTGTTTTTCCTCCGTCGTATGAAACTTTATAGTAGGTATCTGTAATATAAATTTTATTTGCATCGTGGGGGTCACAGTCTAATTCCTGATAATAGTTGCCGGAAGTAAAAGTGCCACTCTGCTTGGTCCAACTCTGGCCTTTGTCTGTTGACTTGTAGATTCCTCCGTTATTGTCCTTAGCTTCAACTACGGCATATACGTAGGAAGGGTTCACCGGGCTGACGTCTATTCCGATTCTTCCAATATCTCCCGTAGCAGGCAATCCTCCTCCAAGTTTTGACCAGCTGGCACCACCATCCGTAGTTTTGAACAATGCAGATTCAGGTCCACCACCGATATATGTGAAGACCTTCCTCATCCTCTGATGGAATGCAGCATACAATACCTGTGGATTTTGGGGATCCATGATTAGATTATTACATCCGGTATAAGGACTTACAGATTTGATATTGGTCCAGGTTATACCACCATCAGTGCTTTTGTAAACCCCACGTTCGCCGCCCTCTGACCAAACCGGACCATAGGCTGCGACGTAAATTGTCTGAGAATTTTTTGGGTCAACGATGATATTGGCGATGTGCTCTGAATTTTTAAGGCCCATATTTTTCCAGGTCTTGCCACCGTCTTCAGACTTGTACACTCCATCCCCATAAGCTACTGAGCGCTGATTGTTATTCTCACCGGTACCGACCCAAACTGTAGAACTATTGTTCGGATCTAGGCTGACGCAGCCTATGGAATATGACCCTTGTGAATCAAAAATGGGCGTAAAACTCGTTCCGCGATTGACTGTTTTCCAGACACCTCCGGATGAACTTGCAACATAATATTCGCTTGAATTATTGGGATTCACAGCAAAATCAGAAATCCTTCCTGAAGTGACTGCCGGGCCTATAGATCTCCACATCAAACCACCGAACATTTCAGGTTTAAAATTTTGGGGATTATTTTGAGCAAATACAAGCAAGCTCAATAATGTATGGACGAATAGAATTAATATTTTCCTTAAAATCATATCGCAAATTTGCCGCCTAAGATAAGGCAATTTTCCAATGTCAAATACTCAAAAATAATGTAGCCAGAGAGGGTTTTAATAGATGAAATTGAGAAAGCTGAATGCTCGACGGTTATCCAAATAATCCAAATCAGATTCATACAAATAAGATTCTCTTTCAAAACAGATGTTCAAATATGCCTGATGCCGATCCATTCCTTTCAACAGCTGAATCAAATAATGTAAACCATAAATGAAATAAAAAAAGATGATGAGCAATTCCAATTGCTGTCGCAGATGGATTCTCTCATGGTTTATCAATGCGGTGTCATTTATCAGTGAGTGATCGTCCACGACGATAAACGGCCACAAAGTAATCGCTCTGGCAAAGCCTCCTGTAAACAATCTCAAGAAATTTGCACTCACCAAGACCACTTGGTAAATGTAGGGGAAAATCAGTAAATTTTCTATTTTTGTCGAGGAAAGCTATCGTATCAACAAACAATCCGTTTCCGATATCTCATTTACTTCATTCCATACTAATTGCTTACCGATGATTTCAGCCAAATGCATTTATATTAAGACTTCAATATTTTTTTTTCTTTCTCTGCTTGGTTTTCAAACAGCAATATTACATGCACAAAGAGACCGATTCATTCCCGATAGTCTTGACCTATATGTCAAAAATGGTCTGAAAAAATGGAACATTCCAGGTGCAGCAATTGCAGTCATACAGGATGGAAAAATAATTCTGACCAAAGGTTATGGTGTACGAGACATGAACTCCGAAACTCCGGTAGATGAAAATACTTTATTCATGATCGCGAGTAATTCTAAAGCGGTTACGGGGACAATTCTAGCCACTTTGGAACAGGAAAAAAAATTGACCATGGAAGATAAAGTGAGTCAATGGTTGCCTGATTTCAAACTGTTTGATCCGAATTCCACTACAATGTTGACCATCGAAGATTTGGTAAGTCACAGGATGGGTTTTGAAACCTTTCAGGGAGACTTCTGCCATTGGTCTACAAAGGCAACGACTGCCGATGTCATCCGAAGGATGGCATTGATTAAGCCCGTTTACGGTTTTAGAGACAAATGGGGTTATTGTAATGCCGGATATGCTGTTGCAGGTGAAATCATAAAAAAAGCTAGTGGCTTGAGCTGGTCTGAATACGTCAAAAATAAAATATTCGGCCCCCTGGAAATGAAAAATAGTCTGACACTGACTGCTGATTTTCCAAGTAGTGATAACCATTGTTCGCCTCACACTATTTATGAAAACAAACTCATCCCTCTAAAGATACCAAACATTGACAATATGGCACCGGCTACTAGTATCTGCAGTTCTGTGGCAGATTGGTCGAAGTGGCTATCAATGATCATCAACAAAGGTATTTGGCAACAGCGCCAGATCATACCTCAGGCGGCAATTGACAAATCCATTACTCCCGTCAGTCTGATCGGCAATTACAAGCCAATGTACAATACCGGACATTTTGCTATGTATGGGCTTGGTTGGAAAATTCAGGATTATTGCGATCTCAGGATGATATCACATACCGGAGGAGCTGATGGATTTGTTACTTCGGTGACCTGGGTACCTGAAAAAAAATGTGGTGTGATCGTATTTACGAACACTGATGCGAACTCATTTTACCAGGCAGCAAAAATGGAAATCTTAGATGCTTTACTTGAAAAGCCTTTTAGAGATTATTCTGATACTATGTTCCAAAAATTTCAGGTATCATTGAACGAGGATTTGAAATGGATCCAACAGAAGAAAGATACTGTAAGCATGAATAGGAAGCCTTCTGTTGCTCTTGATGAATTTACAGGAAAATATGAAAACGAAGTGTATGGCAGCATGAATATCATTCGCAAAGGCAAAGAATTGGAAATTTACTTTCCGTTAAATGAATGTACGGGCAGGTTAGAGTCACTGGGTGAAAACAGATTCCTATGCACTTATTCTAATCCGTTGCTTGGCATTAAAGAGTTTCCTTTTGAAGTTCAAAACGGCAAAGTAAAATCTGTAAAAGTGAGTTGTGCAGATTTTGTAGAATTCACGAATTATGATTTTAAAAAAATAAATTAAAGCCGCTGATGAGGCAAACACAAAAGCCTACTCTGGCTATATTTACGACATCTGATTTCAGGTATGACCAGAGAATGCAACGAATGTCGATGGTGTTTACGGAGAAGGATTATCAAGTTAAAATATTTTCAAGATATTTTTTTCAGAACCATGAAATACCTGGAAAGGAGATCGTATTTGTCTCCTGTTTCTTTAAAAAATCGTTTTGGTTTTATGCGGAATTTAATTTGCGTTTATTGTTCTCAGGACTATTCCAAAATTCAGATATGATCTATGCGGTAGATGCAGACACTTTGCCTGCTGCTGCCATCCTGAAGTTCATCCTTAGAAAAAAAATGATCTATGATGCACATGAACTCATGGAAGAAAGTCCGGAAATCCAAGGGAAAAAATTCATTCAGAGTTTCTGGGAATCCGTCCAGAAGATATTTGTCCCTTTTGCTTCCTGTTGCATTACAGTAGGCACTGAAATCTCCAAAATTTTAGAAAAAAAATATAAGAGGGAGTTTCATGTAATCAGAAATGTACCTCAAATGGAAATGCATGTATCTAATCCAGCATTTCGCAAGAACATCATATGGTACCAGGGAGCAGTCAATATAGGCAGAGGATTAGAGCAAATGATCATTAGCATGAAATTGTTGCCGGACTATGAGTTTCATATAGCAGGTGATGGAGATATATTGGAGTCGCTCATTCTTCTCACAAAAGAAAATAAACTAGATGATCAGATTAAATTTTTAGGTAAATGTACTCCTGAAATGTTGAGAAAAGAATCACAAAAAGCTAAGGTAGGTATCAATTTACTTTCAGATCAGAGTTTAAGCTATTATCTCTCTCTGGCAAACAAGACTTTCGATTACATTGCCGCAGGGCTTCCTGCAATTCACATGAATTTTCCGGAATATCAAAATCTCATCAATAAATTTCAGGTAGGTGTCACCATCCCAAATCTTCATTCAGATCATATCGTAAGTGCTGTCAGACTTATTGAAAATAACTATAATGAATATTATGAAAATTGTTTAAAAGCCCATGACATTCTGAATTGGAAGCAAGAGCAAATCAAATGGGAAAAAATTTTAATCCACGACGAATTACTACAATCATAATAATAAAAATAATACTTGAAAACTCCTTCAGGTCTCAATTATACTTTAACAATCCTGACATTAGAGATCCAATTTTTTTTCTTACTGTATCTGAACTGCAGGAATAATTATTGACGATCAACGCCACAGCATGAGTTGGTTTATCATTATTCATCAAATATCCACAATATGACCTGACTCGCTCCATACTCCCGCTTTTCAGCCTGAGTTTTCCTTTGGAAAGACGGTATTTATTCATTTCACCGGCTAAGGTTCCTTCATTTGCAACATCAGGCAGTAATTTATAGAAGTACCTTGTTTTTTCATTTTGATTTGTCCACAGCAGGGCCTGCGCCAGCTGAAGTGGAGTTGCACTATTCTTCGGAGATAAACCTGATCCATCTTCAAAATTCAAACCTCTGGTATCTATCCCCGTACTTCCCCAAAATTGACTTAAAGCAATCAGTGCATCCTTGCGTTTGCTTGTCTGATTTTTTTTCATTCCGAATGTATGCAAAAAAGATTCACAATATAAATTGACACTTTTTTTCAAAGCGCGATCTGCAATTGCCCAGAGTGACGGGGAAATATATTGATAGATCAATACTTCTACATCATCCGGAGTATCGACAACTTTGTCCAGAATTACCTGAATCCCTCTCTTCTTTAAAGCAGAGATTAACATCCTGACAAATACCGATTCAGGTTGTCGCATTGCTGCTTTCAATCCTACTGTATCTCTTCCACAGCACAATATATCTCCGTGTACTGTATAAATATCATCTTGTGAACTGCCCAATACAAATAAACTTTCGTCCGACTTGTACACCGAGGATCGAACCTCTGAACAATAATTATCCTCAAGTATAGAAGGGATGACTTTTACGATGTCGCAGATTTTACCTGAACGAGTTTGTTCCTGCAAGTAAATTTTTACGGCGTTCTCCATAAAATTCAGTGAATAACAACCAGCGCCATAATAATTACCGAGATCATACCAAAGCCATTCCGTATTCTCAGGAATATCAGTAATTAAATCTCTGTTGACCGTGATTTGACCTCTGATTTTTTTTATTCCACTCTTCATTAATAATCCGGCAAGGGTATCTGCCAGATTTTCAAAAGGCAATGCACCGAATTGATCCTGCGAACAAAATGAGGGATCAATGGAAGGTTCTATTTGAAGTCTGCCATTGAATTCACCTTCAAAATTTGTTTTTCCTTCGAGAATAAAATCTGTCCTATATTGATATTCTGCACCCACTTCTGAAATCAAAGCCGCTGTAGAAAATATTTTCAAACTTGAGGCAGGAATCAAGGCTTTGTTCGGATTATAAGAGGCAACTATATTTCCTGTTTGCAAATCAATTATACCGATCCCAACTGATGCGGTAAATAGCTCAGTATCTTCTGCAAAATTGTTGACCACTTTTTGGAATCTGTTGTCAGTAACAAACTTTTGCGCTAAAGCAATTTTCGGAATAAATAAATGAAAGATGCATAAAAATATACTAGGAAATAACCGAAGCCACATACTTTTCTTCTTCATATGCTATATGAAACATTCCATCTCCAACATTGATCACCGGAGCATTGTTATGCCCGATGATGAAGCCATCTCTTGAGGCAAACATTTTGACTTCTCTTTGTGCAAAAGGGTCACTAATTATCCCCAATACTTCACCATGTTTTACATAGCTGCCTGCCTGACGAGAATATGTCAGCATGCCACTTTCAGGAGCGCGCTCCCAATCCGTTTTTTTGAATACGCGATTGACTTGATTTTGAGGTTTGGGACCTTCCAACATTTTATGAGCTTCCAATAAATTGCGGATCACCTGTTGTCCTTTTTGCACCACAAAATTTTCAATCCTCAAAGCTCCACCACCCTCAAACACGAGTATGGGTTTGTGTTGTGCCTTGGCTATTTTTCGTAGAGATTTGGAAACTATACTTTTTTCGATGAGGAGCTCGTAATTGGTCTTCAGGGCCAATTCTTTTGAAGGGCCATGTTTGGTTGAATACCTCACCTGAGGATAATTCCAATGATGGTCACCGCCTGTGTGAAAATCTACTCCGAAATCAACCAAGGGTAAAATTTTCTTGGTAACGATCCTGGCAATCCTGCTAGCCAATGATCCATTGACACTACCCGGAAAGCTGCGATTGACGTCTTTCCCATCCGGTACATCCCTTGAAAAATTGATGAATCCAAATATATTGAGAAGGGGTATCGCGATGACCGTGCCGCTCTTCAATTGAGAAAACATATTTTCATGAATAGATCTTCTGATGATCTCCACACCATTGATTTCGTCTCCATGCATACCTCCTAAAAAAAGTGCCGTAGGTCCAGGCACCCTTGATCTGAAAATATATGTAAATATTGAGATTCGATTTCCCGACGGCAACTTTCCTGCATTGATTCGCACCAATCCTGAACTGCCCGGCGGAAAATCTTGCCCTTGTATACTGATATTACTCATTATTCAGATGAGTTTAAATTCTTCTCAATGAAGGAGATAATTTTACCTGCAATGTCTACCTTAGTAGTAGCTTCAATACCTTCTAATCCGGGGGAGGCATTAACCTCCAATACGAGGGGTCCACGCTTCGATCTCAAAATATCCACACCGGCTACGGACAGACCAAGAATTTTTGTGGCGCGCAGGGCAATATCCTGTTCTTCTGAAGAGAGCTTAGCAATTGTTGCAGTTGCTCCTCTATGAATATTTGACCGGAATTCTCCAGGCAAGGCCTGCCTGACCATCGCACCTACGATCTCGCCGTCCACAACAAATGCCCGTATATCCGAACCTTTTGCGTCTTCTATAAATTCCTGAATGAGCACATCTTGTCCCACCCGATGAAATCCTTCGACGATGGACTGACCCTGATTCTTCTTGTCACAAAGTATTACTCCAAGTCCTTGAGTGCTTGACAAAAGTTTGATCACTGCCCTGTCTTTAGTAACTTGATCATATACTACTCCTGTGCAACTGTCTCCTGCGGCGATCCCTGTCTTAGGGACGTCGATGCCCTCGGCAGATAAAATTTGCATGCAGGTGAGTTTGTCTCTTGCTTTGAGTAATGCGTCTGCTTTGACCGTGGTAAATATCCCCATATTTTCAATCTGCCGGATCACTGCAGCACCATATTGTGTCGCCGAAGCGCCTATCCTTGGAATAACTGCATCAAAGCCCATCATCTCATCATAACCTGTGAATAGCTGAGGTTTCCCACCTGAAATAATCAGGTTGCAGAGTAAATGATCTATCACATAAACCTCATGCTTACGTCTCTGTGCCGCTTTGATCAAGCTCTGCGTACTATATAGAGCCGCGTTGCGGGAAAGAATCAAGATTTTCATACAATGAATCTAAGTTTGCAAATATCAAAATATAATTCCACTTTGACAGAAAGGATATTTCCTTATTTTGCCCGCCAATTGAACAAAGATGAAAGAAGACAAAAGGGCTATTTTAGGCTGGGTAATGTTTGACTGGGCCAACTCTTCGTATTCCCTGGTTATCTCCACAGCTGTATTTCCCGTATTCTTTCTCGCAGCTACGCCGGAAGAAATTCCCATTTTCAATTTTTCGGTTTATAATTCAAGTCTCTACGCGTTTTCTGTAACCTTTTCTTATATACTGATTAGTCTCCTCTCACCCGTACTGAGTGGAATTGCAGATCATGGTGGAAAAAGGAAATTCTTCATGCGTGTGTTTACAACTACAGGGAGCCTTGCCTGTATCTTGCTATACTTTTTTACCGGATCAAATAATCTTTGGATTGGAATTATCGCTTTCATCATCGCTACGACCAGTCATGCAGGGTCCCTGGTATTTTACGACGCTTATTTACCTGACATAGCGCTACCTGAACATCGCGACAAGATCAGCGCAAGAGGTTATGCATTTGGATACATAGGTAGCGTACTTTTGCTGATAGTAAATTTATTGGTGATTCAAAAACCCGAGTGGTTTGGTATATCATCAGAAAATCATTTGCCTGTAAGGTTAGCTTTCCTTAGCGTTGGAATATGGTGGTTTAGTTTTTCTCAATACTCATTCATCAGGCTCCCTGAGGATCAAAATGTAGCATTCGATAAATCTCAGCTTTTTGGAGGATTAAAAAAATTGAAAACAGCCTGGAATCATATTCGGCACAACAGAGATGTGATGTATTTTTTGTTCTCATTCTTTTGTTATAGCGCGGGTGTACAAACGGTAATTTATCTCGCATCCGCATTTGCACAAAAAGAGTTACATTTCGAATCATCAGAACTCATTTTAATTATTCTCATCCTTCAAATAGTTGCCATTGGAGGTGCTTACTTATTTGCATATATTTCAAAACTGAGCCAAAATAAAACTTCGATGATGATAATGCTATGTATCTGGATATTAATTTGTGTGCTCGCATATCTGGTACATTCCAAAACTCAATTTTATTTGGTTGCTGCCCTGGTAGGAATGGTCCTAGGTGGAATTCAGGCACTGTCAAGGTCTGCATATTCAAAAATTATTCCCACCGAAAAAAATCTGAATACCTGCTTATTTAGTTTTTATGATACCTTGTATTATCTGTCTATTATTTCTGGAACATTTACTTTTGGTATCGTTGGACAGCTCACTGGAAGCATGCGAAACAGCGTGATTAGTTTAGGTATTTTTTTTATAGCTGGACTCATATTTCTTTCCCAAGTAAAAAAATCTTCCTTTCTTCATAAATAAAAAAGATGCCTGATCTATTGCAACACAGTCAAATCACCATGTAAAGTGAGCTGCTTTCCATTCTTCAATCTGATCTCTGCTATCCAAACAAACACCGCAGGATTCATCTGTTCAGCTCTGAAGCTTCCATCCCAACCTAACTCAGGAATATTAGCTCCAAAATTTTCTTTCGCCCATACCAGTTCACCCCATCTGTCATAAATGTTCAGATATTCTATTCTATCTATTTCTCCGCTTGTGATGAGATAAAAATATTTATTCGTTGCAATGCCACTTCCCGGATGGATTACATTCGGTGCATAAATTTCAATATCGTCTTCTATGATCAGATATAAAGTATATATAGAATCACACTGTTCTTTGGTTTGAAAATTTGCGGTGTAGGTTCCTGATTCACCATAATTTTTGTTGTTGATAGACCAATGATAATTTTGTTGGGTATAAACCGTATCTGAATAGAAATATTGTGGATGAATATATACCACCTTGTTTAATACAGAATCACAGCCATGTTCTGTCTGTTGATTGAAAGACAATACCTCGTCTTTTGTGATTCGGTTCCCGGTAATTGGGTCGATATATTCTTCACAAGCGTGAACCGTATCTAATATTCGTGTAGAAGGGAAAATCTCAATATGGAGTGTGACTAAGCTATCGCAAGAATATTGGTTGCTCAATATTTGAGTATAAATGCCGGATTGTTTGATTACATTTCTATTCCATTCGAATGAATCGCATGCAGAATGCATCAGGATCGTCCGCGTACTTGGATGGATGGTCAATTCCAGTTCTGTAATACTGTCACAAGAATGCTGTGATTGATTTTTTGAAATATAAATGCCGGATTGTTTGTATGTAGAGCCATTCCATTCGAGAGAATCACAGGCGGTTTTTTGTTGCTTTATATTTTTAGTGGAATGAATGGTCAGATATAGATTGATGATGCTGTCACATCCTTTGGTTGTGCTCAAGGTATCATAATATAATCCGCTTTGTTTATAATTCTTTCCCAACCATAAGAATGAATCGCATGCTGTCTGTGTTTGAATGATGGATTTACTTTGGTTCAATGCAAGATTCAAAGTCACGATGCTGTCACAACCATTGATAGAAGAAAATGTATCTCTGTACTGACCTGTTGTGTTGTATGATTTTCCGTTCCACACATATTGATCGCAGGAAGAAATGAACTCATTGCTGTACAAAATGGTATCGATGCTCAGATTCAGAAAAACTATTGAATCGCAGCCATTTTCATTTTGTCCATTGAATGTGTATGTCCCGGAATTGGTATAAACATTTCCATTCCAATTGTAATTGCCGCAAGCTCTCGTATTCTGAATGATAGTGTCGGCAGCTTGAATTGTCAAATTAAGGATGATGATGCTGTCGCAGGAATGGTCTGTCTGTCCTTGATATGTGTATGTTCCTGAATTGGTGTAAACATTTCCATTCCAATTGTACGATATACATGCGGAATCAAAAATAATTTGCTCGGATTTTGGATAAATTTGCAAATCGAGGATTGTCAAACTGTCGCATCCGTTAGCACTTAATGTGTCATACATATACCTTCCGCTGCTCGTGTATTCTTTGTCGTTCCATACATATTTTTCGCAGATCGAAATGTTCTGCATTACTGTTACTGAATCCAACAAATTGAGATCGAGATATACGATCAGACTATCGCAGCCTTTTTCGCTGCTGAGAACGTGTACATATCTTCCTGTATCCTGGATCGGTCTTCCATAAAAATCATAGGAGGATCCTCTGCAGATTTCTGCATTGCGGTATTCCAATTCAGGTAAATCAAGGCTATGAAAAAAATTGTCCGTGTAATCACATTCCAATAAAATAAAATCTTTGTCTCCGAAGGGACCTGAATTATTTCTGCTGCTGTTAACCACAAGATAAAGCTCTTTGAGATTTTGCGCTTTCAAGCTGATCTCCAATCCTATCAGGCTATCGCCGGGAAGTAGTTTGGTTTGTGTATAATAGATGCCTAGTAATGCACCGCCTGTTTCCGGATTGCCATTATAAAACGAAACGGCAAGACTGCTGTCTGCTTGTGCAGAAGCATCGCTGCGATTGTACAAATCAAAATTTACAATATACTCATTTGTACTTTCATCATAGCGAATACAAAATATTGTTCCGTACAAACTCGCCGCAGGAACTTTGTAGTTTCCTGCCGAGTCCAACAGGGTTTTTTGGGCCATGAAGTTATTGTATCGTCCATTCTGATAAGTTGCCTGATTTTTTTGTACCCGCGGCACTGTGAGATCATCATTGATGTAGAGTGGATTGTAGGCGTATTGATTCCAGATCGGACGGGCAGGTGCCCAGGGAAGACTGTCCGGTGGACCAAAGATCGAGAGGTGGCCGATATAATTTGTGTCATTGCAAACGGTACATATTCTAGAACTGCCTTGCTCATCAATACCAACTATTGTGGGGTATTCATAAAATGTGCCCGCCATGCAATCAATTTTATCCACTACATACGGTATTGTATCATTGTAAGCCAGAATCTTAAGGTGAAGTGAATCCCGCAACACCATTTCTTGTCTACCGTCGCCGTCAAAATCAAACAGACTCACTCCCAATGAGCCGGACTCGTCTTGATTGGGCAATGACCACTGAAGTTGAAATTGACCTGTTCCGTTATATACATAAGAATAGCTGAAGTTGACACGATCGAATATCAAACTCGGATAAATAGAATTTGAGATCTTTCCTATAGATACAATTCCCATATAATTGGAAGGAGAGGGAGGATAACATTTTGCTATTAATTTTGGATTCCCTGTGTTGTCAAGGCAATAGGCATAGACCAATCCGGAATTATTGGCCCTAGCTGAGGCAACTACTACATCCAATTTTCCGTCAAGATTTACATCTGCTATAGAAGTAAGTCCGTCTCGATATTCTTTGTCCACCATAATATTGCTTGCGGTCATGGAATTACCGACACGACCATTCTTGTTGGTAATTTTTACCTTATATATGGAATAACCGGCAGCCAGTTCTAAGTCTGTAGGGTCATCATCCAATTGTGCAGCTACTGAAACCGGAAAGGAAATTCCAAGAAAAGTATCTCTGCTCACACCGATAGCATTAGAACCACCATCCACTAACAATTTACCGGTCTGTGCATTAAATATTTTATTGTTGATATACAATTCCGGAACGCCATCCATATTAAAGTCTGCCGTAGCCAATCCCCCGGACCTATAATATGGGTTGTATTGGCTTGCCGGAAAATCAGAGACCCATCGCAAAGTTCCAACATTACTGATACATTTAATTTTGCCTTCATTTGGTCCAAAAAAATCATCGATTAGCATAAAAATTTCTGGCTTTTCATCCATATCAACATCCAACAATGTTCTAGTGCTAAACCTATTATCATCTCTAAAAGTGGAAAATTCTAATAATAATTTATTTTTATTTAGGGTAGTAGCTTTTAATAAATAATTAAAATTACGTACCATGACCTCTGGCAAACAATCTACATTCCAATCCGTAACTAAGGGAAAATCATAAAAATCAATGGTATCTGCCAGAACAGTTTTAGTCCCAATTCTGATAGGTTTTTTTTCAAATTTTGAACTTCTGAAACATTTTAAGGTATCGGTATAATCTATACAATTCTGGCAGAATAGCATTTGTGAATTTAAACCAATTAGGATTAAACTAAATACAAGAAAGTTAAAACTAAAGGATAACTTATTCATATCAAGGAAAAATCAAAATAGTCGGGCCATATACCCCCGACTATTTTGATACTAAGGCTTAATGTTGTAAAATAAATTTAACGACTTTCATTTTCTCCCCCGGAGTGAGATACTTTATAAAGTACAAACCTGAAGGCAAATGTCTAAGATCCAATTCTTTCCTCTTTTCGAGTATTTGGTGAGGCAAAATCAATTTTTGATCTATGCTCCATAGTTCAAACAAAATGCTTTCTTGATTTGATTGAAGCGTAATAATCCCTGTGTTAGAAGGATTAGGAAAAACTCTAAGAACCTCAGCATTGAGATTCGATTCCTGATTTTTATTACGATAGTTGAGTCTTGGGCAATCCGGCTTGGGAATAAAAATAGTCTTGAAGCAGGATGGTGTAGGACAATTACAGGCAGCGTTATTACACTCATAAACGGTCAATGTAATGTCTGAGCTGTAAGGCCCAAGAGGACCGGATGGAAGTGGCCCCATGACTCCTCCCGGCATGGTTTTGTAGCATAAAAAATTACCTGTGGACTTGACATCTAAGGTAAAATAATACAAATTGCCTTCCTCATTACAATACAAATCCTTCCTATAGACTTCCAGGCCACAGTTTGCATTGCATGGTTTTGGCGGACAAATATCAATATCAATAAAATTAAGACATCCAGCAGTAAAGGCAATTCTAAATTTCTTACACTCTGTCCCGATGCTTCCTCCATTAATAGTACAAGGGATGGCGCCGGAACTGCAATTTGTAAATGAATTATTACTCAAATCTGTAACCGTGTATAATCCCCCCGTAGGTACAGTAAGATCAAAGGTCCAAGTATTGTTGGGATAGCAAGTTACATTTCTGATGGATAAATTATTAAAATCTTGACAAGTTGCACTACAAAAGGCAGGTGGAGTGATCTGGAAACTAAATAAACAACCATCCACATTTACAGTTAAAGTACAAGGGCCTTCTTGTATGATAAAAGGTCCAAGATTTATGACAGCACTTCCATTTCCTGTTTTAAGCGTGTAAGGACCTGGTTCATTTGGATATGGGTTATTCAGTTGTCTTTGGATGATATACGAGTGACTGCCAATATTAATCATATCTAATTGAACATAATAATAATCATCAGACATAAGGTTGGTGGTATTATTGTTTTGACATAGGCCCGTTTGGCTTTGGATAATAATTATTTTGTAATCATCATAGCATATCTCAATAGAATTGCTGTTTACAGGAGGTAAACTTACTCCATTTGACTTAAATATTAAAGTAGTAAAAAGTTCTCTACATTGACCAATTGAAAAATTTGACTTAGGAAGGTCAAAACAATATCGTTTTGATGCAGGGTCTATAGAAACATTAAAAATATTAAAGCCTGGAGCTGTCAAAGATTCCAATATCCAATTACCACAAACACTTGGCAAATCATATTTACCACAAATCCTGATGTTCTCACCATCGCATGAATTATATTCAATACCATAGCCAAGATTATTCATCGGCTGATCGAAAAGTGTACCATTACCAAAAGCACTATTATTACAATCCTCACAAATGCCATCAATATAGGCATATCCAAAATGTTGTCCACAGCCACAATCTGAGGCAATAATACTCAGTGTCGCTATCTGTCCTATTTTACTTGACGGAATGTTGAACTTATGACATGCCCAATCGACTGTATCTATTTTTTCGAAAATACACAATGCATCTGTTCTGATTTTATCACATTCTAACATATCCGCATCAAAACAAAGAGTTTGTTCTGATACTAAATCGCAAGATATACTGAACCAGGGTTGGCTATCACCATGACCATCAGGATTCTCCAATATTGCAGCAAACCAAACTGCAAAATGACGATTCTCCTCTGTAACTTTAAATCTTTTTCGAATCCTATTCGCATCTTTATCTCCATCACAAAGATCTAAATGACCATACCGATTGTTCAGCATCAACGAGCTTGATCCAAACTTAGTCCTTGGTATTCCAACGAGAGGATCTGTGCCTCCATATACGATTTCAAATCTATTTGCCGTAGGCAAACTTCTTGGAATCCAAACTATCGGATAACCGTTTTGCGTTGGTGTGCAGGTTTTGCTACCTGCCTCAAAAAAACCGGATGATCCTGTATAATATTGAAACCCATTCTCGAATCCTCCATTATCGCAAATCAATGTATCTTGAGAAAGGATTGGTGAAAGAAACGAAAAGCTAAAAACCATGAATAGGAGTAATTTTAATTTAGCGCCAATGTTCTGTTCTGTTCTGTGTTTAAATACTTTACAGAAAAATAAAATTTTGTCATAGTTAATAAATTTAGATTGTTTAAAAATAAAATGCATGATTCTTGAATAATTAAAAATATTATTTTTTAACTTTCCATAGGCTACAATTTAAGAATGAATTAATGGTTCAAATCTAATCCCTTAATTCCGGATTGTCAAGCGTATCGTACTATTTATTTTTTTTGAGGGATTAAATTTGTTCCACTTTCATAAATTTCTTTTGCTCCCTATCTCAATACCGTAAAATCTCCTGTAACTTTGATTTCTCTTCCGTCTTTGAGTCTTACTATTGCAAGCCATACGAAAACTCCAGGATTGACCATCTGTGACTTAAATGTTCCGTCCCATCCCAGCTCCGGTATGTTGGCTTGAAATTGAGTTTTCTCCCACACTAACTCTCCCCAGCGATCGTAGATTTTCAATTCTTGGATTTGATCTATTTCTCCACTTGTGATGAGATAAAAATATTTATTCGTTGCAATGCCACTTCCCGGATGGATTACATTCGGTGCATAAATTTCAATATCGTCTTCTATGATCAGATATAAAGTATATATAGAATCACACTGTTCTTTGGTTTGAAAATTTGCGGTGTAGATTCCTGATTCACCATAATTTTGGTTGTTGATAGACCAATGATAATTTTGTTGGGTATAAACCGTATCTGAATAGAAATATTGTGGATGAATATATACCACCTTGTTTATTACAGAATCACAGCCATGTTCTGTCTGTTGATTGAAAGACAATACCTCGTCTTTTGTGATTCGGTTTCCGGTAATTGGGTCGATATATTCTTCACAAGCGTGAACCGTATCCAATATTCGTGTAGAAGGGAAAATCTCAATATGGAGTGTGACTAAGCTATCGCAAGAATATTGGTTGCTCAATATTTGAGTATAAATGCCGGATTGTTTGATTACATTTCTATTCCATTCGAATGAATCGCATGCAGAATGCATCAGGATCGTCCGCGTACTTGGATGGATGGTCAATTCCAGTTCTGTAATACTGTCACAAGAATGCTGTGATTGATTTTTTGAAATATAAATGCCGGATTGTTTGTATGTAGAGCCATTCCATTCGAGAGAATCACAGGCGGTTTTTTGTTGCTTTATATTCTTTGTGGAATGAATGGTCAGATCTAGTTTGATGATGCTGTCACAACCTTTGGTTGTGCTCAAGGTATCATAATATAATCCGCTTTGTTTATAATTCTTTCCCAACCATAATAATGAATCACATGCTGTCTGTGTTTGAATGAAGGATTTACTTTGGTTCAATGCAAGATTCAAAGTCACGATGCTGTCACAACCATTGATAGAAGAAAATGTATCTCTGTACTGACCTGTTGTGTTGTATGATTTTCCGTTCCACACATATTGATCGCAGGAAGAAATGAACTCATTGCTGTACAAAAAGGTATCGATGATAAGATTCAGAAAAACTATTGAATCGCAGCCATTTTCATTTTTTCCATTGAATGTGTATGTCCCGGAATTGGTGTAAACATTTCCATTCCAAGTATAAGAATCGCAAGCAGAAACTTTCAGTTGAATAGAATGAGATGGAAAGATAGTAAGCTGTAAATTCGCAATACTATCGCAACCAAAGCTATTCTGTGTCTTGTAAGAATAATTACCAGTGGTGTTGTAAGTATTTCCATTCCAGGTATAAGAATCACAGACTTGAATGCTGCTAGAAGATTGTGAAGATGAATTCAATTTCAATTGTAGCGTTTCAATGCTATCACAACCATGAACGTTAATAAATTTTTTATTAAATATTCCGCTTTTTTGGTATGTGGTGTTGTGCCAAATAAAACTGTCACAAGTTGTTACATTTAATGGAATGAAATCAGATTTTTTAATTTCCAACTTTAAATTTGTAATACTATCACAACCTTTAACATTTTTTGAAATAATATTATAAAATCCACTTTCAAAATATTTATAATAATTAATTACTAAGCTATCGCAGCCTTTCAATGCAATTAAATTAGTATCTGACTTGTTTATTGTTAGATTTAATTTTGATAGAACTTTACAACAAGAAGAATTTGATTCATTATATGTGATCGTATCAGTAGAGTGATAATAAGTTGATCCGTCAATCCATGTATATTGATCGCAAGCTTCAATAGTGTCATGTCTCGATTGCGAATTACAAGATACTAATTGTAATATAAATGTATTGTAATCTCCAAGACTAAAATGATAATTTTCAATTACATTATTGTTAAAATTAATTGTATCAGAAAAGTAGCCTGCAATATACATGTTATTTAAATTATCAATGTCAACAGATACAACCCAATCATTCGAATTATTTCCTAATCCTTTGAATTGCATGAAATTGCCAGAACTATCTAACCTGACAAAGTAGCTATCAAATTTACCAAAAGAAGTTAATCTTTTAACACCATTTTTGGATTTGAAATCTAAGGTATCTATGTACACCCCAAATAAATTGATGTCATTGCAATGATCTACTATTAAGTAATTTGGAATACTAATATTTGTGCAAAATAAATCATATACCCAAATTAAATCTCCATTTGTGGAATATTTACATAGGAAAGTATTATTACTAGCAGTGCCGAAGTGTATGTTAGCTATAGGCCCTGGATCAAAATCTACACTACCAAAATAACTTCCTGCACAATAATAATTACCGGCATCATCTATATCAAATGACCATGCAGTTTCTATACTAGGGCCACCAAAACTTTTAGCCCATAAAAACTTCCCATCTTTGTCAAATTTGCAAATTACAATGTCATAATCTCCGTTTGATGTAAGATTAAATTTGCCAGCACCTGGATCGAAGTCTACAGTTGAAATAAAGTTGCCAATG